>CAZUWF010000001.1:0-215148 GCA_964624065.1 uncultured Bacteroidales bacterium
TTTTATTTAAAGAAAAGAAGTACGCCCGTCACCGTTAAGTACAAGCCAACGCAGCTTAAAATTCCTCCAAGCACTTTTAAGAAATTGTTGGCAGTGGATGGCTTTAATTTTGTGCGGTACTTTATTATTATTGACGCCATAGGATAAAACCACAGGAAGGTTCCGGTGCCGACAAAGAATCCATAACAGAGCGCCATGACTAATATGAACCAGGTGGAGAGGGTTTGCCCTGGCTTTTGGGATTGGGCTTCCATTGCTTCAAGGTTCTCAACGGTGGCAACACTTGAAGCAAGTTTGGGGGCTTGGATTATTTCCTCCACAATAACAGTCTTATTGGCATTCTTATAGTTCAGTTGGTCCTTTATCCCCTTGAGGGAATTGTCCATTCCGGCCACGTTGAACCCCAAAAAAGCCAAGAAAGTCATTGTAAGAAACGTAGATCCAAGCCAACTAAGTGCCAGGGAAGGGTTTAAAAGGGAGGACATAAACCCTGCTGCAAACCCCTTGCGCAATTCAATGTTTCTTCTTTTGGGGCTTATAATCTTCCTTTGCTTAAAGTGGCCGATGTTAATTTCCTTTTTTGTTGTAATTATTCCCATATAAATAAGGAATACACCGCCAACCACGAAAAGGTACGGCAACACCGGGCTTTCAGGTTTGAAAACTTTGGTGAAGCCGAAGATGGTAACAAATGCCCAGAACCAATTTACAAGCGCTCCGCCAATTGTAACCGAAAGGCAAAAATGCCTCCTGCCCCGAAGTGCATTGGCGGTGGTGAGTACCGTAATGGGGCCTCCCCCTGGAATGGAAAAAATCCAACCTGCAAGCAAACCTGCAACTGAAATGGTTAAAAGAGTCTCAAGCACTAGTACAAACTAAAACCGCTACTTTTTTTTAATTTGCTAAAGTAATTCAAAAACCTTATAGCAGGCAAAAAAATATGGGAAAGTTATGGGCTGCCGCAAAAAACAGGATTCTTCTTTTTGGTGCAAAAACTGAAGCTCCTTTTTTACAATTTGGAGGGGTCAATCTTGAAGGTAGCGGTTCCTTGGTCGGCGCAATGCAGAAGGCATTGATCGCAAATTGATAATTGGCCGCTCAACCTTTTTTCAACCAAACTGCTGATCTTGTTTCTCAATGGGGTGATAGAAATTTTCTGAACTACCTCGTCTGCAAATGCAAGCATCAATAGCTTGCGGGCTTCTTCTACTCCAATGCCCCTCGACCTTAAATAGAACATTGCCTCTGCGTTGAGCTGACCCACTGTAGCTCCGTGGCTACACTTAACGTCATCCGCATATATTTCGAGGCGGGGTTGGGTGTTGGCCTTTGCTTCGTCAGTTAGCAGGAGGTTTTTATTGTTCTGGTAAGCTCTGGTTTGTTGGGCTTGCTTCCTTACGTGTATTAAGCCCGAAAAAACGGCCTTTGACCTATCGTCCAGTATTCCCTTGAAAAGTTGATTGCTGGTGCAGTTAGGAGCGTGGTGCTCTATAGATATTTGGTTGTCAACGTGTTGGGATTTATCAACAAGGTAAAGCCCGTTCAATTCGGCATCGGCTTGTTCTTCAAGCAGTTTAACGTCCAAGCAGTTTCTGGTTAGGTTTCCGTTGAGGGTAATAATTTTGCTTGAAAATTTGGCGCCCCGGTATAGATTCACCCCCGTGGTGGTAAAAAGAGCCGACTGGCTACCCTTGTTTTGTACCTTGTAATGATCAATTTGGGAGTTTTCGGCACCAATTATTTCCATCACCGTGTTCGAAAAGCTTACGTTGTTGGTTAGGGTATGGTCGCAGTGCACTAATGTTACCTTAGAGTTTTTGCCCGCAATCAGCAAATGGCGGGGTTGGAGGATAGTTGGCAGTTGTGAGTCAACAACACTTACCAATTGTATTGGTTTCTCGACTTCCACCCCATCGGGCACATAAACAAAAAGGCCATCCTGCATGAATGCTGAATTAAGTGCAGCAAGGGGTATCTTGCCAACATCGGTAGCCGTGCCAATATGCCGGTCTATTATCTCTGGATACTCCTCCATAGCCTTTGCCAAACTGCCCGTAATGGTGCCGTTTGGGAGTTTTTTCAACGGCGCCTCCTTGTATACAAACCACCCATTAAGAAACGTAAGAGTGTAAGTGTCTAGGTCGTAAACATGACATGTAAAAAGGTCGTCAATATTAAAAGGCCTTATCCTGTTGGTAAAGTCAACGCCATAGTCTATTTCAAGTAGGGGATTTATGTCGGTAAACCGCCAGTTTTCCATATTCTTGTGCGGGAAACCACGTTTTTCAAATTCTGCCAAGCCCAAATCCTGCAATTCTGTAACTTTTTGGGTGGAGTTTCCCCTAATCGAGTCCCTGTGTTGATAAAAGAGGGAAATTAACAATTCCTTTAACGATCCGTGTTGTATGTCGATATTCATCATTAATAAAGTTAGAAATCAGAAATTAGAAATCATGAGAAGATAGTTGAAAACGGTGGTCAGTAACCAGCGAAGTAGGTGGTAATTTGCAATTGGTAATTCTTTTAAGTTAAATTGTCCGATGCCAAATACGAGGGCTTAAATTTTCACAGCCCACTTTTCACCCACTGATACCCTTTCGCCTCTAGTTCGAGTGCTAATTCTTTCGGACCTGATTTTACGATTTTCCCATCATAAACGATGTGAACGAAATCTGGCACTATGTAATCGAGCAATCGTTGGTAGTGCGTAATAACTATTGTTGCATTGTCTTTTGATCGTAATTTGTTTACTCCATTTGCCACAACTTTGAGTGCATCGATGTCGAGGCCCGAGTCTGTTTCGTCAAGAATTGCCAACTTAGGCTCGAGCATTGCCATTTGGAAGATTTCGTTCTTTTTCTTCTCTCCACCCGAAAAGCCTTCGTTTACCGACCTGTTGGTGAGTTTTTCGTGTATTTCTACCAATTTCTTTTTTTCCTCCATCAATTTCAAGAACTGAGCCCCACTCAATGGCTCGAGGTTCTTGTGCTTGCGTATTTCGTTAATAGCCGTACGCATGAATGTAGGCATGCTTACCCCTGGTATTTCTACGGGGTATTGAAATCCAAGAAAAATCCCTTCACGGGCCCGTTCCTCGGGCTCCATCTCCAAAAGGTCATTGCCAAGGTAAGAAATCGCCCCCGCATCAACATCATAAATGTCTCTTCCGGCAATTACCGAGGCAAGCGTACTTTTTCCGGTGCCGTTTGGACCCATTATGGCATGCACCTCACCGGCATTCACATCAAGATTAAACCCATTTAGAATGGTTTTTCCGTTTATCGATACTTTAAGGTCTTTAATGCTAAGCATTGTATTATTTATAAGTTTGTTTGTTGCAAGAATTAGAATTTAGAAACTAAAAAGAGGAAAGGAAAATTGACCCTAAACTTCAAAAAATCGTAATTTTTTGTCATAAATTGTCAATTCTTAACCATTGGCTCTACCCTACGCTTCCTTCAAGGCTAATTGCCAATAGTTTTTGGGCTTCCACTGCAAATTCCATTGGCAATTTGTTCAAAACCTCCTTGGCATATCCATTTACAATCAGGCCAATGGCACTTTCCATATCAATTCCCCTTTGCAGGCAATAAAACAATTGGTCTTCCGAAATCTTGCTGGTAGTGGCCTCGTGCTCAACTATGGAGGTGCTGTTTCCCACCTCGATGTAAGGGAAGGTGTGAGCACCGCACTTATCACCGAGCAATAATGAATCGCATTGTGAAAAGTTGCGGGCATTTAGTGCATTGCGGGTGGTTTTTACCAGTCCCCTGTAACTGTTGTTGCTAAAACCGGCCGATATACCCTTACTAATTATTGTGCTGCGCGTGTTTTTGCCAATGTGAACCATCTTGGTGCCTGTGTCGGCTTGCTGGTGGTTGTTAGTAACCGCCACAGAGTAAAATTCTCCGACCGAATTATCACCCAGAAGAATTACGCTCGGATACTTCCATGTTATGGCCGAGCCGGTTTCGACTTGAGTCCAGGATATTTTTGAATTCGGGCCAACGCAAAGACCACGTTTGGTCACAAAATTGTAAACCCCTCCTTTGCCCTCCTTGTCGCCAGGCCACCAGTTCTGCACGGTACTGTATTTAACCTCGGCATCTTTGTGGGCAACTATTTCGACAATTGCTGCATGCAATTGGTTCTCGCTGCGCATCGGGGCCGTGCAGCCTTCCATGTAGCTCACGTAGCTTCCCTCCTCTGCCACAATAAGGGTCCTTTCGAATTGACCCGTATTGGCTGCATTAATCCTGAAATAAGTTGAAAGTTCGAGCGGACACCTCACCCCCTTGGGTATGTAAACAAACGAGCCATCGCTGAAAACCGCCGTATTAAGTGCAGCATAATAATTGTCGGTATAAGGGACCACGGTCCCCATAAATTGCTTTATTAGGTCGGGGTACTTATGTACCGCCTCGCTAAAAGAACAAAAAATAACCCCTTTTTCGGCGAGGGTTTCTTTGAATGTGGTGGCCACCGAAACACTATCCAAAACCGCATCAACGGCAACACCGGCCAGCATTTTTTGCTCGCTAAGGGGTATTCCTAATTTTTCGAAGGTATCAAGCAACTCTGAGTCAACCTCGTCAAGGCTTTCAAACTTCGCCTTTTTTTTTGGGGCAGAGTAATAAATAATGTCTTGAAAGTCAATTGGTGGATAGTTAACGTGTGCCCATTTGGGTTCGGAAAGCGATTGCCAATGCCTAAATGCATTGAGCCTAATCTCGAGCATAAACTCCGGTTCGTTTTTCTTGGCAGAAATGAATCTAATGGTATTTTCTGTAAGCCCTTTGGGAGCCTGATCCATTTCGATATCGGTGTAAAAACCGTACTTGTAGTCCCCGCCTGTAACCCCCTCCAGTATGTCGTGCATATTTTCTTCCATAATCACTGCTATTCTCAAGCTTTTTCCACATAAATAACAAAAAACAATGTAGGTTGTTTAGATTTAGTCTAAATTCGGACAAAGTTAAAAAAGTTTTTTGGCAAAAGATTTTTTTTGCTAATTTTGCAGCCGGAAATTATTTCTATTGACCGATGGTGTAATGGCAGCACTGCAGATTTTGGTTCTGCCTGTCTAGGTTCGAATCCTAGTCGGTCAACAACAATCAAACTAAACCCGTTGTAAATCAATCAATTACAACGGGTTTAGTTTTTATAAATATTATTCAGCACCAAAATATTCTCAAAAGAGCCAAGCATTAACCGCAAATCACATTCTCTAGACTCTTCACCCAAATTTACCCTTAAACCCTTTAAAACCCTTAAACCATTAACTTCCGGAAACTTCCTGAACCTTTACCAAAAAAAGGTATTTTTGTCTTCAAAAAACAACGGATGCTTCAAAATATTGAAAGGGTAGCGATAAACTTGTTCAAGGAGTGGACCGGACAGGAACCAAACTCCATAATTGCATTGCCTACCTCCGGGTCCAATAGGCTTTATTTCAGAATTATTTTTGGCAACGAAACTTGCATTGCTGCCATAAACCCCGATGTTAGGGAAAACAAGGCCTTCATATACTTGTGCCAACACTTTGAAGGTAAGGGTTTGCCGGTACCGAAAATACTTGCCCAAGACAAGGAGGATATTTGCTACTTGCAATCCGATTTGGGCGACAAAACCCTTTTTTCACTCCTGCCCCATGACCCGGCAGTTAATAAGTTCGGGCCCGGAGTCATAGACATTTACAGGAAAGTTTTGGAGGTTTTGCCGGAATTCCAGGTTGGATCGGCCAAAAACCTCGATTGGAAGGTTTGCTACCCACGCCACGCATTCGACAAGCAATCAATGATGTGGGATTTGAACTATTTCAAGTATTACTTCTTGAAGACCTTTGACGTGGTTTTTGACGAGCAAAAGCTTGAAGATGACTTTGAGGTTTTCACCAAACAGCTGCTGCGGGTTTCATCCAGTTTTTTCCTGTACCGCGACCTTCAGTCGCGAAACATTATGGTGGTTGACGATAATCCGTACTTCATTGATTTTCAGGGTGGCCGCAGGGGTGCCTTGCAATACGACGTTGCATCGCTCCTTTTCGATGCCAAGGCTAGTATACCGTATGACCAGAGGGTTGAATTGCTCGACCATTACGTGCAGGCCATCAAAAAGTATGTCAAAATCGACGAAAAAAAATTCAAGGAACTATATTACAATTTCGTTTTCATACGGATTTTCCAAGCTTTGGGTGCGTACGGATTCAGGGGTGGGGTTGAGCGCAAGCCCTTGTTCTTGCAAAGCATTCCATACGCATTGCGAAATATAAAGTGGCTTGTCAATAACGGTCACCTTCCAAAAAGCACACCTCATTTGGCTAAGGTTTTGGACCAACTGGTGGCTAGGGCGCCAGAGCATGTTTCTTCCAGGAAAAAGGATGGTTTAACCGTGCAGGTTAACAGCTTCTCGTACAAGCGAGGCATTCCGCTCGACGATTCGGGCAATGGGGGTGGATTCGTGTTCGACTGCAGGGCCTTGCCAAATCCCGGCAGGTTTGAGGATTACAAAAAACAAACGGGGTTGGATCAACCAGTGGTCGACTTCCTGGAAAAGGAGAGTAGCGTGGCAAGTTTCTTGGATAACGCAAAAAGCCTTACTAAAGCTTCAATCGAAAACTACCTCCAGAGAGGATTTACAAACCTGACGATCAGTTTTGGTTGTACCGGAGGCCAGCACAGGTCAGTTTATTGCGCCGAGAAGTTGCAAAGATACATTTCGAAAGAATTTCCCGTAAAAGTAGAGTTGAACCACAACGAAAGTAATAATTGGCCAAAATAAAAAGCGCACTACTCGTTCGGTGCGCTTAAATAATTGGGTTTTGGCTGACAATTTTACACAGAGGCTAACTGCCTATGGCCACCCCGATAAGTGCGAAAACTATTGCAAGAACAATCAAGGACAATGCTATAATGGTTAATATACCAAAAAACTTGAACATAGACTTTAGGTTCTGAATCCCAGTATCAAAAGTCGCTTGATTTTGAGAATTCAGGCCATACTTGATCTTACTCGAAAATTGGTGCAGGTAGTAAACCGGAAAAAAGTAAAGGATAGCATAAACAAGCATTAATACTCCGTAAATAGTAAATACTGCCGAAACCGAACCCGTCGACCCAGGAATACCATAAACATTTTCCATATCCGACATAGCGCCTACCATTGTTTTGCCTCCCACCAAAAAGAAAATTGCCAATACCACCATAAGCGCAATTCCCAAGTACCCAATGATAGCTAAAAATGTTCCCCAGCTTGAAGCTTCAACCAGGTAGTTTTTTGCCTCTGGGGTTACCTTCAACTCTTGAAGTTCCTGTTGATAAACATGTTCGTTTTCCATAATTTTTTGTTTTTGGTTTGAAAAAAGACTATTTCACCGCATCAAAAATACGAAATTAATGAACCAAAGACAAAATGGGCCACAAATGGCATTAACTTTTTTTGGTTAATTTTGGTGTATGAAAGCAATGATATTTGCTGCAGGTGTGGCAAACAGGCTAAGGCCCATTTCTCTAAACACCCCAAAGGCGCTAGTTAAGCTGGGTGAGAGAACCATGCTCGAAATTGTTTCGGATAAGCTAATCAGAAATGGAGCAAAAACCATTGTAATAAACATTCACCACCATTACGAGCAAATGGTTGGGTTTGTCAAGAAACTTAAGTTTTCAGACGTGCAGATCATTGTTTCTGATGAAAAGGATCAGCTTCTTGATACCGGTGGCGGACTGAAAAGGGCGAGCGATTTACTCAGGGGAAACGAACCTATAATCCTTCACAATGTGGATGTTTTGTCTGATGCCCCCCTCGGCCAAATGCTAGATTTTCACAATAAAAGCAAATCCATTGCTACTCTTGCGGTGAGCAACCGAAAAACTAGCAGGTACCTCAAGATAAGCCAAAACAGGCTTGTAGGATGGGCAAATATTTCAACCGGCGAAGAAATCAATTGCCTTGACAAGCCAGCCAGCCAAGTAAGCCTGATGGCTTTTAGCGGAATTCACGTTATTAGCCCCGGGCTTCTGCCGTTATTGACCGAAGATGGTGCGTTTTCGCTTACCCAAGCTTATTTGAGGCTGGCAGCTAACCACCCCATTTATTGTTTCGAGCACGATGCCTCAAGTTGGATTGACGTGGGTACCCCCGAAAATCTAAAAAGAGCCCAAGAGGCTTATCTAAAAAACCCCTCGAAATTCGATTAAGGATTGTGCGAAATGAATAGTTTCCTCGAAAAAGTTACCGCCCATGTTTTGGAAAAGTACTCCGGCTCTTTCGAAACCCTCTGCATAGTGGCGCCCAACCGCAGGGCAGGGTTGTTTCTAAGGAATCATTTTTCAAAAAGGATTGAGAAACCATCTTGGTCGCCAACTTTTATGAGCATTGAGGATTTTGCCAACAAAATAAGTGGCCTCGAAGTTGTTGATAGCCTTGGATTGGTTTTTCAGTTTTGGAAGACTTACCAAACAGCGGAAGGGGATTCGGGCACAACCCTTGAAGAGTTTCTGCATTGGGCTCCGATGCTGTTGAGAGATTTTGACGAAATTGACGCCGCCCTCGACAACCCATCCCAACTTTTCTCGTACCTGAATGACCTTAAGTACATAGCAACTTGGAATCCTGATGGAACCCCATTGACCGAATTTCAAAAAAGGTACCTCGCCTTTTTTCAAAAACTAGGGTCTTGGCACGAAGAATTCAAGCAAAAATTGACACGAAACAACCTAGCCTACCAGGGAATGTCATTCAGGAAAGCAGCAAGGATGGTGCAAGAGGGGGCACAATTCGATTGGTTCGAAAATGCTGTTTTTGCCGGTTTCAATGCACTCAACAATGCTGAGGAAATTATCATCAGCTCCCTTTTGAAGTGTGGGGCTGCAGAGGTGATTTTCGACTCGGATCCTTATTACGAGGATAATCCTGTTCACGAGGCAGGTCATTTCGTTCGGAAGTACAAGCGGAAGTGGTCCATACCCAAACAAGAGGGATCGGAATCGTTTTATGCAGCTCCGAAGAGCATCAAGGTTTTGGGAATACCTGGAAGCTTCAATCAATCACAACTTGTTGGCAACCTCCTGGCTCAAGATTATCACCTTACCGCCAACGAGCGTACTGCCATAGTTTTGGCCAACGAAAATTTGCTAGTGCCCGTGCTCAATGCGTTGCCTCCAAAAATCGATTCAATAAACGTGACTATGGGTTACCCGTTGGCTCAAACCAACCTTTTCTCGTTTATTCAATCTTTGGTGCAACTTTTCATTACCCGGCATCGCATCAGGTTGGGTGGGAACGGAACCCCCCGGGGGTTTTATCACAAGGATTTGGTGCGCTTCCTGTCAAATAGTTGCATCGATGTGTTGACCGCACCAAAAGAAAAACCTTTGGTGGCCGAGCGTGTAATCGCCGCCATTGCCAAATCAAACCAAACCTTCTACACATTCGAACAGTTGGATGCGATTGCAGGATCCGAACTCCTGTTTTCCAAGAATTTTCATTTCCTCTCAGAAAACTGGGATCAAAATCCTTGGCAGGTACTGAGTGGGTTGGCTCTCGTTTGCGAAAGGCTCGACCGAAAATTTCGACAAAACGCAATAGAAAATGACCTTCAAATACAACAAACACCTTACTTTGTTGATTTCGAAGCACTTTATTATTTCTTGCAGATTTTGAAAAGGGTAGGGCTGGTACTTCCTGAAGACTCCAAGTCCGGTCTTAATATTGAAATTATTTGGCGAGTAATAGTGCAGGCATGCAAAGAAACAAGGCTCGCCCTTTCGGGCGAACCGGTCGCGGGATTGCAGATAATGGGGGTGCTTGAAACGCGCAACCTGGATTTCGAAAACGTTGTAATGGTTTCGGTAAATGAAAGCACACTCCCCAAAGGAAAACAGACTAGTTCCTTCATTCCTTATGAAGTACGGCGAAAATTCGGCTTGCAAGTTCACACCGAAAAGGATGCGATTTATTCGTACCATTTTTACAGGCTTTTGCAGAGGGCAAAGAATGTTTTCTTGATTTATAACACCCAGTCGGGCAATATGGGTTCAAACGAACAAAGCCGATTCATAACCCAGCTTCAACACGAACTGCCAAAATTCAACCCTGAGATTTTTGTTATTTCAAACATAGTAACCCTTCCATTAAACCTCAAGACCGAAGTCAAAACTATAACCATCCAAAAAACTCCCGAAATTGAAACGAGGCTGCTTCAAATTGCCGAAATGGGATTCTCGCCTTCATCATTAAACGCATACATAAGGTGCCCGCTCAGGTTTTATATGGAAAGGGTTGCCGGAGTTTCTGCAGCTGATCAAGTGGAGGAAACTCTTGAACCATCAACTATTGGCACAATAGTGCACCGTGTATTGGAAGATTTTTTCAAACCTTTTAAGGGCAAGGTAATTTCGGCAAATGATGTTGATAAAATGCTTGCCGACCTTCCGCAATCAGCAATTAAGCGGTTCGAAACAGAGTACCCCGACGGTGATATTTCGGGCGGAAAAAACTTGCTTCTATTCGAACTTGCCAAAAAACAACTTGAAAGATTCCTTTACAGGGAAAAAAGTTTCATCGAAAAATGCAACTCAAATAATCAGCACCTGACGATCCTGGAAACAGAAAAAAAGTTGGAATCTTACGTTTGGGTGGAAGTTAATGGCATACCCCACGAAGTGAAAATTGGAGGTGTTGCCGATCGCGTTGATGTGGTAGGTGGACTTGTCCGCGTAATTGATTACAAAACTGGCAAGGTAGAAGCAAAGGAGCTGGTAGTCAATAACATTGATGAGTTGACAACCAACCCTAAATACGACAAGGCCTTCCAACTACTTGCCTATAATTGGATGTATTCAAAGTCAAACCCTGGTTGCAAGGCAATTCAACCGGAGATTTTTTCGCTTAGAAACCAAAAGGATACGCTCACAGTTTCAGTGAAAGGCGATGATGGGAACGAAATATTGGATCGTTCGGGTTTGTTCGAAACCAAGTTGAAAGAGCTCCTCTCGGAAATTTTGAATCCCGCCTTGCCATTTGTTCAAGCCGATAATGTAGACAACTGCAAGTATTGTCAAAACCAGGCTATGTGCGGTCGGTTTATTGACCCATCTGGTTTTTAAAAAAAAGTACTACAGCCCCCATACGAGCTTACAAGTTTGGTTGAACCAAATTGCCTTGTTGGCGCCGGACTTACCATGTGCCGCTATGGAGTTGCATCCGCGGGCAAAATCTAATGACAGGGCAACAGAAACTAATCTTCAAAAATTTCGACCTTCTCGATTTTATCTCCAGCCTTAATGGCATCTATTACCTCAAGACCTTCAACAATCCTGCCGAAGCAGGTGTGGTTGCGGTCCAGATGTGCTGTGTTTCTCCTGCTGTGACAAATGAAAAACTGAGAGCCACCAGTGTCGCGACCGGCGTGGGCCATAGAAAGTACACCTCGGTCGTGATATTGGTTGTCGCCATCAAGCTCGCACTTGATTTTGTAGCCCGGGCCGCCAACTCCGGTTCCAATTGGACAGCCACCTTGAATTACGAAATCTGGTATGACCCTGTGAAATGTCAACCCATCGTAGAAGCCTTTCTTTGACAGGTCAACAAAGTTCTTGACCGTATTTGGTGCATCCATTTGGTACAACTCGGCCACCATCGTGCCCTTTTCGGTAGTGATTACTGCTTTTATCATTTTGGTGATTATTAAGTTCGAAATTTGGTTTTTGGGGTGCAAATGTAGGAATAATTTAGATTGGTCTATTGCAAAGAATTGGTCTAATTGGGTTATCCGCCATAATCGCCACACTAGACTTCATTCCAGCTTGGCAAGTTGCATCTCAAGTACTCTTGAATTCTTGTAAAATGGACCATTATTTGTAAGAAGTGGGGGTCGTGGTCTTAAGGTTGGCATCCAAAAGCGGGATAAACTTTTAGGGCGATTACCGTGCAGATACGTTAGTGTTGATTAATTATCGAACATACACCAGTTGATTCCAATTTTTTAATGCATTGGTTTATTTTGGCTTGCTAGGTCGGTTTTGGGCGGGTGCGCCCATTTGGATGGGCAATTCTACCAATCCCTGGAAGCCACTGCCACCAATCCCAGCCCATCTGCTCGCCTTCCCATCGACCACATTCGAAGCATACAGTATATTTGAGGTTTTTCAATTACCTAAAAAGCCGTGGACTGAACCGTGTATTGCCACAAAATTCACAACTTAACCAATTAGGATATTCGAGGATTGCCATCCAAAAATTTTAGGCAAATACCTCAATATTCTTTTTAAGCCAATTCGTTTTTGGCAACACTGCCAAAATGCAGAAAGCTGCTTGCTTTACAATTGGAAAGAATACTAAAGCCGGTGCTGTCAAACCATAAGTTCTTGAATCTTTTGAATGATATTCGATACCCATTCCGAATTTTCAAGGGACAATAACCCATTTTTTTTCGATCTCATAATAATTATCCCTACCCTATAACTATATTCACAATTTTCCTTGGAACCACTATTACCTTTCTCGGGGGTTTTCCATCCAGCCACTTTGCTGCTTCGGGGGCGGCGAGAGCCAATTTTTCGACCTCGGGAGGTGCGGTGTCGGCTGGGATTTCCAGTTTGAATCGGGTTTTACCGTTGAAAGAAACGGGATAAACTACAACTTCGTCGGTTACATATTTTTGCTCCCAGGCAGGGAATGTTGCCATCGTTACGCTTTTTTGGTTACCCAATTTATTCCAAAGTTCCTCTCCTATGTGGGGAGCAAACGACGAAACAACCACCGCCAGAGGCTCAAGGACCTCACGCTTGTTGCATCTTAGGTCCATAAGCCCGTTAACGCAAACCATAAGGGCACTAACAGCTGTGTTGAAGGCGAACTTTTCGATGTCCTCGCCAACTTTTTTTGTTGTTTTGTGCAAAATTTTCTTTTCCACTTCCGAAGCGGGTTCTTCAGTTATGCTCCACCTGCCGCCGTCCTGATGATACAACCTCCACAACTTGCGGATGAATCTAAACACCCCTTCGATACCGTTGGTGTCCCAAGGTTTGGCCTGTTCTATGGGGCCAAGAAACATTTCGTACAATCGCAACGTGTCGGCACCGTATTTTTCGATAAGGTCATCGGGATTTTGTACGTTGTGCAGCGATTTAGACATTTTTTCCACCTCCCAGCCACAAACGTACTTGTCGGCTTCGAGTATGAATTCTGCATTTTGGTACTCAGCGTTCCATCTGCGAAAAGCTCCAAGGTCAAGTATGTCATTGTTTGCAATGTTAACGTCAACGTGAATGGGCATCACATCGTACTGATCTTTCAAGTTGTACGACACGAACTTATTTGCCCCCTTTATCCTATAAACCAAATTGCTGCGTCCTTGAATCATTCCTTGGTTTATGAGCTTTTTGAAAGGCTCTTCCTTAACCGCCGCGCCAATATCGTAAAGGAACATGTTCCAAAACCTTGCATAAATAAGGTGTCCGGTTGCATGTTCGGCACCACCAACGTAAAGATCAACGTTTTCCCAGTATTCATTGGCCTCTCTCGACACTATCGTATTATCGTTTCGTGGATCCATATACCTCAAGAAGTATGCGCTTGATCCTGCAAAACCCGGCATTGTGTTTTTTTCGAAAGGGTAACCTTCCTTGGTGCACCAGTTCTTGGCGTGTCCGAGCGGCGGTTCGCCAGTTTCGGTCGGGAGGTACTTGTTAACCTCCGGAAGTCGAAGAGGCAGCTCCGACTCGTCTAGAACTCTTGCAATACCTTCTTGGTAGTAAACAGGAAAGGGCTCGCCCCAATACCTTTGGCGGCTGAAAATGGCATCGCGCAGGCGGTAGTTTACCTGCCCCTTGCCTTTGTTCTCAAGTTCGAGCCTTTTGACAACTGCCTTGATGCCATCTTTCACCTCCATCCCGTTAATGAAATCGGAGTTGACGAGCTTCCCCTCCTTAGCGTCGTACGATTGCTCGCGGATGTTGCCACCCGACACCACCTCAACAATGTCAAGCCCGAAGTGTTTGGCGAAGGCGTAATCACGGCTGTCGTGCGCTGGCACGGCCATTATGGCTCCGGTTCCATAACCTGCCAAAACGTAATCAGCAATGTAAATCGGTATGGGTTTGCCCGAAAAAATATGTTTGGCGTAACCACCGGTAAACTGACCGGAAACGGTTTTCGCCTCGGCCATCCGCTCGCGCTCCGACCGGCGCGAAGCCCGGGTAACATAGTCATCAACCGCTTGCTGGTACTCGGGGGTTGTAACTTTTGACACCAATTCGTGCTCTGGTGCCAGCACCATGAATGTTGACCCGAAAATAGTGTCGGGACGAGTGGTAAAGACCCCTATCTGGTCATTGCAACCCATAACCTCGAAAATCATTGATGCGCCTTCGCTGCGGCCAATCCAATTGCGCTGAATCTCTTTGAGGGATTCGCTCCAGTCAATGTTTTCCAGACCTTCAAGCAACCTGTCAGCATATGCGGTAATCCGCAGGAACCACTGGTTCATCTTCTTTCGTTCAACGGGATGGCCGCCGCGCACCGAAAAACCCTCCTTAACCTCGTCGTTGGCAAGTACCGTCCCTAGTGCCGGGCACCAATTAACGTAGGTGTCAGCAAGGTATGCCAGCCGATAGTTCATCAAAATATCTTGCTGCTGTTTCTCGGTCATTGCCTGCCATTGGTCTGAAGTAAAATTTCCTTCTTGACAGTTGGCAGCATCTATCCCGGAATTTCCATTTGCCTCGAAATGCTTTTGGAGTAGTTCTATGGGTTCGGCCTTTCGGCTTTTGTTGTTGTAGAAATGTTTGAAAAGCTTTATGAACGCCCATTGTGTCCACTTGTAGTAACCTGGATCGGAGGTGCGCACCTCCCGAGACCAGTCGTAAGAAAAACCGATTTTGTCTAGCTGTTCGCGGTAACGCCTAATGTTTATTTCGGTTGTTATGGCAGGATGCTGTCCCGTTTGTATGGCGTATTGTTCGGCAGGCAGGCCGTAGGCATCGTAACCCATCGGATGCAAAACATTGTAGCCCCTTTGCCGCTTGTACCTCGAAAAAATGTCGCTGGCAATATATCCTAGCGGATGCCCAACATGCAAACCCGCCCCCGAGGGGTAGGGAAACATATCCAAAACGTAAAACTTGGGCTTGGTTGTGTCTATTTCAACCTTATATGTGGTGTTCTCGCGCCAGTAATTCTGCCACTTGTTTTCAACTTCCCCGTAATTGTATTCCATAATCTTATGTCGATTTTTTCAACCTACAAAGGTAATAAAAGCGTTTTATGGAAAGGTGGAGCAAACTACAATTGACGGTTTAATTCGATTTTTTAAAAAAAAATGGAAAAAATTTTTCAAAATGGATTTTTTATTACCTTTGCAACCTCAAAAGCGATTTCTGGCTTTTGCACTCCTCCTTAGCTCAGTCGGTTAGAGCATCTGACTGTTAATCAGAGGGTCCCTGGTTCAAGTCCAGGAGGGGGAGCTTCAAAATCAGCCACTTACAAGTAGCCAATTGTAGGTGGCTTTTTTGTTGGTATCCTAAGAAAGTATAATTAATTACCCCATAAAAAAAGCACCTGCATTTATTGCAAGTGCTTTTTTTGTAGATTAGTCTTCTCAAAAAGTCCCGCTAAGCTGGTTTAATCAAAGCCCCTTTTTCCAAAACTTGCGTGTCAACATCAAATTGATTACTGCAAGCAAATGGTAAATGCACTCCACTGTGTGGCGGAAAGAATACCCTTCAACTGGTTCAGCAGCAATCTGTAAGAGCGCGAGAAATGGGAGGCGTTTGACTCCTTGAGGCGCAGCAATTCGGCTTGAAGCCTTGTTCGCAGAAGCGCTATTCTTCTATCGAACTCAGCTTGGGTAATTTCGCCGTCCAACAGCTGCTTTCGAAGTTCTTTTCTTTTAGCCTCTGCTCTGTCCAGAATCATGGCAACCTCCTGCCTATGTTTGGCAATTATTGCTTGATTGCGATTTTCATACGCTATAAGCGACCTTCTGATCAATGTTAATTGTGCCTCAGAAAGCTCCAAGGCTCTAAGGCAACCAATGAACCCATTGTTAAGTGCCTTGCCCAATCCTGAAGAAAGATTATCTATTGTCAGGTATTCGTCAATTAATCCTTCGTTGGGAATAAAAAATGAAAGGTTCTCTTCCCCGCCAAAAACATCTGCAACAAAATATTTCTGGTTGGCCTTGCTTACAACTTCTTCAACAGTTGCCAGGACAAAACTCTCGGGGAGGTTTTGGTCTTTGCTACACGAGGTGACCACAAGGGCAGCAAAAGCAACAATCATAGACAATCGGAGGGCTTGCTTTTTCATAATAAGTTAGTAAAAAGTTAATCAATGTCAACGTTAAATGATTACGAACCACAAATTTATAATAAATTACGTAAGAATGCAAGCAAGTTGGCATAATTATTTTAACGAAATAATACACCAATAAAATTGAGTTTTCCCTGCCCCAAATTCCTCCCTTGGTTCTTTTATTTGTTATGTAAAAAAACATTGCCCTCAATTTTTCGTTCTGTTTTTGATTACAATTTAGTTGGGTTCGAAAATATGATTGATCGGTTTGCTTTCCTCTACGCAATGTTTTTTCTGGCCATTTTATTTCCATCCATTGTTTTGGCCAACTTTGACGGACTGGATGTAAAAGACAATCCCTTTTATTCTGTAGAAGAGATAGCCTACATTGAAAGTCACCTGACATCGCACTTGCTCGACCAAAAGTTCAACGGGCAGGTGCTGGTGGCGCGTTACGGGAAGGTGATTTACAACAAAAGCTTCGGATTTGCCGACTTCAGGAACAACACTCCCGTAACTTCTCGCACATCTTTTCAACTGGCAAGTATCACGAAACCATTCACGGCCACCGCGGTTTTATTGCTGCAACAACAGGGCAAGCTTGATATTGACGATCTGGTTACTAAATATGTAAGGGAATTTCCCTACAGGAAAATTACGGTAAGGCATCTTTTGAGCCATACCAGCGGAATACCGAATTACTTCCAATTCTTAACGCAAATGTGGAAAGGTAAAAAGTCATTCCCTTCCAACGAAAACTTGCTAAAAGCATTTACTTCACGAAAGCCAAACCTGAAATTTGAACCGGGAACGGAATTTGAATATTCCAATTCTGGTTATGCCTTCCTGGCATTGATAATCGAAAGGGTTTCCGGGCAAACTTATGCCAGCTTCATTAAAAGGAACATTTTTGAGCCATTGGAAATGCACGACTCCTTCGTGTACCATCCTAGTTCAAGAACAATTCCCAAAAACAGGGCCTACGGCTTCAGGCGGGCAAGAAGGGGTTTGGTTATTGCCAATGATGCCAAACTAGATGGAATTATGGGCGACAAAGGGATTTTTTCTACCGCCAATGATCTTTACAAGTGGGATGTGGCCATATCTCAAAACAAAATTTTAACGACCAGCGCTTGGAATTCGGCATTCGAACCTGCAATTTTGGCCAACGACAGCTTGGTTAATTACGGATTGGGATGGCGCCTTCAATCATTGTCAGGCAACAGGGTAGCGCATCATCCCGGCTGGTGGGCAGGTTTTAGAACTTCTTTCAAAAGATTTATCGATAACCTCGGAACCCTTATAGTTTTGTGCAACGACGACTCTAGTGTTGCAAACCTCGTGAAGGAACTTCAGGATATAGTTTTTTACAAAGAATTGGAGATCTTCAACAAGCCTGACCCCGAAAATGGTACCGAAGTAATGGAAATTCAATAAAATTTCACAAAAAGGTACACAAATACTTGTATTATGTGTTGATTTAATTTAATTTTGCAGCATTGTTTTCATGGTTGCAAAGGGAAAACTCAACCCTTGAGGTTGGTTTTCCCTTTCTTTTTTTAAATTTGTTGGAAAATAGAATTGAAAGTTTGGGCACGGGTGATTGACAGATTTGTAGTCTTAGGCAAACAGACAAAAGTGTAAAGTTGAAACCGCGGCCGGGTACTTGCAACAAGTAACCTTAGAAATCTGCAATAACCTTGCGGCCTACCTATGTGTACGTAGCCATGCACCATAAATTCACAATTCGTAATTTTTGCTCGGTTAATGAGCATCAATTCATAACCGTTCAACCTATAAATCTCTTAACCCATAACCATATCAAGCCATCAACCAAATGTCAACCAAAATAAAAACCGAATTTTTTTGTGGAAATTGTGGGGCGCGTTCGTCAAAGTGGTTGGGCCGTTGCCCATCATGCGGTGAGTGGAACACATACCATGAAGAAGTAGTAATGCGAGAAAAAAAGGGAGTCGGGGCAATTGACAAGGCTAGCAACTTGGCACAGAAACTAGCCGAGATAGAGTCGGGCGCCGAGAGGCGAGTTAGCTCTGGCATAGGCGAACTCGATAGGGTTCTGGGTGGCGGAATAGTACCTGGTTCATTGGTTTTGGTGGGAGGGGAACCTGGCATTGGCAAGTCAACCTTGATGCTTCAGGTGGCACTAGGCCTTAAAAACCAGAATGTTCTTTACATCTCGGGCGAAGAAAGCCTGCTGCAGATTAAAATGCGAGCCGAAAGGTTGGGAATGCAAAACGATAGGTGCCTGATACTAACCGAAACCGACACCGCCTCAATTTTGAGCCAAATTGCCAGCACCAACCCTGATGTTGTTGTTGTTGACTCGATTCAAACCTTGGTAAGTCCAAACCTGGACTCCTCGGCAGGAAGCATTTCACAGGTTAGGGAGTGTGCCACCGAAATGCAAAGGTTTGCAAAGGAAAACTCAGTGCCTGTGTTTTTGGTGGGGCACATTACTAAGGAAGGCAGCCTTGCCGGGCCAAAGGTACTGGAACATATGGTTGACACCGTGCTCAACTTTGAGGGCGACCACAAGCACACGTATCGAATTTTGAGGGCTGCAAAAAACCGTTTTGGCAGCACCAGCGAGCTGGGCATTTTCGAAATGCTTCAAACGGGGCTGCGCGAGGTTGTCAACCCCAGTGAAATATTGCTTTCGCAACGCGACCAAGAGGTTAGCGGGGTAACAATTTCAGCCACCCTGGAAGGCCAGAGGCCAATCCTCGTGGAAGCGCAAGCACTTGTGAGCACCGCAGCCTACGGAACCCCTCAAAGGTCTTCCAATGGATTCGACTCGAGGAGATTAAATATGCTGCTTGCCGTTATAGAGAAAAGAAATGGCATTTGGATCGCGTCAAAGGATGTTTTCTTGAACATAACAGGAGGCATCAGGGTGGAAGATCCCGCCATAGATCTCGGGGTGGTTTGCGCGGTGATTTCATCAGTACACAACATACCAGTAAGCGAGAAAACCTGTTTTGCTGCAGAAGTAGGACTTACTGGTGAAATTAGGCCCGTGAACCGAATTGAACAACGAATAGCCGAAGCCGATAAGCTGGGCTTCGAAGAAATCTTCGTTTCTAAACACAATTTCAAAAATATTGGCCGGAATGTTGCCCGAATAAAGGTACAAGCGGTGTCGGGGCTTGATCAGGTGTTCGAAAAACTGTTTGGCTAAAAGGTTTGACGTAAGCACGAATGCAAGCCCTACAATTTTATCTCGTCATCGTGATTGTTGAAAAACCTATACTCCAAGAAATGGTAAGAGTAGGTTGGAAGTACCTTGATTAATTTATTGTACTTAAAAAACCATTTCCACCGTAGGTTTGGGAAACCCTTGTTCAAAAATGCAGCCACGTATGGATGCGTGCGCAAGGTTAGGCTTTTCTCCTTTTGTTCTTGAAGCAAGTATCTCAGGTTGTTTTCAATTTCGTCGATCAAAATAACACTAGGCTTTATTTTTCCGGTACCGTCACATACGGGGCATTTTTCGAGAATCTCAACGCTAGTTTCTGGCCGTACTCTTTGGCGAGTAATTTGTACGAGTCCAAACTTGCTCGGAGGCAATATAGAGTGTTTGGCTCGGTCCTTAGCCATCTCCTCTTTCACCTTTTCGTACAGAGTGCGGCGGTTGGCACCCTGCTGCATATCGATAAAATCAACCACGATGATACCCCCCATATCTCTAAGCCTCAATTGGCGGGCAACTTCAACTGCCGCATCCAAGTTCACCTCGAGGGCTGTATCCTCCTGGCTGTTCACGCTCTTTATTCTCTGCCCGCTGTTTACGTCAACCACATGGAGGGCCTCGGTGTGTTCGATCACGAGGTAGGAGCCGTTTTTCATTGCAACCACCTTGCCAAACGAGCTCTTAATTTGCTTCTCTACCCCAAACTGTTCGAAAATTGGTAACTTACCTTTATGCAACCTGAGAATATCGGCCTTGTCGGGAGCAATTTTTCTAATGTATTCTTTGAGTTCTTCGTGGAGGGTAGGGTCGTTAACGTGTATGTTGTTAAACGATTCGTTGAGCAGGTCTCGCAATATTGCCGAGGAACGATTAAGTTCACCCAAAACTATGCTAGGGGGTTTGAGCGACGAAAGTTTCTCGAAAATGCTATTCCACTTTGACACCAGGTTACTAAGGTCGGCATCGAGATCGGCCACCATCTTCCCTTCGGCATTGGTGCGAATAATCACGCCGAAATTTTTTGGTTTGATGCTTTGAACCAATCTTTTGAGTCGAGCTTTTTCATCATTGTTTACAATTCTTTGCGAAATTGAAACTCTATCGGAAAAAGGGACCAAAACCAGGTAGCGTCCTGGCAAAGAAATGTCGCTAGTAATTCGAGGGCCTTTTGTGGAGATGGGCTCCTTGGCAACCTGCACCAATACCGGAGCGTTGGCTGCCAAAACGTTGGTTATCTTGTCGGTTTTTTCTATTTCGGGTTCCAACGAAACATTGGCGAGGTCTTCACCCCTAAGTTTTCCCGAAAGGGCTGACCTTGTGAGCTTGTTCAGTGTTTTGAAGCTGGCCCCGAGGTCGAGGTAGTGCAAGAATGCATCTTTTTCATAACCCACATCAACGAAAGCGGCATTGAGCCCCGAAATGGTTTTCTTGACCCTTCCTAGGTAAATGTCGCCAACCGAAAAGGTGCTGTTTCTGGCCTCCTGGTGCAACTCTACCAAGACCTTGTCTTCCAACAGGGCCATTATAACCCCCGAGGAGCCGCTTTCAATTATTAGATCTCTGTTCACGAAAAAAATACTCTGGTAAATTGCCTAAAAGCAATAAACAAATCCTTTATGTATAGCAAAAACTATATTGAACCGGTGTTATACCCAAAACCACACAATGCCCTTCTTGGGGCATCTTGTGGTTTTGAGTATTGACCTAGTGGAGCAGCCAAGAAACTAACACCGGTTACTTCTTCTTGTGCCTGTTTTTTCTCAAACGCTTCTTGCGCTTGTGGGTTGCCATCTTATGTCTTTTCCTTTTTTTCCCGCTTGGCATACTTGTTTGTATTAATGATTAATATCCTAAAAAATTACTTCCCTTTTTTAACCTCAGTAGCAAACTCTTTTGCGGGTTTGAAGGCTGGTATGTTGTGAGCTGGAATAATTATGGTAGTATTTTTGGAGATGTTCCTTCCAGTTTTCTCTGCCCTTTCCTTTATGATGAAACTTCCAAACCCCCTCAAATAAACATTTTCACCATTTATCATAGAATTCTTTACCGCGGCCATAAAAGCCTCAACAGTCCTTTGAACGTCAACTTTTTCAATACCAGTTTTGCCGGCAATCTCGTTTACGATTTCTGCTTTAGTCATGATCTTTAAAAATTTATGAAATTAACACTTAGTACTTGTGCTTCAAATTTGGGGTGCAAATATACGCTTTTTATTATTTCATAAAGCAAAAAATTTTTTTTATTTTCTAATAATCAGGGCTTTGATTTAAATTTGAAATATTTTGAACAAAAAGTAAAAGTCGGCGGTTAAAAAGCAGCAGGAGTTGATTTTTCTCATTCGGCAATAACCCTGCACCTTAAGGTGGCACGTTTACAATCCCATACCCACTGTTTAGTTAAAATCTTTTTTTGGCCACTGGTTTTATTTTTTCGTAATTTTACCTCTTGTAATAATCGCAATCAATGAGCTTGATTGAAAGAATTAAATCCAGCGGCATTCTCTACCATATGTTTGTGGCCTCTTGTATTGGGGTGGCTCTTATTTGGTTTGCCATTAAATTAATTGAGCTATTTACCCTACAGGGAAAAAGCAAAGAGGTTCCTGAACTTGTGGGCCTTACCGAGCTGGAGGTCAAGGAAAGCCTTAGGGGTTCAGGGCTGCGTTACAAAATAATTGACTCAATATTCGACGAGAAATTCACCAAAGGAGCCATTGCCAACCAAGACCCCTTACCTGGGACTAGGGTTAAGAAAAGCCGGACCATTTACCTCACCAAAATTGCCTTGCTGCCTGAAATGGTTTCAATGCCCGACCTTAATGACCTCTCCTTGAGGCAAGCACTTGCCTTGCTAAAGGCATCTGGGCTTAGAGAGGGAAACCTCGAATACAGGCCCGACATTGCAAACAATGCCATTTTGGAACAAATTTTTAATGGGAACAAAATTGTTCCGGGGGAAAAAATAGAAAAAGGCTCCAGAATTGACCTTATTATTGGGCGCGGCCTGGATCAAGCGTTGGTCATCGTGCCAGTTTTGATTGGTAAAACTCGCGAGGAAGCTTTGAATATTATAAGGTCTTCAATGCTTAGTGTTGGCCTCGAAGAATTTCTCGACGACCCCGATGATAGCCCTACGGTATACGATCAAAGGCCAAACCCGGTTAATCTAAACCAACGGCTCAATGCCGGCAGTGCGATAAATCTGGTTTATAGGTCGGGCAACAAGTTTGATTTTGAAAAGTATGTAACCTCCATTTTATATGTGGAAATACCCAACCTAAAGGGCAAAACTCCCGATGAAGTTGATCTCGCGCTGGCTCAATTATTTCTCCAAACAGGCAATGAAACCTTTCAAAACAACGTTACAAGACAAAATGCCAGAGTGGTTGGTCAAATGCCAGAATACAAAGTGGGCACGAAGATAAAAAAGGGCTCGAAAATTGACGTGTGGTATTAGATTTGCCCCCAAGGGCACAAAGCTTCAAAACAACGATCTTCAAGTATGCTAAACAGGTTATTTTTTTCATTGATTTTTTCTGCTGTCTTATCGGGGGTGCAGGCCCAAGAGTTGTTGTTACCCCTTATCAACAATCTCTACAATAACAATGAGGACTATAAAACAAAAAGTTTAAGGAAAAGTACAAACCCTTTACCACTACCTTTTCGCGACGATTTCTCCTATCCCGGACCTCATCCCGACCCTAGAATTTGGGCCGACATCAATGTGTTGATTAACAACTCCTTTGCGGTTCATGCCAAAACTTGGGGTGTGGCCACCTTCGATGCCCTAAGCGGTACCGGGCATCTGTATAATAGCTCACAAACAAGCCCGAACCAATTCGAGGCCGATTTTCTTACTTCGAAGCCTATTAACTTGGCTGGTCTTGCTCCAAAGGATTCAGTCTTGCTAACATTTTATTTCCAACCTCAAGGCAAGGGTGGCGACCCTCGCCAGCGCGACTCATTGGTGGTGGAATTCTTCAAGGGGCTTGATGAATTTGGGCAAGAGAAATGGCAATCTGTTTGGAGGGCAAGTGGTCAGACATTGTTGCAATTTGCCGGCAATCAACATCCCTACTTCAAAAGGGCAGCAATTTTTGTTACCGATCCAGCCTATTTCAACAACCAGTTTAGGTTCAGGATTAGAAACTTTGCCAGCCTCCAGATTGGCGCAAAAAACCCTCCCAACTTTGCTGGCAACTACGGCATTTGGAACGTTGATTACTTGTTGCTCGACAAGCATAGAAGTGTGCTCAATACCACCTACCATGATATTGCCTTTGCCGAAGGGGCAGGGGCTTTCATAAAGCATTACTCTTACATGCCCTGGCTGCACTTTATCCAAAACCCCGGCGAACACCTAAAGTCCAAGCTACAAAACAAGATAACAAACCTAGGGCAGCAAGAATTCAACTACTCGTACCTGCACTTTTTGACAGACGAACAAGAAAACAACCTTGGTTTTTATGATGGGGGAAGTTGGAATATTTTGCCCTTTTCCTCTTTTGGATACGAGACTTACCCCACGTTTGCCAATCCATCATTGCACGTTGGAAACGCATTACCGCTTACAGCAGCACCCAGGCGCGAATTCACCCTTGTAAGGGCTATTCGGGAGGGAATTGCCGGCGACGGATACAAGCGAAACGATACCGTTAAGTTCAAGCAGGGTTTCGACAATTTCTATGCCTACGATTTCGGAGTACCCACTAGTGGTTACGGTGTTGTGGGTTCCAAACCCAAGGCCGGCCTAAAGTTCAACCTTGCAAAGGAAGATCAGCTCAAGGCCATTCAAATATTAATCAATCGCACATATAACCAAAATAATAACATTCCCTTTAGAATCACGGTTTGGAAAAACCTCCAGCCCGCCCAACTGCTTTACCGCTCACCGGTACTCAACCCCCAGTTTTCTGATTTTTTGAATGGCTTTTACACGCACATTCTTGGTTCTCCCATAACAGTGTCAGGCACCATTTATGTTGGGTGGGAGCAAGAGGCGGCTGGCTTTATGAATGTTGGATGGGATTTTAATGTGGAAAATTCTGGAGATATCGTTTTCTACAACGATGGTAGTGGATGGTTTCCTTCAAACTTTATGGGGTCGTTGATGATAAGACCCGTGGTTGGCGAACTTGGCAGTGTGGCAAATCCCAAGGATCCAACTGAGGGCGTATCCCTGAAGATTTTCCCCAATCCGGTAAAAGGCAACTTGCTTAATATTCAGCTAACTGGTATTATTGAAGGTGGATATACTCGGCTGGAGTTTTTCGATATGTTTGGACGCAAGGTTCACAACCAACCATTTACTGAAACTGTTGACCTATCGAAGTTTGCTAGCGGGGTATACATTTTGAGGGTTATTGACCCAGCAAAAAACATGGTTCAGAACACCCGGTTTGTGGTTGCAAGATAAGCCAGGCAGTTATTGACAATATCACATTACCGTTTTACAAATGACGGAAGAGAAATTTGCGTGCGACCAGGATGTTGAGGAATTGGAAAACGACGAACAGGAGCTCTACGAGCATTTCAGGTTTGTTGTTGACAAGGGTCAAGGCCTTTTGCGCATCGACAAGTACCTAACCGCAAAAATAGGGAATGCCAGCCGCAACAAGGTACAAGTAGCTGCAAGGGCAGGAAGCATTCTTGTAAACGACCAACCCATAAAGCCCAACTACAGGGTGAAGCCCAACGATGTGATCAGCATTGTTATGGCTCAGCCTATGCGAGAGATTGAAATTATTCCGCAGGATATTCCACTGGCAATTGTATTTGAAGACGAGGATATTGTTGTAATCGACAAGCCTGCAGGACTTGTTGTCCATCCCGGATACGGAAACTATACCGGCACTTTGGTCAACGCACTGGTGTTTCATTTCGGCCGCCTCCCGGCTCAAAACAATGAAGGGTTAAAGCCAGGACTAGTTCATAGGCTCGACAAAAATACCTCTGGTGTAATGCTGGTTGCAAAAACCGAGCTTGCCCAAACCCGTCTTGCCAAAATGTTTTTTGATCGTGACATTGATCGGATTTACAATGCCCTTGTTTGGGGCGACGTTGAGGTAGAGGGTACCATAACGGGCCACATCGGACGAAGCATAAAAAACCGAAAGGTTATGGATGTATTTCCCGATGGCAAGTATGGCAAGCATGCCGTAACACATTTCAGGTGCCTCGACCGCTTTGGATACGTTTCGCTTGTTGAGTGCAAGCTCGAAACCGGTAGAACACACCAAATTAGAGCCCATTTCCAGCACATAGGCCATCCGTTGTTTAACGACGAAACCTATGGTGGAGATAGAATTTTGAAGGGCACCACCTTTACCAAATACAAGCAATTCGTGAATAATTGCTTTGATTTAATGCCACGGCATGCGCTTCATGCCAAAACACTGGGATTCAAGCATCCCATTACCGGCAAACCAATGTTTTTCGAATCTCAGCTACCGGCCGATTTCTCACAAGTGCTCGAAAAATGGCGCAGTTACTCCTTGCATCGAGCTTTTCAGGATGAGGATGATGTGGAAGCCCAAACCGTTTAAAATCGGAGGCTAGTTCCAATAAAAAAATGCCTTCCGGCTTGCGGAAAGAACCCGTCTTCGAGGGTAGTGATTCCCGCCCCTGCAATAAATCCCTTGTAAACCCAGGCATTGGTTTCGTACATTAAATTGAAAACGTTGTTTACCTGCAAGATCACCCCAACCTCCTGAAAAAACTTGGGATAAAACCTCAAATTTATCCTAATGTCATTAACAAGATAAGGATCTAGCATCCGATTAACATTGCTCGTGTTGTCAATATATTGTTTACCAACATATTTGCTGGTAAGGTTCACCTCGAACCAGTAGTGGGGTGAGTAGGTCAGCGAGCTGGCAGACACCCACGATGGCGAAAAAGCAATTGTAGTATTCTTATATTCGGTAGCGTTGGTGCCGACCCAGTTAAAGGCTGCATCGTATGAATCAACATACTCGGTAAATGCGGGTATTTTGTTCCGGCTCAGAGTTGTGTTTGCCTGCCATTTTAGGTTATCAAGAATCTGGACCCCGATTTCAAATTCGAGCCCTGCACGGTGGCTTTTTTCAATGTTTTTACGAGTGAAACCGCCTACATCGTTAATTTGTCCCGTAAGGATCAACTGATCTCTGTAGTTCATAAAATAAATATTTGCACCCATTTGGAGGTTTTTCCAACCATGCCGGTATCCAACTTCAAGGTTTTGCATTGATTCGGGCTTTGGCCGGCTTTCGGGCGAAGACTCGGTGAAGTCGCGCCGTACAGGTTCGCGGTTACCGAGGCCGGCAAAAAGGTGAAAGGTTCCACCGGCGGTTGGATTGTAATTGATGCCCACCTTTGGATTGAAAAAGTTGAAACTTACGTTGTGGTCGAGCGTGGTCACCTCGCCCAAGACCCATGCTGGCCCTTTGAACGAATAACTAACTTGACGATATTGCAAGTCGGCAAAAAGATTAAACCGGGAAGAGAGCTCAACGATTGATTTTACGAAAGTGTTGTAATCATTCTTTGTGGCATCGTTGTCGTAATACCTGTGGCCTTTTGCTATCGAGAGTATGTTGCGAGCCCAAATAATTTCCCCAAAATGCTTTCCCATATAGGTATTGGCACCCCCACCACCACTTAGAGATACACCCCTTATTGCGCTGTAGTTCCACGAAAACACCATACCCAAGAAATCATTGTCGAGCCAACGCCTGCGAATCAAATCGCTCCTGGAAAACGTTTGCCCTCCAATTGTAAACAGTGGAAGTCCGTAGCGGCTGAGCCTGTCATTTGCCCTGTATTGCTCGTAATATCCCTTGCCCTTGGTGTAGTGCAATGCCAAACTGGCATTTAAACCCTTGCTGAACGAATGGTGGACGTGAGCCTGAAAATGATGCTGCTCGTAGTTATCGGTTTCGTTTTCGTAAAAAGTTTCCTTGCCGTTTTGATCTATGAACTTTCCGGAAGGGTTGTAGGTACGGTTTGATTGGAGCAAGCTGCTCGGCACGCCATTCCAGGCAAGATAGGTTTTTTCGTTGCCCGAAAAAGCAATCAACCTAAGTGCGGTATTTTTTCCAAAATATCCGCCCGAGAGGAAGAAGGAACGCAGGTTTGAGGAAGCCCTATCTACGTAACCATCCGAAACAATTCTCGACAACCTTCCATCGAAGGCCCAGCCGTTCTTTAACAGGCCTGTCGAAAAACCGACAGTGTTTTTCATCGTAGAAAACGAGCCCACCGAATTATCGAGAAATGCTGCAGGGTTTTGAGTCAGCCCGGAAGTTTTCAAACTTATAGTTGCACCGAAGGCTCCCGCCCCGTGCGTGCTAAGGCCAACACCACGCTGTACTTGAATATTCTCGACTGACGAAACAATGTCGGGCATGTTTACCCACCAAACACCGTGCGACTCCGGATCATTGAGCGGCACGCCATTTATGGTAACATTGATGCGCGTGTCATCACTGCCGCGAATTTTTAGCGAAGTGTAACCTACACCTGCACCGGCATCGGAGCTGGCAACAAGACTAGGGGTAAGGCCAAGCAAGAATGGTAAGTCTTGCCCTGTGTTTCGTGGAGCCAACTCGTGCTTGTTGATGTTTGTGTATGTTGCCGGTGTGCGTGCATCGGCCCTAAGGCCCGCAACAACAACCTCCTGGGCAACAGCCATAGTTGGTTCCAACCTTATATCAAGGATGCCTTGATGTGGAAGCCTCACATTTACGCATAGAGTTTGGTAGCCCACGTAACTAATTCTCAGGGTTACCTCCAACCCCGGTAACCCAGAAAGCTGAAAATGTCCGCTGGAACTGGACACCGCTCCAATGAATGATCCTTCGACCGCAATATTGGTTCCCAGAAGCGGGGCACCGTCAATAGCGTCTACTACTACACCTTTTAAAATGTGCTGCGAAAAAAGCACAACCTGAAACGACAAGACAAGGCTTGCCAAAACCACAATTTTTTTCATTTTTTTTGATTCTTTTTGGTTAACATTTAGCGGGAAAAGGGGCAAATACCCGCCTTTTGTTACTACCATTCCCTTCGTCGGCATTACCCGTATCAGGTTCAATGGGTTTGATCTCAGCCCGTAATTTTAGGGCACCCCTGTTTTTTGATAATCTTTTACAAAGGTACGAAAGATTATCATTGTTTTCAATTTTTTTTTAAGCTTAAGGAGCAGTGTGGGGTAGAAATAGTAAAACAAAAAATGGCAACAAAAAGCCAATGTATAAAGGCTTACAGCCAAAAGCCAACCTGCAACCATATACAAATTTCCAGTCGCTGATTACTTATTTTCCCTTACCTTGCCGAAACAATAATGCCATTTACTTATCTTTGTGCGCAATAAAATACTGGAACATGAAAATTGCAATAATAAATGGTCCTAACCTTAACCTCCTTGGAAGAAGGGAGGAAGACATTTATGGTAATTGCAGTTTCGACGAATATTTGATTTTACTTAGAGACAAATACCACCAGGTTGCGATTGAGTATTTTCAATCCAATGTAGAGGGTGAAATAATCAACAAGCTTCACGAGATAGGCGCCGACGTTGCTGGTATTATCATCAACGCGGGTGGCTACACCCATACCAGCGTGGCAATAGCCGATGCGGTGCGGTCAATAAGCACGCCGGTTGTGGAGGTTCACATCTCCAATATCTTTGCGCGCGAGGACTACCGGCACGTTTCATTGCTTGGGGCACATTGCATGGGTTCGGTATCAGGATTCGGGTTAGATTCATACGAAATTGCAATCAAAAGTTTTTTGTTGAAAAAAGAAAACCAATAATTTACACTTTTATGAAAAATGTTTTTGCTGCCATCGTCTTTGCCATTTTTTCCTTGGGGCAGATTAATGTTGTGGCTTGTACCAGTTACTTGGTAACCCCCGGTGCCTCGGTTGATGGTTCTTCAATGATAACCTATGCTGCCGACTCACATATTCGATACGGTGAGCTTTACTACCTTCCGGGAGGGAAGCAGCCCAAGGGCTCGTATTTCCAGGCATACTACAGGGGCAGCCACAAACCTTTGGCCAAGATACCAAATCCAGAGCAAACCTACACCGTAATCGGTTTTATGAACGAAAAAAAAGTCGCAATTGGCGAAACGACCTTCGGAGGAAGGAGCGAACTTGCCGACACAACGGGTGGGATTGACTACGGCAGCCTTATGTTTGTTTCTATGCAGCGCTCCGCAACCGCCAGGGAGGCCATAAGGGTTATTGCCGAACTGGTTGAAGAGTTTGGATACTACGGGCCGGGTGAGTCCTTCTCCATTGCCGACCCTTACGAGGTGTGGATTATGGAAATTATCGGAAAGGGAACAGATCTGAGGGTTGACCGCAAGACAAATAAATATTACAATGCCGACAAGGGAGCCGTGTGGGTTGCCAAAAGAATACCCGACGGCTACATATCGGCTCACGCCAACCATGCCAGAATTATGGGGTTTGAAAAGGAAAACCCTAAAACTTCAATAAGTTCCAAGAGTTTTCATTTACTAAACGAGCCCGGCCTCAACACTATTTATGCGCACGATGTAATTTCTTTTGCTCGTCGCAAGGGGTATTTTACGGGAACCGATTCCCAATTTAGCTTTAGCGACGTTTACGCCCCGATAGATTTCCAAAAGGCGCGTTTTTGCGAGGCTCGCGTTTGGAGTGCATTCAAAGAGGTCAACACCACTATGGATGCTTACCTTGACTATGCAATGGGCTACGACCTAAAAAACAGGATGCCCTTATACATCAAGCCGGAGCGAAAGCTATCGGTGCAGGACTTGATAAACTTCAAACGTGACTACCTTCAAGGCACCGAATATGATATGAGCCAAGACATCGGGGCGGGGCCATGGGGAATGCCGTATCGCTGGCGCCCATTGACTTGGAAAATCGATGGCAAAACGTACTTTCACGAGCGTACAACTGCCACACAACAAACCGCCTTTTCCTACGTAGCCCATTTGCGCGGGGATTTGCCCGATCCCGTTGGTGGAATTCTTTGGTTTGGAGTTGACGATGCCAACACAACGGTTTACGTGCCCATGTATTCGGGAATGCAAAGGGTGCCGCGGTCGTTCGAAGTGGAAAATGGGAACATTTTGGAGTATTCTGACCAGGCTGCTTTTTGGGTTTTCAACAAGGTTGCGCACCTGGCATACCTGCGTTACAGCCTCAAGATGCCAGACATAAAAAAGGTGCAAGGAGAGCTTGAGAACAAGTTTATGGCAATGGTACCAACAATTGATAAAGTCGCTTCCGAACTGTACAAAAAAGATCCCCAGTTATCCAAGGAGTTTGTAACGGAATTTTCTGTGTCCTGGGGCAATCATACCGTTGAGCGCTGGGAGGAGCTTTTTAGATTTTTGATGGTCAAATATTTGGATGGCAACAAGAAAAGGGAAGAAAATGGCCTTTTCTTAACTGGCAAATACGGTCGCTACCCCATTGTTGAGCATCCAGAGTATCCGGAATGGTGGCTCCGGCTCATTGTTAAGCTAACCGGAGATAAGTTCTTGGTGCCGGAGAAGTAAGAGCCGTAGAGACAGATAAAAAAAGCCGTCCCTTTTGGTGAGACGGCTTTTTCGTTGATTGGTTGCCTTACTGCAAATTTCAAGAAATATTTTTATTCAATTAATTCTGAGAACAATAGCAGCTAAGGTGCGAAACCAAGCGCGCTTACCCTATAATGGGTGGTAATTAGAAGCGCTCTTTCCTTTCTTCAGCTTTGTTTACGATAATGTTGCGGCCCATAACCTCGGTGCCGTGCAACCCGTCGATGGCTTTTTGGGCGTCCTTGTCGTCGGGCATTTCAACAAAACCAAAACCTCTACTGCGACCGGTAATTTTGTCAGTGATGATCTTTGCCGATGTAACTTCACCAAATTCGGCAAACAAGTCTTTCAATCCGTTTTCCGGCAGACGGAAGGGAAGACTTCCTACAAAAATGTTCATAATGAAAAAAATAAAAAATTAATACGGCGCAAAAGTAACTTAAAAAGAAATACAAAAAGCAATAAATAAAAAAAACGTGTTGATTTTCTGTTTTTTGAGGGCAAAACCATTTAAAATGCACGTACAGCTAGGTGGATATTGCCATTGTGGCCAACCATAATTTTCTGCCACCAACCTGGAGCAATTTTTGGGCACAAGCTTCGAGGGTAGAGCCGGTGGTCACCACGTCGTCAACAAGCAAGATGTTCTTGTTCTCTATTTCCCCGGGCCTTGTTACCTCGAACACCGTTTTTACGTTTTCCCACCGTTTGAATCTGGTTTTCCTTGTTTGCGTTCCCGTATGAACCACCCGTAGCAGGTTTGAAGCATCCATATCAACGCCCAAAGCCTCGGCAAGTCCCCTGCCAAAAACCTCGCTTTGGTTGAATCCCCTTGATTTCATTTTGGCCGGGTGAAGAGGTACTGGTACAATCAACTCAAGCCCCTTAAAATGGTGCGATTCCTTGATTTCGGCACCGAGCATAAGGCCGAGCAAATGCCCAATTTCCTGATGACCCTTGTACTTGAACTGATGGATTAGGTGCTGCACCTTACTGCCCTTTTGGAAGTATAGCAAGGCTGCGCCTGCTTCAACAGGGATGCGCCCCCAGAAAAATTGTGTTAGTTTGTTTTCTTTTTCCCTTGAGAAAAACGTATAAGGCAACTTAATCCTGCAAACGGTGCAAATGCACTGCTCGTTCAAAACCAAACCCTCCCCACATGAATAGCACGTTCGTGGATAGAGGAGGGCCAGGAAATTGTCCAAAACCTTTAGAACCATTGGTGGTTTTTTTATCAAAGGTAGGTGTTTAGATTTTGTGGTTATTTTTATTTTCCCTTGTTCAGGCAAAAATTTTGTGTTTTATTTGAAAAAGTATTAACTTTAGCGCGTACAACACAAAAAACAACCTTAACCATGGAAAAACTAATCAACAGGGTCAAGCAAATATTGCTTAAACCCAAGGATGAATGGGAAGTAATTGCCAAAGAGGAAACCACAATAGTAAATATGCTAACGGGGTACGTTTTGCCGCTATCGGTTATTGGAGTAATTGCTTCGTTTATAGGTATGAGCTTGATAGGAATAAAGATGCCATTTTTTGGTAACGTTAAATCTGCTGACTGGGGTCTTTATGCCGCCCTTTCGTTTTTTATTCCTATTGTGCTGGGGGTTTTGCTAAGTGGGTGGATCATTAGCTTGCTGGCTCCATCTTTTGGCACCAAGCTTAGCCTTGATGACGGCGTAAAGCTTGTAGGATATTCATACACACCCACCTTTGTAGGGGCAATTTTCTATCTCTTTCCTCCCTTGTCTTTTTTGGCTGCGCTTGCTGGAATTTATGGTCTATACCTGCTTTACATCGGATTCAAGCCAATAACACAGGTTACGGAGGATAAGGTAACGGGATATTTTCTAGTTAGCTTGGTGGTAATTATAATTGCTTACGTTGTATTGGGATTGATCCTAGGTGCAATTTTACCTTACGGAGAAGCCAGTTTGGCTACTAATTTCAGATTTTAGCAGCTTCCTCCAATTTAGGTTTCAAATTCTTTTAAAAAAAAAACGGACCTATCGGCCCGTTTTTTTTATTTCGATCCAACCGCGTTGACTATTGAGTCGTCAACTAGAACTCTTCCGCAGTACTCGCACACAATAATTTTCTTGTGCAGTTTAATGTCGAGCTGCCTTTGAGGTGGTATTTTGTTAAAGCAGCCGCCGCAGGCATTTCTTTCCACCGGGACAACTGCCAATCCGTTTCGCATGTTTTCCCTGATGCGGTGGTAGGCGTTGAGCAGTCTTTCGTCAATCACCTTCTTGTTTTGTTCCGAAAGCTTCCGAAGGTTTTCTTCCTCGGCCCGGGTTTCTTCAACGATTGTTTCTAGCTCGCTCTTTTTCCCCTCTAGATCTTTTTGACGTTCGCTCAACCTTTCACTCGCATCGGCAAGAGTTTCACTTTTCATTTCAATGGCTGCAGTGAATTCTCTGATTTTCTTTTCGCAAAGCTGAATCTCAAGAGTTTGGTATTCTATTTCCTTCGAAAGCGAATCGTATTCTCGGTTATTGCGAACGTTCATTTGTTGCCCCTCATACTTCTTTATTAACTCCTTGGCGTCGTTAATGGCAATCTTCTTGCCTGAGGTTTCGTTTTCAACCTCTTTGATTTCTGAGGTTAGGTTATCTACACGGGTTTGGAGCCCGTGGATCTCGTCTTCAAGGTCTTCTACCTCGAGCGGAAGCTCACCCCTTATATTCAATATCTTGTCAATTTGGGAGTCAATTGTCTGGACTGTGTATAGTGCAAGGAGTTTTTTTGTAACGTTAAACTCAACGTTTTCTTCGTTTCCCATTTCAGGTATTGCCACTGGAGAGCCCTCGGTGCCTGTGCTTGGGTTTATCTGCACGATGGATTCTTTTTCTTTTTTTAATGTTTTTGCCATTTTATGGGTAGTGTTTTTCGGTTTAAGCAAATCTCTAGAAGTAATTTACGGGGTTGTCGTGCCCCTTGAAAATTGAGAGTGCAAAATTAGTAAATTTTTTACTTACAACCTCATACAATAATTCCTTGGCAAATTGTTCGGTTTCGTAATGGCCTGCATCAACCATCAATATTCTGTCTTCTGCATCGAAAAACTGATGATACTTCAAGTCGGCGGTCACAAATGCATCGGCACCGGAAGTTATGGCATCATTTAGCAGGAATGATCCTGCGCCGCCACAAAAGGCCACATTCTTGATGATGCCTCCTCTAAGCCTCGTATGCCTTAGGCTGGGAGTGTGCAGTTTTTTCTTGAGCAAGTTCATGAAGTCGCCCTCGCTTAGGGGGACTTGCAGGGTTCCCATCATACCAGATCCAACTTCGTTGAAAGCATTGTCGAGGGGATAAACATCGTAAGCAACCTCCTCGTACGGATGGGCATCAATCATAGCATTTACAACTTTTGGCACGAGGTACGAGGGTAGTATGGTTTCTATTCGAACTTCGGGTTCGAAATGCAATGCTCCCTTTTGGCCTACAAATTGGTTGGTGTCGTCTCCGCCCCTGAAGCTGCCCTTCCCCTCTGAGTTGAAGCTGCAACAATCGTACTTGCCTATCACTCCTGCACCGGCTCCGAAAATGGCCTCCCTTACCGCCTCGGCTTCGTTTTGTGGACAAAAGGTGACGAGCTTCCGCAAAAGCCCTGTGGTGGGTTTTAATATCCGGAGGTTAACCAAGCCCAACTTTTGGCCAAGGATTCTATTTATGCCGGTTGAAACATTGTCAAGGTTGGTATGAATGCTGTAAATTGCAATGTCGTTCTTTATTGCCTCCACAATTACTTTCTGGTTTGCGGTTGCCCCGGTAATTTTTTTGAAGCTCCCGAAAATGAGAGGGTGGTGGGTTATTATCAGATCGCAACCATTGGCAATGGCTTCAATTATAACCGTGGGAGTTACGTCAAGGCAAATCAATCCCTTGGTAACCACTTTTGCGGGGCATCCTACTTGAAGGCCACTGTTATCGTAGGCTTCTTGCAGCGAACTCGGGGCAATTTTCTCAAGGTGCTCGATAATTTCAGATAGTTTCATCGATTGTTGTTTAAGGAAACATCAAAAAATTGTTTTCTTCGCCACCCTTCTTGGCCAAAAAGCACATTTTATAGGGAATTACAACTTCTGACTCAGCGGCAAGCCTACACAAATTTGGTTTATACAAGCCTTTTGGAAAAAGTCACTAATGTTTGATTCTCAAATATTGTTTTGCAACCTGACGATTTTATTCCTTGCTCTCCATCAGCAATGGTATTTGTCAATTGGCCAGCCCCCCAGCCTAAAATTCGGCGTTTTGTGGTGTTCTCGGAAAGGGTATCACGTCGCGAATGTTGCCCATTCCGGTGACGAATAGCATAAGCCGTTCGAAGCCGAGCCCGAATCCACTATGTGGCGCGGTGCCAAACTTGCGTGTTTCGAGGTACCACCACACATCTTTCTCATGTATGCCCATTTCCCTGACCCTCGACAATAATTTGTCATAATCTTCCTCTCGTTGGGAGCCCCCAATAATCTCCCCAATTTTTGGAAAAAGGACATCCATTGCCCTTACGGTTTTATCATCACCGTTAAGCTTCATGTAAAAAGCCTTTATTTCCTTCGGGTAGTTCGTAAGGATTACTGGCCTTTTGAAGTGTTTTTCCACGAGGTAGCGCTCATGCTCGGCTTGCAGGTCAACTCCCCACCGTACGGGGAATTCGAAATTTTGACCCGATCCCATCAAAATGTCGATGGCCTCGGTGTAAGTTAGCCTTACAAAGCTATTGCAGGTGACGAAATTTAACCTTTCTACAAGGTCGTTGTCATACATTTTCTGCAAGAATTCAATTTCGTCGGGGCAGTTTTCCAGCACGTATTTGATCACGTATTTCAGAAATTCCTCAGCCAGATCCATATTATCTGCAATGTCGCAAAAAGCCATTTCTGGCTCAATCATCCAAAATTCGGCGAGGTGACGGGCCGTGTTTGAATTTTCGGCCCTGAAGGTTGGACCAAACGTGTAAATGCTCGAAAGGGCCAGTGCGCCTAGTTCGCCTTCAAGTTGGCCCGAAACGGTGAGGTTTGTTTCTTTTCCGAAGAAATCTTGGGTGTAGTCAATTTGACCCTCGCCATTCAGGGGTGGGTTTTTGAGGTCCAAGGTAGTAACCCTGAACATAGCACCCGCACCTTCGGCATCCGAACCTGTAATGATGGGGGTATGAAGGTAGTAGAACCCGTGGTCGTTGAAATACTTGTGTATGGCGAAAGCCATAGCGTGCCTGATTCTGAAAATGGCTCCAAAGGTATTGGTGCGAGGCCTGAGGTGAGCTATCTCTCGCAAAAATTCAAGAGTGTGACCTTTCTTTTGCAAGGGGTATTTTTCGGGATCGGCAGTTCCGTAAACCTCTATTTCAGAAACGTTGATTTCCACGGCCTGGCCTTGACCTTTGGACTCAACCAATAACCCGTTGACCGAAATACACGCTCCGGTGGTAACCTGTTTGAGCAGTTCATCGTTGTTAAACGATTGTACGTCTACCACAGCCTGTATGTTGTGAATTGTGCTCCCATCGTTCAATGCCACGAAAGCCACACTCTTGTTGCCCCTCTTGGTGCGAACCCATCCCTTAACGTTTATCTCTGCTCCAATTAAATCCTTTGCATCTGCTTTCAAGATGTCTTTTATCCTTTTTCTGTCAATTAGTTTCATGGCCTACTTTAGGTGTCTGTTACATATTTCAATTCAAGGGCTAATAAAAACCTCATTCTTTTTTTCGAATTGCAAAGGTAAAAATATTTGGCTTACACCCAAATACCTTGATCTTTAACGTGAAGCAACAAGGAAAGGTAATGCTGAAAATTGTTTGCCACCTACGGTTAACGGCTACAAAGTATAAGAAACTAGTTTTAAGTAACCATTTATCCGTTAGAGTACGAAATGACTTTCAATAAAGGTGAGGCATAAGGAAGAAATATCGTTACACATTAAGCTAGTTCACGTGCCCGAAGGCGTCGGCATTTGCTACCGGCTATTAATAATGCCAGGTGAAATGGTCATCATTGGTAAAAACAGCTTTGGCAAAAAGCTGATTGCTGCTAATTGTTCACTGCTTTCGATTTTCGAAACTCAACTTGAAAGTCCTAATTGAATCCCTTCTCAACCCATCACCACTTACATATACTTCTTCCTGATGGACTCGAAATCGGGAATGCTACGATGGGCCCATTTTGCAATCACCACGCCTTCTTTCATCAAAAGAAGTCCCGGATTTGATCGAATTATGGTTTTTAGGTTTCTGTCGTCGGCCTGGAATATATCAAAGTCCAATCCATATTGGAGCTCTATTTCTTCTACCACGCTCCAGGATGAACTGGTGAGAGCAAAAAACCGTAAACCATTTAGGCTTGCTTCCTTGGCCACGGGCTTGATCCTTTTTTCCAACGATATAGTATTGGCCTTTTCAAGGTTGTCAGATACCACCACGAAGAAGAAGTCTTCATTTACAAGCAACTCATCCGTGACATCCTGCGACAATCGGTCGCTTATCATAAAACCTTCGATTAATCCTGGCTTACCCGGTTTTATTACATTGATTTTTTGCTCCTTGAAAATCCACACCTTTGCCCACTCCTCATCGTCCCAAGGGTAGTCGTTTGCAGGATACTCTGCAAGTTCACCTGTTTGAGAATTTTCGAATACCAAGTTGTACTCTGCCTCTTCGGGTTCGCCTCGCATAAGTTCTACTACATTGTTGCCCACTTTCCATGGTCTGAAGTCAATGATTGGGATATAAACAAGGCAATAAATTCCAAGCAACACACCTGCCAGGCCACCAGCAAGCAAAAGGTACCAGTCTTTTTTTTCCGACCAAAGGGGCTTAACCTTTCTGCGGTTAACAAAAATGAAGACGGCCAGTGTCAAAAACAATATATTCTTGTAAAAAGTGCCCCAGTTGCTTATTTTTATGGCATCGCCGAAGCAACCACAATCCGATACCGGGTTGAAGACAGCAATGTAAAGGGTAAGTGGTGTAAAGACAACCATAAACACCAATCCCCCCCAGGCGCCAACTTTCATTTTAATGCCTAGCAAAATTGAAATTCCAACGAGCATTTCTGCATTGTTGACCAAAATTGAGATAGGCAATGAAAGAGGCATCATCCAATCTAGGCCGAATGCCATAAAATAGTCATCGAGCTTGTAGGCAAAACCAAGGGGGTCAATGGCCTTCACGAAACCGGAGAATATGAAAACCAGGCCAAAAATTATTCTTGCGGCGGGTAGGGCATATTTCATTTTGTGTGTTTGTTGGGTTAAATGCGGCAAAAAAAAAGCCCTTGCGGTCAAACTAGGGCTCATAATTTGTAGGCTGATTGCTAATTAGCTCTAGGGGCTTGCCCTTGTGGGGCCGGTTTGAACTCGGTGGTGCTTTTAGCAACAACCTCACCTTGCATCCGGATTATCTTTGTAGTCTGCGGGTCGTTTGAAATGGCAGTAATAGTGCGGTTGATTCTGTGAGGGGCGGCCGAAGGTGTGAATTCAGCAACTATAACTCCCTTCTCGCCTGGCCTGATGGGTTCACGAGTCCATGAGGGTATCCTGGTGCCACAGCATCCCCTTGCTTGAGAAACAATTAGAGGTTGATCTCCCGAGTTAACAAATTCTATGTCGATTTTTAGAGGCTTAATTTCATCTATACTAATCGCTCCAAGGTCAATGACTTCCAGAACGTAATCGAACCGAGGTCCCTTGGGATCGGTTGATTGGGCTGCCGCAAGAATGGCAACGAGGGCAATTAAACTAAAAACGGTGGCAATCTTTTTCATAATTCGATTTTTTACGTTAATTCTGTATGGAAAAAATAACTTGTTTGTGCAAAGATAGCCTCTACCCGCATAATGTTTGTTAATGCCATTCAAAACTATGTTAATGAAATGTTAAGTCTGTCCGAAAATTTGGCAAATACCGTCAGTGGCTAATTTTTATTTGAATAGCCCCTTGAATCTATTGTAATGGCTTTCGAAGGCCAGTTCTGATTTTTTGGCAATTTCGGTAAGCTCCAAATCTTTCGAAAACAACATTACCCTGTACAAAATCGATAATGCTTCCCTTGCATTAGTTGCAATAAATCCTGATCTCGAGCCCTTTATCTGGGAATAATAATCCAGGGCTTCCGAAAAGAGGTCAACGATCCTGTTAGATAGTGCTGTCCCCTTTTGAGTTTCACCGGCTCGGAAATACATTTCGGCTATACCCACGCTCAAGCTATTTAAAGGAGCCTGCGTTTCGGGCATTAGCATCATTGCCTTGTCCAGCACTTCTATTGCCTTTTGGTTTTCTCCCTCCATTATATGGGCCTCTGCAAGGCGTGTCATTATGTTTCTGAAGTTCATGGCGAGCCTTCGGTGGTCCTCGCTAAGGTAAACCCTTGGGTCGTAAATGTTGCCCCAAACGTACTTGTTCATTAAGTTGTTATGAAGTATACGTGTATTTACCCTCCCAATTTCTTCCTTTTCCTTGCTGGCCTCATTTTTAATGGGAACCAACCTGTAAGCCATACCTTCCAGCTGGAAGTAATCTTCTAGTCCAACGTAAGCTTCCGAGCCGGTGGTTATGGCAAAGTAAATAGGCCTCTCCCAGTTATTTTGGGCAATGAAATCAAGCAGCATGAGTTCGCTACGGGTTAAACCGTCCTTGTTTATTGTCCACTGAAGTTCTGACACTATCAAATGGGCATCTTCGGGGGCCACGGTTCCGTTGGCCAAAACCTTTGCAGTGTCAACAGGCAACTTGAACATATTTGTGGGAATGAAGTCAACAGGACCCATCCTCGTACGATGCCTGAATTCGTCACTTGCGGCAATGGAAATCATCTGTTTTAGGTCTTGGTATCCTTGAAAATTAGGATGTTCCATCAGGTAGACCATATCGCGGGTGCCATCCCTGTATTGCCGTGGCTCCATACTGAATTTAAGAGGCTCACCCTTGTAAGTTTTCCTACGCATGAAATTGTCTATGTACCAATCGGCATTGAGCAGGCTCATATTCACAATTTTAACGTCGGTTCGCACACCTTCAACCTCCTGTGCGTACCAAAGAGGGAATGTGTCGTTGTCGCCAAGGGTAACAATAATTGCATTTGGCGCACAGGTTTCCAGGTAGTTGATGGCCACATCGCGCGCAAGATACCTTCCCGACCTGTCGTGGTCGTCCCAGTTTTCCTTTGCAAGAATAACTGGAGATGCCAAAAGACCAATTACTATTGAGACAACCACCGCACCCCTTCCCTTAATGATTCGCGACAAATAATGACATAGGCCAAGCACTCCCAGCCCAATCCAAATTGAGAAGGCATAAAACGAGCCAATGTAGCTGTAGTCTCGCTCGCGCGGTTGGTAGGGTGTTTGGTTAAGGTAAATTGTTATTGCCAGCCCGGTCATAAAAAACAACAAACCAACCACGAATGTTTTTTGGGGATCTTTCTTCCAATGGTACAATAGCCCAATGATGCCCAGTATCAGGGGTAGCATGTAGTATTTGTTGAAACCTTTGTTCGAAGCCAATGATTCCGGTATGTTAAACTGTGAGGCACCCAACCTTGCTTGGTCTAAAGGCTTAATACCCGATATCCAATTCCCCTCTACAGGGCTGCCGTGGCCTTGAATGTCGTTTTGCCTTCCGGAGAAATTCCACATGAAATAACGCCAGTACATGAAACCCATTTGGTAAGAAAAGAAGAACCTTAGGTTCTCGCCAAAAGTTGGTTTCCAAATCACCTCGCTTTTACCGGTTCGGGGGTTTGTGAATCTCACCGCTCGCCCTTCAACATTACCCCAAGACTCGTAGGCTGCACGGTGGAGGTCGGCACTCCCGGTACGTCCACTATGCATTCTGGGAAAAAATGTAACGAACTCAGGTGCGAAAACCGGGTCTACCCCGTGCCTGGGATTAATAACTTCGTACTTGCCCGTTTCGAGGTTCTTTGCATAAACGGGGTTTCCTTCGGCGAAGTCAACAACCGGGGAATTATAGTACGGACCACTCAGCAAAGGCCAGGAACCGTACTGTTCCCTGCCAAGGTATGCTTTCATTGCAAGGGCATCCTTGGGCGCGTTCTCGTTTATGGGCACGTGGGCATTTGATCTGATAACCAGCAAGAAAAACGAGGAATAACCTATTAAGATAAAGGTGAAAGCAAGAATTACAGTGTTGAACACTACCCTCTTATGCTTGTGAGTGTGGTATAGTCCATAAGCTATTGAAGCAATCAGCACCACGAAAAAGGCCACGGTGCCACTATGGAATGGCAGCCCGAGACTATTTACGAAAAATTTCTCAAAACCCCAGTCCAAGTTCAAAACCCCGGGTATGAAAACGTTCATTATGAACACCAAGATAAACACGGAAATTATTCCTGCGAGCAGAATCCCTTTCTTGGTAGTTTCGAATTTCTTGAAATAATAAACGAAAACGATGGCAGGAATTGCCAGGAGGTTTAACATATGAACACCAATTGAAAGCCCCACGATGTATGCAATCAAAACCAGCCACTTGTTTGAGTGGGGCTCGTGTGCCACCGCTTCCCACTTGAGGATTGACCAGAAAGCGAATGAGGTCAAGAACAATGACACCACGTAAACCTCTGCCTCAACTGCAGTGAACCAAAACGAATCGGTGAATGTAAACGTAAGGGCACCAACCAAGCCGCTCCCAAAAATTGCAATTGCTTGCTCGCGCGAAACTTCGCCAACCCTGGCCACTACCTTGCGGGCCAAAATGGTTATAGACCTGAACAGGAAACTAATGGTAAGGGCACCGAAAAATGCTGACATGGCGTTAATCCAAAATGCTACCTTCGAGGTTTCGCCCATTGCAAAAAGCGAGAAAACCCGAGCCATCATCTGGTAAAGGGGAGCCCCGGGCGGATGACCAATTTGGAGCTTTGACGACACGGTTAGGTTCTCGCCGCAATCCCAAAAACTCGAGGTGGGTTCGAGGGTTAGCATGTAAACTAAACCTGCAAGAGCAAATACAAACCAGGCAAGGTAGTTGTCAATTTTTTTGTAAAGCGATTCGTTAAGCATTGATTTTTAGTTAAAAGAAAGAGAGACCAAGAATAAAAACAAAACAATTTTCAAGTTGCGAAGGTATGAAAAATTGCAATTAGAACACCCATTTTAACAGCAATTGGCAGGAATAAGGATCGCACGATTTTATAGCAATCATATTTTTGTTAAAGTTTTTTGTTTTAAAAAAAATATCTTTTAACTTTACACAGATTATTAAACTTTTCGCTAACTAAATCAAAAAAATTATGAAAAAAGCTTTACTAAGTGTGTTGGCACTATTTCTGACCGTTTCGTTTTTGTTTGCCAATGTTGAAAAAAATGAAAATGGTATTACAACTGGCGAAGGCACACCTGGTCCAGTAATTCCTCAAAAGTCAACCGAGATTTTCAAAGAAATCTTTAGCGGGGCTGTTTGGCCTCCTGCCGGATGGACGGTTCAAAACACACATCCTACCGTAAACTGGGGCCGTGTAACCACTATTTCTATTTCAGGTACTCCTCCAACAGTGATTAATCCCGTGGAGGGAACCCATTTTGCAAGGTGCCATTGGTCTGACCAAGCAGGCACAACACAAGACGAGAAGTTAATTACTCCTTCAATTAATCTTACTAACCTGCAGTCGGCAACCTTGTCATTCAGTTTCAATGGCAGCTATCACTGGTCGGTTGCGCCAAATAATAATTGCGACTTGTTTGTTAAGGCTTCGGTAGGCGGTGGCCCTTGGGTTCAATTGTGGACAGAAACAGACCATCCGCAATACACCAGTACTGCTGTTAATTGGCAGTGGCTTACCACAACTATTAATCTTGCAAGTTTATTGGGTCAAGCCAACGTCAGGTTTATGTTCCAGTACGTTGGTTTTGACGGAGCTCATTTTGGGATTGACGTGGTAAGGATCCTAGGTACTGCCACCCCAACCAACCATCAAGTTACCTTCAGTGTAGTTGGTGGTAACGGAACGCTAGCAGCCACGGTAGATGCGGCTCCAATAACAAGCCCTGCCACAGTTGCTCAAGGGAAAAATGTTGTGTTTACAGCCACACCGGCGGCTAATTTCAGAGTTAAAGAATGGAAACTTAATAGTGCCGTGGTAGCTGGCAATACCACCAACACCTTCACTTTGACCAATTTACAAGCCGCTGCTACTGTTACGGTAGAATTTGAAGCTATACCGCCCCCACTTCCCAAGGTTACCTTCAACGTAAACATGACTCCTTTGGCCACTTTTAACCCTGCAAGCGACAAGGTTTACATATCAGGTAGCTTTCCGGCTCCCAATGGCTGGAACGAACCCGGCTCCAACGCCAACCTCGAGCTAACACGCGTGGGAACCACTATGGTATGGACCAAAACACTAGACCTTCCGGCTGGAACTTACGGCTACAAATTTTTCAGGAATGCCGGATGGAATGGTGGAGAATGGACTGGCGACCCAAATAGGCCCCTAATAGTGGGTACTACAGACAGGACCATTAACGCCATTTGGGGCGATATTACCAATAGCGTGCCCCTTGTTGACACTCCCGAGTTTAATGTTTTCCCCAACCCTACCTACGGCGACTTAAAGGTTTCTGGCCAAACCACCATCCAAAGTGTGAGGGTTCTGAATATGATTGGCCAACAAGTTATTGGTCTTAACAACCTCGATTCAGAGATTGTTATCGTGCCAACCGCCAATCTAAGAGCAGGGTATTATATTGTGAGCGTTACAGATATTAACGGAAATACTGTTAACAACCGATTCATGAAAAGGTAAAAGATCCAGAAGGCTTTATTTTACCCTAAAAAGGGGCTGTCTCGAAAAGGCAGCCCCTTTTTTTGCGGTAAACTCAGGTTTGGACTTGAACTTCCGAAACAACCTTTCCGTTTTCCATCAAAACAATCCTATCGGACATGTATTTCACTACTGCCTTGTCGTGGGAGATGAATATGTATGTTAGCCCGAAATCATCCTTCAGGTCGTTGAGAAGGTTTAGCACTTGAGCCTGCACCGATACATCTAAAGCCGACACAGGTTCGTCGCAAATTAAAAACTCAGGCTCGAGGGCCAAAGCCCTTGCAATGGCAACTCGCTGCCTTTGTCCGCCCGAGAACTCATGAGGGTATCGATTAAAGTGCTTTGCATCCAGGCCAACTCGCTCGAGCAGGTGTTGAATTTTCTCGGTTCGCTGTCGGTCGTTTCCGAGCAGACCGTGCACCCGCATTGGCTCAAGTATTGCATTGCCAACAGCCATTCCTGGGGTTAACGATGAGTAGGGGTCTTGAAAAACAATTTGAAGCTTGGACCTGAATTTCCTCAATTCCGCTGGTGTCATGGCCATCAAGTCTGTCCCCTTGTAAATCATTTTTCCCATTGAAGGCTCCACCAACCTCATAATTGACCTCCCGAGCGTTGTCTTGCCGCAGCCCGATTCACCCACCAATCCCAGTGTTTCGCCTGGGTAAACCCTAAGCGAAACGCTACGGAGCGCTTCAAAATGTTTCAGTGGGGTTCCGAAAATGCTACGCTTCGTTACAAAGCGTGTCACTAGGTCTTTTATCTCCAAAATAGGGATTGCGGCTGAATCGTTAAATCCTCTACTTATTGGGTGGGATTTTCTTGGCTCGAAACCAATTTTATTGTTGATGAAATCAGCAACGGTGGGAAGTCGGATTGGGCTGTTTTTCTCGGATGGCCTGCAAGCCAGCAGGGCACGGGTGTAGTTATGGGTTGGGTTGTTGAAAATGTTGTCAACAGCACCCTTCTCCACAATATTTCCTTTTTGCATTACTGCAACATTGGCGGCCACTCTCGAAACCACCTCAAGGTCGTGGGTGATGAAGATTATTGCCATCCCAAACTTTTTTTGAAGGAACAACAACAGCTCCAATATGCTATCTTGCACCGAGGCATCAAGAGCGGTGGTGGGTTCGTCGGCAATTAGCAGGGTTGGATTGCAGGCAATGGCAATGGCTATCATTACCCGTTGCCTTTGACCACCCGATAGTTCGTGAGGATAGGCGGTGTAGATCCTTTCGGGGTTTGGTAGCCTTACTTCTTCAAAAAGGGACAGAACTTTGGGCTTTGCCCCCTTTTTGCCGGACTGTCCGTGCCATATTAAGACCTCTTCTACCTGGGCACCGCAGCGTTGAACCGGATTAAGCGAAGTCATAGGTTCTTGGAAAATCATAGAGATATGCCTTCCCCTGGTTGACTGCAGCCGTTCCTTGGTCATTGACAAAAGATCAATCCTTCCAAACTTGGGATGTTCAAACCAGGCCTTGCCACTGGTAACACGGCTGCTGTTCTTGCCAAGCAACCCCATTAAAGCTAGCGCAGTTACAGTCTTACCAGAGCCCGACTCCCCAACGATTCCCAAGGTTTCACCATACATAAGGTCGAAGTTCGAAGAGTTTACAGCCCTTACAATACTATTGTCGGTGGTAAATTCAACCGAAAGGTCCTCAACTGAAAGTAATGGCAACTTGGTCATATTCTTGACTTGGAATTTGGGGCAACAAACCTATTGCAAAAATACCCTTTTTGGGCGAAAATTGACGCTTTTGTTGATTGATGCGAAAGAAAGTGAAAAGCGAATTAATTGTATGTGATGGTAATGTAACTAATCACCAATTGCTTGATAGTAAGGTACAATTGACTTTCGACTTTGGACTTTTTTGTTTACACTTCGGGTCTTTAGTGTTATTTTTCTTACATCTATCATCCATCATTTTCCATTCTTCATCAGTTGTAGCACTCAGTAATTCACGGGTTACTTTTTGGTATTCTATGGTCAACATCCACTTTTCAGCCTTCACCCATTACTCACCACCATATTCAAACCAATTAAATAATACCGTACCTTTGCATCCACACTTATTCTCTGAAAACAATTAGCAATTACCAGTATTATGGTTTACACCGACGACATTCAAGATATGGCAAAGAGGCTTGAGGCCTTGAGGAGGTTTCTTTGACATTGATAACCGTATAGAGCAAATCAAAAAAAAGACCAAAGAAAGCGAGCAGCCCGATTTTTGGAGCGACCCCAAGGCTGCCGAAGTCAAGCTTCGGGAGGTTAGCGAGCTTAAAAAATGGACTTCATCATATCAAAAGGCTCTCACGGAGCTTGAAGACCTTAGGATTCTCTTTTCGTTTATGGAGGCTGGTGAGGCCAGTGAAGGGGAGGTTGACCATCAGTTTAAGACCCTACAGAAGAGTATCGAGGGGCTTGAGTTTAAGAAAATGCTCGGCAAGGAAGAAGACAAACTCGGGGCAATTCTCAACATAAACTCTGGGGCTGGAGGAACCGAAAGCCAAGATTGGGCCGAAATGCTCATGCGAATGTACCTCCGATGGGGCGAGAAGAACAATTACAAGGTGAGGCTTCTTGACGAACAAGAGGGCGACGGTGCGGGGATAAAAAGCGCGTCGCTCGAACTCGAAGGGGATTTTGCCTACGGATACCTCAAGGGCGAAAACGGTGTTCACAGGCTGGTGCGACTGTCGCCATTCGACTCAGCCAACCGTCGCCACACCTCCTTCGCATCGGTTTATGCCTATCCCGTTATCGATGACAATATTAACATAGAGATCAACCCTGCCGACATCAGTTGGGATACCTTCAGGTCAAGCGGTCCCGGCGGGCAAAACGTCAATAAAGTCGAAACTGCTGTAAGGCTACATCACCAGCCAAGCGGTATAGTGGTTGAATGCCAAGAAACCAGGTCGCAGCTCCAAAATCGCGACAAGGCAATAATGATGCTCAAGTCCCAACTTTATGAAATAGAACTTCGAAAGAAAAGGGAAAAACTTGACGAAATGGAAAGCACCAAGAAAAGAATTGACTTCGGCTCGCAAATCCGAAATTACGTTTTTCACCCATACAAGCTCGTAAAGGATTTAAGAACGGGCGTAGAAACCTCCAACGTTCAAGGCGTTATGGATGGCGATCTCGAAGATTTCATCAAAGCCTTCCTTATTCAATTTGGCGAAAGCTAAACAAAAACCTACCCCCTCAGCCCCAAGAAATTGGCAAAGATAAGGCTTGGTAAAACCCACTAATTCAGCGATATGCGATTTTTACTTCATTTCATTCGCTGCAAAAGACCCTATTTGTTTTGGGTTCAATGGATTGGACAAAAATTGTTAAAAACTAAGGAATTTTGTTGAAAACATAACATTAAAAAAAAGGGTTTTGTGTTTTAATTTCGCTGCTGGATCGCTCAAGGTAAAAAAACCACTTACTTTTCCACGGGGCGAATCTATGATAATGCCATAAAACAAAACACTTTTGCGATGGAGAGCCAATCTGCATTAGAGAAAGACAAACTGATGGAAGCAGAAAAGTTAACTAAGGCCAACTTGTACGGCGGATTGTTTGGAAATGTTGGCCAGGTAAGAGAAGGGCCTGCACAACCCGAAGCAATAAATGAGGCAGTACAGGGAACTAAGAAATACACCTTTGAAGAAGCTGTAGAGAAAACGGTAAAATATTTTAATGGCGACACTCTTGCCGCCAACGTGTGGGTAAACAAGTACGCGCTCAAGGATTCGGAGGGAAACCTTTATGAGGCCACCCCAAATGAAATGCATTGGCGCATTGCACGCGAAATTGCCCGGATAGAAAAACACTACCCTAATCCGCTTGACACCGAAACCATTTTCGGGCTGCTTGATCAGTTTAAGTACATAGTTCCGCAAGGAAGCCCCATGGCCGGAATCGGTAATAACTTCCAAATAGGTTCCTTGTCCAATTGCTTTGTTATTGGCAACAATGGCGAGGCTGACTCTTACGGGGGTATTATGAAGATTGACGAGGAGCAAGTGCAGTTAATGAAGCGCCGGGGAGGTGTTGGTCACGATCTTTCGCACATTAGGCCCAAGGGCAGTCCTGTTAAGAACAGTGCCCTTACTTCCACAGGATTGGTCCCCTTTATGGAAAGGTACTCAAACTCAACCCGCGAGGTAGCCCAAGACGGCCGCAGGGGTGCTCTCATGCTTTCGGTTTCTATAAAACATCCCGATGCCGAGGGTTTCATTGATGCAAAGATGGAGCAAGGAAGGGTGACCGGCGCCAATGTTTCGGTGAAGATAACCGATGATTTCATGCAAGCGGTTAGAAGCGGCCAAACCTTCCGGCAGCAGTATCCCATCAATATCCACAACCCTAAATTTGTAAAAGAAACCAGTGCCGGCGATTTGTGGAAAAAGATTGTTCACAACGCTTGGAAATCAGCGGAGCCGGGCATTTTGTTTTGGGATACCATTATCAGAGAGTCGGTGCCAGATTGTTATTCTGATTTGGGGTTCCAAACCGTTTCTACCAACCCCTGTGGCGAAATTCCTCTTTGTCCTTACGACAGTTGCAGATTATTGGCAATCAACCTTTTCGGGTATGTTAAGAGCCCATTTACCGCGAAGGCAAATTTTGACTTTGACCTTTTCGAACAACACGTTGGTTATGCCCAGCGCATAATGGATGATATAATAGACCTTGAGTTGGAAAAGATTGATCGCATACTTGAAAAGATAAAGTTAGACCCCGAGGATAGCGAAGTCAAGCACGTTGAAATTAACCTTTGGAAAAAGATTAGGGAAAAGTGCTTGGAAGGCCGACGTATTGGAATTGGAATTACAGCCGAGGGCGATATGCTTGCGGCGCTGGGCTACAGGTACGGCACCCCAGAGGCCACCGGCTTTTCGGTAAAAGTGCACAAGACCCTTGCTTTAGCCGCTTATAGGTCGTCTGTAAAACTGGCATCCGAACGAGGAGCTTTCAAAGTTTATGACAGCATCCGAGAGCAGAGCAACCCTTTCATACAAAGATTAAGAGAGGCCGATCCGCAACTTTATGATGAAATGCTGAAGCACGGCCGGCGCAATATAGCATTACTAACCATTGCACCCACCGGAAGTGTTTCGATCCTAACCCAAACAACCTCAGGCATTGAGCCTGTTTTTATGGTGGCCTACAAACGTCGCCGAAAGGTAAACCCCAATGACAAGAGCGTAAGGGTGGATTTTGTCGACGAGGTTGGCGACCACTGGGAAGAGTACAACGTGTTCCATCATAAATTCGTGGATTGGATGAATGCCAACGGGCACGATTCTGGTACTCTCGAGAGGATGAAGGACCACGAGCTACAAAACATCATCAACCAATCTCCGTTTTACAGGGCCACAGCCAATGATATTGACTGGGTTGCAAAGGTAAAGATGCAAGGAGCCGTTCAGAAATGGGTTGACCATTCAATTAGTGTTACGGTAAACGTTCCAAATGATGCATCGGAGGAATTGGTTGGGCAGATATACCAAACAGGTTGGGAATGCGGATGCAAGGGCATAACTGTTTACCGCGATGGGTCTAGGTCGGGTGTTTTGGTCAAAGACGAAAAAAAGGAGGCCGAAGTGTTATTCAAGGAAACCACAGCCCCGCCTCGCCCCAAGGTGCTGGAATGCGAAGTTGTTCGTTTCAGCAACGACTCAGAAAAATGGATGGCCATAGTTGGGCTGCTCGACAACAGGCCCTACGAGATTTTTACTGGAAAGGCCGAAGGCTTCTACCTGCCACCGTGGGTAGAAAAGGGCTGGGTAATCAAGAACAAAACAGAAAAAGGCAAAAAAAGGTATGACTTTCAATTCCAGGATTCCGATGGATATAAAATCACGGTGGAGGGGTTGTCAAGATCCTTCAACAAGGAGTTTTGGAATTACGCAAAGTTAATCTCGGGAATACTACGGCACGGAATGCCTCTTCCTTTCGTGGTTGACCTGGTGGAAGACATGCACTTTGCCAACGATAACCTTCACACCTGGAAAAATGGAGTGGTACGGGCACTGAAGAAGTTTATTGCCAACGGCACCAAGGCAAAGGGCAAGCTTTGTTCGAATTGCCAATCGGACTCCGTTGTTTTTCAGGAGGGATGCCTAACTTGTACCTCATGCGGTGAGAGCAAGTGCGGTTAGGCCAGCATTGGCCCTTCGTTCCATCGGTTGAGATGAACCCTTTCGGGGTTGAAGTTGTGGTTTCGGGGCTTTTCCTCGTCGGGGTGTCCTATTGAAATCAGGGAAACGGGAATGATTTCCTTGGGAATACCCAGTATGCTTCTTATATCGTCAGTTCTTTCCTTGCGTGGGTGAACCCCAAGCCAAACAGCACCCAGACCAACGGAATGTGCGGCCAGGAGCAAGTTTTGCGTGGCCGCCGAACAAGCTTGCACCAAGTAACTTTCGATGTCCTCCAGGCTGGTGTCGCCACATACCAAAACTGCCAACCCTGCTTCCGAGAGCATTTTGCCGTACGGATGTGCCTGTGCCAATTCTTCAAGCAAGCTCTTTCGGGTTATTACCAAAAAATGCCATGGCTGCCTGTTTCGTGCAGTTGGTGCGCTCATTGCCGCATCCAAAAGAAAATTAATCGTGGCGAAATCAACCCCGAGACCCGGTTTGTACTTTCTTATGCTTCTACGTTCGAAAATAATGTCAGATTTGGTTGTCATGGATAATTAGTAATGAGCATTGGTACAGGATTGGAGAATTTAATTTGAAAATCAGAAATAATAAGACAAAAGCCAAAAGTTGAAAGAAGCGATCTGTAATCAGTTAAACCTGTGTTAGGGTAGCCGATTGTGATTCTCGATTATTTATAGACTTTGGGGCCGTCTGCTAGAAACAAAAATCCCACCTTGCCATGAAAACACTGATCCACAAAAAGGCACAAAAGCCTGATAACCTGTGGTCGTTTTTTGATTAAACCTTGCACTTACATATTTGGGTGGTCGAAAGAGGACTTGCAAGACAGTCCCAAGCACCACTCACATAAACTTTTATCCCTTAATTTTTCTTGTGCCCGACTATCCAGCCGACAGCCAAAAAGACACTTCTATGGCAAATATACCCCTTCTCCCACACCGATTGGCAATTTGAGGCCATACCAAAGCAACATTAAGGCAATCCAGCCCAATAACAAAAAGAATGCATAAGGTAAAAGCATTGAAATGGTGGTTCCAATACCAACCTTTTTATTGTACTTGTGTATCCATCCTAACAATAAGGGGAAGTATACGTATATTGGAGTGCAACAGTTTGTTATGGAGTCACCAATGCGGTATAAAAGCTGTACGAAGGCGGGACTGTAGTTTAGCTGGTACAGCATCGGAATGAAAACAGGGGCAAAAATGGCCCACTTTGCCGATCCGCTGGCCATAAAGAGATTGATAAAGGCAACCAAAATAATAAAAAGCACAAACAGGACAGGTCCGGTAAGACCGGTGGCCTTAAGCATTTCGGCACCGTTTATGGCAATAATCTTATCAAGGTTTGACCAGATGAAAAGGTTGATAAACTGCGCAACCACAAGCATCAGGACAATGTAGCCCGAAAGTTCTTTCATACCATGTTCCATTTGTTTCAAAACATCGTTGGGCTTTTTAATTGCTCCTGTTGCCTTGCCATAAAAAATGCCAGGGATTGCAAACATGAAAAACAACAACGGAACTAGGCCTCGCAGGAACGGTGATGGCACTATTCCTCCTGTTTCTGGGTCGCGGAGGGGAGCCCCTTCGGGAACAACTAGAAGAGCCACAGTAGCGAGGTACACAAAGAGAGAAATCCCCGCATTACGAAGCCCCCTTCTTTCGGCCTCCGACAAAACCGGCCTCTCCAAAGCAACTGTGGACTCATCGCCAGTAATTGCAATCTTGTTGCAGCGCGGGATGGTGTACCTCCTTGCAACAAAGCTTCCAACAATGGCGATCATCAAGGTTGAGGCAATCATAAAATACCAGTTTGAAGTGGCACTAACCTCAATTGGGGGGGTTAAATTTTCCGTCACCTGAGTGCTTATGCCTGCAAGCAAGACATCTGTTCCGGCAATGAAAAAATTGGCGGTGAACCCAGCTGTAGCTCCTGCATATCCGGCAATTAACCCGGCTATGGGGTTAAAACCCATTTGGGCAAAAATTAAGGCCGCAATAGGAGGAACAACCACCACACCTGCATCGGAGCCTATGTTTCCACAGGCACCTATTATGAAAATTACTGGTAAAACCACCGGCTTGGGAACCGCAAAAGCAATATTGCGAAGCACCACGGTAAGCAAACCGCTCCGTTCGGCTATCGAAACACCCATCAACATTACCAAAACCATACCGAATGGAGCAAAGGAGGCGAAATTATTCACCATATTTTCAACAAACCTTCTCAAACCATCTCCCGACATAAGGTTTTGGGCTTCAACCAACTTACCAGAGGCAGGATCGGTGGCACTTACTCCCACAAACGCAGTAATACCACTTACAATCACTATGAAAACGCAAATCCACAAGAACATCCAAAATGGATGTGGCAACTTGTTGCCAATTTTCTCTATCCATAAAAGAAATCCCTTCGATTGTCCAACGTTACCATTTTCAGAGTCGTCTTGTGGCTGATCCTTTTCTTTTTGATTTTGGTTGTCCATATATATTATGTTTAAAAAGTTCTGACCGGCAAAAATATGAATTTTGTGAAATTATTCACCGGCTGGTTCAATATAATTTTAAAGCTAATTCCATAGTTAGAGCTAGGATATTTTTACTAATTTTGAAAAATTTCTAACCTTTTCATATTACAAATGCTGGTGCACCAAGATAGAGATTATCCTCAAAATACAGACAATGTGTCGATTAGACAAAAAACACTTGAGTTGAAGGAGCGTATGCAAGGCAAGCTGCAAGGCGGTGGCCAGAAGGCCATTGAGAAACAGGCTGCCCTAGGCAAACTTACCGCCCGTCAGCGCATTACATCCATTCTTGACCCCAATTCATTTCACGAATACGATCTTTTGGTTGAACACTCGGCAAAAGATTTCGATATGGACAAGAAAAGTCTTCCGGGCGATGGGGTTATTACGGGTACCGGGACCATTAGCGGGCATCCTGTATGTATTTTTGCGCAGGATTTTACCGTGGCTGGGGGCTCGCTCGGCCGAATGCACGCCGGCAAAATTACCAAGATAATGGATCACGCTATGAAGTTAAAGATTCCTTTAATAGGGATTAACGACTCCGGCGGGGCTCGCATTCAGGAGGGGGTAAACTCATTGGCGGGTTATGGAGAAATCTTTTATCGCAACACACAAGCCTCCGGTGTTATACCTCAAATCTCCGTAATATTAGGCCCTTGCGCCGGTGGTGCAGTTTATTCTCCGGCACTGACCGACTTTGTTTTCGTGGTTGAGAATATTTCCAAGATGTTCATTACCGGACCAGAGGTTATCAAATCGGTACTAGGCGAGGAAATAAGCATGGAAGACCTAGGTGGGGCAATTACCCACAGTGAAATAACTGGTAACGCACATTTCTATGCCAAAACCGAGCTGGAGTGCTTCGAGCAGATAAAAAAACTTTGTAGTTTCATACCCTGGAACAACACAAAAAAGGCGGCACCAGCCCCAAGGCAATCGCCCAATTCACGCAAGTACAAGATTAGCAACATCATTCCAGCCGACCCTCGCGAGCCTTATGATGTAAGGGATGTGGTTAGGGCGATTGTTGACGACAGCGACTTCTTCGAAATCCATGAGCTTTTTGCGGCAAACATAGTCATTGGTTTCGGACGCATTAATGGCGAAACAGTTGGGTTTGTGGCAAACCAACCCCTGGTTTTGGCGGGCGTCCTTGATGTTGATTCTTCTGATAAGGCAGCCCGATTTATTAGGTACTGCAACGCCTTTGGCATTCCATTGGTAACATTGGTCGATTTGCCAGGGTACTTGCCGGGCATTGATCAGGAGCACGCAGGGGTAATTAGGCACGGCGCTAAGATCCTTTATTCTTACAGTGAGGCAACGGTGCCAAAAATCACCGTTATCCTCAGAAAAGCTTATGGCGGTGGATATATCGCCATGTGCTCAAGGCACCTTTTGGCCGATTTCGTTTTTGCATGGCCAATTGCCGAAATTGCAGTTATGGGCCCTGAGGGAGCCGCAAATATCATCTTCAGGAGCGAAATAATGAATTCAGAGAATCCCGACGAAACACGGGCTGCCAAGGTGGAGGAATACAAGAAGAAATTTGCAAACCCTTACATTGCGGCCGCCCATGGTTACGTGGATGCAGTAATCGAACCCGACCAAACAAGAGACTTCGTGGCTCACGCGCTTGAAATTTCGGTGCTCAAGTCAGAAAAAAATCCCGCAAAGAAACATGGATTGATTCCCTTGTAGCGTTTCTTAAGACCAACTAACCCAAAAAAATCTAAATGGAGAATACAAACCAAACAATGCCTGATAATGCTGGGGGTTCAGCTCCCGAAGCATTGATGATTAACGGGGTTGTTTACAAGACCACTTTCAACAATAAGTACTCCAATCGCAAAACATACGAAAAACCAAACCCGAAAAAAATAAGATCTTTCATGCCAGGAACTATAAAGGGAGTATTTTGCGAAGCTGGGCAACATGTGGCACCCGAAACCAAGTTGTGCATACTTGAGGCCATGAAAATGAAGAACATCATTTTTCCACCATTCGAGGGCATAGTCAAAGAAGTTTATGTGAAGCCTGGCCAATTGGTACCTAAAAACCATGTATTGATAGAGTTAGAATAAATTTAATGCAAGACGGATCAAAATTTACTCAAACAATTTGGTTTAACTAAAAAACGTCCAATAATGAAGTACAACATTCTTGCGGTTTCTGTTTTGGTTGGCCTAATTGCCGTTGGCTGTGTGTCTGCCAAAAAATACAAAGAGTTGGAATCCAATTTCAACACATTAATCAACGAGAACTTCGAGCTTAAGGGCTCACTGCAAAGTGCTGAAACCAACATTCAAGATTTGGGGACAAATGTTGCCAGCCTGAGACAGGAGGTAGCCCTTTTGAAGGTTGACACTGCTCGAATGGGAAACCAAATAAGATCGCTGACAGCCGAACTGGCAAGTAACAACAAGTTATTGTCGAGCCGTGATAGAGAAACCAGGGACATTTTGGCAAGGCTGAAGTCTCGCGAGGAAGAAATAATTGCCAAGGAAGAAAACCTTAGAAGACTGATGCTCGATTTTGAGGACAAGGAGGCCAGGGTTAGAGAATTGGAGTCAATTTTGGAGCAACAGAAGGATGATGTAAATCAGCTGAGGAATGCTGTTTCAAGTGCCTTGTTTGGTTTCGAAAACAATGGACTAACCATCGAAATAAGGAATGGAAAGGTTTACGTTTCGCTTGAAGAAAGCTTGTTGTTTGCATCGGGTAGCACTACGGTTGACCGCCGAGGTCAGACCGCCTTAATCGAACTTGCAAAGGTATTGGAGGTAAATACCGAGATAAACATTATGATAGAAGGCCACACCGACGATGTTCCATTGAGGTCGGGAGGTGCCATTCGCGACAACTGGGATTTGAGCGTTTTGAGGGCAACAGCCATTGTTAGAATTCTTACTTCCGGTTCAAGGATCGACCCTCAAAGGTTCATAGTGGCAGGTAGGGGCGAGTACATGCCTATTGACAATTCCAGAACCCCGGAGGCAAGGCGAAGAAACCGGCGAACCGAGATTATCCTAACCCCAAAACTCGACGCGTTGCTCCAGATGCTGGATATGAATTAAACAAAAAACCCCGTGACTTTCACGGGGTTTTTTGTTTGGAGAAATCCCTTTTATCAATTGGTAGATGCCAGGTACCTGTTTAGCTCCCTGGAGCTTGATCCAAAGTTGAATCCTTCGTGGACCATAAAATAATTCTCCGGATCAGCGGTTGACTTGAAGGCAAACTTTGCAATTTCGAGTTTGGACGATTCGAACGAGAACACGCTCATAAGGTGCCTTACTTGCATTGAAGTTACCCAGTTCCAAGTTAGGGCCTGTATGGCAATTTCAAGTTTATTGCTTTCAAAACTCGTGCTTTTTAGTGTGTTGAGCAATCGTGCAAACGATTGTTGAGTCATACCCATATTTTCGTTTGTGCCCCAGTTTCCGTTGTTCCATTCTCCTCCGCAGTTGTGGCTGTGGCTGACATTGTTCCCAGGGTGGTTGCTCATGGTGTATTCTTCCCTAACCACAAACCTTCCCCTGCGGTTTATCTCACCAACAATTACCGAGGCCCTTGGTATGGTGATGTAATCTGCAAATAGGACAAGTTGATTGGTTTGCCACCTGCCGCTACGGCCACGAGCCCTCTCGGTTTTGAATATTTCGACAAAGTGCCTGCCAGGAGCAAGGTTTTTAACCACCTGGAATGTTGATTGGTTGCGAACCATAAGGTCTCCGACTGTAATGCTAAAAGCACTCCCATCATAAAGCGATACCCTTAGTTCGGATCGACTCCGATTGTTGGCCAACAAGGTTGCTGCCAAGCTTACCGTCAAAAAAGAAAGTAGAAGTTTTTTCATGGCATGATCCTCCATATTTTTGTTAAACACCTCACCCATTCGCATTCAATTATTGTGCCAAAGAGTTTTTGTGCAGCTAAATCCTCCATTAATGCTGGTTTGGGGCTAAAAAACTTCTAAAAGCAAACAATTAATTGCAAATTATCGGGTCGCAAACTCGCATGTAGGTTTTATTTAAAGGTTGACAAACAGCGATTGCCTGTGCCTGCGCTAACTTCTTAGTTTAAAACGAAAAAAGGGATAAAATACTGATGAACTTTGCATCTTCTTTAACGGTGCGCAAAAATGGGGCACCTCGGTTCTACAGAATTATGGGTCAACCAATTTAATGGAATAAAATTGATGCCCTGATCCTTGAATTGCAGGCAAAATACAATCGGCAATATCCCCTCCAACCCAGGTAAACTTGCCTGGCGAACCTACTATGGCGAGTATGGAAAATTTGGTTTGGTACTAACAAGTTACAAGGTTTTGGCCAAGACCCACTCCCTCCAAGTTTGTAGAGCAAGAGGCCGCAATCCCAATCGAGAGGCTAGATGCCTTGCAGTTGCCAACTAAAGGTAAATAGGCCTTAAATAGTAGGCAGAGGGTTGACCCTGATCAAAAAAATCGAAAAAGAAGGAAAAGGAGCAAATGCGAATAGCCAAACCTCCAAATAATTGAAAAAAACCAATGTGAGATAGGCAGGATGCTTCCTTGCGATGTTCTTTAATTATGAATGATTATTCGACAATTGTATTCAAACAAAAAAGCCGTTTCTGTAAAGAAACGGCTTTCAGGTAATTTGGGATTGACTTTTACATCATTCCGCCCATTCCGCCCATACCGGGGTTCATTGGCATTTCTGGTTTTTCTTCTTTTATCTCGGCAAGAACACACTCGGTGGTGAGAAGCATACTAGAAATTGAAGCGGCGTTTTCGAGGGCAACGCGGGTTACTTTTGTTGGGTCTATAACACCCGATTTGTAGAGGTTCTCGTAAACTTCAGTGCGAGCATTGTAACCGAAGTCCTCTTTACCCTCCTTAACCTTTTGAACGACTATAGAGCCTTCTATTCCGGCATTTTCAACAATCATCCTCAATGGTTCTTCTAGTGCACGACGCACAATGGCTATTCCGGTGTTTTCGTCCTCGTTGTCGCCCTGGAGGATTTCTAGTGCTGCAATTGCCCTTATGTAGGCCACTCCTCCGCCCGGCACGATGCCTTCTTCAACCGCAGCGCGGGTTGCGTGCAGTGCATCGTCAAAGCGGTCTTTCTTTTCTTTCATCTCCACTTCGCTGGCGGCACCAACGTAGAGTACGGCAACTCCGCCAGCAAGTTTTGCAAGACGCTCTTGAAGCTTCTCTCTGTCGTAGTCGCTGGTGGTGTTTTCCATCTGACTCTTGATTTGATTTACGCGAGCCTTTATCATATCCTTGTCGCCCTTGCCACTAACTATGGTGGTATTGTCCTTGTCAATGGTAATCTTTTCGGCCTTTCCTAGGTGCGAAAGGTCTGCGTTTTCGAGCTTGTATCCTTGCTCTTCGCTTATTACTGTGCCCCCTGTAAGTATTGCTATGTCTTCGAGCATCGCCTTGCGCCTATCTCCAAATCCGGGAGCCTTAACGGCTGCAATTTTCAACGAACCGCGGAGTTTGTTCACAACCAATGTTGCAAGGGCCTCGCCATCAACGTCCTCGGCAATTATCAACAGGGGCCTTCCCGTTTGAACCACCTTCTCCAAGATTGGCAAGAAGTCTTTCATCGTGCTTATTTTCTTGTCGAAGATCAAGATGAAAGGATCTTCGTAAACGACCTCCATTTTCTCGGTATCAGTAACGAAGTATGGACTAATGTAGCCACGGTCAAATTGCATTCCTTCTACCACCTTCACGCTGGTTTCTGTTCCCTTGGCTTCTTCGATTGTGATTACACCTTCCTTTTTTACCTTCGACATTGCCTCGGCAATTAGCTTGCCGATGGAGCTGTCGTTGTTGGCCGAAATTGTTGCCACTTGCTCTACCATTTCGTTGCTGTCGCCAACTTCTTTTGATTGGCTCTTGAGGTTTTCTATAACCTTTTCAACTGCCTTGTCTATACCTCTCTTGAGATCCATAGGGTTGGCACCGGCGGTTACGTTTTTTAGACCATTGTTGAAAATTGCCTGTGCCAAAACCGTGGCAGTTGTAGTGCCGTCACCTGCCACGTCGGCAGTTTTGCTTGCGACCTCTTTAACCATTTGGGCACCCATATTTTCAATTGGGTTGGGAAGCTCTATGTCTTTGGCCACGGTTACACCATCCTTGGTTATTGAGGGAGCACCGAATTTCTTGTCTATGATAACGTTTCTTCCCTTGGGTCCGAGGGTTACCTTTACGGCATTTGAAAGCTTGTCAACTCCAATCTTTAGGGAGCTGCGTGCATCCATTCCAAAAATAATATCTTTTGCCATTTTTATTTTGATTTTTTAGGGTTCGTGATTAAATGATTGCGAAAATGTCTGACTCTCGCATGATTAAGTACTGCGTTCCATCGTACGACAATTCGGTGCCTGCGTATTTTCCGTAAAGAACTTTATCGCCAACCTTTACGGTCATTGGATTGTCTTTTGTTCCGGAACCTACAGCAACCACGGTTCCTTTTTGTGGTTTTTCCTTAGCGGTATCGGGGATAATTATTCCTCCCGAGGTTTTTTCCTCGGCAGCTGCCGGCTCAACAAGTACTCGATCTGCCAAAGGTTTGATTTTAACGTCTGCCATCTTTAATAGTTTTTATGTTAAACAAATTTGGATTAAAAAATTTCGATAATGACCATTCACAATTCGTGCCAAAGTGTTAGTGGCTTAATTTGTACGACAAATATTCAAAAAAATGAGGGTTTGGAGAAAAAAAATGCCAGAATGTCAGGCATTCTGGCAATGTTTTTTTTTGAGTCTACCCAGCTTAATTTTCTTCTGGGGCCTCTGGCTGTTCTTGTGGGGTGGCAATATCGGCCGGCATTTGATCGGCCGGAATCAATTCCTTTACTCTAGAAGTATTAACGGTTTCCTGGTCAGGCCGCGGAATAACAAACGTTGCTGCCAAGGTTAGGGCAACCAACGCAATGGCCAAGGTCCAAGTGGCCTTTTCGAGGAAATCTGCGGTTTTCTTGACTCCCATCATTTGGTTGCTCGACGAAAAGTTTGAAGCAAGTCCTCCTCCTTTGGAATTTTGAACCAATACAATTAGTATCAAGAACACGCAAGCAATCACGATCAATATTGAAAACAATAGGTACATTTTGGTTTTTTTAGGGTTTAAGGTTAATTTTCAAGTTTTCGATTATTTTTGCAAAGTAACTGCTTTTTTCTGGATTTTTTGCTGATAATTTTTCAAAAATGTCAATTGCATCTGCCATAAAACCTTGTTGGACATAAATTTGAGCAAGGGTTTCGGTAACAAGTGCGTTGGTTTGCCCAATGTTTCTTTCGGCCAAATTACCTGATGAAGTTTCCTTTCCGGGTGCGGAGATCCTCGGCTCATCAGCGATGAATCTTTCTATAAGATGGTGTTGGGTCATCTTTGTTTTTCCCACATCGTGCCCTTGGTTTTGGGGCAAGCTCTCTTTTGTGGAGGCACGGTCGTTAGCATCCCCGCTACCTTTGGTTTCTACCGGTTTGTCAGGGCAAAGGTTTAGGTTCCACGAAAGTGGTTTTGGCTTTAAAGGATTTGTCTTTCCTGAAATATATTCGTTGTAAATCCTTCTGTTCAAAGCAATTGCCAATGTACGCCTCGAAGCCCTTTCGAAATCGGGGTGGTTTTGTTCGAGCAGGTACCTTGTTCGCAGGTAGGCCAATGGCTGGCTGTAGGGATGCTTTTCCCAAAGCATAATGAGATCCTTGATCATCTCGGATTCTAGATTGAAGGGATTTTCCAATAGGTGTAATAATTTCTTGGGCTCCATAGTTGATGTTTACCAATTTACAACTGCTTGGTTAAAAATGTCGTCAACTAGGGTGTTTACAATGCCTCTAACAAGCTCGTCTTCAACCTCGGTAAGAGTCCTCTGGCTGTCAAAGTCTAAATGCCTCGAAAATGTTCTTTCAAAATTGCCTTCGGGTTGGAGTTCGTTTTCGAAAATTACCCTCACGGCTATAGTGAGCCTATTGAGAGCTGCCTGATCGTTTCCGGTAATGGCCACGGAGGTTACGGCATAATCTGTAATGCTTCCCTCAAAATGTAGGTGTCCTTGGCTTGGGACCAACCTTAGGTTGGTTTGCTTCATGAATTTATCCTGCAATGCATCGGTGAAAAACTGGGACAAAAAAGGGTTAACCAGCGGAGCATTGTTGGGAAAAGTAAGCACCGATATGGTTCTTGCTCCTGGAGGTATGCTGGCACCGGTAAACGAATATATGCCGCACGACCCCAAAAGAATGGTCAGCCAAACCAACCCCACCAACTTGGTATTTAATAGCCTTGAAAACATTTTGAACTTTGAAGAGGCACAAAATTACGAATTTGAAGCCAGAAAATAGAAGGTTGAATTAAGAAATTAAAAATCAAACCACGAGAGACAAAGGTGGAAGGTTTTGGAAACCATAACAAGCAAATGGCGAAAGTTGTGTATATAGTTGGCCTGCAAATGTAAAATACGTGTTAAAGGTGGTGAATATGCAATTGTTGTTGTTTGTTTTTTTACTCCAAATCGTACTCCTTTATTTTTCGGTAAAGTGTCCTTTCAGAGATTCCCAATTCTTCGGCGGCTTTTCGGCGGCGACCGCGGTGTTTATTCAGGGCTCTATCTATTAGGTCTTTTTCCCTATGGGCCAAGGAAAGGTTTTCGATCACTTCTTCGTGCTGGGCTTCCTCGAAGGCGTCAACTGTTGTTTGGAGTTCGGTGTCCGAAATTTTAATCCCCTCATCTGGCTGGTATACCCTTGGCAGTTTGGGATTGTCGTATAGGCTGTCAAGAAGGTGAGCGTGCTCCTCTTGCATCGAATCAGAAAGGTGTCCGCCGCTCTTTACTATTTGCCCGATTATTTTTTTTAATTCTGCAATGTCTCTCTTCATGTCGAAAAGAACCTTGTAAAGGATTTCCCTTTCGTTGAGGCTGTTGGTATGGGAGCCCGAAAAACCGGATGCCACAATAGGCAACCTGCTGTCGGTTTCAGGAACCATGTATTTCAGAATGGTATCTACACTAAGCGAACGATTGCTTTCAATGACCGAAATTTGTTCGGCCAAATTTTTCAGCTGCCTAATGTTACCCGACCAACGTTGCTTTACCAAAAATTCCTCGGCATCACCGGTAAGTTGCAATGGCGGCATACGGTATTTCTCGGCAAAGTCGGAAGCAAATTTTCTGAATAACAGCACCACGTCCTCCTTGCGTTGGCGCAGCGGAGGTACGGCAATGGGTACGGTGCTAAGACGATAGTACAAGTCCTCGCGAAACTTCCCGGCAGCGATTGCCTCGGTAAGGTTTACGTTGGTGGCAGCAACAATTCTTACATCGGTTTTTTGCACCTTAGACGATCCTACTTTTATAAACTCTCCTGATTCGAGCACCCTCAACAACCTCACTTGCGTGAGAAGGGGCAGCTCGGCAACTTCATCTAGAAAAATTGTGCCACCACTTACCACTTCGAAATATCCCTTGCGGGCATCGTGTGCACCGGTAAAAGCCCCTTTTTCATGCCCGAAAAGCTCAGAGTCAATCGTTCCCTCAGGTATGGCGCCACAATTAACGGCAATGTACGGACCGTGCTTGCGGGCGCTTAGCTGGTGAATTATTTTCGGGAAAACCTCCTTGCCAGTACCACTTTCGCCCGTGATCAAAACCGAGATATCGGTTGGGGCAACTTGACGCGCCACATCAATGGCCCTGTCAAGCTTCGGCGAAAAGCCTATTATGCCGAAACGCTGTTTTATAGATTGTAGGTCAACCATGATGCGTGACAATTAGTCAGTATTTTGCAAAGGTATAACTTTTAGCATAAATAATTACCTTTGTACGCCTTTGTCTGATGGTTGGTCAACGGTCGAAAATTGAAATAGTGAATGAAATTCTGCGATTGTCAACCTTGCGCCCGAAGGTGGATCAATGGTATCAGAACGCCAATTCATTCGTAAGTATTTATTGGTCTTGGCAATTGACCCTGCATCACTTTAATCTCTCAGCAAATCAACACCTTAACACCTCAACAAATTTACTAAATATACCTATCTTCGATGTCAGAAAAAAAATTTAAAAGATACACTGTTACTTCGGCCCTCCCTTATGCCAATGGTCCCATCCACATTGGCCACTTGGCGGGGGTATACGTTCCGGCAGACATTTATGCAAGGTACCTGCGCTCTCGTGGCCAGGATGTGGTTTTCATTGGTGGTAGCGACGAGCATGGTGTGCCCATTACAATAAAAGCCCGACAGGAGGGAGTTACCCCTCAGCAAGTTGTTGACAAGTATCACGAAATCATCAAGAAATCGTTCGAAGAGTTTGGAATATCGTTCGATGTTTACAGCCGTACCTCTTCCCCGGTGCATCATGACACTTCTTCAAAGTTTTTCAAAACAATGTACGAAAAGGGTCTTTTTTTGGAAAAGGAAAGCGAGCAATACTACGATGAAGGGAGCAAACAATTTCTTGCCGACAGGTACATAACTGGAACCTGCCCGCACTGCAACTACGAACGCGCCTACGGCGACCAGTGCGAAAACTGCGGAACCTCACTTAGCCCTACCGATCTAATAAATCCAAAATCGCTTTTGAGCGGCAACAAACCGGTAATGAAGCAAACCCGACATTGGTACCTTCCGCTAAACGAATACGAACCATTGCTCCGGGAATGGATACTTGAAGGGCATAAAGGAGATTGGAAAGCCAACGTGTATGGCCAGTGCAAATCATGGATTGAACAAGGTTTGCAGCCTAGGGCGGTTACTAGGGATCTTGATTGGGGAGTTAAAGTGCCGTTGGAGGGAACCGATGGCAAGGTGCTTTATGTTTGGTTCGATGCACCAATAGGCTACATTAGTGCAACCCGCCAGTGGGGCGAAGAAAAAAACATTGACTGGGAAAAGTACTGGAAAAGTTCCGACAGCAAACTAGTTCACTTCATCGGAAAGGACAATATTGTTTTCCATTGCATAATATTTCCGGTTATGTTGCATGCTGAGGGAAGTTACATTTTGCCCGACAATGTTCCGGCCAACGAATTCCTTAATCTTGAGGGCGACAAGATTTCCACCTCGCGCAATTGGGCCGTTTGGCTGCACGAGTACTTGATTGATTTTCCGGAGCAGCAGGATGTTTTGAGATACGTTTTGACCGCCGCCGCGCCCGAAACCAAGGATAATGACTTTAACTGGAAGGATTTTCAGGCCAGGAACAATAACGAACTCGTTGCAATATTGGGCAACTTCGTAAACCGAACTTTGGTGCTTACGCACAAATATTTTGAGGGTAAGGTTCCTCCGCGCGGCAAGCTTAAAGATATTGATCTCGAAACCTTGGGCTCCTTGGCTTCGTTTCCACGCATTATTGCTGCAAGCCTTGAAAGTTACCGCTTCAGGGAAGCACTCGCAGAGCTTATTAATGTCGCCCGCCTCGGAAACAAGTACCTAACCGATGCCGAGCCATGGAAGATCTTCAAGGACGATCCCAAGAGAGTTGCAACCACACTAAATGTTTGTCTCCAAATATGCGCCAGCATTTCGGTTTTGGCCGAACCATTCTTGCCCTTCACCGCCGAAAAGCTAAGGAGAATGCTCACCCTTGATAAGCTTTCGTGGAATCAGGGAGGCAAGGAAAACTTGATGGCAGAAGGTTCTGAAATAAAGCCTGCAGAGCTCCTATTCGAAAAAATTGAAGACGACAAAATAAACCACCAGGTTCAAAAACTGCTAGAAACCAAGCAGAACAACTCCGCCGCAGCCATAGCTCAAAACCCCATGAAGGAGCCGATTTCCTTTGATGAATTTAACAACCTTGACCTTAGAATAGGTAAGATCATTAGTGTAGAAAAAGTGGCAAAAACCAAAAAGCTTCTCAAGCTTGAGGTTGACACCGGGCTCGACCGAAGAACCATCGTTTCGGGCATTGCCGAGCATTTTACCCCTGAGGAGCTTCCCGGCAAAAAGGTTGTGGTATTGATGAACCTCCAACCCAGGGAAATCAAGGGGGTAGTTTCACACGGAATGCTTTTGCTTGCCGAAAGGCCCAACGGGAAACTTGTTTTCATTTCTCCTGAACTTGATGCAGAGGTTGGATGTGGGGTGAATTAAAAACGATATAAAAGTGTATAGAATTAGCTCACACGTAAAATCCGAGAGCCCAGAATTCGCAGAAAACTTCCGTCATAATGCAGCAGTTTTGGATGACTACCGCCGCATAATGCGAAGAACAATGCAGGGTGGGCCGGAGGGTGCAATTGCCAAACACAGGTCGCGCAACAAGTTGCTTGCACGCGAACGCATTGACTTGCTTATAGACCCATGTACACCATTCTTGGAGCTGTCTCCGTTGGCCGCATACGGACAGTATCATGATAGTTTTCCGTCCGCTGGGATCATTACCGGCATAGGTGTTATCCATGGTCATGAAACGGTGATAGTGGCCAACGATGCCACCGTAAAGGGCGGCACTTATGTGAAGGAAACCATCCGAAAGCACGTTAGGGCACAGGAAATAGCCATGCAAAACAAGCTGCCGTGCGTTTATATGGTGGACTCTGGTGGTGTTTTCTTGCCAAACCAGGCAGAGGTTTTTCCTGACAAGGAGGATTTTGGACGCATTTTTTTCAACCAAGCCCGCCTTTCGGCACTTGGCTGCCCGCAGATATCAATAGTAATGGGTTCGTCAACTGCTGGTGGTGCATACATCCCGGCCATGAGTGACGAATGCATAATTGTAAAAAACCAAGGCACCATTTTCATTGGTGGACCGCCATTGGTAAAAGCGGCCACGGGCGAAATTGTTACGCCCGAAGAACTTGGTGGTGCCGAGGTGCATACTACAAAATCGGGTGTCGCCGACCATTTTGCCGATAACGACCAACATGCCATCAGTTTGTGCAGGAGCATTTTCTCAACGCTGCAGCCCTCCAAGAAACAAAAGCTTGAAATGTGGGAGCCGGAAGAGCCAATGTACGACCCGGGTGAGCTTTTGGGAATAATTGAATGTAACCCCAAAAGGCAAACCAATCCATACGAATTAATTGCCCGCATTGTTGATGGCAGCAGCTTTCACGAGTTCAAGGCGAGGTATGCCACAACACTTGTAACAGGATTTGCCCACATTTTGGGTTACCCGGTTGGCATTCTGGCCAACAATGGGGTCTTGTTTGCCGAATCTTCGCTCAAAGGGGCACATTTCATCCAGCTATGCAACTTTCGTCGTATCCCCATACTTTTCTTGCAGGACATTACAGGCTTTATGGTGGGAAAACATTACGAAACTTCAGGTCTTGCCCGGGATGGTTCAAAGCTGGTGCACGCAGTTGCCAATGCTTCGGTACCCAAAATAACAGTCATAACAGGTGGCTCTTACGGAGCAGGCAATTATGCAATGGCCGGGCGTGCTTTCGACCCCCACTTCTTGTTTGTGTGGCCGGGGTCGCGCATATCGGTTATGGGTGGACAACAAGCCGCAAAAGTGCTCTCGCAAGTAAAAATTGACCAATTGGCTGCACAAGGCAAATCGCCCAATATGGATGAGATTGAAAATATGAAAGCCGAAATACTTGGCAAATACGAAAGGGAGGGATCGCCTTACTATAGTACCTCGCGTCTGTGGGACGATGGAATTATTGAGCCGACACAAACCCGCTTAATGGTTGCGATGGCTATAGCCACAACGCTCAACAACCCTTATGGTGAGCCACGAAGCGGTATTTACCGAATGTAAAGATCCAATCATGAAAGCATTCCATACCATAAAAATTATCATAAACGACCAAATTGCAACAATCTGGCTATCACGACCTGAGAAGCTCAACGCCATTGATCAGGAAATGGCTGTTGAACTCCGCGAGGCTTTAAATGCATTGGCGGTGGACGACGATGTAAGCGCGTTGGTATTGCGAGGAGAGGGTAGTGCCTTTTGTGCCGGAGCCGATTTGGGCTGGATGAACGACACCAATCTCGATCAAGATTGTCGGCCTGGCTCACTACTGCCCCCTTTGTTCAAAACCATTTTTTACTTTCCCAAACCATTGGTGGTAGTGGTACAGGGTAAGGCTCTGGGAGGTGCATTTGGACTTATGGTTGCAGGCGATTTTGTGCTGGCCTGCAGCGATGCCACCTTTGCATTTGCAGAGGTGAGGCTTGGGTTGGTTCCTGCCACCATATCGCCATTTGTTGTAAGGAGAATCGGGGAGTTCAAAGCACGCCAGCTAATGCTAAAAGGGGCGAGCTTCGGAGTCACTGATGCATTGCACGCAGGTCTGATTGACCTGGTAGCGCCATCTTCGGCCATGGAGAGCGAGCTGAAAAACCTTTGCCAGGAACTTCAAAAAAATGGGCCAGGGGCAATGCGCACCTGCAAGAGAATGTTAATTCACATATCAGAAAACAAGCTTGACAACAACCTGTTTGCTTACACCTCAGAAACGCTTGAAACCATAAGGAGTGGAGCAGAAGCTCGCGAAGGAATGAATGCTTTCATTGAAAAGCGTCAAGCGGTATGGAGACAAAAATGACTGAAGCAAGGAACATAAACAAAGTTTTGGTAGCCAACCGTGGTGAAATTGCGGTTAGGGTTTTTGACACACTGCACCAATTGGGCATTTGCTCCGTGGCAGTTTGTACAGAGGCCGATGCCGGAGCTCTTCATTGCCAAATTGCTGCAGAAAGGCACATGCTTAAAGGCAAAACACTTGCAGAAACCTACCTGAATGGCTCTCAATTGATTGACATTGCCAAAAGGTGCGGTGCCGATGCCATTCACCCCGGCTATGGGTTCTTGTCCGAAAACTCCGATTTTGCGCAATCTGTTGTTGATGCGGGTCTGGTTTTCATTGGTCCTCCTGCGGAAGCCATCCGCAAAATGGGTAACAAAAAGCAGGCCAGGGCCATTGCCAAAGAATTGGGCATACCTGTGGTAGAAGGAGGGGAAGGGACAAAAGAAGAACTATTGGAAAAGGCAAGGGGCATTGAATATCCCATAATTATCAAAGCCAACGCCGGGGGTGGGGGTAAGGGAATGCGAATAGTTTTTTCGGAAGGCCAACTTTATGAGTTTTTGGAAGCAACCCAACGCGAAGCCCAAAATTATTTTGGCAATCCTGAGGTTTACATTGAGAAGTACCTCACAAACCCCAAGCACATCGAAATTCAGGTTTTGGGCGACAAGCACGGGCAGATTGTAACTTTTTTGGAACGCGAATGTTCGGTTCAAAGACGCCATCAAAAGATAATTGAAGAATCGCCGGCCCCAAATCTTACCCAATCACTTCGTGACGAACTGCAAAATGCAGCCCGTAGGCTCGCACAACACATACAATACGAAAGTGCTGGTACCGTTGAATTTCTCGTGCAAGGCGAGAATTTTTATTTTCTGGAAATGAATACCCGAATTCAGGTCGAACACCCGGTTACGGAAATGATTGCCGGAATAGACCTTGTAAGCGAGCAAATCAAAATTGCATCAGGCAGGCCGCTTGGCTTTTTGCAACAACGCATAAACACAACCGGCCACGCAATTGAAGTGCGGGTCTATGCCGAAGATCCCGACAATGATTTCACGCCATCGCCAGGCGACATTCTGCTGTACCAAAAACCCGAAGGTAGCGGCCTTAGAATCGACAGCTCCCTCAATGGCCCGGGTACGGTAAGCAGTTTATACGATCCAATGGTTAGTAAGGTGATTTTTCGCGCCGGCACCAGAGAAACTGCAAGAAAAGAATTAATTCAGCACCTGAAAAACTACATAATAATAGGAGTTAAAACCAACCTTGCCTATTTGACCGAGCTTTTGTCGTCCAATGCATTCATTGAAGGTGCTTTCCACACCAACCTTATTGATGACGCCCCTGAGTTGTTTGGCAAAAAACGCAATAAACCCATTACCGATAAATTGCTTTTGGCAATGGCGTTTACGTTTATTTGTCAATCGGCCAACAAGAAAGCCAACAATATATGGCAAAGTATTGGCCCTTGGCGATTGATGCCACGGGCTAACCTTCTAATTGACCAAGAAAGGCTTGAACAAGATTACGTCTATCACAATCCTCGGGAGATATCAATCCAGAATGGCCTTGGTCAAAAAACATTTAGGCTTTTGGAGCGCACCAACCACTCCTTGATTGTTGAGGTCGGTGGCACCAGCCACACAATACATTACTTGGCAACTAACGGCGAGGTAAACTTTCAGTACGAGGCTACTACGGCAAGTGTAAAGCCGCCCAAACATCTGGGTCAGGACATTCTCTCCGACATTAACACCAACACTGAAATGGAAGGGGAAATGATAAAACGCGCACCATTGCTCGGGACCGTCGTAAAAGTTTCGGTCAATGAAGGCGACCTGGTCAACAGGGGAGATGCCTTGGTAATACTTGAATCAATGAAAATGGAAAATATAATCGTTGCAACCGCTAGAGCTTTTGTGAAGAAGATTGAGGTTAAAGTGGGTGACGTGGTAGCCTATGATAGCCCCTTGGTGCATTTGTCAAAGATCTATGTGTAAACAAAACCCTCAACAATTAAGGGTTTTTTGTGTTTCATCCAATTAAAGAGCCAGTTGTTACAGCAATTTTTTTACTTTTAGCAAGTCATAACATGTTTTATTGATGATTACCAGTCCTTACCTAACCCAATCCCACCATGATTTAAGGCAGCGAGTGCGTGAGTTTGCCGAGAGAGAGATAAAGCCCATTGCGGCCGAGCTTGATGAAGGTGAGATTTTTTCGAACGAACTAACTGCCCGAATGGGCCAAATGGGATTTTTTGGCATCCAGGCACCCAAAGAGCTTGGCGGCCAAGACCTTGATACTTTGTCTTACATTATTATTGTTGAGGAACTTGCGCGTGTTGATAGTTCGCAAGCCGCCACGGTTGCAGCCGTCAACTCCTTGGGCATTGCCCCCATATTAAAGTATGGCACCGAGGAGCAAAAGCAACGATTCATTCCCAAGCTTTGCACCGGAACGATGATATGGGCCTTTGGGCTCACCGAAGAAAACGCTGGCTCTGATGCCCTGGGTGCAGAAACCACGGCAGAATTGGCTGACGGACTTTGGGTTATAAACGGCAGTAAGCGACACATTACCAACTCGGCCGCCGACATTTCGGGGGGTGTAACCTTACTGGCTGTAACGGGCGAAAATAAAGGCAGGAAGAAGCTGTCAACAATCCTTGTTGAGCGTGGCACACCTGGATACAATGTGGAGCGCATGACAGGCAAAATGATGTGGCGAGCCAGCGATACTGGCAAATTGTTTTTCAATGATTGCAAGGTGCCCAAAGAGAATCTTCTGGGAGAGGAAGGCCAAGGAGGCCGCATAATGCTAAACACCCTCGACTCAGGGCGACTTTCCATTGCAGCCATAGGATTAGGTCTTGCCCGCGGTGCCATGGAGGCATCGGTAGAGTACGCCAAAAGTAGGAGTCAATTCGGAAAACCCATTTCAAAGTTTCAAGTTGTTAGCTTCAAACTCGCTGATATGGATATGAAAATAGAATTGGCTAAAAACACACTTTATCATGCATGCTGGTTAAAAGACAACAATATTCAGTATGGTCGTGAAGCGGCAATGTCAAAATTGTACGCTTCGGAGATTGCCAGAGAAATTGCCAACGAAGCAGTTCAAATTCACGGTGGCAACGGCCTGTTCAAACCACACCCGGTTGAAAGGTTTTATCGCGACCAGCGATTGCTGCAAATTGGAGAGGGCACTTCAGAAATATTACGCCTCGTAATATCAAGATATTTAGGCTTGTAAAAAGTAGCCATGGAGCAAAGGAAAAAAGAACACATTGAACTTGCATTTGACTCGCAGGTAGCCGCTAAGGACCTTGATGCCAGGTTTGATTATGAGCCCATGCTCAGTCCCCATCCAAATGGGTCAACCATCCCTACCACTCATTTTTTGGGTAAGGAGCAAAAGCTGCCAATGTGGGTGTCGTCAATGACTGGAGGCACCGAAATGGCCGGTAAAATAAATCGTAACCTAGCCAAAGCTTGCAGGGAGTTCGGCATTGGAATGGGATTGGGGTCTTGTCGTAGCATTATTGACGATGATGCCTATTTGGCCGATTTTGATATGAGGGATTTAGTTGGCGATGATCTTCCCTTATATGCAAACCTCGGTATCAACCAGGTGGAAACACTTTGCCTGAACAAGCAAGTTGACAAAATTACCCGATTGGTGGAAAAGCTCCGCGCCGACGGGCTTTTCATCCACGTAAACCCCTTTCAGGAATGGTTTCAGCCCGAAGGTGATAGACTGGTACGACCTCCGATTGAATCGGTGCAAGAACTGCTCGAACTAGTTAACTTTCCAATAATTGTTAAGGAAGTAGGGCAGGGGATGGGTTTAGAAAGTCTGCGGGCATTGCTTAAATTGCCTGTAGCGGGAGTAGAATTTGGGGCTTTTGGAGGCACCAACTTTGCGAAACTTGAATTGATGCGTAACAATGAGAAAACCAAGGAGGTTTTCGAACCACTTTCAAACATAGGGCACGATGCCTATCAAATGGTAGGTATGGTAAATAGTCTGGTGGCCGAGGAAGGTGACAAAATAAAATGTAATCAGCTTATAATATCAGGAGGAATTAAGTCATACATTGACGGGTATTACCTAATAAATAAATCAAAAATTCCGGCCATTTACGGACAGGCCTCCACTTTTCTTAAATATGCTATAGAGAATTATGAGCCATTGAGAGAGTACATCTCACATCAAGTGAGCGGGCTTAAAATGGCGTATGCCTACTTGCGTGTTCGGGAGTAAGCAGACAGTTTCTGCTTTTTGGCACCCCAATCTAACCAACCTCCACTATGAAAGTGCCCCAGCAAATAATCAAAGGCTTTTCGAAAATTTCAAACTCCGAAAAACTTGATCTGATTTCGAAGTTTTTTGAGGATCCAAAAAACATTAAACTTCAATTCGAATCGTTTCTTTATCCTGATTCTAAGGTTCAAGATATTCTCTTGCAAATAAGCGAAAACACAATAAGCAACTTCCCGCTTCCTTTCAATGTTGTGCCAAACTTTTTGGTGAACGACAAAATGTACGTATTACCCATGGTAACGGAAGAAAGTTCGGTTGTTGCGGCAGCTTCGTCAGCTGCCCGGTTTTGGGCCGAAAGGGGTGGTTTCAGGGCTCGAACAATCAACAACCTAAAGAACGGCCAACTGCATTTTCTCTACGCAGGTGATCCTGAAAAATTAAAGGCGAGTTTCCCTGAATTAAAATCATTCCTTTTGGATTACGTGAAGCCTGTTACAAAAAATATGGAAGGAAGGGGAGGAGGGGTTGTAAGCCTAGAACTAAAGGACAAGACCACCGACATTCCAAAATACTTTCAACTGGATGTGGGATTCAGAACTCAGGACGCCATGGGGGCCAACTTCATCAACACCTGCCTGGAAGAACTTTCGGCGGGTATGTATGGATGGTTAAGCATTTCGGAGGCTTTCAATTCTGATGATTTTGAGCCGCTTATGGCCATTCTTTCCAATTACAACGATGGGTGCATTGTAAAAGTTTCGGTGTCTTGCAGCCTTACTGACCTTGAGGCTGCCACCAAAGGTTTTGGTAGAAAGGAGTTTGCCCGTCGCTTTGCACTGGCGGTGCAAATTGCAAACATTGACGTGCGCAGGGCCACCACGCACAACAAGGGAATAATGAATGGTGTTGATGCTCTGGTTTTGGCCACAGGAAATGATTTTCGTGCAGTGGAAGCCGGTGCCCACGCATGGGCCGCACGCTCGGGAACCTATAAGTCGCTTAGTCGAGTCGAAATTGAAAACGACACTTTCAGTTATATTTTGGAAATACCCATTGCCCTCGGCACAATTGGTGGGCTTACGGGCATACATCCTCTTGCAAGGCTTTCGTTGGAAATGCTTGGCAACCCGAGCTCAGAGGAGCTAATGATGCTGGCGGCATCCGCGGGGCTGGCAAACAACTTTGCAGCGGTTAAATCATTAACCACCACCGGTATTCAGGCAGGTCATATGAAAATGCACTTGCCAAATATTTTATTGCAGCTTAAGGCAACACCAGAAGAATCGGAAAGAGCAAAATCGCATTTCAAAGACAAGAAAGTGTCGCACCAGTCGGTTTCGCGGTATCTTCATGAATTGCGGAATTAATGGTTAATATTCAATGGTTAATTATTTATGAAAACCAAACCTTGTTCTGCGGTGAGAGGTAAGCTTCAAGGGTTAGGCATTAACCTTCTAAAATCAGGGGTGAGCCGTTTGGTGTGACCGTTCAATCTACTTTGCATTTTTCATTGGATTATTTAAATAAACCAGCCTTTTGCATGACCACGAAATTGCGCTTCGAATCACGCGGAAAACTGATGATAGCCGGAGAGTACCTGGTTTTGGCAGGGGCAAAAGCTCTTGCCATACCAGTGAGGTTCGGACAATCATTAAGCATAGAGGCCTTCCGGTACGGGCAACCAACAATTGATTGGGAGACCTACATTAAAGGTAACTTGTGGTTGAAAACAAGGTTTGTTGGAAGCAACCTTGATGCTCATCTGGCCAAGGAAGAAGACAACAGGCACATATACTGGCTAAGGGAAATTTTGATGGCTGCCCGTAAACTCAATCCTGAATTTCTCAAAAGCAACTTCGGGTGGGGGGTAAAAGCCGAAATAGATTTTGACATCAATTGGGGGTTGGGCAGCAGTTCCACTTTGATATCAAACATAGCCCTTTGGGCAAATGTTGATCAATTTAAATTACATTTTATGGTGTCGGAAGGATCTGCCTACGATATTGCATGCGCCAGAAGCACCAAACCTATACTTTACACCTACATGGGAAGTGGTGCCAACCCTGAAGTTGAGCCAATTTCATTTAACCCTATTTTTTCGTCGCGGCTATTTTTCGTGTATAGTGGCAACAAGCAAAGCTCCGAAGTCAGCATTAGAACCTTCGATGCCAAACTTGTAAGCCCCGCCGATGTGCTATCCATTACCAAGATTTCTGAAGGAATGGCCAGAACTGACAGCTTGCCGGATTTTATGAAAATGATGGTACAACACGAGTCGATAATTTCAAAATACACAGGGCTCCCTCCCATCAAACAGTATCTTTTCGATGACTTTCAGGGAGAAGTTAAGTCTCTTGGTGCCTGGGGTGGCGATTTTTTTCTTGCAGCCTCACAAGCCTCCCCCGAAAATATTGTTTCTTTCTTTAATAGAAAAGGATTTGATACAATTTTCTCCTTTGAGGAGATGGTTGCAAAAAATCCTTAAATAAGCATTTTATGTACAGCACACCCTCCGTATCAAAAGAAACACCATCCAAGGCATCGGGTAATGTTTGCTGGGTAAGTCCCTCCAACATTGCCTTGATTAAATACTGGGGAAAAAGCACCGGACAAATTCCGTTGAATCCTTCAATTAGCTTCGTTTTGAGAGATAGCGTGGTTTCAATAACGATTTCTTACGTTTTCGATCCTCAAAAAAGCTTTTGCCTCGAGTTATTCGAGCTTAACGGTAGTCCTAATGCAGAATTTTCTGGTCGCATCGAAAAACACCTTGAAAGCCTGAAAAACCTTTTACCTTTTTTGAATCACCTGCAATTGAGGGTTAAAAGCAAAAGCACCTTTCCCCATTCTGCCGGGATTGCTTCCTCGGCTGCCGCATTCAGCGCCTTAGCTTTGTGTCTTTGCACCATTGAGGCAGAATTGCTTGGAACCGATCGAGATGGAGATGTGTTTTACCAGCGAGCCTCATTCTTTGCCAGACTTGGCAGTGGAAGTGCATGCCGCTCGCTGTACGATGGAATGGTTTTGTGGGGAATGACAAACCTGTTTCCAAATTCGTCAGATATAAAGGCAATAAGGCTAGATGATTCGCAGGTTGACCCAATTTTTTTGACTTTGAGGGATGCGGTGCTTATTGTTGACGATTCGAAAAAAGAGATTGGCAGTTCGCAAGGCCACGAGCTTATGAACAATCACCCTTACCGTGAGCAGCGAGTTGCCCAGGCTAATGAAAACCTATCAAAACTCGTAGCGGCTCTAGCAAGCGGAAACACTAATTTGTTTGCCGATGTGGTTGAGAACGAAGCACTGAGCCTGCATAGTCTTATGATGTCTTCAAATCCGGGCTACATTTTGATGAAACAAAACACATTACTGATGATCGAAAAAATTCGCAAATTCAGGAAGAGTCAAAACGTTGATGTTTGTTTTTCACTTGATGCCGGTCCAAACATCCACCTGCTGTATTTTGAGAGGGACAAGGAGGCCGTCAAATCATTTATAACCAACGATCTTGCACATCTATGCATTAATGGTCGTTGGATTGATGACGCCATAGGCGTCGGGCCCAAACGATGCAGCCCCTGAAAAATGAGAGCCAACGGAGATAAGTTTTTTGGCAAGGTAATGCTTTTTGGAGAGTACAGCCTTTTGTGCGGGTCGGCAGCACTAACAGTGCCAATAACGAATTATTTTGCCAGGCTTAAGTTTCCAAGCTGTTCAATGTCTGTGTCAGAGTTTGATGCCGCACGAAAGTTCAACAACCAACTTCAACTATTCTTAGAATACTTGCAGGGTTTGCAGGCATTGAAAAATGTTGATTTTAATTTTGACCGGATGAAAGATGACCTGTCGGCTGGTTTGTACCTATGGTCAAGCATTCCAATTGGGTACGGACTGGGCAGCTCCGGCGCGCTTGTGGCAGCCATTTATCATCGTTATGCCTGTAGTCACTGGATTGAACCATCGAAAAATGAACATCTTTTGGCACTAAAAAGCATTTTTTCCAATATGGAGGCCTTTTTCCATGGTTCAAGCTCGGGCCTTGACCCGTTGACCAGTTACCTGAACAAGCCGCTTATGATAAAAGGTGATAAAAGCATTGGTGTAGTGACACATAAACTGAAGCCCTTTAGCAAAATTGGGGGATTCTTTTTGGTTGACACGGGTAAAATAAGAAACACCAAGTTCCTGGTTAATGCTTTTCACCGTAAATGTCAAAAATCTGGCTTTTTGGGAAAGCTCAAATACGAGTACATTCCTTCTAACAATGCCTGCATCAATTCTATTATTGAAAATGAAGGAGCCATATCCGAGCTCATGAAACAATTGTCGAGCCTTCAGCTGGAGCTTTTCAGCGAAATGATACCGCCAGAGTTCCTGCAGGCTTGGACTAACGGCCTTGCATATGGTAAATTTTCCCTAAAGCTTTGCGGAGCAGGCGGTGGAGGCTACATTCTGGGCTATACAGATGATTATGGTAGTTTATCTGAACAATTACCCATCCAAGACCTCGTTTTGCTCAACGAATTATTTGATTCCAACCTCACCACAGACCAGGACCCTTGATCTTTATCATTGCCAAAACACCTCGTAGGCGTATCGGGCTATCATTAGGGCAACCACAACGAGGAAAATAACCCTTACGAAACCATTGCCTCGACTCAATGCCATTCGGCTCCCGATAATGCTGCCCGTGGCATTGCAAAATGCCATTGGTATCGCAATTTCTAGCAGGAAGTTCCCCTTGCTTGCAAAAACGATTATTGCCGAAATGTTGGTTACTCCATTGATTACCTTAGAGTACGCTGATGCAGCCACAAACTCGAATCCGAGCACCAAAACGAACCCAAGGACCAAAAAGCTACCTGTTCCAGGCCCAAAGAATCCATCGTAAAAACCCACTGCAAAGCCTATCAAAGACCCAAGAATCATTTGTTTTACCAATGGCACTTCCTTGCCCTTTATTTTTCCCAGGTTTTTTTTGAGGTAAACATACGCAGCAACCACAATTAACAACACCAAAACAATCGGCTTGAGCTTTTCAACATCAATCATACTCACCGATTGGGCACCGAGCCTTGAAGCGACAAAGGCAAACAAAGCTACAACGCCCAAGAGTTTAAAGTTGTATGAAATCTTTTTGGAATATTGGTGTATTGCCACACTGGTTCCTGCGAAGGAAGCCATTTTGTTGGTGCCAAAAATTGTAGGTATTGAATGACCTGGTAGGTTTATGAGCAATGCCGGCAGCTGGATAAGCCCGCCTCCCCCTGCCGCAGCATCAATGAAACCTGCCACGAATGCAAAGGCTGCAAGAGCAACTATGGTTAATGCAGGGTAATCGTAATATGCAGCAAGTAGCTCCAAAAATAATTGAGAATTACGAATTAAAAAGTACTAGTAGCCGGTAGGCAGAAAGTCCAAAACAGCGAATGGTGCACGGCGAACTTTACGGAAACACAGCGTCTTGGTCTTAATTTACAAAAACAATCATTATTTAAAAATAAAAAGTCAGAAGCCGAATTCAATCTGCGAAAATCCTTAAGTTCATCTGTGTTCATCAAATGGAGCGAGTGCAATTTATTTCTGCAATGCCTCACACGTTCACGATGAATCTCGGTTAAAACAACAACCAATAACAAACCATTGGTTGAATACCCCGGTTCACCTCCCCATATCCTTATGGTTCATTAATAATATTATTAGCTCCAGGACCCAACCTCTTAACTCTGAGCACCTGTAAACTGCCTCAAGAACCTAACATCATTTTCGAAGAACATACGGAGGTCTTTTATCCTGTAAAGGATCATTGCAATCCTTTCAATTCCCATCCCGAATGCGTAACCAGAAAAAGTCTTACTGTCGATGCCGCAGTTTTCGAGTACTTGAGGGTCAACCATTCCACAGCCCATAATTTCAATCCATCCTGAGTGCTTGCATACCTGACAACCACCGCCACCGCAAATTGAGCAAGAAACATCCATTTCGGCCGATGGCTCCGTAAATGGGAAAAAGGATGGTCTAAGACGAATTTGAGTCCCTTCGCCAAACATTTCACGTGCAAAGTGCAGTAGGGTCTGGCGCATATCGGCAAAAGAAACGTCCTTGTCAATATACAATCCTTCTACTTGGTGGAAGATGCAATGCGCCCTTGCCGAGATGGCTTCGTTTCTGAAAACCCTTCCGGGACTAATGGTTCTTATTGGTGGCCTTTGGTTTTCCATAACCCGCACCTGTACCGAGCTTGTATGTGTTCGCAAGGTTAGGTCGGGATTCTTTCCCAAGAAAAATGTGTCCTGCATATCGCGAGCAGGGTGATCTTGCGGAAAGTTAAGTGCACTAAAGTTATGCCAATCGTCTTCAATTTCTGGGCCTTCGGAAATTACGAAACCAATTTTTTCGAAAATGCCGTTAATTTTGTTTCGTGTAATAGACAGCGGGTGGCGTGACCCCACCGGCGCAAAATCGGCAGGCATAGACAAATCAGGCAGGTCGGCCGAGGCAACTGCGCCATATAGTTGTTCGAGGTCTTCTTTAAGTACCCTAATTTTCTCTGAAGCAAAGTCTTTGAGTTTGTTCAGTTCTTGTCCAATTTCCTTTCTGAGCGATGGGTCAACGCTTTTGAAATCTTGAAAAAGCTCCGAAATGAGCCCTTTTTTCGATAACATTTTTGTTCTGAAACTCTCCAGCTCCTCTGCCGACCTTGCGGAAAAGGTTTCGACTTCGACTAAAAGGGCGCTAATTTTTTCCTTCATGTGGCTTTCAAAATTCTATTTAATCACTTCAACCCTCATCACCACGTCCTCCGTGGGCCTGTCTCCGGGCGCAGTGGCCATTAGGGATATTTTCTCAACCACGTCTAGTCCTTCAATGACTTCTCCGAAAACTGTATATGCGCTGTCGAGGTGGGGCGTACCGCCAATGGTCGTGTATGCAATTTTTTGTTCGGGGGTGAATGCCCTGCGGGTCTGTTTTTCCATCATTTCAAGTTCTTGAGGGGTGAAAACCTTTCCTTGGACAATGTAAAATTGCGAACCCGAGGAGCGACGCTCAGGGTTTACTTGGTCTCCCATACGGGCAGCAGCCAGGGCTCCCCTTTTATGAAATAGGGATGGTGCAATTTCTGCCTCGATGGTGTATCCAGGACCACCGCCGCCCAATGGTTGACCAGCCGGAGCATTTTTTGAATTTGGGTCTCCCCCTTGAATCATAAACTGCCTAATTACCCTGTGAAACAGGGTGCCATCGTAATAACCCTGCCGGGCCAACTCGATAAAATTGTCGCGATGAAGGGGAGTTTCATTGTATAGTTTCAAAACAATTACCCCAAGCTGGGTAGTTATCCTTACCTTGTAATTGTCATAACTTCTTGCCTTTGAAGCAGCTTTATTATCAACAATAGGGCCGTTTCCTTGATTGGGGGTGGTTCCGCAGGCAATTATGGTAAAGGCCAATAAAAAGGATAGGATTGAAATTGATTTTTTCATCTTTGAAGTATTTATTATTTAGACAAGGAACCAATTGCGATCTCGTAAAAATTTACGAACGCCAAATTTACAAAAAATATGAAAAGTTGAATTTGGAAAATGTTTGGTTGTTTCACATTGAAGTAATTTTTTATAAATTTGCACTAAAAACTGATTTTTGAAGTTTAATTTTTGGCAAAAAGAAGTGACGTGAAAGTTGCCTTTTTAGTGTGGCAAGCGCCTGGTTCTTTCATCAGTAAATTGAATTGCCTAGCTAAAGATTTTTTATGTTTAATCAATTACCATTTTCCATATGATGTCTTTTTTCGTACTCGGGATGCTTGGCACAACCGAAATTATAGTAATTGTGTTTCTTGCAATAGTGCTGCTATTTGGCGGCCGTAAAATTCCCGAGCTTATGCGTGGTTTGGGCCGAGGAGTGAAGGAATTCAAGGATGCCCAAAAAAATGACAGCGCCGAGAAGGAAGAAAAGTAAAATTTCTTCCTTACCCCAAGGCAAATAAATCTCTTTAATTCAAGGGGATAGGTTGGTTTTATGTTTTTTGAAACCTGCCTTTTTTCAATTTCCAAACAACTAGCTTTTAATATGGCAATCAAGTTTTGTTTTCCAATTTTTATTCTGATGATTTTTTCGGCCGTCGCCATGTATGGCCAGCAGCCTCAAGCCAACCCCGTTCAAGAAAGGGTTCTGGTTTTGGTTGAACCCGAGGACAAGGTCTCAGCAATGCTTGACAGTTTGTTTGCCCTAAAGATTTTCAATGCAAAACATTTGATCCCCGAAACATCAAGGCAAAACATCAACATGCCTTTCGGTCAGGTTCCAGTATTTCCAGAGAGCGTTTACCGCGAAAGGCTGATGAAAATGGACGACCTTTCGCCAATCGAGTTTGTATATAATCAGCAGGTGCGTTCATTCATTGCCTTTTATGCCGAGCGGCGCAGAGGCCACACCGAAAGGATGCTTGGCCTTTCGCGGCTTTACTTCCCGTTCTTCGAGGAGCAGCTTGACAAGTACGGCCTCCCTTTGGAGCTAAAATATCTTGCCGTGGTTGAATCGGCATTGAATCCTACGGCGCGTAGCCGTGCCGGGGCAACGGGTATATGGCAGTTTATGTACAACACCGGCAAGGCCTACGGTCTTGAGGTAGGTAATTATGTTGATTACAGGCGCGATGTAATAAAGGCCACAGATGCAGCGTGTCGGCATCTACTGGATCTACACAGTATGTACGGAGATTGGTGGTTGGTTTTGGCCGCCTACAATGCGGGTGCAGGAAACGTAAACAGGGCAATAAGGAGATCTGGAGGAAAAAAGAGCTTCTGGGAAATTAACAGGTTCCTTCCGCGCGAAACCCAGAACTACATTCCTACATTCATAGCAGTGGCATACGTTATGAAACATGCCGGGGAGCACAACCTGTTTCCGATTCAACCAGTTTTTTCACATGCATCCGTTGATACCTTGCACGTGAAGGGGCAGCTAAGCTTGAGTTTTTTAAGCGAGCATTTGCAGGTTTCTATAGACCATTTAAGGTTTCTCAACCCAATCTACAGCAAGAACATCATTCCGCATAACCCCGAGAGCCCATACGTGTTAAACCTCCCGGTCGAGTTTGTTCCCAAGTTCATTGCAAACGAGGACACCTTCTACTCGTTTTCGTCAGTGGCCCAAGAAGCCATTCAGGAATCACTCGATTTCCAGGCTACCACCATTACACACGTTGTTAAAAGGGGCGAGACCCTTGGGGTAATTGCAAAGAGGTATGGAACCACGGTTAGGGAAATCCAAAGTCTCAGCAACATCAGATCAACTAAATTGAGGGTTGGTCAGCGATTAACCGTTAGTGGGCAAGCTCCGCCCGAAGGTTCTCGGGCTCAGGCCGCCGTTGCCGAAACCCACGTTGTTAGGAGGGGAGAAAACCTAGGCAGCATAGCAAGAAGGTATAGGGTTACTGTTGCGAAACTTAAAACGTGGAACAATTTGACGAGTGATAAAATAACTACTGGCCAGAGACTTAAAGTAAAACCGTAAAATCTCAGCTTACCGCTCCATTCATATTCTTGCGCGCACCAAACTTTTGGGCTAATCTTGCTGCCACATAAAATACTCCAGGCTTCTATTGTGGCAGGTTTTTCTCGTAGGGTTACACCTTGCCTTACCTATATAACTTAAATTCGGTTACTCCATCCTTTTGGCCTCATTCCAAAAGCAGTCCATTTCTTCGAGGTTCATTTTTTTTAGCTCCTTCCCTGAGTTGGCTGCTTGGTCTTCGAGGTAAGAGAACCGCCGGATGAATTTTTTGTTGGTCCTTTCGAGGGCTATTTCCGGATTTACGTTGATGAATCTTGAGTAATTCACGAGCGCGAAAAGCAGGTCGCCAAATTCTTCTTCAATTTTTTTATGGCAGTCATTTTTTTGCACCTCGTGCTGAAGCTCTCCCATCTCTTCCAAAACCTTGCTCCAAACCTGACCCGTGTTTTCCCAATCAAAACCCACACCACGCGCCTTGTCTTGGATGCGGTAGGCCTTAATCACTGCTGGCAACGACTTAGGCACCCCTTCAAGAACCTTTTTGCGTCCTTCTTTAAGTTTTATCCTTTCCCAGTTTTCCTTTACCTGCTCATCATTTTCAACTTTTACGTCTGAATAAATGTGAGGGTGCCTATTTACGAGCTTACTGTTAATGCCGTTTATAACATCGGTAATGTCAAAACTATTTTCCTCACTGCCTATCTTGGAGTAAAAAACAATGTGAAGAAGCAGGTCGCCAAGTTCCTTCTTTATCTCCTCGGGATTTTCGGCAATAATGGCATCGGCAAGTTCGAATGTTTCTTCTATTGTAAGGTGCCTGAGGCTTTCAAAGGTTTGTTTTTTATCCCACGGACATTTGGTACGCAGGTCGTCCATTATGGCCAGCAACTTTCCAAATGCTTCCAATCTCTTGTCCATCGTCTCCTAATTTTGTAGGGCAAAGGTAACAACTATTGTTTTTTAACCATCCAAAAACATTGATTGCAATTGATTTATTTGACCTTGGGAATTTTTTCGGACTACCCATTTTTTGCCACTAATCTGAATTTTTTTTTCCATCTTTGTAAAAAATACAACACCTTCATGGCTTGTGTAAGAGGAAATAGGATTGCCGCGATTTCAATGGTTCGCAACGGGGGGTTCTTCGTAGCCAAGTGGGTTGATTATTACGGAAGGTTGTTCGGCAAGCAAAACCTCTTTTTGATCATTGACGGTTTAGACCAACCGCTACCTGATGAACATACAGAAATAACCGTAACGCAGGTTCCGCACATAAAACAAGGGAAGGCTGCTGGCGACCGATATAGGGCAAAACTCGTTTCGGGTTATGCCAAAAGCCTTTTGAGCGACAAGGGATACAAGGTGGTTGTGGCTCACGATATTGATGAATACCTGGTGCTGGATCCCTCCTTGAGCGGAACTCTGGCGGATTACCTTTTGGGGCTGGGTTCTAAACCGTCAATTTCGGCACTTGGAGTAGATGTGGTCCATCATCCACTTAAGGAGCAAGCCATAGATACCAAACTTCCGTTTTTGAGCCAGCGCAATTATGCTGTTATTTCGGCACGCCACACCAAGGCGGTTGTAGCCACCGAACCTGTGGTATGGGGGGCAGGTTTTCACAGAGTTAAAGGATACGGCTCCAACATTGATCCAAATCTTTTCCTGTTTCATTGCGGTATGATAGACATTGATACCGCATATAACAAGATAAAAGAAAGGGATCGTAACCGATGGGGCTGGCGAGGCCACTTCAGGAACCGAAAAATGGTTTTCGAATTGGTTTCTAACCGGCAACCTTACGATGCCGACATAGTTTTTTCGAGGGCCAGGATAAGCCAAACCATTTTCAGACCTTTCTTCATTTGGAGCAAGAAAGCCTTGATTTTCAAGAAGACTGTAATCAGGGTTCCAGAAAGATTCAAGAAGGCCATATAGGCAATGGTTCGCCACAAAAATACGGGTAAGGCGTTGTTAAAGAATTAACTTTAAAGAGATTAACCTCTAATAGCTAGATGAAAAAATTACAAATGGTTGACCTGGCAGGTCAGTATGCCAAGATTCAATCCGAAATTGATGTTGCGATACTCGAAGTTGTTAGGTCCACCAAGTACATTAACGGCCCCGATGTGTATGGGTTTGCACAGGAATTGCAAGAATACCTCGGCGTAAAGCACGTAATACCTTGCGCCAACGGAACCGACGCACTACAGGTTGCAATGATGGCACTGAACCTTAAACCAGGCGACGAGATAATTACCAGTGCCTTTACCTTTGTTGCTACCGTTGAAGTTATTGCCCTCCTTGGGCTCAAACCTGTTTTTGTTGATGTAAACCCAGGCACATTTAACATTGACCCAGAGTGCATTAGAAAAGCAATTACATCAAAAACCCGCGCAATTGTCCCGGTTCACCTTTTCGGCCAATGTGCCAATATGGAAGAAGTTTCTGACATTGCCAATCAAAACAACCTATTTGTTATAGAGGACAATGCCCAGGCCATCGGGGCCGATTTCATCTACTCCGACGGAACCAAGAAAAAGGCAGGAACCATCGGTCATTTTGGCTGCACCTCCTTTTTCCCTTCAAAGAATCTTGGCTGTTATGGCGATGGCGGTGCTCTCTTTACAAATGATGATGCCTTGGCTGAAAAGGCCCGCTCGGTGGTTAACCATGGAATGACCAAAAGATACCACCACGATTACGTGGGTGTCAACTCACGCCTGGATAGTATTCAGGCGGCTATCTTGAGGATTAAGTTGAGGCAACTGGACAACTATGTAAGGGCAAGACAAGAGGCAGCAGCTTATTACGACAAGGTGTTGGCCCCAAGCCCCACCATAACCATCCCCGAAAGGGCCGGTTTCTCAACCCACGTATTTCATCAATACACCTTGGTTACAAACAATATTGACAGGAATAGACTTCAAGAACACCTTTCTTCCAAAGACATCCCGGCAATGATTTATTACCCCGTACCCTTGCACTTGCAAAAACCATATTTGGAATACGGAACTAACAATGGTACCCTGCCGGTAACCGAAGATTTGTGCACTAGGGTAATTTCGTTGCCAATGCACACCGAGCTTAATCAAGAACAACTCGAATACATTACAACCGAGGTTCTTGAGTTTATCAACAAATAGCAGATTTTGGCCATTACAAACCCTAACAATATGGAAAAAAAGGATTACTTTGCGCACGAAACTGCTGTTGTTGATCCCGGTTGTCATATCGGTGAAGGCACCAAGATATGGCATTTTTGCCATATTATGCACGGAAGCATAATTGGTAGTGGGTGCAGTTTGGGGCAAAATGTGATGGTTGCGGCCAATGTTGTATTGGGGAATAACGTTAAGGTTCAGAACAACGTATCAATTTATACCGGTGTGACTTGCGAGGATGATGTTTTTCTGGGACCATCAATGGTTTTTACAAACATCTTGAACCCCAGGAGCGAGGTTTCTCGCAAGGGTCAATATTTGAAAACCAATGTTAGGTGCGGAGCCACAATTGGAGCTAACGCCACCATCCTTTGTGGCGTTGAGATAGGCCAGTATGCCTTCGTTGGAGCAGGAACCGTTGTTTTGCAGGATGTTCCGGCTTTCGGTTTGGTGGTTGGAAACCCAGCCCGACAAATAGGATGGATGAGCAAATACGGTCATCGATTGTATTTCGACCAGGATAATAGGGCCAAATGCCCCGAAAGTGGGGAGGAATATCTTATTGAAAGTGGCGCTGTAAGGGTGAAGAAGTGAAGAAATAACAGCGCACTGATAAAATTTGATGAAGGAGTATGGGGTTGTGGACTCAAAGGTTTACAAGTATAGGGATTGAGGTTTATGTTGAGAAATTGGTGAATGGTAGAGGTGCTATTAGTGCGCAATGGTTGAAGCGAGTGACGACCTTGGTTTTGGTCCCTAATGGGGGAGATTGAGGGCTAAGTCGGTACCTACGGAAGCGGTTTCAAACACAGGAGGGTCGGACAGTTGATAGCTGCGGCTTGTATGGGCGCAATGATTTGCACCTAAAGGGTCTCGTAATTGAGGGTATCAACATCACCCGAAATCCATTATTTGACTTAGAATAAAAAAAACTTTGTGGTTATAAAAAAAAGAATTATCCTGCGGGAGGAGACAAATGACAGATGGGAACAATCGGATAGGTGAGCTTGAGAAGGTACGGTTTGCGATTTTAGGTTGCGGACACATTGGCAAGCGGCACGCAGAAGTGATCTTAAACAATTCCGAGGCACGTTTGGTTGGGCTGTGCGACATTAAGCCTGTCCATACATTGGGCGTGCAAGATTTGGGCTTGCCATTTTTCGATGATATTGACAAAATGCTCGACAGCAACATAGAAATTGACGCTGTTTGTGTTTGCACGCCAAACGGGCTACATGCGGAGCATACCATAAAGGCTTTGAGACATGGAATAAATGTTGTTTGCGAAAAGCCAATGGCCTTGACTCAAGCAAGCTGCCGGCAAATGATTGAAACCTCTCGAAAATCCAGCAAGCAAATTTTCGTGGTGATGCAAAACCGGTATTCCCCTCCTGCCTTGTGGCTAAAACAGATGATGGACGAAAAAAGGTTGGGCGAAATTTTTATGGTGCAGGTGAACTGCTTTTGGAACCGCGACCACAGATATTACGGCGATGCTGACTGGAGGGGAACCTTGAGTTTTGATGGAGGAACGCTCTTCACCCAATTCGCGCACTTTGTGGATATGATCTATTGGATTTTTGGCAAAATAAAAATCAGAACTGTTTCCCTGGCCGATTTTTCGCATTCTGAATTAACCCAGTTCGAAGATTCTGGAATTGTAACTTTCTCTCTTGAAAATGGCGGGCAGGGATGCCTCAACTTCTCAACGGCAATTTGGGATAAAAATATGGAGAGCAGCATTACGGTAATTGGGAGTAGGGGAAGCGTTAAAATTGGCGGGCAGTATATGAACCAAATTGAATACTGCCACGCAAAGGATTTCTTGCAACCAGAACTGCCACCCTCAAACCCTCCAAACAGCTACGGCGCTTACAAGGGAAGTGCCGCAAACCATCATTTCGTAATTCAAAACGTTATTGATGTCCTCAAGGGCAAGGCAGTACCCACAACATCTGAACGGGACGGGATGGCGGTCATTGACATTATCGAGCGTGTTTACAAAATGGGCAAAAAGAATTTCGCCAAATGAATTTTCTGATAAAATTATTTCAAGGAAATTTAAACCCCATCGCGGCTGACCTTTCTCGGGTAGGCGTAGATATGCACTCACACCTGCTTCCGGGTTTGGACGACGGTTCTCCTAATATGGAAACCACCCTCTTCTTGCTCCAAAGGTTGGTTGAGCTCGGTTACAAAAAGGCAATTACCACGCCGCACGTTATGTTCGACCTTTATCGAAACACCCCTGAATTAATCAAGGAAGCCGAAAAAAATGTTAGGGACGAAATTGCTAAAAATCAAATTAACATTGAGTTTGAAGCCGCAGCCGAATACTTGATTGACGAGGGATTTGAAGGCATTTTGGCAAAAAGGAAATTACTAACCTTTGGCAACAATTTTTTGTTGGTTGAACTGCCGTACTCTGCCGAACCACCCAATTTGGGCAACATTTTGTTCGATTTAAAAATAAAAGGCTACAATGTTGTTCTGGCACACCCCGAACGTTATTCATACTGGCACCAAAACTACGACAAGTACGAAAACTTGAAGGATGCAGGTATTCTTTTTCAGCTTAACGCCCATTCAGTAACTAATTTTCATTCGAAAGATATCCACAAAATTGCCTCTTGGCTCGTGAAGAAGCAAATGATTGATTTTTTAGGAACCGACCTTCACGGCAAACGGTATTTGTCTTTGCTGGAAAAAGCAGCCAGGAATCCATTGTTGAGAGATTTACTGAATTCGGGAAAGCTTAAAAACCACGAACTCCTAATACCTAGAGCCAACAGCCAGTAGCACAAAATGACCCTCAAAAAAATATGTGCCATTACCATGGCTCGAAACGACCAGTTCTTTCTTAACCGCTGGATAGAATACTACGGCAGGGAACTAGGCGAGGGGAACTTGTATGTTTACCTTGATGGTGTTGATCAGCCCATACCTGCCAACCCTGGCAAGGCACACATAATACATAAAGAAAGGGTTGTTGAGCACGTGGTCGCAGCCGAAAAACGACGCTTGGGATTCCTGTCTGATGTTGCTGCAAAGCTGTTGCAGGCTTACGACATAGTTATTGGAGTGGATGCCGACGAATTTTTGGTGGTTGACCCCAAGTGTGGTATGACATTGGCCCAATACCTTAGCTCGATAAACATCAACCCCTGTGTTTCGGGGCTCGGCATGGATATTGGCCAGCACCTTTGCAAGGAACCATCACTTAACCACCACCTGCCCTTCCTGGCCCAGCGCAAATACGCCTACTTGTCATCGCGCTATACCAAACCATCCGTAATATCCAAACCCGTTAAGTGGGGCTCTGGGTTTCACAGGGTAAAGGGACGCAACTTTAAGATTGACCCAAACTTGTACCTGTTTCATTTTGGTTCGGTTGATATGCAAATGATAAATATGCGGTTTCAGGACAAGGACAGGATGGCAACCGGACGAGAAAGCCACATACGCAAAAGGGCAAGGACAATTCACTTGGTCACCCAAAGGCAGGCTTTAAAAAATGAACTATGGTTAAAGCTTGCACGGGTGGTTCAAACTATTTTTCGTCCGGTTTACGCCATCAACAAGCCCTCTATGGCTGGTTTAAAAGTGATTGTAAAAGTTCCCGAAAGGTTTAAAAACGTGGTTTAACCGCACGGCTCAGAAACCAAAGGAAATAACCTTTGTTTCGGTAAGTGTCAACACTGAAACATACCCGAGGTAGAGTATGAACAACAACCACCCCTGCCACCTATTCAAAACATTCTTTTGGGGAATTAACAAGAAAACAAAAAGAATTAGAGTTGAGAAAACCCCAACTAGAATATCGAAATTCAAGGCAGTGTTGAAATCAATGGGTTGAATGGTTGTACTTATTCCAATTACAAAAAACACGTTGAAAATATTTGAGCCAACGATGTTGCCTATTATCAAACCCGCATTTTTTTTATGGGCCGCTACCACGCAGGTTGCAAGTTCGGGTAAGGATGTTCCAAGCGCAACAATTGTCAAGCTTATTATGGCCTCTCCCATACCAAGCATCGAAGCAAGCTGTGTTGCACCGTCAACGATCCACTTGCCGCCAAGCACCAAGCCTCCAATTCCAGCAAAAATCATTACAATTGACTTTTTCATGGAATAGCTTTTAACCTCAACCTCATCGTCGGTGCCGGTATTTCCATACTTGAAGGTGTAATACATGAAGCCGAGAAAAATAATCATCAAGATTATTCCATTAGTTCGTCCAATAACTGGTTCGGTGGCGTTAGTAAACAGGTAATCGTTTGCAAGCAAGCCGATAAGAATTGCCCCGAAAAGTGCAAAGGGGATTTCCAAGGCAAAAGGGATCTTTTTGAAAGGATGGTTTATGCTCACCGACAAAGGGTAAATGATAGCCGAAACCCCAAGTATCAAAAAGATGTTAGTGATGTTGCTCCCTAGAATATTGCCCATAGCAACATCGGCCGCACCCTGGAAACTTGCAAAAAGGTTAACTACCAGTTCGGGCGTCGAAGTGCCGAGGGCAACTATGGTAAGGCCAATTACCAGGTTAGAAACACCATATTTCTTGGCTATTGATGCCGAAGCGTCAACCAAGAAGTTTGCCCCGTAAACCAATACCACGAAGCCGAGTACGAAGAGAATTACAGTAATCAAGGTAGTGAGTTTTTGTCAATTAAAGATTTTAGTCTTAAAAGACCTCTGATTTTTTTGTTTTATTTAGCGGGCGGCACTTCTCCACCGATTTTTTTTCAACTTTATGGTATTAAGCGCCTTAAGGATTTTTTTTGCCTGCCATAATTTCTTGCTCTTAAAAGTTTCCATTTATTCCACGAGCCGGCATTCAGAAAGGGTTAGGGGGCGATTGTCCTGTCAGGTTAGAGCACTATAAGCTTCAACATCTGGTTTAACCTTTTTCACCAAACCCTGCAAAACCGTACCGGGGCCAACTTCCACGAAGGTGGAGGCCCCATCGGCTATCATATTTTGCATTATGTAAGTCCACTTGACCGGACTGGTAAGCTGTGCAATTAGGTTTTCCTTGATTTGCTCGGGATTGGTGTAGGGCTTGGCGTCAACATTTTGGTAAACCGGGCAAATTGGTGAATAGATTACTGTCTCATTAATGGCTTGGGCCAATTTCATACGTGCAGGTTCCATGAGCGGCGAGTGGAATGCTCCTCCAACTTTCAAAGGCAAAGCCCTCTTTGCCCCGGCCTCCTTGAGTTTTTCGCAGGCAATTTCAACGCCCTTTAGGCTGCCAGAAATCACCAATTGACCCGGGCAATTGTAGTTGGCCGCCACAACCACCTGGTCTATTGCCGCGCAAATTTCTTCCACCTTTTGGTCATCCAAGCCAATTATGGCCGCCATGGTCGAAGGTTCTGCCTCGCAGGCTTCCTGCATTGCCATAGCCCGCTTGGTAACCAGTTTAAGTCCATCCTCGAATGAAAGTGCGCCGGCTGCCACCAAAGCCGAAAACTCGCCAAGGGAGTGGCCTGCAACCATATCGGGCCTGAAATCTTTGCCCAAGAACTTGGCCAAAATTACCGAATGGAGGAAGATTGCCGGCTGTGTAACCTTGGTTTGTCGCAAGTCCTCGTCAGTACCCTCAAACATTAGATCGGTTATGCGAAAACCCAATATTTCGTTTGCCGTTTCAAACATAGCAGCGGCATCGCCCCACTTTTCGTAGAGATCCTTACCCATTCCAACGAACTGAGCCCCCTGTCCGGGAAAAACATACGCTTTCTTCATATTTGGTAATTTTTTGCTAGGAAAAAAGTGGGCAAAGGTACTTTTTTTTTTGAGATTAACAGTGGTTTTTACTTAAGCCGGAATTCAATCCCATCGGTAACTCAGGCTTTTTCATTGTCAGAAAGGTCAAAAATGTCAAATTAGCGCCCTCCAAACCGAATCGTTTGGCACAGGTGCGGTAAAGCTCAAGGGTAATTTCAGAACCGGATGCTCCAATTCTACCGAGCGTGCGTGCAGGTGTATGCTGCCGTCGGGGTTGCTGCGGTCGAAGCCATACTTTAGGTCGCCTTTAATGGGGCTGCCAATGGCTGACAGTTGTGCTCTAATCTGATGGTGCCTGCCAGTTAGCAATTCCACTTCCACCAAGTAATAATTATCGGATCGGCCCACGGTTCTGTAAATTAAGTCTGCCTTTTTGGCTCCAGGCTTGTTAGGATCTACAACGTAAGACCTGTTTTGCTTCTCGTTTTTTAGCAGGTGGTGAATTAACTTGCCTTCGGAGGGGTTTGGGGGATTTTTTACTACGGCCAGGTAATTCTTTTTCAATTTTCGGTCTTTTAACATCTGGTTCATACGAGCCAGGGCTTTTGAAGTGCGGGCAAAAATCACCACACCGCTCGTGGGCCGGTCAATGCGGTGAACCACCCCCAAGAAAACCTTTCCGGGTTTTTGATATTTTTCGCCAAGGTATTGCTTCACCAATTCTACAAGCGGAACATCGCCTGTTTTGTCGCCTTGCACTATCTCCGAGGGCTTCTTGTTTACAACTATCAGGTGGTTGTCTTCATATAATACACGGCAGGATAGATCCTTAAGGTGGGGTGATAAATTTTTGGGTTCGCTGGCCATTTATTGAATTTTGTATTGTTGGCTGCAAAGTTAACGCCATAATGGGTTGATTTGCTGATGTAATAATTACTAGATTATGGTTGATTAAAACGCCATAACCTGCCAACCTCCCAACAGATCAACCATCCAATCCCACAAATCCGCCTTCTTAAAAGTTCTTCTTTGGGTAAAGCTCATCCCACCATTGGGGCTGACTCTTCAGGTGCTTTTCCCACCAGGCCATAATTGTATTGTGCCATTCTATTCTTCGATTGTAATTGGTTATTGTATGGTCTTCGCCCTTGACCAAAACTAATTCAACCGGTCGGTTTAAAATTTTCAGGGCAGTGTACATTTGAATGCTTTCGCCCGGGGGCACGTTTGTGTCGCTGTCGCCGGTAAGGAGTAGCAGGGGAGTTTTGACCTTGTCGGCATGAAACAAAGGACTTTGCCCAACGTATATTTCGGGATTGTTCCAGGGGAAACTTTCGGCCGTGGCTTCTGCAGAATAGGCATAACCCCAAAAACCTTCGCCCCAGTAGCTCGAAATTGAACTTATGCCCGCATGCGAAATCGCGGCTGCAAACAAATCGGTGCGGGTCATCAAGAGCATTGTCATAAATCCCCCGTATGAAGCGCCCGCGCAGCCAACCCTGGCGGGGTCGGTAAAATGATGGGCTTCCAAGAAAGCCTTGGTGCATTCAATGATTTCATCGGCAACGGTTGTTCCCCAATTGTTTACGTGGGCTGCCGAAAACTCTTGCCCGAAACCAATGGCCCCACTTGGTTGCAAAACATATACAACGTATCCGTTGCCCGCCCAAAGATTAAAGGGATACCGCCCTCCAAAAGTCCTGCCAACAGGCGTTGTACCGGCATAGTAATAAACTATAACCGGATATTTCTCCGCAGGGTCGAAGTTGGGCGGCAGGTAATACCGTCCGGTTACATTCACGTTTGTGCTCGTTTTGAAATCCCAATTTTGGATAGCCCCAAACTCTACGTGTTGGTAATTGAATGATTCGGTATCAGCCAAAAGTTCAACCTTGTTGTTTTTCAGGTTGAAAGAAAAAGATTTTGCCGGAGAGTTTGTGTTAGACCCCATAAATGTTGCCATAGGGCTTTTGATGGAAAAATCAACGGCGGTAATCATATCCACGCCGGTTTCAAGTAACCTGAAGGTGCCCTTTTCTGGATCGTAACTATAAAGGCGTTGAAAGTCTGCTTCAACTACGTGTAGGTATATTGTATTGTTGGTTGGATGCCAATAAGCCGACAAAACCGAAGGGTCAAAATTCTTGGTAAATGCCTTGACATCTTTTGTGGTCAAATCATAAATGTATGCTTGCCTATCGTAATTGTTTGGAGTTGTTCCCTCCGGAACGTTTACTCCCGAGCCGTTGAATGCATTTGGACCTCCTGTTGCAAGGAGCTTCTTGCCATCGGGGGAGAATGAAGCGGAAACAGCCCACCTCTGGTCATTAAGAATGGTGTCGGCGTTTAGATTTTCAAGATTTAGGAGCATCAGGGTTGTCTTGGAATAAGGTCGTTCGGAGTAGTCGGGTCTCGATGTGCTGATAAGCAAGTACTTGCTGTCCGGGCTAATGTCTTGGAGGCTCGTGGTGAGATTTCCGTAGGTCAATCTATCTGACAAGCCTGTTTCCAGATGGAACCTATAAAGGAATGTCCGGTTTCTCCAGCCGGTTTGGCGATCCTGCATTCCCAAAACCTGTCGAATGTTTGCATCGGTTCCCTTCCCTTCTTCACGTATGCCGTAAATTACAAACTTGCCACAAGGCGCCCAGCTTACTGAGGCAAGTCTCTCAATGTCCTTGATCAAGGGTTGTATTTCGCCTGTTTCAAAATCATGAAGGAACAGCGTGGCTTTATTGTCATTGGTGGAGGTGTAGCTAAGCTTGTTGGTTTTCGGATGCCAGGCAAATCTCGATACCCGTGAATGTCTGAAAGAGTGAACAAGTGCTTTGTCAGAAAATCGTCTTACCTCTGTCCAAGTTTCGGAATTGTTTGTGGGAGGAAGAGACTCCCTGTATGAAATTGTGTATAACTTCCCGTCGGGGCTGATTTGAGTTCCTGATATCTTAACCCCATCCAGGATATGGTTTATGTTTTTGATGTTGGCAGGCAACAATGATGGTGCAATGTCGTTGGTTGCAAAACCATCATTCAAATCAATGGTTGCCGATACCTTGCAGTCAAGAGATAGATTGCCCGGATTAAGCACCTTTATTACAACCAGGTGGGTTCCTTTGGTCAGGGTAATTTCATGCGAGAACCGTCCGATTTTGTCTTCTTCCTCCTCCATCGTGGTTTTCTTCCCAAGGGACTTCCCGTTAAGGTACACTTCTAGCATTGCGGGACTCTTAACTTCGAGTTTGCCTTTTACCCACCTTTTGGCCTTAACGTAAGAAGCAATGTAAGCAATCTCCGCCTGACCTTGCGGTGTTTTTTCAATTACAAAAAAGCCGCTATCATCTGTCAATACTTTTTTCCATCGGGTTGATTTTGTCCCCGTCCATTTTAAAGGCTTACCCTCCGTGGGAAAAAATCCTGAAATGTCAAAAGGCTGGATAGCCAAAAAATCGGCGTTTGAAAACACTTTGCCATCAACATTTTCTACGTTATGAAATGCTGGTTTTGAAACGGGTAATGGCATTGTTGCCAAGGCTGTGGATATTGCAATTTTTTCGGCAAGTGCCGTAAGTGAAATCAACAATATGGCGATGAATGATGGGAGTGAATGACTCATATTTTCGTGGTTTTGTAAGTAAAACGATGTGGCGAAAATACGAAAAATGCTTGTTCCTTTGGTATGAAAATTAGAAGTATATTTGCGGCAATTATCAAAAACAATAAAATTTAATATTAGCATGAAAAGAGACGAGAGAATATTTGACTTAATTGAGCAGGAGCACCGGCGCCAATTGCACGGGGTGGAGTTGATCGCATCCGAAAACTTTGTCAGCGAGCAAGTTATGCAGGCCATGGGAAGCGTACTGACCAACAAATATGCAGAGGGCTATCCCGGAAGGAGGTATTATGGAGGTTGTCAGATTGTTGACCAAACCGAGCAAATTGCAATTGACCGACTAAAAGAACTTTTTGGAGCCGATTACGCAAATGTTCAGCCACATAGCGGTGCACAGGCCAACGCTGCGGTTTTCTTGGCGTGCCTTAAGCCAGGCGACACTTTTATGGGTCTTGACCTAAGTCACGGCGGGCACCTCTCACACGGAGCCCCGGTAAACTTGTCGGGCATACTATATCGTCCAGTTGCATACGAGGTTAGCAAGGAAACAGGTCAAATTGATTACGATCAGATGGAAAAGGTGGCCTTGGCCGAAACCCCCAAACTAATCATCGCCGGCGCAAGTGCCTACCCACGCGATTGGGACTACAAACGAATGCGCCAAATTGCTGACCAAGTGGGAGCCGTTTTGATGGCCGACATTGCCCACCCTGCAGGGCTAATTGCAACCAAGCTGCTAAATGACCCCGTTCCGCATTGCCACGTTATTACCTCCACCACACACAAGACCCTAAGGGGCCCTCGTGGAGGTATAATCATAATTGGCAAGGACTTTGAAAATCCTTGGGGTCAGAAAACTCCCAAGGGAGAAATCAAGATGATGTCTGCGGTGATTGACAGCGCGGTATTTCCAGGCACCCAAGGGGGGCCGCTGGAGCACGTTATCGCTGCAAAGGCAGTTGCATTTGGCGAAGCCCTTACCCCAGCTTACAAGGAATATTGCTTGCAGGTTATGAAAAACGCCCAAGCAATGGCCAAAGCGTTCGTTGACAAAGGTTACCACGTAACTTCAGGAGGTACTGACAACCATCTCATGCTCATTGACCTTAGGTCAAAGTTTCCCGAGCTAACAGGTAAAAAGGCTGAAAACACCCTTGTGATGGCCGACATTACCATTAACAAGAACATGGTTCCGTTCGATAGCCGATCACCATTCCAAACCTCAGGTATTAGAATAGGCAGCGCGGCAATTACAACCCGCGGACTCAAAGAACAACAAGCAATTCAGATAGTTGGATTTATTGATGAGGTACTTTCCGACATTGACAATCCTGCCGTGATTGATGCCGTGCGGGATAAAGTAAATGCCTTGATGGCCCAATACCCGCTTTTTGCCTGCTAAGCCCATACCGAACCTTTACTAAAGACCTGCCAGATTTTGAAAAGGTGGGTCTTTTTTTTTATTGAAAATTCAGAGGATAGTTTCGGCAATGCTGCATCAAAGGACCAGTTTTTCGAAAAAGAGGACACGAAGAGAAATATTGCCCTTGCCAAGCATCCACCGTGTTGTCAAGAATCGAAGCACATCCTCCATCGTGTAATCTTCGCTTTAGGAGGTTTGAATCTTCTGGGTGCCGCGCACAAGGTTATACATTTCAGATGGGTTGCGACCCATTAAATTGCAGCAAATCAGAATGGACCTACTGCAATTTTGCCACCAACGCAAAAATACAAAGGTGGCAAGCCCAGCTTTAAAAGGGTTTTGGTAAATCGTCAGCCGTTGTACCTAAGAGGGTTGGGGGTTTTATTTTAACGGTATTAAATCCAGAGGCAAGTATAAACTAGAATATCCCATACATCACTTTTCCTATCATGAAGTATATAAACAAACCGATGATGTCGTTTGAGGTTGTAATGAATGGGCCCGTAGCAAGTGCAGGATCAATCTTCACCCTGTTTAGCACCAAGGGAATTAGTGAGCCAAACACCGAGGCAAAAATTATCACCGTGAGTAGTGAAACGCTAACGGTTAATGCCAAAGATAATTTGGGCAGGAACAGAACGCTATAAGTCAATAGTATGGCAGAGCAAACCAGCCCGTTAATCAGGCCTACTGATAATTCTTTCATCAGCTTAGGCAAGATTCCGCCAGTTATGGAATGATTGGCCAGCCCTTGAACAACGAGTGCCGACGACTGCACTCCCACGTTTCCGGCCATTGCAAGAATAAGTGGCATAAAAAAAGCCAACTCGGGGTTAATGCTTATTTGACCCTCGTAATTTTCGACAACCGATGCGGCAAAAATACCTCCGAACAAAGCCACAACCAACCAAAATAATCGACCTCGAGTTATCTGCCAAATCCTATCGGTATGCTCAAGATCCTCGGTAACACCCGAAAGCAACTGGTAATCTCTATCGGCCTCTTCCTTGATGAAGTCCACCACGTCATCGATTGTAATTCGACCAACCAACCGGCCAATTTCGTCAACCACCGGAAGTGCGATTAAGTCGTACTTGTTCATCACCCTTGCCACGTCCTCTCCCTTCTGGCTTGCCTTAACCGAGATAACATCAGAAATGTACCATTTCTCAATCAAGTCGCGAGGAGAGGCAAACAGGAGTTTTTCGAGTGGTAGCAATCCCACCAATATCCCCAAGTCGTTGACCACGTAAACGGCGTAAACATTATCAAGGTCCTCGGCTTGTTTGCGCATTTCTCTAATGCAGGTAATCACGTGCCAGTTAGAGTTGACCTTCACGAGTTCCTTGGCCATTAACCCCCCCGCACTTGTTGGGTGGTAAATCAAAAGATCGGCAATATCTTGTGCCTGTTGGCGGTCTTCGATTTGGGCCATTACCTCCTCACGGCGGGTATCGGGCAGCTCCGCTATTAGGTCGGCGGCATCGTCAGAGTCAAGATTGTCAATAAACTCTTGGGCAATTTCCTGGGTGGAGAAGGAGGCAAGCAATCTCTCCCTAACATCCTCCTCCAGCTCCATAAGCACCTCGGCCGCCTCCTGCCTGTCGAGCAGCTTGTAAAAATACTTGGCTTCCTCGTGGTTAAGGTCGTCAATAACCTCCGCAAGGTCTGCGGCGTAAAGTTCATTTATAACCTGGTACAGGTAATCTTTCTCTTCTGCCAATATGGCATCCCTTATCCTTTCGATATCGATTTTGAACGCGTTGCTCATTTTTTAGTCTATTTATTAATTGTCCAAAGCTTATAGGGCAGCCAGATCCCCAGTTAGCGTGTTCTTGGCGAAAGCAAGTTTTTAACGGTACTAATTTCCAGGTAACTTGGCCCGATTTTCTTCCCGAAGTTTCCTGCAACAATAGCCACCAAGTCATCATGATTAAGCTCTCCCTTGTCTACAAGCCTGGTTAGGGATATATGGGTAAAACCCTTAATAGACAACTCTTTATCAAAGAAATCTGGATGCACGCCGTACCTGAGGTTAAGCCTTCTGGCAACCCTTTTCTGGTAGCACTGAGCGTAAATTGGCACCTTACCCCTGAAGGCGGCTATGAACCTAACGGTCTTTCCAGTGTCGGTATCGGTGATAATGGCCTTTACACCAAGGTTTTCGATTGATCTTACAGCAACCTTGGAAAGGAAGACTGAAATCTGGTTGTCGATGGGAATAATTTCGCTCTGCAAGTCGAACGGCCTGTTTTTTTCGGTTTCGGCGGCAATCCTTGTCATGGTTTCCACGGCCTCGGCGGGGTACTTGCCGAAAGCTGTTTCACCGCTGAGCATAATCGCATCCGTTCCGGAAAAAATTGCCGTGGCCACATCAGTAACCTCTGCCCGTGTGGGTCTTGGGTTGGTAATCATGGTGTGTAGCATCTGGGTGGCAACGATTACCACCTTTTGGTGCGACAGGCATTTCTTGATGATCTCGGCCTGAATGCTTGGAATGCGCTCGGCTGGAATTTCTATGGCAAGGTCGCCACGGGCAATCATTATACCGAACACGTGAGGCAAGATCTCTTCAATATTGTCAACCCCTTCTTGATTTTCAATTTTAGCAATGATTTTAATGTTGCTCTGGTGAAGGTCCAGGATATTTTGTATTTCAACAACATCCTTCTTGTTTCTAACAAACGAGTGGGCTATGAAATCAAGATCGTTGGCAATGCTAAACTCAATGTACTCCCTGTCTCTTTGGGTAAGGGAAGGAAGACCTGTTGACACTCCCGGAAAGTTAACACTCTTCCGGCCCTTTATGGTGCCCTCGTTGTCAACCTTGCAAATAAGATGGTCTTCGTGCTTTTGGGTTACGGTTAGCGAAATCTCTCCATCGTCAATCATAATTTTGTTGTCCACCTCAAGTTTGACAGCGATATCTTCGTAGTCAACATAAAGACAGTCTTTGTTGGTGGCAAAACCTTTTTTCCCCCTCACCATTATTTCCTGACCATACTTCACTTCAAGTTTATATTCCGAGGCATTGGTGCGTACCTCCGGACCCTTGGTGTCAACCATTATAGGAATCATTTCGGATATCTTCCTTACATTTTCAATTACGCGAAGGGTTTGTTCGGGTGTTTGGTGGGCTGTGTTTACCCTTACAACGTCCATTCCGGCATCGTATAGTCTTGATATAAATCCGGGTTCACATCTTACGTCGGATATCGTGGCAATTATTTTGGTTAATTTCTTCATTTTTGGCTGATTAATGGTTTGCAAAATTAATCCTTTTTTTCAAAAACCTTTGCCCTACAACCCCATACGGTAATTCCAAACAACAACTAATAAATTTTGAAACTTATTTGTTGTAAAATATTGCGACCTTTGCGTGTCCCTGCTTAAAAAAGCAATTTACACCAAAAAGTTTTATTTGGCATTTGGCAAACCCATCAAATCAAATCGCAACAAAATGATACTTGTAACCGGCGGTAGCGGTCTGGTTGGCTCTCACCTGTTATTCGAGCTTGCCAGGCGAGGCAATAAAATAAGGGCGCTAAAAAGAGAAAGCACAAACCTTTTCTGGGTTAGAGAGATATTTTCGTTTTACGATCCCATTAATAGCGTGAAATTTTTCGATATGATCGAATGGGTTGACGGCGGTCTTGACGATTTTGATTTGTTGATGAAATATTTGGATCGGGTAGACTCAGTTTACCATTGTGCTGCTATGGTTTCTTTCGACCCTTCCCACAAGGAAAAAATGCTTTCTGTAAATATTGACGGTACGGCCAACCTCGTAAATGCCTGCCTGGAAACAGGTGTAAGGCGATTTTGCCATTGCAGCAGCGTTGCGGCACTCGGCAAGGTTACTGACGACAAGGTTATTGACGAGAAAATGGTGTGGCAAACTTCGAAAAGTAATTCTAATTACGCCATTAGCAAGTTCGGTGCCGAAAGGGAGGTTTGGCGGGGTGCCGAAGAAGGACTTGATGTGGTGATTGTCAATCCAACCATTATCCTTGGTCCCGGCGACACCTCCCGCTCCAGCAGTAAAATTTTCGATACCATAGCGAGGGGGCTTAAGTTTTACACTATGGGCAAAACAGGGTTTGTTGACGTTAGGGATGTGGCAAGGGCAATGGTACAATTGGCCGAAAGTGATATTAAGGGACTGCGGTTCGTGCTTAACAGCCAAAATCTAACCTACAAGGATTTTTTCGAAGTGCTTGCAAGGCAAGCTAGAGTTAAAGCGCCCTACATTAAGGCAGGAGCTTGGTTGCTTGGATTGGCGTGGCGCCTCCAGTGGGTAAAGAGCAAAGTTACCCGGCGGCCTCCGCTTGTTACCAAAGAAACTGCCGCCAGTGCATTGAGGTATTCATTGTACTCGAGCAAGAAAATTGTCGAATCCCTGGATTTTAAGTTCTACTCGATTGATGATGCAGTCAGAAATCTGGCAAGCTTTCACGGAAATAAAAATAAGGTTATTCCTTGAAACAAGCCTTGACGAAAAAGGAAACGAACTCCAAGGTTTCTTCCCTCGCTTCTATATACCCCATATGCCCAACGTAATCAAGTACCAACGTGTACGATGCTTTGGGTAGCGAAAACTGAGGTGTCAAGATTTCAATTGGAATGCGAGAATCACACTTGCCGGCTATGAACATAACCGGACAGGCCATTTCAGACAAAAACCCAACCATGTCGGGTCTTTCTTTCATTCCTGCCAATGCGGCTATTATGCCCCTTTTGTCCATTTGGTTTGATTTTGCAATCAAGGATGCAATTTCACGGGAGTATTTTTCACGATTACTCGGAGCGAACAATTCGGGGATGAAGTTGAGCAAGAAACCTTGGTGGTTTTGGTCAACGGCTTTAATTGCAAGGTCGCGGCCCTTGCGTGCAGCATCAGAATCGGCCGAGGCAGTTGAATGAAAAAGTCCCAAACCACTGACCCTCATAGGAAATCTTTTGGCAAACGAAAGGGCAACATATCCCCCCATCGAATGACCAATAATAACAGCACTTCCAATCCCGTGGCTTTCAAAAACTTGGTACACCGCCTCTGCCATCTGCTCCATAGAATGAACTTCAGAAAAACAATCACTCCGTCCGTGACCCGGAAGGTCTATGGTTATTACGGTGTGGCTTTGACCTAGGGCTTCTTCAAAAAAATGCCAAATGGCACTGCTTTCCGTAAAACCGTGAAGCAGCACGATTGGCTGCCCGGTTCCGGAAACCTCGAAATAGACTCTGGAGTTTCTATAGGTTACAAACATTTCTTGTGTTTTGGACAAAGGTTAGATGTCTTGGAGGAAAATTAATTGGAGATTAGTTAACTGAAACTGGTTTGCCATTCTTCCATAACATACACAATATGCATCACCTTATACTCCATACTCGCATCGTAAAGTTTTTTTACTCCAAGTCCAACACTTTGAATTGAAACCACGACAAACTCACTGGTAACAGGAACTGGCTTGTCGCCATCCCAGCCTCCGGTTGGGGGCGATGGTGGAACTCCCTGGCCAAGAGAAAATAAGCCCAGTCCAGCATAAAATAGGGTAAAAACAAGCAGTTTTTTTAATGTTTTGTTTTTCATATTTTAAGTTATTGGGGTTTAATTGTTGGTGATGGTGTATTGTTGACAGTTTGTCGTTAGCTTTTGGCTTTCGGATTCTCCAGGCCTTCCATAGTCCCTTCAATATGCTAATAGGTTCTACCCTGCGGGCTGAATGCCAATCACCGATTAGTGTTATCTGACAAGCACCCTTTTGTTTACAATGCCGCTAGGGCTTGACACATGCACCACGTAAACTCCGGGCTTGAGGTCTAGCGAAACTATGTGATTTAAGCCTTGACCCAGCTCCCTGACGATTACTTGCCTGCCGCTGGTGTCGATCATCCTTAGCTGGCGTCGGTTTGAATCGGAGGTAAAGTTAAGGTATAGGTTGTTGTTCCAGGTATAGATGCTCGCCACTTCCTTTTCCACCTCGCCAATGATTGTTGGCTGCGCAAAGGTAAGCTTGAAATGCGAATCGTGAGTACCAATTGCAATGAAAACATCCTGTGCCGGGCTTGCCGATAGGTTCACGATGCTGCCGTCCTTCAAGTTGTGTAGCCAAACAGTGGTACCGGTTAATGTTCCGGATGTTTCTGCCAACTCAATCTTGTACTGCCCCGAAACGGGTGATAAAACTCCAAGCAAGATCTCAAGGTCATCAGGTATTTCGGGAATACTGCTAATTGCCACCTGTACTGCATCTGCAGTTTGAGTGAAAATCTGGGGCATTTGAGCATTGAAGCTGAAAAGTTTAAGGGCATCCTGCCTGTCGCGCTCGAAAAGGCTCCCTTCTCTCAGGCGTAATGTGGTTTCATCGAAAAAACCATTGTCAATACGGGTAAGCTTTAGCCTTACCCTGTGTGGAATAGCATCCTCTTTTCGCCAAGTGCCGCCGTGTGCCCTAATGGAATTGGTAAAATTGAAGCCGGCACTTCCTGCGGTTGCCTTTTTTACGAAGAATCCTTGATGTGGAGCGATAAGTCCAGACTCGGGAAAGTAGCCACCACCACCCCCGCCCAATGTGGGGTCGTAAATGTAAGCAAAGTTATCGGAGAATAAAGTTTTGTCGGCCATCGCCCAATTAATTGCCGATGGGTATGGATTGCCCATAAGGTTCCAACCTGCAATTGCGGGGCTTGCGCTGCTGTGATTTACGGTAACACCAACCGTGCCAGTTTGCAGCAAACCTGCGAAATTAAAAGGATTGGCTGGAGTGTACCCTATGGCGTAGCTGGCCAGGTAGCCCCTTCCGGCAACGAACAGCTGGAAGTTGGCCGCATTTGGAACCCCGCCAAAACCCCGGACATTAACCCACGGGTACCAGAGGCCTCCGAGTTGTGCTACGGTTTCGTTCCAGTAGTACAAATCCAAAGTTGATGGAAGCGGGTTGTGGTTTGGCACGAAGTCAGAACCAATTATGTTCATACCGCTTACCGGTGCCGACAGGAAGTGCCAACCGTTGCGCGGAATGTGGCGTTGCACTGTTGTGGTTCCATGTACGGTTAGGTGCCCATTATCCAGGAGGGTGGCAGTACTTGTTGAGCTTGAGCCCAAAAAAAGGTTTCGGCAATTGCCCGCTGCGCTCAAGGTTGGGTAGATTGTGAGGCCTGCTGGTATCGTGGCGTTATCTCTAACCATAGGCACCCTTGCAAGGTTCCAGTTTGTGGTGGTATGCCAGTTATTGTTAGTTGCACCTGTCCAAACAAGCTCGCCCGGTGCCATTTCGTAAGCCCCAATTGTGGGTAAAACCGGGTTGCGGGGTGTGGCGGCAAAGTCGGTATTAACGCTCGTAAGTGGTGTGCCAAAATTCACTGCTTGGTTTGTGGGCATTAGGTTGGTATTGGAAACAAAGGAGGGGTTTGCGGCAATGGATTGCGCATCCTGCCCAGTACCGGTGCGCCAAGCCTCTATGGTTGTTCTATACGAACCTCCTATATGGCCCAAGTTGGCTCCGGAATAATGATAAACATTGTGGTTAATGTTGGAAAACACCGTGTTGGCCGTTGCAGATATCACAGCACAGCGGTTGGTGCCAACCGTTGCCGCCATAGAGAATATGTTGTTGCGGATGTCTAAAGAATTGGCACCCAATCCGCTTGCAACCATCAAGCAAGCCGGAATGCCTGTTGAAAGCGTTTGGTTTGTGGCAAGGTGTACCGTGTTGTGGTAAATGTTATATCCTCCCCCACTGGTTATTCTTATACCATAACCGTTGTCCGTTGTTGTTGAATTCCAACCATAACCAGTAATATCATAAATCAGGTTGTTGGCAACTAACACGTTGGCTGCGGTTGAAGTTGATGAAAGGGCCAATCCCACAGAGCTGTAGCCATCGGTGTGGGTGTTTTTGATGTTTGAGATGCTGTTGTTCAACACCTGCACGTTTGTACTGGCGCCCTGTATGTTTATTCCATTTGGAATACCCGTGGTTGCGGTAGTTATTGCGCTAACTTGGTTGTTTGAAATTTGAACGTTGGTAGCACCGGAAGAAACTATGCCCCAAAAAGAATTGGCGTTGGTGTTTTGTGTTATGTTTTGCACGGTGTTCCCCGAAATAGTAACGTTGGGAGAGAAGTTCAGTATTCCCGCATAATTGGTTAATGTACCGGTATTGGTGAGGTTGGAAATGGTGTTTCCTGAAACTGTAAGATTGTTCGTTGATGCCCCACTTGTTAAGTTTATCCCAGTAATGGCCGCATCGGCGCTCGTTACGGTTTTTGTGAGTTTGCTTATTGTGTTTCCCAAGATTAACCCGTTTATGGTTCCGGTAGCAAACCAAATACCCCTGATTGCCTCGGCATTTGTGTTTGAGATGTTTGAAATGGTGTTGTTGCTAACTGTTGCCCCATCAACACCCTGCACGTAAACACCTACCAGTCTGATTGAGTTGGCTCCCGGAGTATCGAGGCTGTTTGCATTAATAAGAAGGCCACTGCCATTGCCCGAGGCAACTGCAGCATTGCAAAAAATGCCAATGAATGCTCTTTGAATGCTATTGTTGGATATTGTGATGTTGTTGAAATAGCCAGCGTTTCCATCTGCACCCCTTACTATCACCGCGCTACTGCTGCTTGCTCCATTAATTACCGTGGAGTTTCTCAATCCACTCCCAACAATGGGGGTTGTTCCTGTTGAAAGAATTGCCACAACCTGCGGGCCCGTGGTGTTTGTGTTAGAAATCGTAAGGTTTCGACCGGTGCTGTTTTCGACATTTGAACCATCGATGGTGAAATAACTGTTGCGTACGTTAATTAACGCGCCGCTTGCAACCGATCCGGTAATGCTTGCCGCAACTCCGGTGTTTGGCCTCAGGGTTACCGTATTAGTGGCCGTAGGCAGGTTTGGGCTGGCGATGTTAACGGTTAATGGAAAGGTTTCTCCCGTAGAGTATGTTGGGTCGGCTAGCAGGAACTTCACCGGCCCGCTTACACCAATTGCATTTAAGTCGGCAATGGCTGCTGTTATTGTTGGGTATATGCCAGTTATGGTTGGATTTTTTTCGTGGCCCTTAACAAACATAGGCCCGGTGTATGGCTTGCCGTTTTCCATAGGTCTCCAGCTAATTTGTTCCACCTCCACCAACTTGGTTTCTGTTGTGGCCACCTTGCTTTCAGTTTCCAATTGGATTGTGGCAACCTCTTCTGGTTGTTCTCTGCTTTTGGTTTCTAGGCTTTCGGTCAACCCCTCCTTGTTTGGAGTTGGTTCAATCTCAATCGAAACCTCCCTCCAAACCTTCTCAACCACCTTCTCGAAATAGATGTTGTGGCCCGAAACCTGGTTAAATTTACTTACCCCCACCAAATAATTGCCATTAAGCGCACCCTTTATCTGCCTGTTTCCGGTTGGGGCAGTAACTGTTGGAGTGTAAGGGCTGCCTCCTACCACAACCTGATGGCACTCTGCATCAACAAAGTTGTTGAGAGTTGCATTTGGTTTTATGTCGAATGTTAGCCAAAAGTAATTGGTGCCATCGGCTAGTGCTTGATTACCTGTAATCGCAAAGTTGCTTGTTGTTGGGGTTGCAACGGTGCTGCCAAATTGGTTGGTGGCAGCAAACGTCGATGATGTACCGGTGTAGAAAATCTTGGCATTCTCGATTTCCGAAACATTGGTGGTGCCGTTGGCGTTTACGGTAAGGCTGGTAAGCGAAATAGGGTTTTGTGTCCCCGAGGTTACCACTTCAATGCCAATAACGGCTTGGTTGGTTGAGTTAAGCAACATACCGCCAGTTACTTGGGTTGTTGTTGATGAGGTGTATTGCATATCCAGCCCAACCACAATCATAGTGTAGTCTTCTGCTTCGCTCCAATCATTGCTATCGCAGGGAGTTGGGGCAGAACCATACCTTGTCCTAACCCTCATGGTTGATTGGCCGGATAAGACATTTGCAGGAACTGTAATTGAAAGAGGTGAATTGCTTGTTAGGCCGTTTGTTTGGTTGGTGGCCGTTCCCAAATCGTAAACTTCACCTGTTTCAAACACGCAGTTTTGGTTCCAGTCAATCCAAGCTCGTGTTTGAACTGTATAGTTGCCACCAGTGTTTACTCGTACCGAGAGCGCGTATGATTGGCTAGTATGGACAGTTGTGGATAAACTGGTGAAATCTGTATATGCAGGTGTGCTAGCAGATGTGTTGTCAATGGTGTTGAAAACCACCCTTGTAATACCGGTACTGTCATCAGATGCTGCCGTGGGTGTGCAGTAAGTGCATGGAGCCGACCCTGTGGTTGTTGCGCTCCCCATCAAACCAGGCACCAGGTAGCAAAAACCAACATTGTTGTACTCAAAAATAGCGAAGTGATAAGTAGTTCCTTTTAAAAGGCCATTTATCACTACTGAGTTTCCCGTGCCATTGTACACAGCATAGTTTCCCGCACCAACTTGATCGCCTAGCGAAAAAGTAGAATTGGCATTATAACTTGTGCCATTTATAGGGTTTGCGTTTATCGCACTATTTGGCCGAGCCAAAACCAAAACCGCATTTCCATTGCCCCTGGTCCAATTAATGGTCATCTGGTTTTCACCGATTAGAGAGGCAGAGAAGCTTGTTGCTTGATTGGCGGGTAAGGTACATGAACTTCCTCCCATAAAATCAAATGTTACGGTTTGGCTACTTGAATTTCTTAATATATTTGTAATAGGTCTGTTGCTGTTTGCTCCAGCCCAGGAGCGAGAGCTTGGGAGAGTTGAATCTGAAAATTCGGTCTTTGTGCCCTCAATGCCAGTCCAGGCACAAGAGGCTCCATTAATAGTTCCATAAGATGAAGGGGTGCTCGTGGGATCTATGCTGGCGTTTTGGGCAACCGGGTACATTCTTTGTGGATGAGTTGCGTTTATGCTGTTGCCCACGCTGAACACTCCACTGTGAATATGGTAAATAATCATACCATTACCCGGAATATTTGAATCAAAACCCACTTGCTGCCTTTTTTCGAGCAAGAAATATTCGTTTGGGGTTGTTGTGTCGTACCTGTAAAAACTGTTATTGTTTTGGACCGAGTTGTAAAGTGTAATGGTTGAGGGTGAGGTTAAAACAGGGAGTGGAGCCCACCCAAATACTACTGTTTTGGTGAATCCATTGTGGTGTGCAGGTGTTGCCCCGCCATTGTTCCAGGAACCGCTTGCCATCAGATCCCAGTTTCCCGTGCCTCCAAATGATCCCCCTGTACTGTAGTTGGTGTCGTAAAAATCGGGTGCCCCAAGGGTATGGCCGAATTCGTGGGCAATTACACCTATACTACTAATGTTGGTACCGCTGTTTCCCCTTAGTTCGGCAGAGCAAGCATATCTCCACAAGGTTACTCCGTCGCGCGTAACTTGCGAGGCCAAGGACCAAGCGTGGGCCCATATGGCATTGGCTCCCCCACCAGCTTCCTCTCCAAATCCTGCATAAATGATGTATAACCCCCTAACCTCGGTGCCTCCATTGGTGTATTGCGAAAAGTCAACACCTGGATCTGCCAAGTTAATAGCCTCCAAAACCAGCTCCCTTGGCCTTACGTCGTCTCCTTGGGCATTGTTTGCACCATAGTATGCCATATTTTGGCTGGCCGTGAATGGGCCGGCCACGTCAACGGTTAGGTTAAGTTGCCCATAGGAGTTTTCGAGGTAAAAATCCTTGAAACTGCCGGTTGCCCCATTGACATTGTAACCAATTTGGTTAAATAATGCTGCGAACTCTGCCTGAGTTCTAGAAAAGGCCTGGTCTGTAAAACCAATCAAAATGCAGATGGCCCTTCGGTTTCCTGTTGTGGGAAACGACTTTGTGGCCATATCTTCTTTAATTTCCCAAATTTGCCGCCTTACCGAAATCTGTTCTGGGCTAAAGCGTAGCCCTTTGGGCACTTTTTCCAGAAAATTTAATTCTTTTAGTGTTTTTTTACCTTGCGCCGAAACCTTTATGCCAGACATTACCATATTGCCTTCGGCGTCTAAAATGGCGTATTCGAAAAACCCATCTTGATTAACCAAGATGGAATACCCGTCTAAGGTTTCCGCCCATTTCACCTTTTCGTCGCCCATAAGCATTATGGTAATGGTGGTACCGTCGGGCAGATTGTAGTCAATAGGGTTGGGATAAGCTGGTGCTCCCATAGCTGGGTTGGCAAAAGACAATAAACAGGCAATAAAAAAAACTATGATTTTTTGGGCAAACACCTGCAAGCTGTTCCAAAAAATTTTTCTCATAATGCAGCATTTAAGGATTGAGGCTCTCTTTTGCCTTTTTTGCAATGGCCATTTTAGCTAAGCATCAGATAACCAAATAAGTATGAAGTCAAAAAATACCATTCCGCCAGAATTCAAAGCTACGAAAAAATGGTTTATTTATTGGAGCTTGTAAAAAAAACACTTACCTTCGTAAGAGAGAATTAATAGCCATAGAAGTGCAATTTTATGAAAAGAACTTTTTCTTTCCTGATTTCTTTGCTTTTTTCTTTGCCCTTAGTGGCCCAAGAGGCTATTCTTCTCGAAGAAAAGGGAGATTATTCGAAGGCAGCTACCTGCCCGTCAGGAACCTTGTTTAGCAACGCCGGGGCAAGTGGCGGTTGGGCCTTAACCTCATCTACCAACCACGGAACAGTAAATTACTTTAAGTTTCATGGAACTATGCTGCCCCAAGGTGCAGTTATTGGCGGATTTCACGCTTGGGGCTTGATGGCATATAACGATGGTACCGTCTGGTCGCAGTGCGCAAGGGAAAGCATGGGGTTTTCTGTTCGCTTCTTTGCCGACAACCAAGGGGTGCCTGGTGCGCTTATCAACGAGCAAACGGTAATTGCCAATGCGGTAACAACTAACGAGATTGCTTTCGGTTCTTGGACCGTGAAGCGGATGGAAATAAACCTTACCACACCGGTTCCTTTCAGCCAAGGCTATATTGCAATTGGTTCAACAAACAATGAAAGCTGTTGGTTTTTGTCCATGACCTCCTTAGGCGGAATTCAGAATGTTTTCATTTACAATGCTCAGAACGAATTTGTTCAGCGAATCATTACTCCAACAACGGGTGATCCTTTCCGAGCTTCGGTGTTGGTGTGCGTTTGGAGGGCTAATGCCACAAGCTCAACAGAAATCGGAGCAGTGATGGAGCTTGCTGTGTTTCCTAACCCAGCCAGCGGAACTTTAAACGTAACGTATGGAGCCAATATGGAGCAAGTGCGGTTGCTCGATATCTCGGGCAGGGTAGTTTACTCGGCCAGTGTTGATGCCAACACCACCACCATCGATACAAGTGCCCTCAAGGCCGGTCTGTACTTGTTGCAGGTAACATCGGGACAAGTTGTTGAAACGGTAAAGGTGCAGGTGGGGTAGCTTGTACGGGAACATTTTTTAAAAACGGGGGGCTTGCTCCCGTTTTTTTTTATACTGCCACCACCCCAGGACTTAGGACAAAAATTAATCTAAATAAATTAAACCATTACAATTGAAAATATACTTTCCTGGTTTTTTATTACCTTTACCAAAAATATTTAATTTTAAAAATGTCGAAAAGATGGGTCACGAGAGAATGCGATCGGCAAGATTTGGTTGAAAAGTTAGCGAACTCACTTAACATTGATGCTGTTCTTTCAACGTTATTAGTTCAAAGGGGAATTACGAGTTTTCCGGAGGCGCGTGATTTTTTCCGGCCTTCGCTCGACAACCTGCACAACCCCTTTTTGGTCAAAGATATGGATTTGGCCATTGAGCGTATTGAGAGGGCTTTCGAAAACAACGAGCGTATTCTAGTTTACGGAGACTACGATGTTGATGGCACTACATCTGTGGCCTTGGTGTTTTCTTTTTTGAAAAAGTTTCACCAAAACATTGACTTTTACATTCCTGATAGGTTTACCGAAGGATACGGGGTGTCTTTTGAAGGGGTTGATTATGCTTCAAAGACAAATGTTGGCCTGATCATTGCCCTTGACTGCGGTGTGAAGGCCAACAGTCAAATAGATTATGCCTTGGAAAAAGGCATTGACTTCATCGTAATTGACCATCACCGGCCTGGCGACGAGCTTCCCAAAGCGGCTGCCGTGATTGACCCCAAACGGGCCGATTGTCCCTATCCCTACAAGGAACTTTCGGGATGTGGCCTTGGGTTTAAACTCGCGCAGGCATATTACCAGAAGCACCGAATACCATTCGAAGAACTGGAAGAATTGCTCGATTTGGTGGTAGTAAGCATTGCCGCTGACGTTGTGCCCATTACGGGAGAAAATAGGATATTGGCATATTTCGGATTGAAGAGGCTCAACCTTAACCCCCGGCCTGGGTTCGAATCAATTTTGTACTACAACAACGTGTTGCAAACCAGTAACCCTACCAAAGAAACTGTTTTTTCTCGTGAAATTGTCATCAATGATTTGATGTTTACAATAGGTCCACGAATCAACGCCGCGGGCAGGGTCGAAAACGGCAAAACTGCCGTAAGCCTCCTGCTGTGTACCGAGATGGCCGAAACCCACCAGCTGTGCCATTCGATAAACAACAACAATATTGAAAGGAGAAGCCTAGACACCACCATTACCGAACAGGCCATAAAACGGATTACAAAAGACCCGAACCACGGTGGCCTCAAAACAACCATAATTTTTGACCCCGACTGGAGCAAGGGTGTGATAGGAATCGTGGCTTCACGATTGATTGACTCCTTTTACCGGCCAACCATTGTTTTTACCGAATCAAACGGGCTGATAACCGGTTCGGCCCGATCGGTCAAGAATTTTGACGTTTATAACGCCATAGATGCATGTAGCCAGTACCTCGAGCATTTTGGTGGCCACATGTATGCCGCAGGGCTTAGCTTGAAGCCCGAAAACCTACAGGCATTCAAGTTGGCATTTAACCAGGAGGTTGAAAAAACCATAACCGATGATTTGTTGGTGCCCGAAATAGAGATTGACTCTGAGGTGAATTTCGAAACAATAGCAGGAAAGTTTTACAGGATTTTGAAGCAATTCGAACCATTCGGCCCCGATAACCACAATCCCGTGTTTATGACCAAGAATTGCTTGGTCAAGGGTAGGCCAAGAGTACTTAGCACAAAACACATTAAGTTTTCAGTAACTCAGGCTCATAACAAGAATTTCGATTTTTCGGCCATCGCATTTCACCAAGGTCATCTTTTCGACAAATTAGGGGGCGAAGCCTTGTTTGATATTGTTTATCAGGTTGAGGAAAACCAATGGGCAGGAAAAGTGTCGCTTCAGCTTAATGTTAAGGACATTCGCTTTGCGGATCCCTGTTGATCACCAGTTCACTTTTAACCTTCGACTTTTGGCTTTCACTTTCGACTTTCCCCTCATTTTATTAATTTTGTCTGCAATTTACCTTTAATATATTTATGGAAACTGTTTTAAGCGGCATTCGCTCTACCGGAAACCTTCATTTGGGCAATTACTTCGGTGCTATGAAGAACTTCTTGAAGATGCAACGGGAGCACAATTGCTTTTTTTTCATTGCCGATTATCACTCCCTAACCACACATCCCACCCCGCAAGACCTGCACAAAAACGTAAAACAGGTTTTGGTAGAATACCTTGCAGTTGGAATAGACCCCGAGGCAGCCACCCTTTACATACAGAGCGATGTTCAGGAGGTTGCGGAGTTATACCTCCTGCTTAATATGAATGCATACACCGGAGAGCTGGAACGATGTACCTCCTTCAAGGATAAAATTCGCAAGCAGCCCGAAAATGTAAACGCAGGTCTTTTGACCTATCCTGTACTGATGGCAGCAGACATAATTATCCACAGGGCAACCAAGGTGCCTGTGGGCAAAGACCAAGAACAGCATCTTGAAATGGCGCGGACCTTTGCCAATAGGTTCAACAGGCTTTACCACGTTGAGTATTTTCCCCAGCCCCACGCATACAACTTTGAGGGAGATCTTGTTAAAATCCCCGGGTTGGATGGAAGCACCAAGATGGGTAAATCGGAAGGCGAGGGCAACGCTATTTTCTTGGCAGATGACCCTGCGGTTATCCGCAAGAAAGTTATGAGGGCTGTTACTGACAGCGGACCGGGAGAACCAGGCGCAGCAATGTCGCAAGGAGTCAAAAACCTTTTCAAGCTTGTTGAAGTTCTTGGAAGTCCCGAATCGTACCAGCATTTTCTGACGGAGTACAACAGGGGCACCATCCGCTACGGCGATTTGAAGAAGCAACTAGCCGAAGATATCGTTGCCTTTACCAGCCCGCTTAGGGAGCGCATCCTCGAATTGTCGGCCGACAGTCTATACCTTTCTCGAGTTGCCCAAATGGGTGCCGAAAAGGCTCGCGAGAGTGCCCGCAAGACCATAAGTGACGTAAGGCAAATAATTGGTTTCAAGAGCTTTTTTTAAAACGAAGACCAAAGTAAGCCAAATGATGAGACCCATCAAATCTCTTTCAACCATTTCGGGTTGGCCCCTTAGGGTAGGGGTTTTGGTGGTAGCCCTTGTCAACCTTTGGCCACACTTAACGTCATTGCCCATATCAACGGCAAGTTACCTTTCTGCATGTGCTTGCCTTTGTTTTGTCGCTCTGTTGATTTGGGGCGGTATCTTGAATATGCTTACAATAACAAGGGTTGTGCAGGGTCGGCTCTATTGGTGCTTTCGGGATGGATCGCTTACGGTACATCCACGGGAAAAAATTTGGGGTGCAATGTCCTCTTACTTCCCGGTGGTTTTGTAGGCATCCATTTCTTCGTTAAAGGAAACAACTAAACTGATATATTGAAATGTCGCAGTTCATTGAAACAGCACGACAAATAGAGAGGGCCGTAACAGTTGGGGCAGTTCTTGGAAGGCAAACCACGGACCTTGTTTACGAATACCTGGATGAACTAGAGTTTTTGGTCGACACAGCAGGCGGGGCAACATTACAACGGTTCGTCCAGAACCTCGACAAGCCCGTTCCGGCAACATACATCGGCAAGGGAAAACTAGAAGAAATTGGCAAATTTGTCGAGGCCAACGCAATTGACTTGGTGGTTTTTGACGATGAGTTAACTGCATCCCAACATCGCAACATAGAAAGGGCCCTCAAATGCAGGGTCATTGACCGCAGCAACCTAATCCTCGATATTTTTGCCCAGCGGGCACGCACGGCTCACGCGCGCACCCAGGTTGAACTCGCACAGTACCAATACATTTTGCCAAGGCTTGCCGGTATGTGGACCCACCTAGAAAGGCAAAAAGGTGGGATTGGCCTAAAGGGACCTGGCGAAAAAGAAATAGAAACCGACCGGAGGATAGTGCGTGACAGAATTGCGCTCCTCAAGGAAAAACTCAATGAAATAGACAAGCAAAAGGCAACTCAAAGGTCTAATCGCGGAAGCCTCGTCAGGGTGGGTTTGGTAGGCTATACAAATGTAGGCAAATCAACAATAATGAACATATTGAGCAAGTCAGAAGTTTTTGCCGAAGACAAGCTATTTGCTACCCTCGACACCACTGTGAGGAAAGTAGTGCTGGGCAACCTCCCGTTCTTGCTGAGCGATACGGTTGGGTTTATCCGAAAGCTCCCCCACCATCTTATCGAGTCGTTCAAATCGACCCTCGACGAGGTAAGGGAGTCTGACTTATTGATACACGTGGTTGACATTTCCCACCCCAATTTCGAAGAGCAGATGGCGGTGGTAAATGAAACCCTCAACGATATATTGAAAGGCCAAGAGAAACCCACTATCATTGCTTTTAACAAAATAGACAAGTACACTTTCGTGGAAAAGAACCTCGACTGTTTGCTCCCTGCCACGCGCGAAAACCAAACCTTGGACCAGCTTCGGCAATCATGGATGGGCAAGGAAAACGCCCCGTGCGTTTTCATCTCGGCCACAAACAAGGTAAACATCGACCATTTCAGGGAAATGATTTATAATGAGGTCGCCTCCCTGCACAAGGTAAGATACCCGGAAGATAATTTCCTGTTTTGAAACCCATAAGGGCAGTTAAAAGTTCTGATGAAATTTGGCAATAATTTTCGATGAAAAACCTCAAGCGTACGATGGTAACTGTTTTGAGCATCCCGGCTGTGCTTGTGGCTATGCTTTTGTCGTTACTTCCTTTTAGGGTAATCCGTGGGTTCAATCCTTTCGTTTTTTTCGTGATTTATAGGTTGTTGGGATATAGAAAGAATGTGGTCTTAGATAATTTAGGGAAGGCTTTCCCAAAAAAAAGTGAAGCGGACAGGCTAAGGATTGCAAGGGGGTATTACCAGCATTTGGCAGATCTCATCCTTGACACAATAGGGTTCATGTCTATAAGAAAATCAACCATTAAGAAATTGGGATTCTTCGAAAAGGGGTCGAGGGAGGTAATTGATTCATATCGTGCCAAAAACAAGTCATTTGTTTTGGCAATGTCACACTACGGCAGTTGGGAGGTTTTGGGTGCAGTTTTCAACCAAAATTACCCTGGCTATGCCGTAGCAGGTTTTAGGCCATTGACCAACAAGGCGGTTGATTTGGTAATACATCATTCTCGAAAAAGGTTAAACAACTTGTTGGTACCAATGAAGAAACTGGGAAGGAAGACAATCGAAATGGTAAACCAACACCAACCATTTGCCCTTATGCTTATATCTGACCAATGGCCGCCCCCAAAAACCGCAACCATTGTTGACTTTTTGGGGATAGAGACCCCTTTTTACAACGGGTTGGAAAAGCTCTCAAGAAAATTTGACCTTCCCGTGGTGTTCATTTCCACTCGCAAAAAGGACGATGGAACGTACTCCATTTTCGTTGAGGAAATTACCAATAGCCCCAAAAACTTTTCGCACGGAGACATAACGCGTAAATACGCGGAGCTTTTGCAAAATGAAATAAAAACCCGGCCAGAGTATTGGCTTTGGTCGCACAGAAGGTGGAAGGAGGCTAAGTAAAACGGGCCACTTCACATTTTTTTTTAAGTCTTCAAAAAACAAATAAACCTTTATATAGTTTTGCCGTCTTAACCTTATTCAATAGCATAAATTCACCTCACCAAACTTAAATTAAATTTTTATGAAAGGAAAATCTCAAAGTTTATTTTTGCTTATCATTGCCTTTTTTGTTGTATTTCAGGGGCAATTGTTCGGTCAAAAGAAGTACAAGTACCAATCGTTTCCCAACGATCCGTACAACACTCGAATTTACACTCTTGACAACGGTCTAACCGTTTACCTGTCGCCCTATGACGAGGAGCCCCGAATACAAACCTACGTTGCGGTGCGCGTTGGCAGCAAGCATGACCCTGCCGAAACCACTGGTTTGGCGCACTATTTCGAGCATTTGATGTTCAAGGGAACTTCAACCTTTGGAACCCTTGACTGGAAGAAGGAAAAGCCGCTGCTCGACAAAATTGAAAAACTATTCGAGGTGTACCGGCGCGAATCCAACCCCCAAAGGCGAACCGAGCTGTACAAGCAAATTGATAGTATTAGCTACTTAGCCTCAACCCTTGCAATACCCAACGAATACCAGAGGTTGATGTCGGCTGTTGGTTCCACCGGCACCAACGCCTTCACCTCCAATGACTTTACTGCATACATCGAAAACATACCTTCAAATCAGCTGGAAAACTGGGCCATTGTTCAGGCCAACCGGTTTGCAGATCCAATCCTGAGGCTTTTCCACACCGAGCTTGAAACGGTTTACGAAGAAAAGAACATGTCGCTAACCAACGATGGTCGCCAAGCATCAGAAGTTCTTTACCAAGGTCTGTTTCCGACCCATCCTTACGGAACCCAAACCACCCTAGGTGAAGCAGAACACTTGAAAAATCCTTCACTAATCAACATTCGCAACTTTTTCGAACAATATTACGTGCCCAATAACATGGCAGTAGTCATGTCGGGCGACTTTAATCCCGACGAAGCCATAAAAATTATTGACAAACATTTTGGCAAGCTCAAACCAAAAAAATTGCCCGTTCTTAATTTTCCAAAGCAACCATCCATAACCCAACCAATTGTAAAGGAAGTTGTTGGGCTTCAGGCCGAAAACATTGTTATTGGCTGGCGCTTCGGGGGTATTAACACCGATGATATGCCAATTCTCAACATGATTCGGATGATTTTAAGCAACGGCAGGGCTGGGCTTATTGACCAAAACCTCAATAGACCAATGAAAGTTTTGGGTGCGAGCGCAGGTGCCAGAAATATGGTAGACTATTCAGTATTTACCTTATCTGCCCGCAACCTAAGAGGACAAACCCTTGATGGTGTAAAGGAATTGCTGTTCGAGCAATTGGAACTGCTTAAGAAGGGCGAATTTCCGGATTGGCTCATGGAGGCTGCCATTAACAACCTTCGCCTTCAGGAGATGCGAACCGTTGAAAGTGCCAGTAGTAGGGCGGCAATGCTGAATAATACATTCATGAACCTAAGGCCCTACGAAGACGTAATTGGCTATTTGGACAGGCTCGGAAAAATTACGAAGCAAGATGTGGTGGAATTTGCCAAAAAGCACTTGCGACACGACAATTACGTGGTGGTTTACAAGCGTCAAGGCCAACCAAACGTGGCGCAGGTTGAAAAACCCGCAATTACCCCAATACATATCAACAGGGATTCGGAATCGCCGCTTCTGACCAAAATCAAATCGGCAAAAATCAAACCTGCCGACCCGGTTTTTATCGATTTTGAAAAAGACGTGGTACGCGGAAAAACTCCGGGCAACATTGAAGTTTTCTATGCACAAAACACCGCAAACCCTACTTTTTCATTGACCTACATTTGGGAGAAAGGCCGTTATCACGACAAGGTGCTTGCCATCGCTGGCGATTTTATCAATTTCATCGGTACCGACCGCCTTTCCGTTGAAGAAATTGGAAACGAGTTCTTTAAGTTGGCTGTTAACTTCAGCGTAAATGTTGCCGAGGAGCAAACAACAGTTTCCGTAAGCGGCTTGAGCCAAAATATGGTGAAAGCCCTAAATCTTTTCGAGGAGCTTATCTTGAATGCAAAACCCGACGAAAGTGCATTGAAAAGGTTTGTGGCAAGCTTGAAGAAATCACGCCAAGACAGCAAGGCAACCCAGCAAACCAATTTTAACGCTCTGGTAAATTATGCCTCCTATGGCAAAAACAATCCAACAACCTACACCCTAACCGACCAAGAGTTGGATAACCTAACATCGGGAGATTTGATTTCATCGCTCCAAAACCTTTGGGGTTACGAACATAGGGCGGTGTTTTTTGGCCCAGAGAAATTTGAGGATATCACCAAAATCATTTCTCAAACCCACAAAACTTCCAGTAGTCTGAAGCCTGTTGATAGAGTTGTAATGTTCGAGCCACAGGAAACCAATCAAAACAAAGTTTACTTTGCCCATTACGATGCCAATCAAAGTTACCTGCAAACCATTATGAAGGGGAAAGAGTACAAAAAGGAAATGGTGCCCCTGGTTAGGCTGTTCAACAGCTACTTTGGCGGTGGAATGAACGCAATTGTTTTTCAAGAAATGCGCGAGAAAAGGGGGTTGGCATATACTGCAAGGTCAAGTTATGCCGCCCCTTCTTGGCCAGACCAAAACTACATCAACAACAGCTTCATTGCAACCCAAAACGATAAGGTGATAGATGCCTTTGAAGCTTTTAACGACCTGTTTGACAACATACCGGTTTCAAGCTCTTCCTTTAACCTTGCCCAGGAACAACTTATTTCAAACATCCGAACTCAAAGGTTCAGAAACACCCAGTTGATTTTCAATTATTTGTCAGCATTGAGAATGGGCAACGATTCCGATCCAAGAAAAATGTTGTTTGAAATACTACCAACTCTCACCCTTACAGACGTGGTGGGATTTAATTCAAAATTCATTCAGAACAAGCCAAAAACCTACGTTATCTTGGGCAACGAGAATGTAGTGGATTTTGAAATGGTAGAGAAACTGTTTGGACCGGTAACGAAATTGACTAAGAATGACTTGTTCGTATTTTAGCAACTTTGCTAAAATTTGTAACTTTTTCAAATCAATTAAACCCTGTCGTTTTTGGCAGGGTTTAATATTTTGTGACGAAACCTATTTATTTTTTGTTCGTATAAGGAGTAAATAGGACTCCAAAAACCATGAAAGTAATGAAGGGAACCACCCTGTTTGTTGCAACATTAGGTTTGGTTTGTATTATGGGTAGCTTTAGCATATTCAAGCTTTACGGGCAACAAATACCACCAGAGGAAATTGCGGTACAGCCGCCTCCACCAGAATCAATTGTTTCCGTTTCGAACAAACCCTCGGTGCCCCGAATTAGATATCGGGATGTTATCAACCAACTTTCTGATTCAATCGTGGGACTCAAGAACGAAGTTTCAAATGCCACCCAACGGCTTGAAGCTGTAATTAGGGAAAGGGACTCGCTCAAGAATCAACTTCACGAGGCGAAAAAGGGGGCAATTCAACCTGAAAGCCAGAAAAGCAAAAGGGATCCATCAGGCAAGGGGGCAACAGGCGTATCCTCAATCTCATTGTTGCTGCTTGGAGTTTCCATAATAGTTTTGGTTGCAACATTTTTATTATCAAGAGTGGTGAAATCGGGCGTCAAACGCTATGAAATAAAATACAAGGAGCTTCAACACGAATTTGAAAACTACCGTAGAACCTCGCGCGAACGCTTCGAAAAGCAAGCAATAGATCATTTTAACGAACTAAAGAGGCTCAAAAAAATTTAACATTATCCATTTTATGTATGGTATTGTTCTTGCCCTAATTGCTTGTTTCCTTCTTTTTCCTTTCAATGTCTTGGCCCAGGAGATAGATCTCTGGGAAGATGCCATGCTCGAGTTTGAGCAGTTGGATTCAATTAATTACTACCCACCTGAATCTATTCTTTTTACGGGAAGCTCAAGCATACGGCTTTGGGAAACCCTGGAGGAAGATATGGCTCCATATCCAGTTATCCAGAGGGGTTTTGGCGGATCCAGGATGCCTGACGTACTTAAATATGCCGACCGCTACATCAAGAAGCATCGATATTCTGCGGTTGTAGTTTTTGTTGCCAACGATATTACCGGAAATGCTGGAGAAGTTGACAAGCACCCTAGTGTGGTGCTTAAACTTTTTGAAGAGTTTGTTTTTAAGATTCGCTCTTTCGATACCGATGCCAAAATATTCATAATGGCAATAACGCCCACCAACAGCCGGTGGCACGTTTGGGAAAACATCAAGAAGGCGAATATGTTGTTGGCACAAATGGCCGACGAGCATAAGAACGTGATTTTTGTGCCGACCGAAGACCTTTTCCTCGATGAATATGGCAGGCCTAAACCAGAACTATTCGTAAGCGATCAACTTCACCTTTCGCCCGAAGGGTATAAACTTTGGGCCAAAAGATTGAGGTCTTACTTGGACCCTATTCTGCAGTAAATTTTCGGTAAGGGTTTATTTTAAGCACTCTGAGTCTTGTCGCTTTAACCCTTTGTTTTATTCTTACAAAATACCTTGGAAACAAATAACCGTCAGGGTTAGTGATTTCCTTTAATCTTTTTTGCAAGGTTTCTCATCAACATTGTTGCCCTTTTGCCAAAAAGAAATGAAGAAACGAGACATAAAAACGAAAAGGCCAAAACAGTAAATGGCACTCCGATGTAATCGGCCAATGCCCCTGCCACAAGGCTTCCGAGGGGTGTAACTCCAAGGAACGAGAGGGTGTATAGCGATACAACCCTGCCGCGCTTGTCGATGTCGGCAAGACTTTGTATAAGCGTGTTGGTGGCATTGAAAAAAACTATCATACCAAAACCAACCACAACCAACGATGCCATCGATAAAGCCTCGTATGGAGATAAGGCAAACACTATTAGGCCAATTGCAAAAATAAGCGATGTTCGAAAGGCAAGTTTCGGAATACGTAACAAGTTTTTGCGCGATGCCAAAAACAATGCGCCGGCCAGGGCTCCCGATCCCAAAGAACCAGTAAGAAAACCCAGAGTTCTTGCGTCACCCTGAAGAACATCCGAGGCAAAAACTGGCAAAAGCGCCTGGAAGGGAAGCCCGAAAAAGCCCCCAAAGCCCACGAGCCGAAGTAAGTACCGGATAGGTTTGAAGTTCCAAGAATACTTTATCCCTTCCAAAAGTTGGCCAATCAATGAAGCCTCGGATGTATTTCTCCTTACAAACTTTGTTTTTATGATAAGAAGGGCAACCAACGAGGCACCGAAGCTAAGCCCGTTGATGAAGAAGCACCACCCCTCGCCAAAAATCACTATCAGAACCCCTCCAATTGGAGGGCCAACGAACCTTGCAAGGTTGTATTGGGTTGAGTTAAGGGCAATGGCGTTTCCCAAGTCTTTAGGATCGGTAACCAAATCGGCCACAAAGGCCTGCCTGAATGGAGTGTCTAAAGCAAGAATAACTCCATTGACAATTGCCAAGGCAAGAATATTTCCGACAGTGATTTTATTCCCTATCACAAGGGCAGCAAGAACGAAGGAGGTGATCATTGGCAGTACCTGCGAAATTATCAATACCCTTCGCCTGTCGAACCTGTCAACCAAAACCCCCGCAAATGGTGTTATAAAAAGTGACGGTACTTGCAGGGCAAAAACTACGGAACCCAACAAAAGGGCTGATCCCGTAAGCCTGTAAACGAGCCACCCCATTGCGATGTTTTGGATCCAGGTCCCCAGCATGCTTATACCTTGACCCACGAAATAAAACCGGTAATTCTTGTATTTCAAGCCCCTGAAAATGTCGCGAAGCGTTCCTGGATTAACGAAATTTATCAACCTGAATATCTGCATTGCAGGAGGTATGGGATATATTGGACAAAGATACCTTGTTTTAAATCAAGAAACTTATCTTTGTCAATTAGTAAATGAAATAAGAAACTTGGAAATTTCTTGCAGAACGTTACTTTTGATAAATTGTTTGTACTTCGCCAGGAGTTTTTCAAAGCTAATTAAATCGTGAAAGAAGAATTTTTCGAAAACAACGACCCCATTGATGCCGTTGTTACATGGGTTGACGGCAGCGATCCCGCCCACCAGTCAAAGATGTTGCCTTTCCTGAATGGCAAAACTCAAGTTGGGCATCCAGGTACAAACCCGGTGCGCTTTGGCTCGGTTGGCGAGATAACCTATTGTGTACTCTCAATACTACGTTTTGCGCCATTTGTGCGAAACATCTTTATAGTTACCGACAATCAGACTCCCCAAGTTTTTGAAGCCGTAAAAAAGCATTTTCCCGCAAGAGCAAAGGACATAATAGTTGTTGACCATCAGGTTATCTTTGATGGATACAATGAGTTTCTGCCCACGTTCAACAGTATCTCAATTGAAACCATGCTGTGGCGCATTCCGGGATTGGCAAACAACTACATTTACTTCAACGACGATACATTTTTGCTGCGGCCTACCACTCCCACCGATTGGTTCAAGCAAGGTAGGCCAGTGCTTAGGGGTAAATGGTGTTTGGCTCCGTATTTTAGGATTTGGTACGACAATTTGCGAATGGTGTTTATTAGAAAAATTCTCGGTAGGCTTGATTACGAACCAAGGCATTCTTTTCAGGTTACGCAGTGGATTTCGGCAAAAATGTCGGGGTTTGGGTTCAGGTACTTTTTGGCAGGACACACACCGCATCCAATGAAAAGGGATATTCTAATTGGATTTTTTGGAGAACACATCGATCATTTGCTCAAGAATGCCTCCAGCAGGTTTAGACATTACTATCAGTTCAACATTGCATCACTAGTATACCACCTGGAACTAAAAACAGGCAATTCAAATTTTAGAAAAACCGTCGTAGCCTACATGCAACCACGTAAGAGGGGTCATAATTACGTTACAAAAAAACGAAAGCTATTCGAAAAGCACAACAACATTAAGTTTATGTGCGTTCAGGAAATGGAAGCCTGTCAAGAACAGACAAGAAATGAAATCTTCGGGTGGTTGCACCAAACAATAATTGGCTAAGCTTGGTTCGTCCTCGCAAATACATAGATATGCTCCTTACCCCTTTTTACAAACAAAAACACGAGTCTATACACCAATTGGTGCATTTTTACTGCTTGGTGTTGCTGGCAGTTGGGTTGCCTACTTCCAGGTTTTTGGTTAGCGTGTCGCAAATTATTATTGTTATTAATTGGATGTTGGAGGGGGGCTTCAAAGAAAAGCTGTCAAGGCTTTTTCAAAACAAACCAGCCCTGGCCTTGGCTTCCATTTATTTGATTTTTGTTTTGGGTATGGTGCATACTTCCGACTTGTGGCATGGCTTTACATACGATTTAAAAAACAAGTTGCCAATTCTTACCTTCACCATAGTTGTGACATCAAGCAAACCGCTGATGGATTCGCGAATTAGGACTTTACCATGGCTTTTCGGGGCTTCAGTAGTAATAGTTTCACTTATAGGGGCGTTCATTTTCGCTTCAAATAAATTTATTGACACACGTCACCTGTCGCCATTTACAGTTCACATCTTTTATGGTATGATGGTTTTGGTGTCTGCTTTCGTCATTCCATGGTCAACCAAGCAAATAAGCAAAAAAAAGGCATTCCATTACCTTTCGTTATTGGTATCGGGCTGGTTGTTGTTTTTTTTGCTTTTGCTAAGCTCGCTAACAGTTCTGGCAAGCCTGTCGGTTGTGATAATCTTTTTTATGGCCAAGTATATTTTCTTTGGAAAAAAAACAGCCTTGAGGATTTTATCAGGCCTTTTCTTGGCCACATTTGCTACGATGGCTTTGCTAGTTTTCAAGACAGTTTCAATCCCATTATTGTCAAAAGTTGAACCGAACCCACAAAGCCTAAACCAGCTAACAGATCATGGTAATGAGTACCGGCACGAGCAAGATAATTTACTCAGGGAAAACGGGCATCTTGTATTTTGGTTCATCTCTGATCAGGAGCTGGAAGAAGCCTGGAACCAAAGGAGTAATTTGAAATTCTCCGGTACAGATAAAAACGGAAATCAAATTAGGTACACCATTTACCGATACTTGTCATCAAAGGGATTGAGGAAAGACAGGGCTGGCGTGGAGGGGCTTACCTCAGCGGACATCAATGCCATTGAGCATGGAATAGCAAACTGCCATTACGTGGAATGGCCCAGCTTTTTGGTAAGGATTCACCAATCGCTGTGGGAGTTACAACAATATGAGATTACCGGAAACCCAAGCGGCTATTCGATCACGCAGAGGATAGAGCTTTGGCGGGCCTCCCTGGTTGCAATCGGACAGAGGTTCATTTGCGGATGGGGAACCGGAGACGTGCTGCAGGCCGTAAACTTTGGACTTGACACTAACAACTCAGGGTTGCTAAACAGGAAGATGAAGCCTCATAACCAATATTTGGTTTGGTTATTAATGGTGGGCGCCATCGGAACATTTTTCATCATTTTGATGTTCTCATATTTTGTTTACAAGACTCGCATATATATGCACGCTCCGATGCAGGTTATGTTGGTGTCGTTGATAGTAACCATGTTTGCCGATATGCCATTCGATTATCAAATGGGTATCAACTTGGTTCTTTTCACTTCAGTTTACTTCGGGATAATATTTCAAAAGGCAGGCATCAACCCCGATGAATGATTGCCACTCATCGCTATTCAAGGTCTGGTTTCAAGTTTGGATCTTGGTTATGAGTGGCTGGCACCATTAATTAAAACACCGTGCTACTCCAATTCTTTCCTTGGCTTTGCCCCACGAATAGCGCAACGAAAGCTCGTGGGTCTGCTTGGTTGAAATACTGAGGTGGCTCAATGGCAACTCATACAAATAACCCAAGTGCCAGTTTGTGTTGAGCTGCATGCCTACCAAAAACCCAACGTTATCAAACCCTTTTCCGCTTCCTGAAAGGCTGGTGCGGGCCACGGGGCCGAAGCTAAAGGCGTTTCGGTACGAAAAAATGGCATTCAGGTCAAGTTGCACCGGAGCCGCATCGGTTAATTTAAATAACACACTTGGGGTGAATTCGAGTTTATCGTTGTGCCTACGGTCAAAAATCGTAAAAGTGTTTCCAGTGTATGCTACGAACGATCGTGCAACCGTGTAGATACTTGGTGGAGGGGTGGTAGATGGATCAGGAGTGCTTGCCGATACACTTTGGGCAAACAACTTGGGTGCGGCTACCCCCAAAAAGAATGTCTTGTTGTATGCAAGAATTCCTGCACCGGCATTGAGCTGAATGCCTGAGGAATAATTTTCACTGAAATTTGGGTCCGTGGGATCGGTAATGTCCTCCAGCCCGAGCATATCGAAATAAACGTAGGATGCCATAGTCCTAACCCCGAAAGAAACAAAGAAGCTCTCGGTGAGGCGAGTTCTATACGCCAAATCTGCCTGTGCGGTTACATCGGTAATTGGGCCAATAAGGTCGTTGTATATGCTTGCACTAAAACCCAAATTTGATGGTAGCCTTGTGTTGAAGAAAGCCGAATGGGTTATTGGCGCCCCTTTAATTCCCAACCACTGGTAGCGCGCAAGCATACCAAACGAATCTTCCTTCCCCGTTCCTGCCTGGGCTGGGTTAATAACCGTGCTGTTGAAAATGTACTGGCCGTAAATGGGCATCTGTTGGCCGGTAGCCTTTTCCAGAACCAAAAGCCCTAAAACTACTATTGTAAGTACCTTAATTTTCATAATTTATGACAGAAAAAGAACTACAAAGTTAAGTCAATTTTTTAATACGATACGAATACATAGCCAGAAATGGGCTTGCCATCGGGGTGGAACCAAATCTGGTAAAAGTAAGTGCCCGGAGGCACCTTTTCATTTTTGCCAACCAACACATTTCCTCTATTTGGCCTGCCATCCCAGCCGCTAGCAAAAGGAGATTCTTCGTAAACCAACGTTCCTTGCCGGTTGTAAACCCTGACTATGTTATCGGGGTGCTCGCTTGTAAGATTCCTTAAAATCCACGTTTCGTTGATCCCGTCGTTATTGGGCGAAAACCCTTCCGGAATGAAAACGGTGCAGTCTTCATCAAGGTATTCTACGGAAAACTCTTCGTTAAAAATGCACCCATTGGCATAGGTAATGGTTACTGAGTATTGCCCGGGCTTTACCGCTTTCAGTTCCTGATGCGTGGTGCCCGTGCTCCACAAAATCGCAAAGGGCGGATCTGGCCCCTCTTTTATTTCGAAACGTATAGCTCCACTACCAATGGGTGCCTTGCAATGTACGTGATCAATATTCACGTTGGTCAATGTAATTGGGTCGTGATATCTAATATGCACGGGCTCAGTGGGCCGACTGGAGCAAAGCACACCGTTTTGCAACGATAGGGTGGTGCGCCAAAATCGGGTGGTAGTTGAAAGGGCACCAGGAAAATAACTTGTAGAGGTGGCACCCGGAATGGTAATGAAACCCGGGGCGTTTTCTAATTCACTATACCCCCAAATGTAGGAAACTTCCCCGCTACCAAATCCATCTTGGATGCTTTTTATTGTATCGGGCAAATGGTTGGGGCACCAACTTTGATTTTTTCCAATTATTCCGCCGCGTACCTCATCTTGAATAATAATTGTGCCGGTAGCCGAAATTTGAGGTATGTTTTCGCAGGGAGTTATGAGATTGATGGTGTAGTTGAACCTTCCAGATTGCCCGGAAGCTCCATTCAAAACAACTGTGTTTCCCACCAGGCTAACGTTTATCCCGGATGGCATTCCTGTTACGGTTCCCAATGATAAAATATCGGTTGTTTGGTGGGTCAATTCTAGAATTTCTCCGAAGCAGTTTGTTTGTGGCGCGTTGTTTGTGGTGGTGCTGTTAAAGACATTAATCTCGATGGGCCACCAGCAGTCTGATTCACCCTTGGGTTTCGCGAAGTAAAAATTTTGCCCGATGGTTGTTGGGAAGGAATTGGATTGGGTAAACTCGATTGCCGAGAAATCAGGAAGGCCTGTGTCTGGATCAATGGATGAATAAAACCTGGTTCCCGGCATAAATTCACTTGCTACAGTGCTAAAAGGAACAATTGCGCTCCCACCCCTGCAATAATTGAAGGTTTTCGACTGGTAGTTTTCCAAAGGGATACAATTGGCAGCAATGAATTGTTGACGATTGATCTGAATGATCAAAGGTTGGCTTATTGGCTCATCCTCGCAGTTTCCACCATCTATGTAACCTTGTATGAATGGCTGGTTTGAAAATGGAATTTGTGATATTTGGCCTATACCGCTCATGGTTCCTTGCATTGAAACACTTGGTTGGCAATTTTGGTTTGCCAGCACGAAGCAGTCTTGGGTTACTCTAAGAGTGTAGGTTAGCCGCGCAAGCAGTTGGTCTGGGTTGGGGGGCAATGGCAGGCTGCCCAAGTTCCAAACGATTGTTTCTGCACCCGGCTTGCTGGTGTCAAGATATGGCTGAGGCCCCGACAGGCCGAAAAAGTATTCTGCCAAACTTCCAACGTATTCGGTGGCGAAACTCAATGGTATGGTTACCGAAAAATTATTAATTGGCTCGGTTTCGCGATTTCTGATTTCCAGCGCAAACTCGATTTCTTGCCCAGGCTCCACGGCTATTGGGGCATTCGGGTCGTATGGCAAACCATTTATTTGGGTGATTTGGTGCATTGGCTCAATGTCGGGCAGGTAGGCATCTACTGCCATTGCAATGAAAAAGATTATATAGGTGTCTCGAGATGTTCCGTACCTAAACCTGGTCGATGTTTGGTTGTTGGCAATAATGCTATTCCCGAAATTGGGTATGTTGAACATTGAAATGTCGAGCCCGTAATTATTGATGTGGTTTGGATTTCGGGGATTGTTAGCTGTAAAAATGGAGCTATTGAAGAAATTATCGGGCTGGTTTACCACGTGATTTAATCTAACCCATTGGTTGTTGTTGGTATCTATGATGTCAAAAAAATCACCTGAGATTCCTCGGTCTCCCTCCCCTGCCATCATACCAAGTTTCACGTTTACCGGTCCATGCTGCACGGCTTGAAATCCCGAAACATCAAAAATTTCCGAGTTCTCCTGGCCTGGATTTGTTGCGATGATATATGCATGGCCGTCGAAAATCGATATATCACGCCACTTCATTCTCGAGTTTTCATAAACAACCACCATGCCCCATCCGCCATAATAGCCAACCCCACCGCCATTGCCTTGCCTGAGGGCGATATCGGCAACGGTGTATTCGCCTATCCCGTATTGTTGCACGTAAGTGGTAATATCTGCATAGGCGGAGTACATATTTCCATCAAGGCTTGTTGGGAAATAGATGTTTTGAGTGTAATTGGCATGGGGGGCATTTATGGTGGTGTAACCAGGAGCATCTTGATGCCTTATTTTTACTCGACCCTTGTCAAGTGTAACGCTGGCACCTGTAAGGGGATTGGTAACTTGAAAAGTGTTAGGACCGGGATTGTCATGTGACCTTCCAGTCCAGTACAAACCCGCATAAACTATATTGGAGCACTGTGGAATAGCGTTGTTTTCGTTAGAGAATAGCATGGTTGCAGCTGATGAATTGACGGTTGTTGGGTCGCCATCCACATCCACGTAAATCATTTCGCCACTGTTGCTGTCGCTAGTGGGGTTTAGGTGGGTTAGATTCTTATTTCCCAAAATGGTAAAGTCGCCTCTTATGTGGTAAACTTCTTGATTGGGGTAGGGTTGAATTGGAGAAACTCGCGAAGTGAAAGGAATTCGAAGTTGAGCAGTCAGATTGTTATGCCCAATCATTGCTGCAAGGGAATAAATAACCAGAGCGGCAAATCCTTTTGCAGGTTTCATAATTAATGCTTTATTAATTCGAAACGTAAATACTTCCTGAAATTGGGTTGCTATCCTCATTCTTCCAAATCAGGAAAAAGTAAACTCCCGAGGGTACTTTCCCATTTTGACCAACCAATATATTTCCGCGGTTTGGGGTTCCATCCCAATCATCATCGTAGCCGTCTGCTTCAAAAACCATGGTTCCTTGCCTATTGAATATTCTTACCCTATTTTGTGGGTGCAAGTAAAGAATGTTTCGTAATTCCCAAACCTCGTTTTTCCCGTCGCCATTTGGTGAAAACCCTTGTGGAATGCGCAGGATACAATCCTCATCATCAAGGCCTATCACAAAGCTTTTTTCCAAATTACAACCATTTGAATCGGTAACCAAAACCGAGTAATTCCCTACTCCGACCCCTTGCAAATTTGGGTCTGTTTGACCCGAGCTCCACAAATATGTTACCGGTGGCGCTACTCCTCCTCCTAGTTCAAAGTTTATGGCCCCTCCGTTTTGGATTTCCCTGCAATAAACATTCTCTACCCTGACGTTTGCCATTGCAATTGGTTGAAACACTTCGATAAAAAAGATTTCTGTGGAATTACTTTTACAGGTTACCCCGTTGAGTGTTGCCATTGTGGTTCGTTTTACCCAGGTAGGCTTTGTGAGAGGGCCAAGTTGCAGGTCGGATTTGTCATTGTTTGCCACCACCAAGAAACCACCTGATGGGCTCGTTTCACTGGTTTCCCACAAGTACGAAATGGTACCGCTGCCGAGGCCGGGCAGGCTATTCAGTATCCGGCTTGGGGCTTTACCCTTACAAACGCCTGATGGTACTGTAATGGCCCCTTCCGTAACAGGTTTGTGAACGGAAATTTCAATCGACATGGAGGGCTGACCAAAGCAGGTTAGCCCACCTGTGGTTATTAATGCTGTTCTTCTAAACCACGTTGTTTGCGTCAGAACTCCAGGTTCCAATGAATTTCCTAATTGAGGGTAATTGGACACAAAGCCGTTGTTGGGCCCTGTTGTGCTTGTCTCCCACAGGTAGGTTGAAGCTTGGGTGTCAGTGCCTAAGATAATAGGTGCAATGGTGTTGTAACAAATGGTTGTTGGTTGTTCGGTTGCAATTGATAGTTGCCCTGATTTTGGCTCAGGATGAACATCAATTTTTACGGTATTCGAGAAAATCTCCTTTGCACAATTTAGTGGGCTGCGTTCTGTTGATCTCAGTCTGAAAAAGGTGGCTTCCACTAGAAGGCCAGGGCTGATTTGAAGCCTAGTCTCACCCGGAATGTCTTGCCACATCTTTCCGTCGATGCTTTTCTGCCAATTGTATGAGTACCCTTGTCCATTGCCTCCCGATGCCTCGGTTGCTGTTATGATTTGTGGCTCGGTGTTCCAGCAAATGGTTTGATCGGGGTTTGCCACGGGAGGTTGAAAAGGTGGTAGCACCTGCCAAGATACTGACATTTGCGCCTCATTACATCCAGGCCCATCGGCTAATCGGCGGCTTTGAACCACGTTCGTGCCCTCAACCCCATTAAACATTGGCACTAATGCCGACCATTCGCTCCAAGAAATTCCGTTGTCAGTAGAAAACCGGTATTGATCGTTAATGACCCCAGAGCCCCCGCTTCCTGGTTTGGCCTCAATTGTAAGGAGGGTGTTGGAACAAACCAAATCGGTGTCGGGGTGGCGGGCAATGATTGGAGCCGAGGGCTGCTCAAAAGCCTCCCAGCCTACCTGTGTTGATTCGGAGGTGGTGCATCCAGATGCAGCGGTAATTCGGCGCCCCCTAATTAGGTTGTTTCCTAGTCCTGCATGGAAAGAAGGTAATGCGGCATTCCACTCGCTCCACGTCAAACCACCGTTGGCTGAAAGACTGTACTCGTCTGTGGCATTATTCCCTCCACCTTGCCCAGATGTAGAGCTCAATGAAAGAACTTGCCCTTGGCAAATATGGTCAAGGTCAGGGATTCGCGAAATGTTAGGTGGCAAGGGCTGTTGGACAATTGAAATGTTTATTGATGCACAACCAACACTGAACAATTCGTTTTTGAAGTTGCGAGCAAAGTAAGTTGTGTTTTCTGTTGGGGAAACGGTAATGGTATTTCCTGTAGAAATAAAACCCAAACCGCACCCTCCGGCGTACCAGTAAACTTCACCTTCAGCACCTACTGCCGTGAAGTTTACAGACCCGCCACGACAAATTTCAAGGTTGTTTGCCGAAATACTTGTTGGATTCGATGGAGCGCTCAGGGTGGAAAAAGAATACTGAGGGCCGTAAGCGATTCCTACGCTGTTTACGGCATAAGCCCTGTAATAGTAGGTTGTTCCTGGCGCTAAGCCCGATATTGTTTCTCCGAAAACTCCCAAACCGGATCCCATTGCCGTACCCGCGGTTGGATTGTTTGCGGTTCCCCACGCCACCCCCCTTTCGGTTACATCCGCACCGCCACTATCAAGGACAGTTCCTCCCAATACGGCACTCCCCGAGGTGATTGAACCTGCCAGCGAGGTTGTAACTGTAGGTAAGATTACAACCGGAGCAACCCCACCAACATTAAAATTGACCACACCCGATTGGGCACCCGAACCATAGGTGGTTACAACAATAGTGTAAGTGCCAGGCGTGAAAAAATTCTGACAGGCAATCCGCGGCCTCATTCCCCCACCCGAATCATCATCGCCAACCCTAAAGCCTTCGACTGGCATTAAGGGGTCGAAATGATTGTAAACCATCAGCAATGGGTCATTAATGTTTGTCCCTGCTGCAGCAACCTCAATTGTTACTTCCCCGGCTGTTAGCACCGTGAAAGATTGGGTTGCGTAAGAGAAGATGCTGGAACCAGGGGTGACATTTATGAAAGTCCCAAAAGTAGGGCTGCCACATACTCTGGGTCCAGGTGTTGGTCTTGCAAAGGTTTGATTTGAAAGGAGTTGTGCGGAAAAAATCTGCCCCTCCACCTTGGCTGTCGAAAGTACCAAAAGAGCCAAAATCAACCCTCCAAGAAAGTTTCTTGTTGGAAAAATTGGCAATTGGTTTTTTTTGGTTAATACAAGAAGGGGCATAATTCGAATAATCAATTGGTACAAGGCTAATATGCAATAAATAGGCTTCCTGTGATTGGGGTACTTTCAGGCTCGAACCAAATCATGTAAAAATAAACCCCTGGTGGCAATTTCCCGTTTTTGCCAACCATTACATTACCTCGGTTTGGTTTTCCATCCCAATGGGTGGTACTTGGAGTAGCCTCGAAAACCAAGGTGCCTGACCTATTGAAAACCCGAACTATATTGTTGGGATGCTCCTCTGAGAGATTCTTTATAATCCAGGTTTCGTTTACCCCATCGCCATTTGGCGAAAAACCTTGGGGTATCCGAACAATACAATCCTCGTCAAGAAACAAAACCTTGAAAGATTGCCCGGCCTTACATCCGTTGAAATCGGTTACTTCAACCGTGTAATCTCCCTGCATTATTCCAGATAACGACTCGCTGGTTTGCCCATTGCTCCACAGGTATGTTAAGGGTGAAATTGCCCCTCCTGCAACATCGAATGATATTCGGCCACCCTTTTCAACGTGCTTGCAGTGGACATCAAGAACTTCAACATTAGAAATCACTACCGGTTGGGGTTGGTCGATTTGTATTTCTGTTCGAGTTATACAACCATGCTCGTCGCGCACCTCCACTTGATACAAACCTTTTGTCAATCCGGAAGCGGTTGGAGTAGTTTGAGCAGGTTGGGTATTCCATAAATAAAAGTAATTACCCCATCCATTAAGGCCCAAAACCCTTGCCAAGCCATTGGATTGACCGAAGCAAACAACATCCCTTTTATCAGTTACTTGTACACTTAGACCAAATTCAGGTTCTTTAATTTCTATTGTTTCACTGGCAACGCATCCTTGTGCATCGGATACGTGGAAGGTGTATGTACCGGCAACAAGGTTGTCAAAAATTGGAGTGGATTGGTATGAATTGGCATCTTTGCTGAAACTGTAGGTTCCCCAACCACCACCTGCTTTCAATTGAATCGCCGCGCTGGCCTCACCCTTGCACCGCACTATGGCTGTTTGCCTTACTTCCAATGTTAGTACCGGAGGATTAACTAATGTTATGTCAGAACTGGCCTCACAGCCACGTTGATCCATAACAAGGCAGCTGTAGGTATTTGGACCAAGGCCACCAAAGGCACCTTCTGATTGGTAATCAACTCCGTTTATGCTGTATTGTAGGCTTCCCCAACCCCCGATGGCGCTAATGTTAATTGCACCATTTTCACTATTGTGGCACATTATGGGTCTTGTCACAGTTGCTAAAGTTTGGATCTCATTGGCTACGTCAATTTCAATTGCTTCGGTTGGGGTGCTTGGGCAAAACACGCCACCGAGGGTTGAAATAGTAATTCGCCTAAGCCAGGTAGTTTGCCTGAGCGCACCTGCCAAGTAATCGGAACCGGTTGCACCATCAATATCGCTAAATCCTTCTGAAGCGCTTGAAGTGCTTTTTTGCCAAAGGTAAGAAACAATTCCGCTACCCGTGCCGTCAAATCGGCTCGTGATTGTATCTGGAGTATCACCGTAACAAATTTGCTGATCTTTTTCGATTTGTCCTGCCGTAACGGGTGCCTGAACCGTAACTTCAACAACGTTGGTTGGATCGCTGTAGCAACCAACCGCATTTAAAGCCGAGACCGTAGTTCGTCTTACCCAGGTTGTTTGGGTTAAAGCTCCAAGTTGTAGGCTTTGTTGAATTTGATTTGGTATGGGAGAAAAATCACCGTTGCCATTTGTGGTGCTCCCCTCCCAAAGGTAGCTTATTTCTCCCGGACCGCCTCCGGGGTTTAAGCTTGTAATGGCAGAGGGGACTCCTCCAAAGCATATTGTATGGCTTGTGGCAATAGAACCCGCTTCAACGTTTTGAACCGTGATTTGAACTACGTTTGACGGGAAGCTTTCAGATTTGACCCCGTTTAAGTATGAAAATGTTGTTCGTCTTACCCAGGTAGTTTGGGTTAGTGCACCTAGTGATAGGTTTTGCAAAATCTCACCGGCAATTTCCACGAAGCCTGACAATTGTCCTACCGTGCTTGACTCCCACTTGTATGTAATATCGCCACCACCTGTTCCAACTTCAACGTTGGTGATCGGTTGAGGTTGTACGCCTATGCAAATGGTTTGATCTTGTGCAATTTGCCCCGGTGTTACTATATCTATAACAATTACAACTACCGTATTGGATGTAAGACTCGAACACTCAACCCCATTTTGACTAGATACAGTGGTGCGCCTAAACCAAGTTGTTTGTGTTAATTTTCCAGGGGAGTAGGTGTCAGAATTTGCCCCAACAATTATCGTAAATCCCGTTGTTTCATTGGTTGTGCTACTTTCCCAAAAATATGAAATTGTCCCGCTGCCTCCTCCTAAAGATAAACTGGTAATAGGAGCAGGAATAGTGTTGTAGCCAACTGTCTGGTCTGAGCCTATTTCGCCTGCGGTAACTGGTTCCTGAATCACAATTGTACCCTCTGCCATAAAACCATCGCACTCGCCCAAGAGGGCAATTGAATAATTAAAAGTACCTTGTTCGCTTGGCGTGCCGGTTATTAATACCTGGCCGTTGGAGTAAGTAGCAGAAACACCGGTTGGGAGATTCCTGATTTCCCCGATACTTGTAACTCCTGTGGTTGAATGGGTTATTGAAATATTTCGTTGAGAACAAACCGTCAGCCCTCCGGTTGGCTCCGATACAGTTAGATTACCCACTGTAATGGTAAACTCCCAATAGCAGCTGGTGCTTCCGGGAGGTATGGCATAATAGCTTTGGTTGCCCGATACAATCGGGAAGCTGGAACCAGAAACGTACTCGGTAGACGTAGGGAAAGGGGCAACTTCATTAGTGTCGATGGAGTTGTAAAACCTTGATCCTGAAGGGAAGTTGCCGCTTATTCCTACAAATGGGATATGGGTTCCCGTTGGGTTGCAAAAATGGAAGTTTCGAGTTAGATAATCTTCGAGGGGTTGGCAATTTGCATTGATGAAATCATTTCTAAGAATAAGCAGGTTTATGGGATCGGTAATGGGAGCACCTTGACACTGGTTTTCCTCATCCTCAATGTATCCCTGAATTAGAGGGATGTTTGCAAAGGATATACCTGTAATAATTCCTGTTCCTCTTGAAGATCCACCAACAATAACCTCCAAGTTGCAGCTTTGATTAGAAAGGATAAAGCAATCTTCAGAAACCTCTAAAAAATATGTGAGTTTGGCCAGAAGGGTGCTTGGGTTGGCTTGTTGGGGAAGCAAGGGAATGTTCCAAACAATACTGCCAGTTGGCCCCGCAGAGGGGTTGAAGACGAGGTTGCCACCGGTTATCCCCTGAAAATACTCAGCGTTACTGCTTTCAAATCTTGTTCCGAACGGAATGGGTATCGTTACCTCAAAATTTTGAATTCCTTCCTGCTCTTTGTTTCGCACCTCAAGCGAAAACTCAATAAGCTGACCGGGCCTAACTTCCAAAGCCTCACCAGGAATAACAGCCTCGCCATCAATAGTTTCTACCCGGTGAAAAGCCTCCGTGTCGGGTATGAAAGCATCAACAGCCATAGCAATGCAGAAGATTATGTATGTTTCGGTAGTTGTTCCATATCTAAATGTGGTTGAGGTTTGATTGTTGGCAATTACGGTGTTTCCAGGGTTGTTAACGTTAAACATCACGATATCCAACCCAAGGTTATTTGCCAAATTTGGGTTTCGTGGGTTTCCTCCGGTAAGAATTGTGCTATTGAAAAAGTTATTAGTCGAATTTTCCGGGTGGACTAATGTTAACCACTGAGAGTTGTTAGCTCTTTTTATTTGAAAATAGTCTCCCGTAACACTCCTATCACCCTCACCTGCAATAAGCCCTAGCTTTAAATTTACCGGACCTTCTTGTACCGTGCGAAATCCGGAGACGGGCAGTTCATTTGGGTTACCACCATTGGCAACGTATGCGTGACCGTCGAAAATTGTTACGTCTCGCCAGTTCATTGCCGGGTTTTCGTAAACCACTATCATACCCCAGCCTCCATAGTAACCTGTTGACCCTCCATTGCCCTCCATCAGGGCAATATCGGCAACGAAATACTCACCCAGACCAAACTCCTTAACGTAATCAGTTACTTCGGCGAAGGCCGAGTACATAAACCCGTGGTTGGTTGTTGGGTAGTATATGTTATGTGAGTAATTGGCATGGCTCGCTTGCACTGTTGTGTAACTCGTGGCATCAGCGTGTTTTAGCTTAACTGTTCCTTTGTTTAGGGTTACATTAGATCCGGCTGCAGGATTGAAAACCGTAAAAGTATTTGGACTAGGGCTTAAATTGTGGGTCCTGCCAGTCCAATATAACCCAGCGTAAATAATTTTAGAGCACTCTGGGTTGGCATTATTTTCTAGAGAAAACTGCAGTGTTGCGGAGCTGGAATTAACGGTTGAGGGGTCGTCATCCACGTTTACGTAAATCATATTGACGTTACCGTTGTTGTTTCCAGCACCGGGAAGTCTTAGGTTTAAATTCCCGATCAAGGTAAAATCACCTTTAATGTTGTAGATTGCTCGCTCGGGGGTAAGGTACGAGGTTCTGGGCTCAAAAGGGACAATAACCTGAGCATTTGCACTTAAAGTGCAAATAGCCAATATGATCATCAACTTGATTTCGCGAGCAACCTTAGTCTGACTCGGAAAGGGGTATTTTTGGGTTATCAAGGCCAAAACGGGATGATATTAACACTATAATCCAGAGGCGCAAATTTACACTATATTTCACCAAAAATGTTTGTATTTGAAAACGAAAAGGTATTTTTTTGCAAAAAACAGTCCTCAATATGAGCAATTTGATAAGATTGGGATGATTTTTACCTACGAGCCTATGGTTAACTCTTTTTTATTTTTGAATCGTTCGAGCCCTGATTGCAAAAACTGGATGAATTTATCAATGCTCGAATCGTAACCATAACCCTCGGTGAGGTCATTCCCCTGGCTGTCAACCACAACGTAAAATGGTATAGCGTTGGTTTGGTACCTTTCAACCTGAAAAACCCTGCGCTTTTCGCCCCAGGTTCTTATAGTTCTTTCGCGGCCGAATGCCATAGTGGTAAAGCGCAAATCTTCGGGCAAAGGCTCTCTGTCGTCGGTAATTTGCGCAATAATCACAAAATCGTTTTTGAGCATCTGCAGTACTTGTGGGTCGGCCCAAACAGTGGCTTCCATTTTGCGACAGTTGCTGCATGAATTGCCCGTGAAATCAAGCAAGGCAGGCTTGCCTGCCTTGCTTGCCGCTTCCAACCCTTCTTCGAGGTCGGTAAACAGAACCAATCCGTGAGGTCCTTCCTTGGTGCTCTTGCCTGTGGGTGTTGTGGCAGTGCCGGTAGAGGCTACCCCCTTGGTAAGGTCAAAATCTTGAGTGGTGGGTGAGGGCAAGAAAGAGCTCACGGCCTTGAGTGGTGCGCCCCACAAACCGGGAATGAGGTAAAAAACGAATGCGAAGGTTACAATTGCCAAAAACAGCCTCGGCACGCCAATGTACTTTAGGTCGCTATCGTGCGAGAACTTTATTTTTCCGATAAGGTAAAGTCCCATCAACAAGAAGATTGCAATCCAAAGGGTGATGAAAACCTCCCTGTCGAGTATGCCCCACTTGGCGGCGGCATCGGCAGTTCCAAGAAATTTCAGCGAGAATGCCAAAACTATGAAACCAAGAACCACCTTAACTGAGTTCATCCATCCTCCCGACTTGGGCAATGATTGCAGGGCGGTGGGGAAAATCGCAAACAGGCTAAAAGGAATTGCGAGGGCAATGCTAAAACCCAGCATACCGAAGGCGGGTCCAAAAGTATCGCCACTTGTGGCAGCCTCCACCAAAAGCGAACCTACTATGGGGCCCGTACAGGAAAATGACACCAATACAAAAGTCAAACCCATGAAAAACACACCCAGTAGACCACCAGACTTGTCAACTTTTTGGTCGAGAGCGTTTGACCAGCTTGAGGGCAGCGTTAGTTCGAAAGCGCCGAAAAACGATGCTGCAAAGAAGACCAAAAGTGCGAAGAAGAATACGTTGAACCAAGGATTGGAAGCTAGGTTTTGAAGCGCGTCAGCACCAAAAATTAGCGAAATTGCAAGCCCAATAATTACGTATGAAAAAATAATTGTAACCCCGTATGCTATGGCATCCCTGAAAGCCCTTGGCTTGTTGCCCGCATTGCGCAGGAAGAAACTCACCGTGAGCGGAATCATGGGAAATACGCAGGGTGTTAACAAGGCCAACAACCCCCCTAGAAGCCCGGTAATGAACGTTGCCCAAATAGACTTTCTCGCTCCCGAAGGGACTTCCTTGCCTTCGGCGATTTCAGGTTCTATTCCTTCGCCTGACTCCTGGTCGTTTTCTTTCAGCTCCCCATTTGGAGCTATATTTGCTTTGGAGGCCAGGCCTTCTTGTGTTTCTAGAGCTTCTGCAGTCAATGATTCCACCCTACCCGGAAGCCTTATGGCAAATTCTTCGTAATCGGGTGGGAGGCAACTCGTATCATCGCAAGCCATGAATTCCACCTCGCCCTTTACGGTTACAGGCTCCTTGCTCATAACCTCCACCACCTGCCTAAATACCACACTTCCAGAATGAACCGTTACGGTCATTTTAAACTCATTGTCGAATTTTTCAACTGGTTTTGGAAATTGTAGGCTGCCTATTTTCTTGAAACCTTGAGCAACTGTAATTTTTATGGCAGTGGGGATTGGACCTCCCGGGGGAAGACTTAATCCGTAGATGTTCCATCCTCGGTCAACATTGGCCGTGAACCTTAATTCGAATTGGTTTTCGGCTACCTTATGCTGTGAGAAACTCCATTTAACCGGGCTTAGCATCTGGCTTGATCCAATGATGGGAAACACCAAGAGTGCTAAGAGGAGGGACGATAAAACGCTAATTTTTTTCCAAGAATTCATATTATTTCAACTTATTTAATTGTTATGGGGGTCAAATTTGGTTGGTTTATTTTGGTGACGACATGCGATTAAAGTGGTGAAATAGGCGAAGCTGATCGTATTGATGTATTTAATCCTATAAACGCAAAAACTGCCTCAAGGTTATATGACTTTTCTTGTTTAAACATGATATTTATCACAGGTTCTTGCAATTTCAAAAATATTTTTGGTGTTCGGAGTGATTTTGAACCTATCGCTAACCCTCAATCCAACCAGCCAAACAATTTCTCTGCCAGAAACCAAAACAAGAACTTTTTCTTTCAAGTGGAGCGGAACTTTAAGGTCGATCAAAATATCGCTAACCTTTTTCTTCCCGTTCAACCCGATGGGAGTCATTGAGTCTCCGGGTATTATTTTCCTTAAAATAAGCGGAAACTCAAGCTTGTCTTTATCGACCCAAACGACATTTGGATCTTTTGAAATTTCCATTTCGACTTTAAATAACAGGTTGGAAATGCAAAAATTCTGTCCTGATACCTCAACGCTTGTTGCTTTTTCGTTTATCGTAGCATACGTATCGATTGTTTTTGGATTAATCGGCTCGACAAAGATCTCGGTTCGATCCTTGATGGCACAGTGCGTATTTGAAGAAAACCTTTTTCCAGGCTGTGCGCAAAGCGAATTGAACAGCTCGGTACAAACGGTGGAAGAAAATCCAAATTCTTTTAGAAACTCGAACAAGATCAGTTTTGGCGAATTAGCCTCCAAAAGTTTGGCTATATTTATGGAATAACCTGCTTGGGTCTTGGCAACGCATACAACCCTTTGGTTGTCAACGTATCTGTCAAGTATCACTAAAGTTCCCGAAACAATACCGAAATATTCGAATATGGTGCTGTAAAGATTGGGGTTGGCTTCTTCAAGAAGCGGCACCACGTGGTGCCTAATTTTATTGCGAAGGTAGTAATCTTGATTATTGCTGGAGTCAATTCTGAAGTTTATGGAATTTGCCGATGCATGCTCTTCTATTTCCCTTCGGGTTGCAAATACCAGTGGCCTAATAATGTTTCCGTTTTTTACGGGTATCCCGCCTAGGCCTCTCAAGCCAGTGCCTCTCGTTAGGTTTATGATGAGGGTTTCAATTGAATCGTTAAGGTTGTGGCCAGTGGCTATATGATCGAAACTCATATCCTTTGCCAGTTGCGAAAACCATTGGTACCTTAGCTCCCTTGCTGCTTCTTGTATTGATTGTTTTTGGGTCTTGGAGCAGGAAATTGTGTCGAAGGTTTTGGAAAAATAGTCAACCCCCATTTTTTTCGATTCTTGCTCAACGAAGCTTGCATCGTCATCCGACTCCTGGCCTCTCAACCCAAAATTGCAATGGGCAACGGCAATATTGAATCCCGAATTTGCAAATAGGCTAAGCATTACCATTGAGTCAACACCCCCGCTAACGGCAAGTAAAATCTTTGCCTTGCGGTCAAAAAGGCGTTTATCCTCTATGAACTGCTCGAACCTTTTTGGCAACCTTAGGCCCGACTTGCTTTTTTCTTGGCCAGGGTTATGGTTTTTCACAAAATACTTTAAAAACTCGTGGAACTTTATTCTTTGATCCACACCCCCGTAATCTCGCCAATGTACGTTGTGTGAAAGTCCTTGCGGGGATACTTGTCTGCCACAACCGATTGATCGTGGAAATTTTCTTGACCCAAAACAGCAGAATACAATTTGCGACATTCGATTATCAAGTATGCTTCCTCAAATCCGATGGAGCCATTCTTGGTTACGAAGGGAGTTAGCTTTTCGTAATTCATCTTGTCAAAATCTCGACCCGAAACGCTTCCCATTTTTCTCAAAACATCTCGATATTCCTCTTTAAAAAAGGTTAGGGTGTAGTAATCTTCCCTTTGGGTAAAAATATGGGTGTGTCTTTGCGGTCTTACGTAAATGGTTGCAACGGGGAGCTCCCACAACCAGCCCATTTGGCCCCAGCTTGCGGTCATCATATTATAGTCGCCAGGCTTGCCTGCCGTCACGAGCATCCAGTCCTTGCCGATCATTCTAATAACGTTATCGTGGATGTCATGCCAGGTGGCTTCTCGGTGTTTTGTCATAACTTTTGTGGTTTCTTGGGCATTTCCGATGCAGCCAATTAGGGTAATAAATGCAACTAGGTAGGTTAGGGTTTTCATACACTAAAAAATTGAAAATAGAAGTCAGAAATTAGAAATCAAAAGCCGAATGTAGAATGGATGAGTAATTAATCATTAATGATTTGTTATTGAATGGCTATTGGCTATTTACCATTGGCTTTTTAATTGTCAATCATCAACTCTTAGCTCTAAACACATTGTTTTCAATGGCTCTATATTCACTATTCCTCCCTAACAATTGTTTCCTCCCTGCCAGGTCCGGTTGAAACTATTTTAATTGGGGCTTCAACGAAATCTTCAATGAACTTAATGTATTCGAGCAATTCAACCGGCAACTGACCAAAGCTATTAGTGTCCTTTAGGTTGGTTTTCCACCCCTTGAACTCTTCAAACTGCGGTTCAACCTCGTTTAGGTCGATGGCCGATGTTGAAAACTCAACGTTTTGTCCCTTGAATAGGTATCCGGTACATACCTTCACGGAATCGAAAATGCCTAGGACATCCGCCTTGGTCAATACCAACTTGGTTACCCCGTTTATCATTACTGCAAACTTGAGGGCTGGTAGGTCGAGCCATCCGCAGCGTCTGGGCCTACCGGTTGTGGCACCAAACTCGCCACCCGATTTTCTCAGCTGCTCACCTTGGTCGCAAAGGAGCTCGGTGGGGAATGGGCCTCCTCCCACTCTAGTGCAATATGCCTTGAATATTCCGATGGTCTCCCCAATTCGCGATGGGGCAATTCCCAACCCGGTGCATGCACCTGCGGCCGATGTGCTGCTGGAGGTAACAAAAGGATAGGAGCCAAAATCAATGTCGAGGAGGGTTCCCTGGGCCCCTTCGGCGAGCAATCTTTTGCCGTTTCTAAGGGCATTATTGATGTACGAAACCGAGTCGATAATCGGTAATTTGCACAAAGTTTCTAGGGATTTAAGCCACATTTCTTCGTACTCGCCAAAGGTCCTTGTTTCAACCGCAAAATCTTCCAAATCGTAGCCTGTGGACCTTAACTGCTTAAGATGCAGTGATTTCAAGCTTTGATATTTTTTGTCAAATTTACCGGAAAAAAGCTCTGATATTCTCAATCCGTTTCTTGAAATTTTATCGGTATAAGCCGGGCCAATACCCTTTAATGTACTTCCAATCTTACCTTCGCCTTTTTGCCTCTCGAGTGCTGCATCCAGCAAGCGATGTGATGGAAGTATCAGGTGTGCACCAGAAGAAACTAACAGGTTTTTGGAGATGTAGTCCAAATCAAGCTCTGTTTTCCTAACCTCGTTCTCAAAAACCAAAGGGTCAATTACCACTCCGTTGCCAATGACGTTTATGCAATTGCTACGAAAAATCCCTGAGGGTATTGTGTGCAAAACTACCTTCCTCCCTTCAAACTCAAGGGTATGCCCGGCATTTGGCCCTCCCTGAAACCTAGCAACAACATCGTAGCCCGGCGTGAGGTAGTCAACCACCTTGCCCTTGCCCTCATCGCCCCATTGCAAGCCTAAAAGCACGTCGGCTTTTGCTTCGTATGTCATTGTTATTCTTGATTTTTGTTTTCGCAATCTTGACAGTTACCGTAAAAAACAAAGGACCTGTGGGTTGCCTTAATCTTTAGAATCATTTCCACCGAATTTTGAATTTCTTGAATGCGGGGATCGCAAAACTCAAGAACCTTGCCACAGGAGGTACAAATGGCGTGATCGTGTTGTCTGTACTTGTATGACTTTTCGAACTGGGCAACGTTCTTGCCAAATTGATGCTTGATAACCAAATTGCAGTCTTGAAGCAACTCTATGGTGTTGTATAATGTGGCCCTGCTCACGCGATACTTGTTGTTTTTCATTTTGATGTAAAGAGATTCAACATCGAAATGGCCTTCGGTGAGGTATATCTCCCTCAAAATTGTATATCGCTCGGGAGTTTTGCGATGGGCATTGGAGGAAAGGTATGCAGAAAAAATATTCTTAACCGTTTCCAAAATTTCTTGAGTGGCCTTTGACTCTTTCATCAATTGGTAATTATTCAAATTTTGACCGGCTCAAAATTACAAAATTTTGAATTTATTTTTATTCTTTATAAATAAAAATTGCAACTTACTGTATGATACATAATTAATGTAAGGGATTAAAAGTTTCGCAAAGGTTATTTCCCTAAGCGACTTACCATTTTTACCCCTTTTGTCCTTTTCAGCTTTTCGATGAGGTTTTTTAAATGAACAGTATCATATATGTACAGCATCACCGTGCCTTCAAATGTCCCGGCGTTGGTGTCAATGTTTATGCTGCGTATGTTCACGTTGTATTCGCTGGAAATAATGTTGGTGATAGATTGAAGCAACCCAATTTGATCGAAGCCCGAGATTCGCAACCCGGTTAGGAAAGCGATATCCTTATTGGTGACCCATTTTGCCTTGACAACCCGGTATTCGAACTTGGACATCATTTGCAGCGCGTTGGGACAGTTGTTTCGGTGAATCTTTATCCCCTCGCTTACGGTAATGAACCCAAAAACGTCGTCGCCCGGAATGGGGTTGCAACACGTGGCCAAGGTGTAGCTAAGCGATTGCTGGTCATCGCCAATCAAGAGTGTGTCAGGCTTTTCCTTTAGCTGCTTCCTTATAATGTCCTCGCCCGATTTTATCACCGCCTCTTTCTTTTGGGTTTTCGACCTACCAAAGGGGTTTCTTAGATATGAAAGAAAGCCTATTCTTTCCTTTTCGGCCTGGTAATCCTTAAGTTGCTTCTGGCCTATTTTGCCCAGCGCAACTTCGTAATAAAGGTCAAGTGGTGCCTGGAGCCTGAAGTGGTCAACAAGCCTTTGGATGGTGTCGGCATTGTTGTCAATCTTAAGTTGCTTAAGCTTGCGCTCCAGTATTTCTTTGCCTTCGTCGGCTTGTTTCTTAATGTTTTCTCTCAGGGCGGCCTTGATCCGATGCTTTGCCCTCGAGGTTTTTACGTAACCGAGCCAGTCTGTTTTTGGTTTTTGCTTGGCCGAGGTTATGATTTCGATTTGGTCACCGCTTTTCAATTGGTGATTGAGCGGCATCAGCTTGTTGTTGACCTTTACACCCAGGCAGTTGTTTCCCACCGCTGAGTGAATACTATAGGCAAAATCCAATGCAGTGCTTCCATACGGAAGTGTTCTTAACTCTCCCTTTGGGGTGAAAACGAATATCTCTTCTGAGAAAAGGCTTAGTTGGAAATCGTCTATGAAATCGACTGCTTCGGTTTCAGAATTTTTGAGTACTTCCCTAATTCTTTTTAGCCACCTATCGATCCCGCTTTCAGAGGATTTGGATTCCTTGTATTTCCAGTGGGCCGCATACCCCTTTTCAGCAATCTCGTCCATCCTTTTGGTGCGAATTTGCACTTCCACCCACTTTCCGGTTCTACTCATCACCGTGGTGTGGAGCGACTCGTATCCATTGGCCTTTGGGGTCGAAATCCAGTCGCGCAGCCGGTCGGGGTTCGGCCTGTATATGTCGGTTACTAGCGAGTATGCCTTCCAGCAATCGGCCTTTTCCTGTTGCTCAGGGGTTTCAATTATGATTCTAATGGCAAATAGGTCATAAACCTCCTCGAAGGAGATCTCTTTTTTCCTCATTTTATTCCAAATGGCACTTATTGATTTGGTCCTGGCCAAAAGGCTAAAGTTGAAGCCCTCCTCCTTTAGCAGGGTTTTGATGGGGGCCGTGAATTTTCGAATGAATCTCTTCCTCTCTTCTTCGGTGTCTTCGAGCTTCTGAGAAATTGACTCGAAAATCTCCGGCTCTGTGTACTTGAGCCCTAAGTCTTCCATCTCGCTCTTTATTGCGTGAAAACCGAGCCTGTGAGCCAATGGCGCAAACAGGTATAGTGTTTCGTTGGCAATTTTGAGCTGTTTCTTTGGAGGAAGCGCGTCCAACGTCCGCATGTTGTGCAGGCGGTCGGCAAGTTTAAGGAGTATTACCCTCACATCGTCCGAAAGGGTAAGGAGCATTTTCCTGAAGTTCTCTGCCTGAACCGAGGTTGTTTGATGAAATATTCCAGAAATTTTGGTAAGGCCGTCAATAATTTTTGCAACCTCCTCGCCGAATGTCTCTTGAATCTCCTCGAGAGTGGTCTCGGTGTCTTCTACCACGTCGTGAAGGAGGGCACAAATGGCACTTGTGGTGCCCAGGCCAATTTCTTCCACCGCGATCTGGGCCACGGCTATCGGATGAAAAATGTAGGGCTCCCCGCTCTTGCGACGGTGGTCAATGTGGGCCTTGTGGGCGAACACAAAGGCTGCCCTTAGCTTTTTTTGCTTTTCCCTGTCAAGCTTGGGATTGAAAACCGAAACCAAATGCTTGTACCGCCTCAATATTTCTTGCCGCTCCTTGTCCAGGTCAATTCCTTCCATATTCATATTGTATTTTGCAAACACCCTACGACCACAAATTTACTTCAAAATTATAATCCATTCAATTCTTACCACTAATTTTGTGACATTTCAGCACCCAATAGTTTTTTCTATGGAGAAGAATAGAAAAAGGGCAGCTAAATTTGATCCTGCTCCAGGTTTTCCTGTCGATTGTTTTATTGGTTGTTTATTCGACACAGGGGTCAAAAACTATCCTGGGCCTTCTTGCCCCGGGCTATTTTGCAGCCACATTTTCGCTGCTTGTAATTTCCCTCTTTCCACCTGTTATAAATGTTAAAACAGGCTAGAAAATGGAGGTTACGGATTGGCAAATTTATATTTTGGCAGCTTTTGGTCTTTTGCACGTTGGTTTGGCACTATTTGTGCAGTAATTTTTCGTACAAAAGTTTAGGAAAAAAGGGTATCTGCCAAAAAATGCCTAACTTTGCAAAAGTTTTTATGGGGGCTGACATGGATTTGACAGCGGGTCGAGTGGAGATGTAAGCATGCCGAGCGCTGTGAACGCGGCTCGTTAATCCCGATTCTCACGCCTATAAACGGCAACAATTACAACTACGCTTTGGCAGCCTAGTAATAGTTATTAGGCTCTAGCTGTTTCCCGGGAAGCTACGCTCGGCTGCGTCCCCAAGGAAGCATCATCAAATGCCGAGATAAGCTGCACGACGCCCTGGCTTGCAGACTAAAACCTAAAGGGCTCAGGCAAATGATAGGACCGCCTTTTTCCGGTTAAATGCCGAAACTCCAATTAAAGGATAAGCATGTAGAAAGCATTTTTGCTGCTCGTTTGGACGAGGGTTCGATCCCCTCCAGCTCCACAATTTTACCGGCGAAGAAAAAATAAAGCGCAGAAAAGGGTTTGTATGCAGAATTCTTAACGCCTTAAATTTAAAACCAAGCAAACTCATTTTGTTAGTTTCTTATTTCTATTGCTTTTCTTAATACTATTGATTTCTAATTTTTTGCAAATCACCCATCATTAACCTAAAATGATGTATCCTACACTAATAAATGCATCCACCTGGGTGATTCTAGTTGTTTTCTTGCTTGTAGGTGCATGCTCTGGTGCGGACAACCACAACCCCAGGACAAAGTCAGATATTAATCAGGAAGCTCGTTTGCATGTCCCGACTTTCGATAAGGATTCAGCGTATCATTTTGTTGCAAGGCAGGTTGAGTTCGGCCCAAGGGTTCCAAACACCAAAGCCCATAGAGAGGCCGCCAATTGGTTTACCCAAATCCTAAACAACTATGCCGATACCGTATTTGTTCAGGATGGGAGGGTGCGAGCATTTGACGGCACAATACTAAACTTCAAAAACATTATTGCCAGTTTCCAGCCCGAAAAGAAGATAAGGATACTGCTTTGTGCCCACTGGGACACCAGACCATTTGCCGATTGGGATCCAGATCCGGCAAACCATTTCAAGCCCATACCAGGAGCCAATGACGGGGCTAGCGGGGTAGGAGTATTGCTCGAAATTGCCCGACAACTTTCCAAAACTCAACCCAGAGCTGGAGTTGACATCATCCTATTTGATGTTGAAGATTACGGAAAGCACCAATCCTTGCCCCGAACCGACGACGACTCCGAAACTTGGGCACTTGGCTCGCAGCACTGGGCGCGCAATCCTCACCTTCCTAACTATAGGGCCAGGTACGGGATACTTCTGGATATGGTTGGTGCAAAGGAAGCCACTTTCAAGCTGGAGAGGTTTTCGCTTGATTTTGCTCCTAGCCTTAAACGAAAAGTTTGGGCCACGGCCAAAAGGCTAGGATTCGACAACTATTTTGAGTCCAAGGAAGGAAACTACGTTATTGACGACCACGTCTTCGTCAACAACCTTGCAAACATTCCCACCATTAACGTAATTCATCAAGAAACTACAGGTTCTGACCATGGTTTTTTCAAGTACTGGCACACCCTAAAAGACGATATGGAACATATTGACCCTCAAACACTGAAGGCAGTGGGCCAAACGGTTTTAACGGTGGTTTTCGAAGAAAAATAATTGTTCGAGAGTTTGAATAAAAAAATAAAAAAAAACTCTGTCAATTCATTTTTTTGTAATTTAGCGCGCTGAAAAACAACCTTTAGTTGGGGATGGTATTAGGGAGAGGTGGCCGAGTGGTCGAAGGCGCACGCCTGGAAAGTGTGTATCCGCCAAAAGCGGGTCGAGGGTTCGAATCCCTCTCTCTCCGCCAGCCAATCCTTCAAACGAAAATGAACATTTTATTAACCTTTTATTAACAAAAAACCAACAAATTAGATTATGAAAAAGTTGCTTGTTCTCTTGACCATTACGGGAATGATTTTTCTTGGTGTCAACACCAGTATCAAAGCTCAGGAAGCCGCAGCAGCAGCTGCTACCGAGCAAGTTACCGAAACCGCTGCACCTGAAGACGCCCTCACACCCGATTATGGCGACAAAACCTTTCACTACATTCTCAAAGAAAAATTCATTGAGGGTGGTGCAGGCTTTATGGGTATCATCTTGTTGTGTTTGATTATTGGCTTGGGTCTTTGCATCGAGAGGATTATTTACCTTAACTTATCTAGCTCAAATAGCAACAAACTTTTGAGCAAAGTTGAAGACGCCCTCAAGCAAGGTGGTGTTGAAGCTGCCAAGGATGTTTGCAGAAACACAAGAGGCCCGGTTGCCAGCATTTACTTCCAAGGTTTGGACCGCTACGGCGAAGGCCTTGATATGGTTGAAAAATCGGTTGTTTCTTACGGTGGCGTTCAGATGGGTCGTTTGGAAAGAAACCTTAGCTGGATTTCTCTTTTCATCGCTATTGCCCCAATGCTTGGATTTATGGGAACCGTAATCGGTATGATTGGTGCATTTGATGCCATCGAGGCCGCCGGTGATATTTCGCCAACAATCGTTGCCAAAGGTATCAAGGTTGCCCTTTTAACCACCGTTTTCGGTCTTATCGTTGCAATCATACTTCAAATTTTCTACAACTACATAGTTGCGAAAGTTGACAGCATTGTAAATAATATGGAGGATGCCACAGTTTCTTTCATGGACATTTTGGTTAAGTACAAAAAATAATTTTTTTTGAAAAATGGAAGAAACTAAAGCTATTTACGACATTGCGCTATTCGCTGCCTACCTTTTGGTTGGGGTAGCTGCAATAGCTACGGTAGTATTTGCTGTTCGACAAGTAGTTACGAATTTTTCTAATTTGAAAATTCCGATCTTGGGTGCAGTGTTGCTATTTGTGGTTTTACTTGTGTCATTTGCCTTGAGCTCTGGCACTACCGCAGACCCCAACGTGGGGCCAACCACTGCCAAGTTGGTTGGTGGGGGCCTGCTCGCAACTTTTATCCTAGTTGGGATAGCGGTTGTGGCGGCAATTTACTCAGCTATTTCAAGTTACTTTAAATAAAAATTGGAGATAAATCCATGGCAAGAATAAATCCAGAAATTAATGCCGGATCAATGGCCGACATTGCGTTTCTCCTCCTTATCTTCTTCCTGGTTACCACAACCATGGACGTTGACAAGGGGCTATTGAGGATGTTGCCGCCGCCGATTATTCCAAATACTCCTCCACCGCCGCCTGTGAATGAGCGAAACGTATTTGCAGTGCTGGTGGACCAGTATGACAGGGTGGCTGTTAAGGGTGAATTGGTCGATATTAAAGATTTGCGGAAGCGAACCAAGGAACACATCCAAAACCTGAACAATGAGTCTAACAAACCAGAGGAAGTATATGAAGATATTCCCGGGTTAGGTAATGTTAGACGCACTAAATATGTAATTTCATTAATGACCGACCGAACTACCACCTACGAAATGTACGTGGCCGTGCAAAACGAATTGGCCGCTGCAATTAATGAATTACGTGATGAACTTTCCAGATCCAGATTTGGAAAGCCATTTAATGCTCTGGTTGATGAAGATGTAGTGAAAGCCGTGTCTCAAGTATGGCGTATGGCTATTTCGGAGGCCGAGCCAAAAGACATAGGAGGTCAAAAGCTTGGTCAGAAATCACAAGGAGGGAGGAGGTAATTATGACAAGATTCAGAAAAAAAACCCAAACTAAGGACCAAAGGATAAACACGGCATCGCTACCCGATATTATCTTCATGCTCCTGTTCTTCTTCATGGTTACCACTACAATGCGCGAAACCACTCTTTTTATAAAGAATGTTCCGCCTGTTGCCACCGAAATTCAGAAATTGGAACCAAAATCCCTTGTTAGTTTTATTTATGCAGGAGTTCCAAAAAATGAATTTTTGTCCAAATACGGCGATGCTCCTCGGATTCAACTAGGCGACAAGATATCAAGGATTGAAGATATTGCGGCATTTGTGGAATCTGAAAGGGCACGACGCCAGGAGCATGAAAGGAATCAGGTAACATTTTCTCTTAAGGTTGACAGAGACACCCCAATGGGAATAGTTACTGATCTTAAACAAGAAATGCGTTTGGCCAATGCCCTGAAAATTAGCTACTCCACTCGAGTGGGCGAAGTTGGAAAAAAAAGGTAAGGAAACTATAATTTCTTCGCAAAAAAAGGGGGGTGCGCATTTGACCCACCCTTTTTTTTATGTGGAAAATAAGAATTTATTACTTGGTTTTTCGGGAGCTAAGCTTGAGCGGAAGAAGGCCTCCAGAGGTCTTAAATCCGAAGTAGCCGTCCTTCACTGCCTTAATGTCTTCAATCGTATAGAAGGCATTTGGGCTATATTTGTTAATTTGGCTTATGGCAATAGGTATGCTCTTGCGTTTCATAATCGTAAAAATGATTTTTACCGGTCCGGAGGCCCCCTCCGCAGCAACCGTGGTTACACCAAAACCTTCATCTCGAAGGTGGTTTACCAATAGCTCCGAGTCTTTCTTGGGGATTATCCTTAGCAAGGCCGTACCTATGGAAATTTTTTCTTCGACCCAAATTCCGATGTAATTGCCCATTGCAAACCCTGCCCCGTAAGCTATGTATGACATAGGGTTTGTCAGGTGCTTCAAAACCTGCGTAACTGCAAGAAGCCATATTATCACCTCAAAGAAGCCAAGTATCGGGCCAATGTGCCTGAACCCCTTCGAAACGAAAATAATGCGCAGGGTGCCAATGGTCTGGTCAACTATTCGCGACAAGAAAATAAGGATCGGTAGTAGTATCCACGACCACCAAAATGTGTCCATTAAAGGTGTTTCCATTATGTGCATTTTAAGATTTGATTGAATACTCGTATCGCATTATGTAGCTTCTGGTAATCCCGTAAGCAAGGTTTCTGGTCAGAACCCTGGTCAGGGTCAATTGACCATCCCCGTTCAATTCTCGTTCAACTGTTCTCAATATTTGGCCGTTGTGGTCAATCTCCTCCTCAAAAATCACATCGCCGTTGTGGTTGTAGCCAATTGTTGTAGTATTCTTGAAGCTTCTAGTTTCTTCTGTAATAATTTGTGGTTTGCCATTTTCGTTGTACGAATAAGTTACTCGCTCCAGGGCTTTTTCTTCTTGGTCAAAGGTTGTTACCTCCTCAAGCCAATTATCTTTGTCGTATGAAAAAACTTTCCTTAGGGAATGCCCGTCCTCGTTGTCAAAAATAGTTTCTTTGACAATAAGACCCTTTTCGGAGTATTTGAGCAATCTTTCTTTCAACAAAACGCCATCCGAGTTGAATTCGGCCTCACGGGTTAGGTTCTCACCCCGGTACTCAAAAACCTCGACTGTCTCCAAATCGTTGTCTTCGTCAAAAAGTTCCCTTTTTATCAAGTGTCCATTCTCATCGAAGGTGCTTACTTTCCGGTCTGCCGATTCGTCGGCATAATGAACATACTCTATGGTAAGGCGCCCGAAGGAGTCGTATTCAAAGGTTCTTTTTTCTAGGAGGCTTCCGTCGGCATCGGTAACCTCCAGCAGCGTTACGTTTCCTGCTCGATCGTACTCCCTCTTCGAAGCATCTTCAACTTGCCCATCAGGTGTGTATTTGGTTTCTTGAATGATAAGGCCTGATTCCGGATCGAAAAAGCTTTCGTTGAGGATGTATTCTTCCCTCCCCGTATTGGGGATTAAATCTATTCGATAAACAGTAATTTTTTTCACCTCCATGGTTTGCTATTGTTTGGAGCAAAATTAATTATTCTTGTAAAGTAGGTGTAAATATTTCATCGTGTGGCGGAGTTTTATTTTTGGTGCTATTGACACATTTTCGAAGGATTATTTTCCTAATTTCGTCGAAATATTTTTCTAACAAAAAATCCAAACCAATGAAGATTTCAAAGTTAATTTTTGGGGTAACAATTATTTTTGCCTTTTCATGCAGGCAAGAGATCAAATTAATTTATCCCGAAACCAAAATGGATGACGTTGTTGACAATTACTTTGGCGTTGAAGTCGCCGATCCTTTCCGCTGGCTTGAGGACGACAACTCCGAAAAAACCAAGGCTTGGGTAGCCGCTCAAAACGAGGTAACCTTTGATTATTTAAAAAAAATTCCCTATAGGAATAAAATCAAAGAAAGGCTAACAAACATTTGGAACTACGAGCGTTATTCAACCCCATTTTGGAAGGGAAACAATTATTTCTTTTTCAAGAACGATGGACTTCAGAATCAAAGTGTACTTTACGTTCGCGAAGGCTTGGATGGCGAGCCAAGGGTGCTTCTTGACCCAAATCTTATGGCCAAGGATGGCACGGTTGCACTTAGCAGCCTTAGCATTTCTGACAACGGTAAGTATATGGCCTATGGAATTTCCAGGGGCGGATCGGATTGGGTGGAGGTTTTTGTAAGGGAAGTAGAGTCTGGTAAAGACTTGGAGGATCACCTGAAGTGGATTAAATTTTCGGGTTTATCGTGGAAAGAGGATGGCTTTTATTATAGTAGGTACAACCAGCCTGCCAAAGGCCAGGAGCTTTCGGGCAAGAATGAATATCACAAGGTTTATTATCACAAACTTGGCTCCAAGCAAGAGTCAGACCAATTGGTGTTTCAAAACCAAAACATGCCAAATAGAAATTTCGGGGCTTCTACCACCGAAGATGAGAGGTTCTTGATAATTTATGAATCCGAAACCACCGATGGCAATGCACTTTGGTACAAGGATTTGTCAGACAAACGATCAAAGTTAACCCCACTCATTGAAGGTTTTGAGTTCAACAACAGGGTGATAGATAATATAGGAGAAAGGTTATTGATGCTGACCAACAACAACGCACCCAAATACCGATTGGTGATGGTTGACCCCAAGAACCCCAAGGCGGATGACTGGAAAACAATTATCCCTGAAAAGGACTACCTCCTTGATGAGGTGAGCTTGGTTGGAGGAAGAATATTTGCCACCTACCTGGAAGATGTAAAAAGCAAAGTTTACATCCACGATATGCAAGGAAACCATACAGGAGAGCTTCAATTGCCCACCGTAGGTACTTTTGGGGGTTTGAGCGGCAAAAAAGATGAGAATACGGCATTCTTTTCTTTTAGTTCCTTCACGTTTCCCTCTACCATTTACAAATACGACGTTGAGGCAAACACCTACGAGGTTTACTTCAAGCCCAACGTTGACTTCGACCCAGAAGCATACGAAACCAGGCAAGTGTTTTATACAAGCAAGGACGGTACGAGGATCCCAATGTTCATAACCCACAAAAAAGGTCTTAAACTACACGGAAAAAATCCGACCCTGCTATATGGATACGGAGGTTTCAACGTGAGCATTACGCCCAGTTTTTCCCTTTCGAGATTGATACTGTTAGAAAACGGCGGGGTTTATGCAGTTGCAAACATAAGGGGTGGGGGCGAGTACGGAAAAAAATGGCACGATGCTGGCACGAAATTGCAAAAGCAAAACGTGTTCGATGATTTTATTGCGGCCGCCGAATATCTGATAGACCAAAAGTACACCAACTCCAAGAAACTTGCCATTCAGGGTGGCTCCAACGGTGGGTTGCTTGTGGCTGCAGTAGCAAACCAAAGACCTGAATTGTTCAAGGTTGCGCTCCCTGCAGTTGGGGTATTGGATATGCTAAGGTTTCACAAGTTCACAATTGGGCGCGCATGGGTTTACGATTATGGCTCCAGCGAAACGGAGGAGGAATTTCATTATCTTTACAAGTACTCGCCACTACACAACGTACCCGCCGGAAATGTGTACCCCGCTACTATGGTTACCACCGCCGATCATGATGATAGGGTTGTTCCTGCCCACAGTTTTAAGTACATTTCTGAGTTGCAGCGAAGGTATTCCGGTACCAACCCCGTATTGATAAGGATAGATGTAGATGCAGGCCACGGTGCAGGCAAACCGGTAAGCAAAACCATTGAGGAAATTTCAGATGTGTATTCTTTTATATTCTACAATATGGGCACAAAGCCGAAGTATTAAGGTGCATGGTATAGGGTATATGGCATGGAGCCTATACAAGTAGAGACGTAGCATGCTACGTCTCTACCGTCTTTGAGCCCCCTTGTAGTAGCCCCTTGCACTAAGCTATCTAACTATCGTCATTTCCTCAATCAGGTTGGTAGCTCCGGCAAACTTTTCTATTATAAAAAGTATGTAGCGTGCATCCACGTTAATGCACCTTTGGGTTTCTTTTTCGAATAGTATGTCGCCGCTCATAGCTTCCCAATTGCCGTCAAAGGCAAGGCCAATTAGGTGGCCGTCCCCGTTTATTACCGGGCTTCCCGAGTTGCCTCCCGTGATGTCGTTGTTCGAAATGAAGTTCACGACCATCTCTCCGTTTTCGGCATATTCGCCGTAATCCTTGTTCAAGAACAATTGCTTTAATTTGTCAGCCACCACAAACTCATGGTGGTTGGGGTCTTCTTTTTCCATAACACCCTTCAGGGTAGTAATGAAACCGTAATGAACGGCATCGGCTGGGAAGTAGCTTCCAACCGTGCCATAGGTCAAACGCATAGTAGAGTTGGCATCGGGATAAAATCTTCCATCGGGATCCATCTCCCTAAGTCCCCTAATAAACAATCTTTCTGCTTTGGCAAGGCGCGTTTGGTAATCGGCAATTTGATCAGAAATAGAAACGTTGTTTATCCTGACCGACTGGGCGGCAACGTATATTGGATCTCTTTCCAAAACTTTTGCCGAAGGTTTTTTCAAGAAGGCCTTTAGTTTTTCGGGATTGGAGAAAATGCTTTTGTTGAATACATCAGTGGCGTATTTATCGAAATTGTTTTTATACCTCTTGGCAATGGTTTCGAAAACACCCGGAAGCCTTCTTCCTGGTATCCTTTTATGGTATTCCTCGAACATTGCGGCCCAAAGCTGTCGTTCAATTTCTTGGTTAAAGTTGGTAAAAACCCTATTAACCATTGATGTTAGGTCCAAAGCGATCTTTTCAACTTCTTCCTTGTTGTTTTTCTTTTTCAGGGCTTCGAGAAGCCTTTCGAAACCTATTGCTGCATTGAAGTTTATGGGACCCGTGGGCATTGCTTCAAGATAGATGAAGTTCTGCGAATTAAACTCTCTTAATCCTTGGTAAATGGTTTTGTATTCTTCCATTAGGTTTCCGTACTGCGCCTTTCTGGCACTGTCAGAATTTGCCCACTTTATAAACCTGGCTTCAAGCTCTCTTTTGGAATCTGCCACATTGTTGCGTACAAGGGCGCGGCTCATTCCAATAAAATTTTTCCAGTAATTGGAGATGCTCGATTGCCGCGTAGAGTACTGGATTCGTATTTCATCACTGGTGGCCATTGCCTTCTCAATTATGTCAAGTTTCCTCCGCCTTATGTCGATCCGTGGGGGATACATATCCGAAAGGTTGTACTCGATGCCGAAAGAAGTGAGATACCTAAAAGTGCTTCCGGGATAGCCCAAAACCATTGCAAAGTCGCCCTCTCTCACCCCTTTGAGCGATACGGGAAGGTGGTGCTTGGGCACCAAGGGTACATTGTCCTTGCTATAGTTGGCAGGTTTTCCGTCGGGGCCGGTGTAAACTCTGAACAAGGTGAAGTCGCCGGTGTGACGAGGCCACATCCAATTATCGGTGTCGCCACCATACTTGCCTATACTCGAAGGTGGAACCCCAACCAGCCTAACATCGGTAAAGGTTTCGAAGACGAACAAGAAAAACTCGTTTCCGGCAAAAAGCGCCCTGACGTTGGCTTGATAATGGGTTCCACCAACGGCCTCCTTTTCTATTTCGGAACTCAATTTCCTAATGGCGCTTGTCCTATCAGCCTCCGTCATTTGGTCGGAAATAATGGCCGAAAATCTTTCGGTTACATCGGTCACGCCAACCAAGAACCTTGCCACCATACCGGGGTTTGGAAGTTCCTCCTCCAGGGTTTTTGCCCAGAATCCATCGCGCAACAAATCGTTGCCAACCCTGCTGTGTGATTGTATTTGGCGAGTGGCGCAGTGGTGGTTGGTGAGCATTAGCCCCTTGGGCGATATAATCTCTGCAGTGCAACCCCCAATGCTTACGATTGCATCTTTGAGGCTTGATTGCGAAAAACTGAATAATTGCTCTCGAGTGAGGTTGAAGCCAAGCTTTTGCATTTCACCAAAAATTGCATCATGCATTTTGAAGGGCAGCCACATACCTTCGTCGGCCCTGGCCGGGGATACCTGCACCAATAGGGCAACGGTAAAAATCAACAGGATTCTTTTTGTCATTTTCTTTTTTTTTAGGGTTTCGAAATTTGGGATTTATTACTTGTTTCTAACTTCGACAATGTACTTTTTTATTTCCTGCTCTTTATCTTTGGGGCAAATCAAAATGGCGTTATCCGATTCGGCCACAATGTAGCCATCAAGTCCTTGGGCTACTACTATTTTCTCATTGGGCACGTTGAAAATACAGTTTTTCACTTGGTTCAAAATGATATTTCGACCAGAAACTGAGTTGTTGTGCTTGTCCTTCTCGGTGTTTTCGAATAGCGAGGTCCAGGTTCCGAGGTCGGTCCACCCAAAATCAGTGACAAAAACGTGGACGTTGTCGGCCTTTTCGAGTATTGCATAGTCAATTGCTATGCTCTTGCAGGTTGCAAATGCGGTGCTCATATAGGTTTCCTCGGCAGGGTTATTGTAAAGGCCCTCTGCTTCGTTGAAGACGAAACTTATCTCGGGTTCGAATTTTTCGAAGGCTTCGACGATTGCATTTGCCGACCAGACGAAAATGCCGCTATTCCACAAAAAATCGCCACTTTCCACGAACGACTGAGCCAGTTCAAGGTTGGGCTTTTCGGTGAATGTTTTTACCTTTTTTAGGCTAAGAAATTCATGCAACACAGACCCTTCAATGTATTGTATGTATCCATAACCCGTATCCGGGCGGTTGGGTTTTATGCCCAGGGTGAGAAGCCATTGATGTTGACGGGCAGCTTTAAGCGCTGAGTCAATGTCGTGCAAGAATTGGATTTCGTCGAGGATCAGGTGGTCGGAAGGGGCCACCACCAGGCAAGCCTCGGGGTCAAGGGCTTTTATTTTCCAGGTAGCGTATGCAATGCAAGGCCCGGTGTTTTTTCGAGTGGGCTCGCAAATCACGTTTTTGGGGTTTAAGGCCGCAATTTGTTCGAGAACCAATGTTTTGTAACGCTGATTCGTTATCACGAAAATTTTATCCGGATCAATTATTTTTTCTAACCGCGAGTATGTTTGCTGAATCAGTGTTTTGCCCGTTCCAAGGATGTCGATGAATTGCTTTGGCCTGTAATGGCGACTAAGTGGCCAAAATCTCTCGCCAATTCCACCGGCCATTATCACAGCGTAGTTGTGGTCGTTCTTTTCAAAGGGTTGGTTTTTCATATCCCAATTTACTTTTTTTGGCTCATTTGTCTTGGCATCACTTCCGCTAGTGGATTGAATACGTAGCGTTTGTTGGTGGTAAGGCAGAGGCAAAGATACCTTTTTCTAAGCAACTTGCCTTTTCGGAAAACCCTGCCGCTCCGGGTAACGAAAATGCTGTCTTCTGGAAGATCTTCAACATAATAGATAATCCCAGTTGATTTCTCGCCACTTGGTCCTTCTGCGCCCAGCTTGCGGGCAAGCTCTCCATACCCCAACCCGGTTGATTTAATGTTTTGTGAAAAGCCAATCAAGTCATCTTTAAGATACTGACTGAAATGGCCTTTCGCCACGAAGTTTTGTATGTAGTGCGAGAATATAGACTTCCACTCATTTCCGTGTGGCGCCACCCTTTTTTGGTGCTTTTGATAAACAATAAGGTGGGCGAATTCGTGAAGGAACACCAGCAATGCAGAGTCCTTTCCAAGGTTGCCATTTATTGAAATCCTGTGGCGCGATCCGTTGGTCGACGGCCTGAAATCGCCGTGTTTGGTGGTTCTGGCATTGGAAATAATCAACCGGAGATTATTTGAAAGAAGAATTTGCGAAACCTCATGGGCCGCCGAGCGATCGAAAACCTTAGACAATTTTTCAACAAGGTCCAAACTCATCCTATGTGCCTTCTTCTAATAATTGCAATTTTTCAATTCCATTTTTTGGTTTATGGAAAACCCCAAGTGCAAAATCCCTTAAAACTTTCAGGGTTGTAGCCTAATTTACAGGTGTTCTTTCCAAAACTCACTCCAACAAAAAGTAGCCAAAGGTAGTAAATAATAGTTTAATCCAATTGTGTTTGTTTGGGCAGGTAACGCAAAAAATGAGTATTTTTGCAGCATAAATTATACACCACAATGGGGTTCCTTTACCATCTCGGTAGATATTTGTTGCTTTTGGTTCAGATTGTTAAAAAGCCAGAACGTGCCTCGATGTACCGAAGGCAAATAATAATCGAGATTGACAATCTTGGGCTCCAGAGCCTTGGCATTGTGGCAATTATTTCGGTTTTTATTGGAGCAGTGGTTGCCATTCAAACTAGCTTCAACATTGACAATCCTTTGTTGCCCACCTACACCGTTGGTTTTGTAACCCGCCAAACCATTATCCTTGAATTTTCCCCTACTATGATTAGCCTCATTTTGGCCGGAAAGGTGGGGTCACGGATTTCATCCGAAATTGGTACTATGAGGGTTACAGAGCAGATTGATGCATTGGAAATAATGGGAATAAATTCGGCAGGTTACCTAATACTTCCAAAGGTAATTGCTTCGGTAATAATCAACCCCATTTTGGTTATTTTCAGCATAGCAATTGGCATTGGAGGTGGGTGGCTAGTTGCCTACCTTACCCCAATTTTACCGATCAGCCACTATCTGGAGGGCATCCTGCTTGATTTCAGAATTTTCGATGTTTTGTATGCACTGCTTAAAACAGTCGTTTTTGCATTTTTGATAACAACCATTTCAGGATACTTTGGGTATTTTACAAAGGGGGGAGCTCTGGAGGTGGGGCAATCGAGCACTCAGGCAGTGGTGGTGAGCAGCATTTTCGTAATATTCTTCAACTTATTGTTAACCCAACTATTGCTGGCATGATAAGGGCTGCTAACATAAGCAAGAGTTTTGATGGCCACCAGGTTCTGAAAAATGTTTCAACGGTTTTCGAAGAAGGAAAAACAAACCTAATTATTGGAAAGAGTGGCTCCGGCAAGACAGTTTTCCTTAAATGCCTCGTCGGGTTATTTGAAATTGACGGAGGGGAAATTCACTACAATGATCTGTTGTTCAGCAGAATGAATTTTTCCATAAGAAAGATTGTTCGACAAAAACTCGGTATGTTGTTTCAGGGTGGTGCCCTCTTTGACTCAATGACTGTTGAAGAAAACATTATTTTCCCCCTCGATATGTTCAGTGATATGACCCCAAATGAAAAGCAAGATAGGGTAAACTTCTGCCTCGATAGGGTTGACCTCAAGGGCACTAACAAACTCTACCCGGCCGAGCTTAGCGGTGGAATGAAAAAGAGGGTGGCAATTGCTAGAGCTATATCAAACAACCCGAGATACCTTTTTTGCGACGAGCCCAATTCGGGTTTGGATCCCCGCACGGCTATAGTGATTGACCGCCTAATTAGTGAAATCACCAAGGAGCTGAACATAACCACGGTTGTCAACACCCATGATATGAACTCAGTTATGGAAATTGGCGAAAAGGTGGCCTTTATTCACGATGGGCAATTGTGGTGGGAGGGCTCACGGGCGGATTTCTTGAATTCGGACAACAAAGAATTGAATGATTTTGTGTTTGCCTCAGAACTTATGAAAACCCTGAGAAAGTGAAAAGCCATTAGTGATTCCAGGGAAATAGTTTAGCCCAAGAGCGACAGAAAGGAAGAGGAAAGGAACCAATGTAAGCAGTAAGGGTGATGCAGATTTTGGGGAAGTGTGAATAATTGGCAATTTACAATTGAATATTTAAAATCCAATCACCCAATTCCCTAAACTTATAAACACAGGTAATTTTTAGCTTTGGTTGTCAAAAATAATGTAACCTTGCTGGATTTTTGCAGCAAGGAAAGAAAAAAACAAGAATATTTTGATGAAAAATAATAGAGTTCTTTTGGTTGTCCTGGACGGATGGGGGCTTGGAGATCGCGGCCCGTCCGACATTATATTCAATTCGGAGGTTAAGTTTACTAAAAGCCTCACACAAACCCACCCAACGGCCCAGATAAAGACTTCTGGAGAAGACGTTGGATTGCCCAACGGCCAAATGGGCAACTCCGAAGTGGGTCACCTTAACATCGGCGCTGGCAGGGTGGTTTACCAAGAACTCGTCAGGATAAGCAAGGCAGTTCGCGATGGTGATTTTTTCAAAGAGCCCGTTCTAAACCAGGCATTTGAATACGCCAGGGCAAATGGCAGAAAGGTACACTTACTCGGGCTTGTTTCCAATGGAGGCGTCCATTCTGCAATGGATCACCTCTTCGGCTTTTGCGATGCGGCGAAAAAGGTTGGCTTTAGTGACCTTTACATCCACGCATTTACCGACGGGCGCGATACGGACCCAAGGAGCGGGCTTGGCTTCATCAATGAATTGGAAGAACACCTTAAAAACTCTGCAGGCAAGGTTGCCTCGGTATGTGGTAGATATTATGCCATGGACCGCGACAAACGCTGGGAGCGGGTTAAGCTTGCCTATGACCTGCTGGTTGGCGGAGCTGGCATCAAGCATACCTCGGCAGCCGAGGCAGTGCAGGCCTCTTATAATGATGATGTTACGGACGAGTTTATCAATCCTCGCGTAATCATTGACCAAAACGGGCAGCCAGTTGCAGCCATCGGTACAAACGACGTGGTTATTTGTTTCAACTTCCGCACAGACAGGCTAAGGGAACTCACCACCGTGCTTTCACAAAAGGACATGCCCGAGTTTGAAATGCAAACCCTACCCCTGCACTATGTTACTTTGACCCGATACGATGAGTCCTTCAAGGATGTGAATGTTATTTACGAGAAAGAAGAATTGGTAAATACCCTCGGAGAGGTTCTTTCAAACAAAGGCAAGAAACAACTTAGAATAGCCGAAACCGAGAAGTACCCTCATGTTACCTTCTTCTTCAATGGTGGACGCGAAGAACAGTTTCCGGGCGAGGAGCGTATTATGGTACCATCGCCCAAGGTTGCAACCTACGACTTGCAGCCGTCAATGAGCGCGCCTGAAGTAAAGGACAAGGTAGTGGAGGCAATCAATCGCGACGTATTCGATTTCATTTGTCTAAATTATGCCAATGCTGATATGGTTGGACACACAGGGGTTTACAGTGCCATAAAGGAAGCTGTTGAAACCGTGGACTCATGCCTGAAAGAAACTGTTGAAGCAGCAATTGCCAGAGGGTACTCCGTAATAATCACCGCCGATCATGGCAATGCTGATTTTGCCCTTAATCCCGATGGATCGCCAAATACAGCGCACTCAACCAATCCGGTACCCTGCTGGTTGATTAGCCCAGAGTACGATAAAATTAGGGATGGCCGGTTGGCTGATCTGGCACCCACCATTTTGAAAATAATTGGTGTGGATATTCCCAAGGAAATGGATGGCAGGCCTTTGGTTGGCTCCTGACGCCTAACAATAATTTGATCTGAGCGGTCGGCTTGGGCAGCGTTTCTGCAACAATTATTTCTTCCTAAATGGTATGCTTCTTTTCCTGGAAGGCATAAGGCCTTCAATCTGGCTACCCGTTGGTCTTAAAGCTCCCGGATAAAGGGTGCGGGGTGTATTGGGTTTGAAAAATGCTTACCAACCGCTTGGTCACAGTTCCCATCAGGTCTGATTTCTACGGGGTACCTTGCATTGTATTACCCTTGGGCTGTCCTTAATTATTTTGATGAAATTTGCAATCAGTTGAACTCCTTCAGCAATCGAGCCCTCCAACAGGCCTCGGCTTAGGTATCCAGATTTGCTTAGTACGGCTTGAACCATAAACCGGTAGAGAGCCACTTCTGACCAATGCCCCTTGGCGGTTAGCTCCATTAACGTGCTGCTTTGCTTCTTCATTTGGATGGGGAAGGCTTTCAGGAGTTTGAAGCCTGTACAAAACACACTAGGTGCAATTTCCTTGTAAAACCATTTCCGGAGCCCGGACCAATGGGTTGGGACACTTTTGCTCGAGTTCAGCGAACCTACTATGCGAAACAGTGCCGGAAAACTCGCCCACCGCGTGTTTTTGGGCAAAACCGAAGAAAAAGGCTTCAAATTCCCGATCTGACCCAGATGAAAAAGCGCCAAATTGGTAATTGCTTAGCTGCCTGATGGTGAATATTTACGGTTAGATCGCTTTGCACCATATTTTTCTGTTGAGATGTGTCCCTTATTGCTGATTCAAATCCTTTGCAAAATTAGCCTATAGCAAAGAATATTTCAGTAACTTCGTAATTGTTTATTTACAAGAAACCATTAGCTAAATATGTGATTATTAGTATTTTAAAAATTCAAAAAATTTGAAATGATCAACATTTCTTTGATTCTAATTCCCCCTTATTCCTCTCTCAAGATAGTTCTAATATCCCTGATAATTACGTGTTTGTATATTAGCCTGACACAATGCCAGCAAACAGGAAACATTGTTGAAATATTCGGTCGGGAGCGGGCCGAGTCAACCGAAGAAGGGATGGTGATTCACAACTTCACTAGAGGTTTTGCATTGAGGGATGCAATGGTTCCGGGAATGCTTACGGGGTTTCAAGATATTTTGGCTTGGCAAGTTGCCTCCGACCTTTTCGAAACCCCTAAGGAGGGGTTGGAGTTGAAATATTGCTACAACTCGAGGCCGGGCCGCCCCGTATTGAAATGGGATGCAATTGAGGTTGATTCCACCGGCTATTTCGCCGGGGGGCTTGGCAGGGCCTACGTTTACACTGAGTTCGATTCGCCGGCAGGTCAAGTTGCCCTTTTGGAGGCAACAGGGCACACGAGGGTTTTTGTAAACGGCTTGCCACGTGAGGGCGACCATTACGATTACAACCAAACTTTGATTCCGTTCAAACTTAAGAAAGGACAAAACCAATTTGTTTACACTTACGGCAGGTTCGGAAAGGTATCATCCAAGATAGTAATTCCTCGTAAGGAAGTTATGTTTTCTAAGAGGGATATGACCCTGCCATCCATTATCCGTGGTGAAGAAAAGGAACTACTTGGAGCCATAAGGATAATTAATGCCAGCGATGAAACCATAGGAAAACTTAAAGTTCTCTGCCGCTTGGAAACAGGAGAAAGCGCTGTTTTTCATACCGGAAGCATCGTTCCGTTAACAACCCGAAAGGTGGGATTCAAAATTCCTGCACCAAGGGGCAACTTTGTTGGCGAAAAGATTTGGGCAACGCTTGTTTTGAAAACTAATGAAGGCGAAGAAATAGACAGGGTTGCCTTTGAAATAAACGTGAGAAGGGGCAACCAGCACCACGAGCGAACCTTCGTAAGCAATATTGACGGCAGCGTGCAGTACTATTCCGTTGCACCTTCAACATCCGATGCTCCAAATCAGGCTTTAGTTTTGTCGTTGCACGGGGCTTCGGTGGAGGCCACCAACCAAGCGAGGGCCTACAGGCAAAAGGACTGGGCGCACATTGTTGCTCCAACAAATCGTCGCCCGTTTGGTTTCAACTGGGAAGAGTGGGGTAGGATGGATGCCCTTGAAGTTTTGGCCGACGCCGGCAAGATTTACAATACAAAGCCTAGCCGTACCTATCTAACAGGGCACTCGATGGGAGGCCACGGTACCTGGGTTCTTGGTGCCACCTACCCCGACAAGTGGGCGGCAATTGCCCCGGCTGCCGGCTATCCAGACATTATTACCTATAGAAGAACTGGGGTTGATTCGGCAATGTTGGAAAACAAGCACTTCGAGATGGTTTACCGGGGAGCACTTCCCGGAAGGGTTCTTGACTTGACAATAAATTACCTGCAATCGGGGGTTTACGTGCTTCATGGCAGTGCCGATGCAGTGGTTCCGGTGGAGCAAGCGAGGCTGATGCGCGAAAAGCTGGGGAGGCTTCATCCCAATTTTGCATATTACGAGTACCCTGGTGGTTCGCATTGGTACGGCAATCACAGTATGGATTGGCCGCCGCTGTTCGAATTCTTTAGGCAAAACACCATCGCGCAAAAGGCCGAAGTAAAAAATTTTGAGTTTCGCACTGCATCGCCAGCCGTTTCGGCCAGCAACTACTGGATAACTGTTAACCAGCAGTTGGTTCCTTACCTGCACTCCGAAGCGAAGGTGAGCTTGCGCCACGATACCATTTTTGCAAACCTCGAAAACATTCAGACGATTACCTTCCACACTTCACTGCTCAATAATTCAAAACCTATTGTGATTTCCGTTAATGGAAAAGTGGTTGCACCAAAGAGCATTGGCGATGTAATTGTTTATTATTGTGGAAGCACCTGGAGCGAAATATCAGGCTTGCCGTCAAACCAAAAAAATCCTGAACGCTACGGTGGATTCAAGTTTGCCTTCACAAATAACGTGGTGTTTGTGTATGCCACCAATGGCACCCCTGATGAAAACGAATGGTACCTGAACAAAGCTCGCTTTGATTCAGAAACATTTCTTTATAGAGGCAATGGGTCCATTGAAATAATCCCTGACTACGAGTTCAATCCAGAGGCTCACCCTGACAGGAACGTGGTTATTTATGGCAATTCTCAAAACAACCTTGCCTGGAATTTCCTGTTGATTAATTGCCCGGTGGAGGTCACCAATAATGGAATCAAGTTTGGCTCGCAAATTTTTGAAGGTGACAATCTGGGAACCTATTTCATCCATCCTCGGCCCGACAGTAAAATGGGCAGCGTAGGGGTAGTGGCAGGTACAGGCGCCACAGGAATGAAATCACTTTGGAACAATGACTACTTCTCTGGTATTACTGGCTTTCCCGACCTGATGATATTCACCATCGAATGGCTCAAGGAAGGCCTTAACGGCGTGAAGGTTTCAGGCTTTTTCGGCAACGAATGGAGTGTTGAAAACGGCCATTTTGTGGTGGAGTAGGGGGGAATGTCCAATTGGATTAAACCAAGAGAAATATTTCCGTTTGGTTAGGCATTGGGCTTATAAAAATTAACCTTGAGCCCTTTCTTTTTAAGTTTGTGACTCGAACCCAAAAACCAAACTGAACAATTGTTAATTTTGATTTGTTTAAGTAAATACAATGCAAGTTTTAGTCCTTACAATTATTTTATTGGCTTTTGCCGTTGCTGGCATAGCAATTAAGATGTTTTTCATCAAGGGGTCAACATTCACCAAGACGTGTGGAAGCAAATTTGATCCGGATAGTGGAAAACCTATGGCCTGTACCTGTCAAAGGGATAAAAAATCAGACTGCGACAATGGTCCTGCCTCTTGAAAAGGGCAGCATTATTTACCAAAAAACCAAGAAGGATGGAACGTTTGCCAATAATAATTGAACGTTTTGGTGCCCTTAACAAGGAGGAAAAACTCACCACTACCGATCCTGGCTTGCTTGAGAACAGGTACCAGGTTTACGAAAGCCGAGCGCCATTTTTCAACTACTACGAAGATTCTCCGGGTTTCAAGTTGGGCACCCACGTGTATCTCGAGCTGGATGGATACCACTCTTTCGAAACAATTTTGAGAGCCACCCATAATGTTAGAAAGTCTTTTCAATTGGAGTTTTTTGCAACCATTGGTTACATCACCTATCAAGGTTCCAACTATCAGGTAATCAGGTTACTTGGAATGAATTCGTACCAACACATCGACGAGTTGCAAGGGTTGTACGAAAATCAGGGTGTTAGGTTTAAGAAAAGCCACACGAAGTTGATAGACCAAATGGTAATCATCAGGCTCGAAAAATTTTTTCACCTCACAACTTTCGAGGATGGGATATACTTTTTCGATGAGATTCAGCCCCAGATAGGTTACTTTGTGGTGCCGGAATACATTTCTTGGGATAGGTTCAAGAAACTAACCAAGGAGGTCAAGTTCGAAACAAGCCTGTTGTTTTTTGATGCCGCCTCTGCCTATTTTTACCAGGACAGACAAATTGTGAACCTTGTAAGGATCTTTAAAAGCCAGAACTCTATCGAAAAACTTGTTCCAATCAGGGAGAGGTACCTTAAAATTCTAGAGTCAGGGCGAATTTAGGGCAGGTTTGTACTTACTTCCTTTGTGGATTAATTCCGCTTGTCCAATAAGTTTTGAAGCCATCTGAGCCATCAGAATAGATAAAAAACGCTTCGATTTCGGACTTGTTTTTCACGAATTCTATTGATCGCTCGAGTCCCATAACCATAAATGCCGTTGCATACCCGTCAGCCGTAATGCAATCCTTTGCCACCACCGAAACGCCCAGGAGCGAATGGCTCACAGGATATCCTGTAGTAGGGTCAATGGTGTGTGAGAATCTTTTGCCGTTCAACTCGAAGTACCTGCGATAACTGCCAGAGGTGGCAACCGCCTTATTCTCCAACTCGATGAAAAAATCATATTCTTGAGGTGAGTCCCAACTTTCGGCGGGATTTTCCAATGCAACCCTCCATTTGGTTCCGTCGGGTTTGATGCCACGCGTGGTCAAGTCTCCTCCAATTTCAACCAAAAACTCGGTAATTCCTTTCGAAAGTAGCAGCTCGCCCACCAAGTCGGCGGCATACCCCTTTGCTATGGCATTGAAATCGAATTGTATTTCGGGTAAATCCTTTTCCAAAATACCCTTTGAAACTAACCTGGTTTTGTTAAGACCAACAAAACGGAGCAGGCTGTCCACTAAAGGTTTGGTCATTTTCTCTGAATTTGCAAATCCAAAACCCCATGCGTTAACCAAAGGAGAAACTGTCGGGTCAAAGGCACCATAGGTATCCTTATGTATTTCTGCCGATCGAAGGTAAACACGCTCGAAGATGTCGTCAATCGTTTTGGTTTCGTTCCTGTTTACCAACGAAATGATTGAATTGGGGCGGTAGTAGGATACCGATTGGTTAATTTTTTCAAACAACTCTTCAATTTCGACCTGGTATGTTTCACCAGAATCAGTGTAGAAACTAATCAGGTATGTAGTGCCGAAAACCTCGCCCCTAATGTTTATTCTTTCTAAGTTTTGTTTTGACTCAGTGCACCCAAATAGGAATATTGCGGCTAGAAACAAACCAAAATTTAAATTTATCCTCATAGAATTTTTGTTTTTTTAGGACGACAATCAAGATGAAATTAATGATAGTCTGAAGACATTTTTTCATCGCAAATTCGCAAACATTTATTGATAATTAATAAACATTCGTTATCAATACTAATCGGCAAACTAGCTTTTGGCGGCTGGTAGCAATTAGCTGTTGGCTTATGATTACCATTGCCAAATAATTTTTTTTTAGTTTTTCACTTCTCACCCTTCATTTTTATTCTGGCATTTCTCCAAAGGCTCCACGTGAATTGAAATGTGGGTGGTGCTACCAAAACGGCCCAAAAGCTTACTTTCAGCCTCCAAGGTTAGATCGTGGGCCTGCATTACATTCATTTCTGGGTCAACGAAAACGTGCATTTCGATTGCAATGTCATTGCCTAAATGGCGAGTTTTGAGACTGTGGGGCTCGTGTATCCCTTCTACGGAGTTTACCAGGGAAAGTATTTCGGATTCGATTTCTCTTGAGAGTGATGTTTCTATCAATTCCGAAATCGTTTCTCGAAGGATTTGAACGGCAACCTTTAATATGAAAAAACTAACCACAATGGCTGCTATGGGGTCGAGAATAACCCACCTGCTGCCCAAAAGGATAGCTCCTCCAATACCAATTATTGTTCCTAATGAGGAAAACGCATCGCTACGATGGTGCCACGCGTTTGCCACAACAACCTTGCTTTTTATTCTATTTCCGACATTTATGGTGTACCTAAAAAGAATCTCCTTGACGACCACGGACAATACTGCTGCAATTAAGGCCACCAGGCCTGGTTTTTGAAGTGGCAAAGAGGAAAAGTGCCCCTGTATTGCCATTGCCGATGAGTAAATTAGCCCGGCTCCCACCAAAATCAGAACCCCACCTATGAGGGCGGTGGCAAGTGTTTCGATCTTTCCGTGCCCGTACCGGTGTTTGTGGTCGTGGGGTTTCGACGACGCCCGAAGGCTGGTTATCACTACCAAATCGGTTGCAAAATCGCTTACTGAATGAACAGCATCGGCAATCATAGCCGAAGAGTTGCCAAGCACTCCGGCGACAAATTTGAAGATCGTAAGGATAATGTTGGCAACAAGGCCAACAAACGTTACCTTCCTTGCCTCTTTATGTCGTTGGATTGACACCTAAAAATACAAGTTATTGGATTGGTTCTAACCGCCGAAATCGTCCAAGTCAATGTTACCTTCAGGTACGCCGAGGCTATCTAACATTTTTAGGACCGAAGAGTTCATAATTGGTGGTCCGCAAAGGTAGTACTCTATTTCCTCTGGTTCGGCATGCTTGCCAAGGTAATTGTCCAAAACAACTTGGTGAATAAAGCCTGTGTAACCGGTCCAGTTATCCTCTTGAAGGGGTTCTGATAGTGCTATGTTAAATTTGAAATTCGGAAACTTGCTTTCAATCTCTCTAAACTCTTCCTCGTAAAAAATCTCCCGTTTTGACCTAGCCCCGTACCAGTAAGAGACTTTGCGACCGGTTTTCAGCGTATGAAAAAGGTGGAAAATATGCGACCTGAGCGGTGCCATACCTGCTCCACCTCCAATGTAAACCATTTCCTTATTGGTATTTTTAATGTGGAATTCGCCGTATGGGCCAGAAATGGTTACCTTGTCGCCAGGCTTGCGCGAAAAAACGTAAGAAGAGCAAACTCCAGGGTTAACTTTCATGAATGAATTTGTTTTGGGATCCCAGGGTGGGGTAGCAATCCTTATGTTGAGCATAATTATGTTTCCCTCGGCTGGGTGATTGGCCATCGAATAGGCCCTGAAAATCGATTCGGGATTGCGCATTTTCAGGTCAAACAGCCTGAATTTTTCCCAATCTTCGCGATATGCGTCTTCCACTAGAATGTCTTTGAAGTCAACGTCAATGGCTGGAACGTCTATCTGTATGTAACCACCCGATTTGAAATCCATTGATTCGCCCTCGGGTAGCCTAACCACGAACTCCTTTATAAAAGTGGCAACGTTGTGATTCGACACCACCTCGCATTCCCACTTCTTGATTCCGAAGATCTCTTTCGGAATCCTGATGTCAATGTCGCTCTTGACCTTTACCTGGCAGCTAAGCCTCCACTTATCTTGGATTTCCTTGCGCGAAAAATAGCCTACTTCTGTTGGGAGAATATCGCCGGCTCCGTCCACAACCTGACACTTGCACATGGCACAAGTACCGCCTCCGCCACAGGCGCTTGGCAAGTAAATTCCCTGTTGCGATAAGGTGCTAAGCAAGGTCATTCCGGCAGGTACGGTTATTTCTCGATCCTGGTTTATGGTTACCTTAACAGGGCCGCTCGGCACGAGCTTTGCCCTTGCATAAAGCAGCATTGCCACCAAAAAAAGCGTAATCAGCAAGAAAGAACCAACGCTGGCAATAATAATCCAAAGGGTTCCTGAATCAATAAGAATCATATTAAATATTATTACGATGATTAACCTACAACTTAATTCCCATAAAACTCATGAAGGCAATACCCATGAGGCCGGTGATTATGAAGGTAATCCCGAGGCCGCGCAAGGGTGCCGGAACATTTGAGTACTGGATTTTTTCGCGAATGGCCGCAATAGCCACGATAGCCAGGAGCCAGCCAACACCGCTACCGAGTCCAAAGACAGTTGCTTCGGCTACATTGCCATAGTTACGTTCAACCATAAATAACGCCCCCCCGAGTATTGCGCAGTTTACCGCAATCAACGGAAGGAATATACCCAAGGTAGAATAAAGCGCAGGGCTGAATTTTTCTATCACCATCTCCACCAACTGTACCATTGCTGCTATGATTGCAATAAACATAATGAAGGTTAGGAAACTTAGGTCAACTGTGGCAAATTGAGGCCCCAACCAGACTAATGCACCCTTGGCCAACACGTAATTTGTGAGCAGATAGTTTATCGGAACAGTTATTCCAAGCACGAAGGTGACCGCCACGCCAAGTCCCACGCTGGTTTTCACGGTACGTGATACCGCCAGGTAGGAGCACATGCCCAAGAAATAGGCAAAAACCATATTGTCAATAAAGATTGACTTTACAAATATGTTAAGGTATTCTTCCATTTTACCGATTGTTTTTGCTGATAGACTTATTTAGCTTACATCAACCAATTTGGGATTTCTGGCCCTATGAACCCAAATAATTATCCCTACGGTTATTAGTGCCATTGGCGGCAATATCATGAAGCCATTGTTTACGTAACCCAAGTCATAGAGAAATTGCGGAACAACTTGAACCCCAAAAAGCGTACCCGACCCAAGAAGCTCCCTAAAGAATGCTACCGTAACAATTACGGCAGCGTATCCGGCTGCATTGCCAATCCCGTCGAGAAGGGAAGGCCACGCCTTGTTGCCCATTGCGTATGCCTCAAGGCGGCCCATAACTATGCAGTTGGTGATTATTAGTCCAACAAAGACCGAAAGTTGGCGGCTAACATCATAAGCGTAGGCTCTCAAAACCTGATCAACCAGGATAACCATTGTGGCAATAACGGTAAGTTGAACAATGATTCTTATGCGAGGTGGAATGGTTTTTCTCAAAATGGAAATTATTACGTTAGAAGCACCCGTTACAAAGAAAACCGCCAAAGCCAGAACCACGGATGGTTTTAATTGCACCGTAACAGCCAACACTGAGCAAATTCCAAGAACCTGCACCGTGATAGGGTTGTCTTGACTAAGAGGGTTGCTCAATAATTTACGGTTCTTGGGTGAGAACAATGCCTCTTTTTTGATAGTATTTTTTTCTTGGCTCATTACTTCATCAGTTTTTTAAAGTACGATTCATACACTTGCAACCCTTGTTTCAGCATTTTGGCGAGGCCATCGCTGGTTATTGTACCACCTGAAATGGCATCAATCCCGTGAAGATCAGAGGGCGACGCACCCCCCTTGATTACCTTTACGGAGGTAAAATCACCGTTTTGATCAAAAATCTTTTTTCCTACAAACTGCCTTTCAAATGGCCTTGTGGATATTTCGGCCCCCAGGCCGGGAGTCTCGCTGGCGTGGTCAAAGTTGGCACCGCCAATGGTGGTGAAGTCTTTTTCAAAGCTAACGTAACCCCACATTGCACCCCAGAGCCCTTGCCCGCGCAAGGGTACTATAACATAATCCTCCCCATGAACACGGGCTTCGAATACCGGTAGCAGCCTTTGCTCCTCTGGCTTCCTGTTTTCATCCTTGAGGTCAACGAGGAAAGCATTACCTTCTAGCTCTTCCCCCTTGGAGTTAACCACTTTTTGGCCAATAATGAATTCTTCGAAAAGCTTCTCCACTTCGGCTTTTTTTGCTTCAACCCCTACCGAGGAAAGGATGTTTTGCATTTTTTCGATTCGAATGTTTTTTTCTTGTAAAGGCCGTAAAAATCCCGATGCAAGCGATAGGAGCAAGGCCACGGCAACAACCATTACAGAGGCGTAAACAAAAACATACCTGTTGCTAAACATATTCAAAAATATTTCAGGTTAAGACAAATTGACTTTTTTCAGCCTATTGAGCCTCCGCCTAATGTTGGCTTCAACAACATAATGGTCAATCAGCGGGGCAAATGTGTTCATAAGTAAAATGGCGAGCATCATCCCTTCAGGGTAGCCCGGGTTAAGTACCCTGATGAGTATGGTAATGACCCCAATTAGGAATCCATAAATGTACTTTCCAAATGGAGTTTGGGATGCCGAAACGGGATCGGTGGCCATAAATACCGTTCCGAATGCAAAGCCTCCCATTACCAAATGGTAGTAGGGTGGTAATGCCATAAAATCATTACCCTCAACCGCGAGGAGGTTTATCAACAAACCCATGAATACTCCGCCAGCAACTACCGACAGCATTATGCGAAGGCTACCTATACCCGTGGCAACCAGGATAACCGCGCCTATAAGTATTGCAAGCGTTGAGGTTTCGCCAATTGAACCAGGTATTGTACCTATGAACATTTCGAATAAAGAGGGTAGGTTATGCATCTCATTGGCCGCAACCATTGCCAGCGGGGTTGCCCCCGAAAATCCGTCAATAAGTTGTTGACCTTGGGCTAAAGAGGTGTCGATCCACACCTCTCCCGAAAGATTGGCGGGATAGGCAAAAAACAAGAAAGCTCTGGCCAACAATGCCGGATTCCAGATGTTCATCCCTGTTCCGCCAAAAACTTCCTTTCCGATCAACAGTGCAAAAACCGTGGCCAAAAAAACCATCCACAAAGGTGTTGTTACCGGAACTATCAGGGGGATGAGCATACCTGACACGAGGAATCCCTCGTTGACCTCGTGGCCTTTAATCTCGGCAATGGTAAATTCTACCGCCAGTCCGCCTGCATAGCTTGCAATGATTATCGGAATAACCCTCCACATTCCATACCAAAACTCGGCAAGCATTGTGGCCTCTACGCCAATGGCCTTGAAGTGCTGGAAACCAACGTTCCACATCCCGAACAACAATGCTGGCCCCAAGGCTATGATCACGAAAAACATCGAACGTTTCATGTCAATGCTATCGCGAAGGTGGGTTCCACGCTTAGTTACCGCCCCTTTTACGTAAAAAAAAGTTTGAAAGGCGTCGAAGGTTTGATGAAACCTTTGAAGCTTGCCACCTTTTTCGAAGTTGGGCTTTACCTTTTCTTCAATAAATCGAATAAATGCTTTCAAAACGACTTGATTTATAGTTATTTTTCTGTTGGTTACGCAAATTCTGCCTTTATACTATCCAAACCTTGCCAAATAAGGTCTTGGATGTCAATTTTTGATGGGCAAACGTACTCGCACAGGGCGAAATCCTCAGGGGCAACCTCGTAAATGCCAAGTTGCTCCATTTTGTCTATATCGTTTACCATTATGGCCTTTAACAATTGCATTGGCATTACGTCCATAGGCAAAACTTTCTCGTAAACGCCAGTAAACACAAAGGCTCTTTCACCGCTCCTAATGTTTGTGTCGTGGCGGTATTTCTTTCTTGGAAATAAAAAAGAGGGAAAGGTTCGTGATAAGCTAAAGCGGTGGAAGTTTGGGGCAATCCAACCGAACATTTGTGGCTCAAAACCTTCAGGAATTACCGAAATTTGGTTGTGATAAAAACCAAGGAACCCTGAAGGGTTTACCTTTGTGCCAGTTAGAACGTCGCCGCTAATAATCCTTTTGACAATTCCAGGCTCTTCAACTAACTTGCCTTCGGTTATGGAGCTGACCTGGGCTCCAAGCTTTGTTTTGAAGTACTGGGGCGACCTTACCTCGGAGCCCGAGAGGGCCACAACCCTGGACACGTCGTACTGGCCGGTTTCAAACAATCTGCCTATGGTCACAATGTCTTGAATCTCGGCGTACCAAACAACCTCGCCCTTGTTTATGGGGGAGATATGGTGTATCTGAATCCCAACGTTGCCAGCAGGGTGAGGTCCGGAAAATCGGTGGATCTCTACATTTTTGGCCTCGGTAAAGGCCGTGGAGCACGTGTTGTTGGAATCAATGGAAAGGTGAACCTTGCCATCTGTGAGTTTGCACAGTACATCCAACCCCGTTTGGAAGTACTTTTCATTTCCCTCAACTGCAAAATCAAGATCAAGCGAAAGGGGAGAAGTGGAAAACGCCGAAACAAAAATGCCTCTAGGCTGATTTTTGGGGTTGGCAATTGCAGAAAAAGGCCTTTGCCTTATGAATGGCCAACAACCGCTTGAAAGCAACTTGTCAATTATTTCTTGACGCGAAAGGGTTGCGGGGTCGGAGGCACCGTAATCAATGAAACTGTCATTGTCGTCGGCCTTGACCACAACTTCCAAAATCCTCCTTTTGGCTCCCCTTACAACCTCGTGAAAAACACCGCTTACCGGCGAGGCAAACAATACCTGTTCGTTGAACTTGTCGCAAAATAAGTGGGTGCCGGCCTTAACTGGGTCTCCCTCTTTTACCAACATTTTTGGAGTTAATCCGTGAAAATCGATTGGCCTAATGGCATAAAGGACGGCACGGGGAGCAGGGTTCACAATTTTTTCAGGGCCACCCAACAGTGGAATGTTAAGTCCTTTTCTAATCTTAATGATTTTTGACATCGTGCTGGGACTGTTTTTGTTAAATTGGCGTCAAAATTATTAAAAAAATCCATATAAAGGTACTCAAATTCCAATGTGGCACGATTATGGCGAAATTTAATGGTATCCCGCTTAGGCCGCGATAAATTTGCCTTGTTTTTCCTTCTTTCAAAAAAAGGAAAATTCTTGGCAACTAATCGTTTTTATTTGTAATTTTGCAACCATTAAAAGAGAGGTGCATTTATTGTCCTTTCGGGGCCCATAGCTCAGTCGGTTAGAGTAGCTGACTCATAATCAGTTGGTCGTAGGTTCAAGTCCTACTGGGCCCACCAGCAATTAAGAAGCCACCGGCTATGCAGGTGGCTTCTTGTTTTTTATTTAAAGGTCAATTTTGGTTGGGTTTGTCAGAAGTTGTTGGTGCAAACAAATTGCCGCTTGGTTTTGTTGAGATTAATATTAGTTTAATATGAAAGGGATATTAATTCTCGCGGCTTACTTAATTGCTGCAAGTTGCTCTTACACCCAAAGAAGTCAATGTATGAAGCCAAAAAACGCGATGGTGGGACCAAATGACACCGGCGAATATCCTTTTGTTCGCACAGACAATGAATGGAAGGAGCTACTCGCTCCCGAGCAATATCGAGTTTTGCGACAATCGGGCACGGAGCGGGCGTTTACCGGCAAGTATTACCGTAAAAAAGATCGCGGCATTTACTTTAGTGCTGCCTCCGGCCAACCCCTATTTGTTAGTGAAGCAAAGTTTGACTCCGGATGTGGCTGGCCTAGCTTTTTCGAGCCCATTGTTGAAGGGGTGATCCTTTACCGTGTTGACAAATCCCACGGGATGGTTCGCATTGAAATCATTGATTCATCCAGCGGCTCTCACCTGGGGCACGTTTTTGACGATGGCCCTCCTCCATCCGGGTTGAGATATTGCCTGAACAGCGCCGCAATGGTTTTCGTGGAGGTTGGCGCGGAATTTCCGCCACTCGTTTCAGATTACTTGGGAAAGTATGCCTCCGAAGAAGAACGGAAAGCAGTTAAGGAGTTTTTAGGGGGTGAATGATGAAATCTGGAAAGGTTTCAAGCCCGAATTACAAAAAAATGAATTTTCAATCTAAAAAAATGGGCAAGGTTGGATCCAAAAAAAAGCAACAATTTCTTAGCTTTATGCTATTACTCATGCGAGTACCAGAAGTATTACGATCGGTCAATTTACCAATCAGCCAATCTTTTTTCCCACCGCCAGGCTGATTCGAGCATTTCATCAAGGCCGAGTTTGGCGTTCCAGCCCAAAACTTTGTTGGCTTTTTGACAGTCGGCCCAGACCTTGTCAATGTCGCCGGGGCGACGATTTGTTATCGAATATTTTACCTTTAATTTGTTTACCCGTTCAAAGGTTTTTATTACTTCCAACACGCTAAAACCGTTGCCAGTGCCCAGGTTGAAAACGGCTGGGTTTTCCTCGGCCAACCCATTTTCGAGATATTTGATGGCGCTCACGTGTGCTTCGGCAAGGTCAACAACGTGAATGTAGTCGCGGATTCCGGTGCCATCGGGAGTATGGTAATCGCTGCCAAAGACTTTTAGTTCGGGGCGTTTGCCGGCCACGGTTTGTGTCAGAAACGGTACTAGGTTATTTGGTGTTCCAAGCGGTAGTTCGCCAATCAAGGCTGAAGGGTGTGCCCCGATGGGGTTGAAGTAGCGCAACGAAATAGCCTTCAATTTATCACAAGCTGTTTGGTCGGCTATAATTTCTTCACTTATCCGTTTGGTGTTGCCATAAGGCGATGTTGCTTTTTGCAAGGGGGTATCTTCTGTAACCGGTAGTATGTCGGGCTGGCCGTAAACCGTTGCCGAGGATGAAAAGACAAGATTTTTGCAACCGTGCTTCTCCATAACCTGCATGAGGGTAATAAGGCCGGTTATGTTGTTTTGGTAGTACAAAAGTGGCAGTTGCGTTGACTCCCCAACTGCCTTTAGGGCAGCAAAATGAATTGCTCCGAAAATGCCCGGATGATTGTCGAAAACATTGCCCAGGGCTTCCTTGTCGCATACATCAACCTCGTAAAATACGGGTGCCACCCCTGTTATCAACTTAATCCTTTCGACCACTTTTTGATTGGAGTTAGAGAGGTTGTCAACCAGAATCACCTCATATCCCCGCTCCTGCAGGGCCACGCAAGTGTGCGAGCCAATGTAGCCAGTACCGCCGGTGACCAATACAGTGTTTTTCATTTCAATATCTTCTAATTTGACAATTCTTGATCAACTTTTGCAGTGCTAAAAAAAGGATGGCACATTTGAGGTAAAATTAGCTAAAACACTTCATGAGAGTTTCCTCCAGAGGGCAGCAAGTATTGTGAAAAAATAAAGAAGCTGTGGTGCTAACATTGCTCAAAGTTAAACAATAGGTTTCGAAAGGTAAATACCCTTGGTCAACAATTTCCATACTTTCAATTTCATTTTTACTAACCTGCAAAAGTTGAGTTTATTATGGTGCATCAAAGGTAAAAACAAAAGCCCTACAATTAATTTTACCATCAATAGAAAAGTGAGAGGTGATTACTAACTGATCCGCTGGCAATGGTATGTGCCAGCAGATTTTTTCGTACCTTTGCCGCGCAAAAAAAAGTTTTGCATGATGACGGGTTTTACCACTCGCAATTACAAGATGAAAGAACAAAGAGACGAAAATTTCCAAATACCATGGCAGGTTAGCAAGTTTGAGGAACTGGAAAATGCCAGCAATTCTATTTACTTCGATGTGGACGATTTCGAGGAAATAGTTGACTACTACGTGTCTAGGGGGAACTACACTCGTGCCCTCAGAGTTGCTGATTATGCCCTTAAGCTCCATGGCAGTTCCATTCCACTAAGCCTTCGCAAAGCCCAGCTTCTAGCTTCGCTTAATCGTGAGGACAGGGCTCTTGAATTGCTCGAAGGGCTCGAAAAAGTTGAGTCAGACGAACCTGAAATAATGCTTACCAGGGCTGCCATTTACAGCCAACAGCAAAAGTTTGACTTGGCTATTGAAGAATACAAAAAGGCTTTGAAAAACAACTATGATCTTGACTACATCCACGTAAACATCGCCTTCGAGTACCAAAACTTGGGAAATTTTGTCAAAACCCTCGAGCATTTGCAGGCAGCCCTTGAAATAAATCCCGACAACGACCTTGCAATTTATGAGGTTGCTTATTGTTTTGATCTACTTTCTCTTACAGATGAGAGCATAGAATTTTTCTTGAACTTCGTCAACAAAAATCCTTACAGTATTGAAGCATGGTTCAACCTAGGAGTGAGTTGCATCAACGCCCACCTTTACGAAAAAGCCCTCGAGGCTCTTGGGTTTTCGCTGGCCATTGACCCCGATCACGAGCCCTCTTGGTTTCACAAAGGTTATGCCCACAGTTTGCTCGGCAATTACGATGAAGCCCTTGATGCATACCACCAGGCAATTTCCGAAAACGAATCCGATGGGATGAAGTTTTATTACATTGGAGAGTGTTACGAAAAAAATGGCGATTATCGCAATGCCTCCATAAACTATCACAAGGCAATAAAGTTAGATCCTGCAATAGTTGATGCTTGGATGGGTATTGGGGTTTGCGAGTTGGAAACCGGAAACACCCAAAAGGCTGTTAGTTACATCGAACGCGGGTTGGAGTTAGATCCAGACAATCCGGGTTATTTGTGTCTTGCTGGCGATGCCTACCTTGCCGCCGGCCAAACTCAAATGGGGATTGATGCCTTTGAAAGAGCCATCGTGGCCGATCCCGACGACGAAGAAACTTGGGTTGAATACGGCGAGGCCATTTGGAACTCCGGAAACATTAAGGGAGCAATTGAAGTTGCCAAAAGGGGCGTTGAACAACTCACCGATAGCTCCACCCTTAAGTACAGGCTCGCGGCATACTTGCTTCTTTCGCAAAAGAAAAGCGAAGGCCAATTGGTACTTCAAGAAGCCTTGCAAATTGACAAGCAAGGAGTAAAGGAATTGGTCAAGACATTTGCCGCCTTGCTTGATGTTGAAGGGTTTTGGGAGGTGATTGATTTGATGGGCGACCAGGAAATAGACTTAGGCTGCAAGTAAAATAATATTTTATGAAAAGAAACCTTGTAGATCACTTTTTGATTTTACTGCGTGGTATGGCAATGGGTGCCGCCGACATTATCCCAGGCGTTTCGGGGGGTACGGTGGCGTTCATTACTGGCATTTACGAAGAATTGATAAATAGTATCAAGTCAATCAACCTTTCGCTTTTTCGCACCCTTTTCACCAATGGGATTGGTGAGGCCTGGAGGCAGGTAAACGGTAACTTTTTGATTGCCGTTTTATTGGGTATCCTAACAAGCCTTTTTACCCTTGCCAAGGTACTCACCTACTTGATCTCTAGCTACCCAATTTTGGTTTGGGCGTTTTTCTTTGGACTTATAGTTGGTTCGGTGGTTTTTGTCTGGAAAACCATTAAAGACTGGAATTTAACCACCGTTTTGGCAATGCTGGCCGGAACCTTGGTGGCATTTTACATCACAATTGCGACCCCCGCCACTACCCCCGAGGGATTGATTTTCATATTTTTTTCGGGTGCTATTGCAATTTGCGCAATGATATTGCCCGGCATTTCTGGAGCATTCATCCTGCTATTGCTCGGAAAGTACCAATATATGCTAACCGCATTGAAAAAATTCCAAGTTGTTGATCTGTTGGTGTTTGCAGTTGGCTGCGCCGTAGGCATAATCGCTTTTTCGAATGTTATTTCGTGGCTTTTTAGGAAACACCGCAGCACCACGTTGGCATTGCTTACCGGCTTTATGATTGGGTCGCTCAACAAACTTTGGCCTTGGAAGGAGGTTCTCATAACCCAAATGAACAGCAAGGGCGAGGAGGTTCCAATACTAGAGAAAAGTGTTCTTCCTAGTTACTTTCAGCAAATTACAGGTGAAAGCTCCATGATTTGGGAGGCCATTATAATATCAATTTTGGGCCTTGCACTGGTTCTTGGGTTTGACCACATTGCATCGCGAAAAAAAGCAGGGGCCTGATGAAGAAAATCTTCGGCTTGGTAGGCTTTCCGCTGGATCACTCTTGGTCCAAGAAATTTTTTGACCAAAAGTTTGAAAAGGAATGCCTCAACCATACCGTTTATGAAAATTTTCCCATCGAAGAAATTGGCTCCTTCAGAAAACTGATTGATTCCAACACAAACATTGTGGGGCTGAACGTTACAATCCCGTACAAGGAAAGGATTATACCCTTTGTTGACGAACTCGACCCAACAGCAAGGGAAGTTGGAGCTGTAAATACCATAAAAATTGCAAGGGTTGGTGGCAAAACGACTTTAGTAGGTTACAATACGGATGTTTTTGGATTCGAACAAAGTCTTGCAAACAACGGTGTTAAGTTAGGATTGGGAGCACTGGTGCTGGGCAATGGCGGAGCATCAAGAGCCGCGCAGTTCGTGCTAAAAAAAAATAATTGCCCCTATGTTGTGGTAAGCCGTAAACAACTTGGCGAAAACACATTGACCTACTCCCAACTGACCAATCAAACTATATTAGATAACCATCTGATAATTAACACCACTCCTTTAGGAATGTATCCCAACGTAGATTCGTGCCCCAATATCCCTTACGAGGCAATAAGCGGCAACCACGTTTTGTTTGACTTGGTTTACAATCCCACCGAAACACAATTCTTGAAAAGGGGTAAGCAGGCCGGGGGTAAGGTAATAAATGGTATGGAAATGCTCCGCTTGCAAGCCTTGGCCGCCTGGGATGTTTGGAATGCGGAACCCTGAGAAATTTCCGGTATCGGATAATGAGAGTTCGACAAATTAAAAATTAAATTTACGAATCCGACTTTTTGGCCCTGACGACCATAAGACGTAATTGCGAGCTTAATTCTGTGTGCAACAATCAGCAGTTAGGCAAAAGGTGGCAAAAAAACTCGGGAACCAACCTTATGATTAATGCAAGTTGAAAACCAAGAATTTCTTTATGTTCCGCCACCCAATACTAGCGGCAATTTACATCATCCATCGATCTTAAGGACTTTTAATCTTTCAAATTTTTCCTTGTTCCCCGTTCTCACTTTTCGGCATATTTTCACTATTTACCGTTGGAATCACAAACATTTTTACCCAGCTGGCAATTAACCCCAAAACAATCAGCATAACTGTTAAGAAACCCGGTTTGATGATAAAAATGCAAGACAAGGCTATCATAATCCACATAATTGCCATCGAACGTATCTTCAAGCCGCCTGATATTCCTTTCCTTCTTCGGTAATTGTGGAGGAATGGACCAAAAAACTTGCTGTTTACAACCATCGAATGAATTCTTCTCGAACTTCGAAGGAAAAACCAAGTTGCCAACAAAACAAAAGGTGTTGTTGGCAATCCAGGCATAAAAACCCCCAAACCTCCCAGCCCCAGCGAAATAGCCCCAAGTAGGAAATATAGAATCTTTAATATTGTCAAACCACGGCTATTTTGAGTTCGAAGAAAACTAAAACGCAAAGAAACGAAAAAACCATGAACTTTTTGGTTTGGATGTTGTTGTTTAATGTACCTACAAGCAATGTCATGCAAAAGTATAGCATCAACGATTTGGAAAGGATTACAGGGATCAAGGCTCACACCTTACGCATTTGGGAAAAAAGGCACGAGCTAGTCAGGCCTAAAAGAACCTCTACAAACATAAGATATTACGACGATCATGATCTGTTAAGGCTAATGAACATTAGTACCTTGAACAAGTACGGGTTTAAAATCTCGCATATCTGCAAGATGAACGAAAGGGAGATTTGCGAGAAGATTTCGGACATTACAACTTCTTCAAACGGACACGAGCCACAAATAAATGCACTGGTGAGCAGCATGGTTCAATTGAACGAGGAACTCTTCGAAAAAACATTTTCAAGTAGCATTATCAAAATTGGCTTCGAAAGAACCATAATCCAAATCATTTTTCCGTTTCTCGAAAAAGTTGGGCTTTTTTGGCAACTTGGAACCATAAATTCCGTTCAGGAGCATTTTGTTTCAAACCTGGTGAGGCAAAAGTTTATAATGGCAATCAGCTCGCAAAACGAAGCTTCGTCAACAAATGCAAAATCTTTCATTCTTTTCCTTCCCGAAAATGAGTTTCACGAACTTGGTCTTTTGTTCATGGCCTACCACGTCAAGAAAAACGGTCACAAATTGGTTTACCTCGGACAAAACCTCCCTCTAAAGGACTTGGAGGAAACCATAGGCGCAAGCACTCCTGACTACCTGTTTACCTATTTTGTTTCGGCCATGCTTCCAAAGGAAATCGAAACTTACCTTCAAAAGCTTTCTCAAAACTTCAAAGGAAGAAAAATTCTAATTTCGGGTTACCAAATAAGAAATTATGACCTTGACCTGCCATATAATGTAGAATTTGTAGAAAATTCAGAACATTTCAAAGCCTTCTTGAAAACAATCGCCTAAGTCTATTGCCACGTTTAGAGGTTATTTTAAACCCTGATTGAAAGTTTTAAGCCGGGGGTGAACTTTTTTGGGCCCACATTGTTTAATGTTTATTAAAAAAAATTAAACATAACTCCAAAATGAAATCCCCGTATTTATCAATTTTAATCCTTTTCACATTAGCCTCAACAGCATTTTCTCAGCAAGGAACCATAAGAGGTAGGGTGTTTGATGCCGTCAGCAATGAGCCCTTACCTTTTGCAACCATTGCAGTTGACGGAACCACCACAGGTAGCATTAGCGATTTTGATGGCAACTTTTTGTTTTCGGGTTTAGAGCCCGGGTTCGTGAAATTGAGGGTAAGCACTGTTGGCTACGAAACCAAGGTTACCGAAGAGTTTATGGTTAGCAACACTCGGGCTGCCTTCATTGAAATTGGGCTTAAGCCAATGCAACTTGAGTTGGAAACCGTGGAGATCAAGGCCTCGCCATTCCAGCGGCGCGAAGAGAGCCCCCTGTCGTTGCAAAGGCTTGGTATCAAAGAAATAGAAAGAAGCCCCGGGAGTAATCGTGACATTTCGAGGGTAATACAATCATTGCCCGGAGTTTCGTTTACCCCCGCATTCAGGAACGATGTTATAATTCGTGGTGGGGGTCCGTCAGAAAATCGTTTTTTCCTTGATGGCATAGAAATACCAAACATCAACCACTTTGCCACTCAAGGTGCCAGTGGCGGCCCTACAGGTATGATAAACGTTGATTTCATTAGAGAGGTGGAAATGTATTCGAGTGCCTTCCCGGCTGGGAGGGGAAATGCCTTAAGTTCGGTGTTTGAGTTCAGGCAAATAAACGGCAACCGAGATAGGCTAAACACCAGGTTTACAATAGGTGCAAGCGATTTGGCCTTCGCGATGGACGGACCGGTTTCGTCAGGAACATCAATGGTTTTTTCGGCCCGAAGGTCATACCTCCAGTTATTGTTCAATCTTATCGGATTGCCATTTTTGCCCACCTACAATGACTTTCAATTCAAAACCAACACGCGGCTCCCAAACAATGCCGAGCTCAACATTGTGGGTATAGGTGCATTGGACAATTTCAAGCTAAACCTCAACGCAAACGAAACCGATGAACAGCGTTACTTGCTCGACTTTCTGAAGGTAAACAACCAATGGAATTACGCAATTGGGGCAACCTACCGGAAGTTTAGAAACAATGGGTCAGACTTTATTGTATTGAGTCGCAATATGCTTAGAAATATCATTTTCAAGTACCCCGAGAATAACGAAAGCCAGCCTCGATCGTTTGACTACGTCTCTGACGAAATAGAGAACAAGGTCAGGTACGAGAGGACAATAAACACGGGCAGCCTCAGGCTAAATTTTGGAGCAGGTGGCGAGTACAGCAAATTCAGCAATGACCTGACCCAAAGCGTATTAGTCAACGATATAGTCTTGCCAATTGATAACCAAACCGATTACAGCCTTTTCAAGTGGAGTCTTTTTGGCCAAGCCACAAAAACATTTTTCAAGAATAGGTTGTCGTTGTCATTGGGGGTGAGGGCCGATGCCAATAGCTTCTCCAAGAGTATGTCAAATCTTTTGGATCAGCTTTCGCCCCGAGTGTCGGCTTCTTACCGCCTCAAGGAAATCCTTACCATCAATGCCAGCTCAGGCCGGTACTATCAAATGCCAGCCTACGTGACTCTGGGTTACAAGAATCCCGATGGTGAGCTTGCAAACAAGTCAAACAACCTTAAGTACTTGGCCGTTGACCATTTTGTTGCCGGGCTGGAGCTTTTGCCAAGCCGTCTAACAAGGGTTACCCTCGAAGGGTTCTACAAATCGTACAGCCGTTATCCCTTTTCTGTAAAGAATCAAGTTGCAATTGGAAGCCAAGCTGCCGATTTCGGTATTTTTGGCGACGAAGAGGTAATTTCAACGGGCAAGGGACGTTCCTTTGGTGCCGAGGTTTTCATTAGGACAGAGGATTTTGAAAAGTTCAACATTCTAATGTCCTACACCTTATATTTTAGCGAGTTTCGTGATGTGGCTGGTAACAAAATCCCTTCTCGGTGGGACAACAGGCATTTGATAAACCTTACGGTTTCCAGATCACTGCCAAGAAACTGGGAGGTTGGATTCAAGTGGAGGTATGCCGGAGGCACACCATACACACCATTTGACCTCGAGCTCACAAGCCGTGTTGAAGCCTGGAACGCAAACAGTGGAGTTCCCTATTTTGACTTTGACAGGTTTAACCAAAACAGGCTCAAGGCATTTCATCAACTTGACCTTAGGATTGACAAACAGTTTTATTTGCGCAAGTTTTCGATAATGGCTTACCTCGACATACAGAATGTTTACGGATTCAAGGCTCAATTGCCAAGCAATTTGATAAGGGATACCGACCAAAACTTTAATCCAATTACCTTTGTTGATGAAAATGGAATAGAACGCTACCAGATGCGGTTGCTCGAAAATAGTACCGGCAACGTTCTGCCCACCATAGGCATCATCGTGGAGTTTTAGAAATTGCCCGTAATCTTAAAAAGGCTTTTTGCGATGAAAAAAAATACAATCAATGATGTTTTTAGAAAATCAATCCTATTAATATTGTCTTCATTGGTGGCGGTTGTTTTTTCCTTTTGTTCCGGCATTTTTTCGGGCGAGGGAAGCAATTCAGGTGGAGGAAGGCTGGTTTTTCATACTCAGGTGAACCCTTCGGGCATCCCTTTGGAGGTTGTCTTTGAAAAGGGTAAGGCTTTTAACCACCCCTTAATGGCCATTTGGGTTGAAGACCTGGAGGGTAACTACACCAATACGCTTTACGTGGCCGAGTCAATTGCAAAGGGTTATTTTCGCCACGGCGATCTAGCCACCGGCAGGTGGATGCCCGGCCCCTTGCGAAGGCCGGCTGCCCTGCCATATTGGGCTCACAAAAGAGGGGTGAGAGCCGAGGATGGACTTTTTATCCCTTCAATAACCAAACCCGTAGAGGATGCCTTTACGGGAGCTACCCCAAAAACCAATTTCACGCTGCAAACCCAAACTCCTTGCGGCAAAGTCAGGAAGTTCAACGTGCTATTCGAGATTAACCAATCATGGGATTGGAACCATTATTGGCACAATAACAAGTTTCCAAACGATGCTGAATATAAAACCAGTGCCCAGCCAGCCTTGGTTTATATTGCAAAGGTTGATTTGGATTCAGGTGCCAAAAATTTTCCAATGACAGTAATTGGGCACAGTCATTGGTCGGGTGCCGCAGGTACACTTTTCAAGGATGTTGGCAACATTACAACGGCAATGAATATAACTAAAGCAATAAGTGTAAACCTTCCCTGATTTTTACCAAGTTAGGATGGGAAAAACGAAATTGCCTGCAAATCCACACATTCCTTTGCCATTTTTTTTTGAAATTCAACCCTGAAGGGCTGATGAAAGTTATTAACAAATTTGGAGTCTTTTGCTTAATTTGTTAATAACTTTTAGAATTTTTGCGGAATCCCAATTAAATAATTTACCATTTTTGCACTCACTATTTTTTGAAATTTTAACATAAACTTTGACTAGCCTTAATCATTAATTAATCTTTGTATTTCACATATTTCAGGAATATCAGTTAAATTTGTAGAGTTTTAAAATTATACTTTTCACCTAATTATTAACTAAAATCGAAAACAATGAGAAAACAGAACCTTTTTGCCATCATCATTGCTGCCCTGGTGGCATTTGTTGGCGTAAATCAAACTTATGCCCAGGTTGTTACTTCAGGTAGCTTGTCGGGTGTGGTTGTTGATCAGACGGGAATGACCCTTCCTGGCGCTACGGTCATTGCCCTTCACGAGCCATCGGGCACCCAGTATGGTGCTGCTACCGACAACAACGGACGCTATCAAATCTTGGGAGTAAGGGTTGGGGGGCCGTACAAGGTCACCGTAAGCTTTATTGGCTACAACCCTCAAACTCAAGATGGTATTAACATTGGTCTTGGTGCTGCAACTAATCTGAATTTCCAGTTATCAGATGCGGCAACCTTGCTTGAGGAATTTGTCGTGACCTTTGACCGCAGCTCAATTTTTAGCTCAAACCGTACGGGAGCTTCTACTTCGATTGGCCAAAACGAGATTCAATCCCTTCCTTCTTTCTCCAGGAGGATAGGTGACTTTACACGGTTAACTCCAATGGCCAGTGGTAGTTCCTTTGCAGGTGCCGATAACAGATTAAACAACATTACGGTTGACGGGTCGTCTTTCAATAACTCCTTTGGCCTTGGGGGACAACCCGGGGACCGGACTGGCGTAGCTCCAATTTCAATGTCGGCAATAGAGGCAATTAGTGTAAACATTGCCCCCTACGATGTTCGACAAGCAAACTTCGTTGGAGCAAACGTCAATACTGTTACCAAAAGTGGAACCAATGTATTTAAGGGAGAAGCTTCTTACACCTTCCACAATTCAAATATGGTTGGAAGGCAAGCTAGCGAGCAAATTTGGGATCCGGGCAATTTTAGTTTTAACCAGTATGCCGTTAACCTAGGTGGCCCGATTATTAAAAACAAATTGTTCTTCTTCGTTGACTTCCAGCAAGAAATGCGTACCTCGCCGGGAACCACTTTTCTGGCAAACACAGGCGGACAAACTGTTAGTGGAAACATTACCAGAGTTTTGGCCTCTGATCTCAATGCTTTGAGCACTTACCTCAAAAACAATTTCCAATACGAAACCGGTCCGTACCAAGGCTATGATCACGAAACTCCTGCACTTAGGCTTGTTGCCAAGGTTGACTTCAACCTTGATGACAGGAACAAATTCAGCTTGAGGTACAATCACCTGGACTCGGAAGCCGACATCCTTCTTTCTAACTCCAGTTCGCTTGGTTGGGGCACACGAAGGAGCAACCTAAATGGTTTGAACTTCCAAAACTCCAATTATCAAATCATAGAAAACATCAGGTCAATAGTTGGTGAATGGAACTCAAGGATTGGCAAGAATATGTTTAACAACATGATTGTTGGTTACACCTACCAGGACGAAAGCCGCAAGTCCAGGGGTGCGATGTTCCCGATGGTGGATATTTTAGAGGGTGGCAATGTTTACACCACTTTTGGTTTCGAGCCCTTTACTCCAAACAACGAGTTAAGGTACAAAACTTTCCAGTTTCAGAACAACTTTAGCTACTTTATGGATAACCACACGTTGACATTTGGTATTAGCGCTGAAAGGTACGAATCCGAAAACGTTTTCTTTCCCGGCTCTCAGAGTGTTTACGTGTACAACTCGCTGGCCAACTTTTACACCGATGCCAACGGTTACCTAGCCAACCCCAACCGGACAGTTTCGCCCGTATCCTTGCGCAGGTTCCAGGTAAGGTGGTCAAACATACCTGGTATGGAAAAGCCAATTCAACCGCTCAAAGTATTTTATGCGGGCATATACGGTCAAGACGAATGGAAGGCTTCAGATAAGCTCACTTTGACTGCGGGCCTAAGAATTGACATACCTTTCTTCGGAAAGGGTGAACACATCAACCCCAATGTTCCGGGTATGGCATTCCGCGATGAAAATGACCAAGAGGTTAGGTTTAGCACCGAAAAGCTTCCGGATCCAAGGCCCCACTTCTCGCCCCGTTTAGGCTTCAATTACGATGTTGATGGTAATGGTACAACCCAATTACGTGGCGGTACAGGAATTTTTACCGGAACCCCCGCCTACGTTTGGATATCGAACCAGATGGGAGCCAACGGTATGCTAACAGGTTTCGAAAGGCTTGATAACACCACCGCAAGGCCTTTCCATCCAGATCCGAACCGCTACAAACCCACAACCGTTACAGGAGCGCCTGCATCAAGTTACGAGCTTGCATTCACCGACCCAAAATTCAAGTTCCCGCAAATTTGGAGGACCAACATTGCTGTTGACCAAAAGTTGCCATTTGGTTTTATCGGAACCCTTGAAGGACTTTACAGCAAAGATGTAAATGGAATATATTACATTAATGCAAACCTGGTAAAACCAACCGCCACTTTCTCTGGACCAGACCAAAGGCTTCTTTATCAAGCTACTTCTGCTAATAACAGAATCCATGCAAACATTGACAACAACATAGTGCTCAAGAATCAAAGCAAGGGGTATGCTTACAATTTTGCCGTTTCGCTTGAGAGGCCTTTCACCAAGGGGTTGTTTATGAAAGCCGCTTACAGTTACGGTATTGCAAAAAATACTGTTGACCCGGGCTCCATTGCATTTGGTTCGTGGAATAACAACCAGCACTCCGGTGACCCAAACAATCCTGGTCTTGGTTTTTCTTCAAATTCTGCCGGGCATAGGGCCATCGGGGTATTGTCTTACAAAACGCGTGGATCAACCACCTTCTCATTGTTTTTCGAGAGCCGCACTCTTGGTAACTTCTCCTATGTTTACAGTGGCGACATGAACCGTGACGGAGGTACTTCAAACGACTTGATCTACATTCCCAAGGATAAAAGCGAAATGAATTTCTTCGCGTTTACTGTGGGAACCAGAACTTTCACGGTTCAAGAACAAGAAGACGCCTGGGAAGCGTTTATCAACCAAGACAAGTACCTGAGCAAAAACCGTGGTAAATACGCCGAGAGAGGTGGAGCATTCTTGCCAATGGTTTCAAGGGTTGATTTCTCAATTACCCACGACCTTGCCACCAATATTGGCGGAAGCAAAAACACCCTTTCAGTGAACTTCCTTGTAGCCAACCTTGGCAACCTGCTTAACAAAGAGTGGGGTGTGGCCGAAGTGGCAGTGGTTACCAATCCTCTGGTAATGAGGGGTACCCCGCTGGGGCCTGTAGATACAAACAATAAACCCATTTACAGGCTTGCAAATGTTGGTTCCGGGTTAATCTCCAAATCTACCCAACAATCGTTGTTAACAAGCGATGTTTACAGAATTCAAATTGGCTTGTTCTACAAGTTCAATTAAAAAAACCTTATTCAAAAAAAAAGCGGCACCGAAAGGGCCGCTTTTTTTTTGCTCGTGGCACGGAATCAAACTGCTTGCTAAACCCCGCTGAAATCCACATCGGCAAATACCATTGTGGGGCTTTGCAACGATGAGTAAAGGTAAGGATCGTTCCCGTTTTCCTTTAGGTTTTTGAAAAGCGTCAAAAGGTTGCCCGAAACGTTCATTTCGTTGACAGCCCTGACAACTTTGCCGTTTTCGATTAGCTGACCTGCAATCCCGAAAGAAAAGTCACCGGTGGTGGAGTTGGCGTTGCCTCCCGAAAAAGAATTCACCAGGATTGCTTTTTCCTGTGCTGCAATAATTTCCTCCTGACTTCGGTTGCCAAGCGACAGGATCAAGTTTGAGGTTGAGCCCCCATTGGGTGTAATGCCAAGTTTACGGCCGTAGTAATTGTCAACCAGGTAGGTTTTGAGAACTCCCTGGTCAATGATAGTGCGCTTTCGGGCTGCAATTCCCTCACCGTCGAAAAGCCTTGAGGCCATGCCTCTCTTTATGTGTGGGTTGTCTGTGATGGTCAATAGTTCAGAGGCAATAGGCTTGTCAATCATATCTATCAAGAAAGAGTTTTTTTGCTGGATGTTTCTGGCCGAAATTGGACCAAGAAGCCTTGAAAGTATGTTTCCAACCACCGTATTGTCGAGAATCAAGGTGTACTTGCCCGTGGGTGCAGGGGCTTGTCCCAGTTGCCTCAGGGTGTTGTGGATTGTTCTTTCTGCAATTTTGGCTGGTTGGTGCATTTGATCAAAGAATCGGTGTCCCATCCAGAAGCTTCCGGAAGGTCGTGAGCCATTGTCTAGTACCGACAAAGAGGCGCTGATGCTAAAAAAGGTTCCGGCTGTCATTCCGGCAAATCCGTTGCTGTGAACCCTAACCCCCTCAGAGGAGCTGTCGCTAAAACTTCCTGAGGTCGAAAGAACCTCAACTTTGCTCCCAACATTCCTGGCCAAACGCTCTGTTTCCATAGCCCTTCCAACCCTTTGTTCGGGTGTTACCGAGTCATGCTTGGGGTCAACCAAATCAAGGTCAAACGTCAAATCATTGGGGTACAACCCGGGGTCAGTTAGTGCCCGGTCTTTATCGGGTGCAAGGTGTTTGGTGGCTGCAACAGCCTCGGCTATAAACCGTTCTAGCTGGTTTTTGTGCAGGTTGTTGGTTGAGTGGCTCGAGAACTTTCCGTATGCAAAAATTTGAATGGAAAGGTTGTTGTCGGTTGATTCTTTTATGGTCTCAACCTTTTGTTCCCTAACCTCCACCTCCACCGCTCGAGACCTGCTAATGGAGACCGCCGCCTGATTGGCACCTTTTTTAAGTGCAAGGTTGATAGCCCAATTTGCCAAATCTATACGTTCATTGTTGTTCATCTTATCGTGATTGTTTTGTGTTCTCTTTCGAAAAATTGTGTCCTAATTCGTAAAATGGAAGTGCTATGCATTGCGTCCGCCAACGGTTATTGACGAGACCTTGACAGTTGGTTGGCCCATGGAGGCAGGAACACCTTGTCCGGCTTTTCCGCAGGTCCAGCCACCTTCCGACATTTCCATATCGTTGCCCACCATAACTATGTCTTCGAGCACCTTTGGACCGTTTCCTATAATGTTAACATCCTTTATGGGTGCCGTAAGTTTTCCGTTTTCGATAAGGTAACCTTGCTTTATGAAGAAAGTAAAGTCGCCCGGGCCAATCTTTACCTGCCCGCCTGAGAATGTTTCGGCATATATACCGTATTGAACCGATTCTATGATCTCTTGCTTGTGGTGTGGTCCATCAAGCATGTAGGTGTTTCGCATACGCGGAAGGGGCACGTGCTTGAAAGATTCCCTGCGCCCGCTGCCGGTAGGTTTTACACCGTAATGTTTTGCCGATATGCGATCGTGCAAGTATGATGTAAGAATCCCGTTCTCAACCAAAACCGTTTTCTGGGTGGGATTTCCCTCATCGTCAATATTTATTGAACCACGCATGTTAGGAACGGTTGCATCGTCAACCACCGTTACGAAATTCTCGGCAACCTTCTTGCCGATTTTGTCGCTAAATATTGACTCTCCACGGCGATTAAAGTCGGCTTCGATCCCGTGACCAATGGCTTCGTGGAGCAAAATGCCCGAACTTCCGGCCGCCATAACCATAGGCATTTGACCCGCCTTGGGGGTTACTGCATCGAACAACAAAATAGTTCCCTCAACCGAGCGCCTGGCAATTTTGTCAAGGTTCTCCGTCGAAATCAAACTGATGTCGTCGCGTGCAGAAATGTTGTACCCGTTTGATTCAATGCGTCCGTTTTGCTGGGCAACGCAGTTGGCACCAATTGAAACCATTGGCTGGTAATCTCCCACCATAACACCTTCGGAGTTGGCAAAAAGTATGAACGAGGTATTGTCGGAGAAGAACACGGTGGTTTTGATCACCCTTGGGTCAAGGGCAAAGGTCTTGTCGTTTATGGCCTGCAACCAAGGAATCTTGCTGTTAATGCTAACTTCCTCCCAAGGGGTTTGTATCTTGTAATAGCTTGGCTTTACCCTTTCTTTCAAGGCAACAGGCTTGCTTGTTACACGGCCGGTAGCAATGTTGGCTGCTGTTCTGGCTGCCGAAATCATTGAGCTTAACGTAATGTCTTCGGTGTATGAATAACCAGTTTGCTCACCTTTAAGAACCCTTATTCCAACCCCAAAGCTTACATTGGATGATGCTCGGTTAACGCTTTTATCTTCAAGCCCTATGGAGTTTGAGATTGAATGCTGGAAGTACAAATCGCAGTAATCGCCACCTCTGGAAAGTCCAACGGCCAAAACTTCAAGTATTTGGGTCCTGGTTACTCCAAAGTGGTCGAGGTAATCGTTAATTTTAAAATCCATTGGTTTTTGGGGTTTTTCAAAATGTAAGCCACTAACCAATTTTGGCAGCACCATTGCACCGGCAAGGGCTACCCCTCCAGTTTTTAGGAAGTCTCGTCGGTTGAACTTTTTATCCATTTTTTTGTTTTTGTGTTGTAAAAGCAGTAATTTTGCCTGCTAAAATACAACCTTTTTCGATATTTTGCCACAATGAACCAACTCTTTAGGTATTTTTTAACATTTGTTGCCACAGTTGCAATCTTGTTGCCTTCCTTGGGGTTCGTGGTTGTAAAGCATACTTGCAAAACTTGCGATACCGTTGAGTTTCATCTGTTTGATAAGGGGAATTGCTCTGCCTGCAAGATGGAAGAAACATCCGAAAATATTTCCTCTTGCTGTGATGCCGAAAGTTCAAAAGGCACTTGTGGTGTTGGTCACCAAAATGATTCCTGCTGCATTTTTGAAATAACCCAACCTAGTGTTGATGCCTATATCATTCCGGTAAAAGTATCAGGCGGGTTTCATTTAGAGCCTGCTATAATGCCATTAGGCCTTTTTGGAAATATCGAAACCGAGAAAAGTTTCTCGTCAACAATTAACTACGAAGATCCCCCAACTAACTTCCTTACCGGGATCGACTTTCTTTTCTTCATTAATCAACTGAAGATTCCTGTTTCTTAGGTTTTAATCCCCGAACCCCTAAAGGCGTGGGCTGTGACAGGCGTTGCCTTCAATGCCACCTTTAAATCACTTAATTCTCTGACTAAGCTGAGGAAAGTCGGGTTCTATTTAAAGTCCAATTGGAGGACATTGGGGTAAAATTCCTTAAAAAAAATTCGAAAGTGCCACGCGCACAAATCTTAAACCAGTTGAAAAATGAAATCAAAAATTAAAATCATGATATTAATCGTTTCCTTTTTGCCTGCATGGGCGCTTGGGCAAGGAACAAAAGTTAGGGGTTCGGTTTTCGAATCGGTTACCCAAGGTAGTGCTAAGACTCTGGAGCCATTGTATGGTGCCAATGTGTTTTGGCTTGGTACAACCATTGGGATGGCAACCGGGCATGATGGTCGTTTTGAAGTAGAAAAACCAAAAACGTTCCCGGCTCAGCTTGTGGTAAGCTATGTGGGTTATCAGTCAGATACAATTCAGGTAGTTGGTGTCAGTCAGGAACTCAAAATAGTACTTTCCGCTGCGAGTCAGCTGGATGAGGTGGTGGTAACAGCCAGGGAACTGGGCACCCACTTTTCGTCAATGGAGCCCATTTTAACTCAAGTACTTACCGAGGCGGAGTTCAAACGTGCTGCCTGCTGCAATCTTTCAGAAGCCTTTGAAACAAATGCCTCGGTAGATGTTACGTTTAGCGATGCCGTAACTGGAGCGAAACAGATACAGCTTCTTGGGCTGGCAGGTGTTTACGGACAAATTCTTACAGAAAATATGCCAATCATGCGAGGACTGGCACAACCCTTTGGACTTACCTACACGCCCGGTCCTTGGCTCGAGTCAATTCAGGTTTCGAAGGGTAGCGCTAGCGTGGTTAATGGTTACGAATCAATAACCGGACAGATAAACGTGGAGCTTCACAAGCCTGAGAAGACCGATCGATTTTTCTTAAATCTCTTTGCAAACGACAACGCCAGGCTAGAGGGCACAATGAGATTTGCCGGAAGTCTTGGCAAAAGGTGGGATGGGCTGTTAATGGTTCATGGTGAGATGCTGGATAAAAAGGTTGACCACAATGGTAACGGGTTCCTTGATGATCCCCTGGTTCGAAAGGTAAACGCACTCAACAGATACAGGTTTTTCGTGCCTGGAGTGGTGGAATCGCAATTTGGTTTTAGGATTCTTTCCGAAAAGAGGGAAGGAGGGCAAATGCGTTTCTTTGAAACAGACCAGCCTGCAGGGTCTTCGCAGTATTACGGTATAGGGGTTAACACCAACCGCTACGAGGCTTTTGCACGGACTGGATTTTTCTTTCGCAATATGCCAAATGCCAGCTTGGGTACCCAGTTGCAATTTTCTTACCACGACCACGATTCCCATTACGGAAATACCAACTATGGCGGATCACAGAAAATATTCTACGGTAACGTGCTTTTTGAAAACACCCTTTCCCAAAACTCAAGCCACTCTTACACCGTAGGCGCTAGCCTTATGTATGATGATTTGAACGAAACCTTGGGCGCGAGCCAATTTGACCGCCGCGAGGTGGTTCCCGGTGTTTTTGCGCAACTAACCCTCAATGCACTGCAAAACGATCTCTCGGTAATTCTAGGAGGCAGGGTTGACTTTCACAACCTTTTTGGCACTTTTGTAACTCCGCGACTTCACGCACGATACAGCTTGGGCAATAACACCACTATCAGGACATCGTTGGGTAAGGGCCTTAGGAACCCAAGCCCAATTGCCGAAAATGCTGGCCTTCTGGCAAGCAGTAGGGCAATACGGCTGGGCAACGACATTGAGCCGGAAAAAGCTTGGAACTTTGGTGGAAGTTTCTCGCAAAAGTTCAGGGCCCTTGGCAGGGATGCCTCCTTTACTGCCGACTTCTACCGCACCGAGTTTCAAAACAAATTGGTGGTTGATGCTGAAACAAATCCTGCCGAAGTAAGGTTCACCAACCTTGAGGGAAAGGCCTTCGCCAACAACTACCAGGTAGAACTCACCCTCGAGCCCTTAAAAAGGTTTGAACTACTTGCTGCTTTTAGATATACCGAAAGCAGGGTTACGATTAATAACCAGCTTGTGGAGCAACCTTTAGTACCCAGGTACAAAGGTTTGTTGTCAGGTTCCCTTTCTACTTCGAACAACAAATGGCAGTTTGACCTCACGGCACAATTAAACGGACCAATTAGAGTGCTTGCATTTCCTGATAATAAGTTCGACCCAATGCTTGGCTCAGGTGGACTTTCACCGGTTTATGTCTACTTGCTCGGGCAAGTAACATATCGTTCGGGGTTGTTCGACATTTACCTTGGCAGCGAAAACATTACAAACTACAAGCAACACCATCCCATCCATGGTGCATCCGATCCTTTTGGTCCTAGCTTCGATGCCTCAATGGTTTGGGGTCCGGTAATGGGCAGGAAGATTTATGCCGGTATGCGGATGGCTATAGGAAGGTAGGAGGATGTGATGAGGTGATTATGCGGGTGATATGATGATAAGGAAAATAGCATTGGTTGTACTTGGTGTCAATTGCACTTTGGTGTTTGACTTTGCCTTTATTTATATGTAATTGGCTTTTTACAATTTTAGCAAACAGGGAGGCATACCGAATAAGTCAAAACCAAAAATCAACACCTACTGAAGAGTTTTTTGTAAAATTCTTCAGTAGGTGTTTTTTCTTCCTTCGTAAAAAATTTGCCATAAATTGAGTCTGTTTTTATCATTGGGAGGTTGGCAAATCCTCTCGAAGGTAGTGTGTAACCTTAAAGGGTGCTGATTCGGTATGGTGCTGGAGGCGCATGAAAAATTGAACTAATAAAGAAGGAACTTGAATGTTGGGCGATTGATGATTACCTTCTCTTGAATGGCGACGATTCAAAAGCCGGAAAATTGCTTGCCCAAAGCAGTACGGTCAATAGGGCCAACCTTTTTGTCCAAATGAAGTTTCTTGTAATTGATGAGGTGCAGCGGATTCCCGAAATTGTGACCAAGTTGAACCTGAGTGTTGATTCTTTTCCAAATTTAAGAGTAATTTCCTCCCGTTCTTCGGGGTTTGATTTGATCCAAAAAATTAACGAGCCACTTACTGGGCGGTCGAGTGTATTGCGCCTGTTCCATTTTGATCAACTTGAGCTTTCGGACTACGAAAATAATTTACAAACTAGAGAATGTGGAGGAAAGATTGGTTTTGGGGTCTTTAACGGAGCTTGAGGGTTTAAAAACCTGGGATGAAAAAAACAAAATACCACGAAGGCTCGGTTAGCCGATACCTGATGCTTGACATATTTGAGTGCGAGGTAATTAGGAAAGCGGAAAAGTTGATTGATTTACTGCATTTGATTGCCCTGCATGTAGGTCAAGAGGCAAAAACCGACGAGATTCCGTCAAGCCCAAATGGCATTAGTCGCACCATTTTGGAGGTTTATCCTAAGTTTTCTTCAAAAGTTAATGTGTATATCAGGTGAAAAGCTTTTACGCTAACCACATAAGGGAGTTTACTAAATATGCCAAATGGTATTTTTAGGACATTGGGGTGCGAAACGCGATAATACGAAACTCCGACAGGCTTAATATTCGATACCGTGGTGGAGGGATGCGGGAGAATTATTTGTTTTCAGAAAGATTAAAGTTCAATTCTTACAACAACCGATATGCAAATACGTGCTTTTGGAGAACCTATGACCATCAAGAAATTGATTTGGTTGAAGAAAAGTCGGCCGAATTTCGGTTTCGAAATATAATGTAGGCAAGGGCGTTGGTTGGGGGTTCCCTAGGGTGCCAAAAACTTAAGCGGATGCAAGATTCCAGGCATTAAACCAAGGAACCTATATGGCTTAAAAAATTGAAGCCGGTCGAAAAAGCTTTAATGCACGGAAAGTACCACAAGCCCTGCAAGAGAACTTTGACCCTTAGATTTCGCACGGTATGACAAATGGGAAGTTGAAAACCCTCTCGGTCCTAACCCTCCCTAGTTGGTACGGTAGGTATAATATGGGAAAAAAGGATTATAATCTACGCTCAAATTCGCTTTTAGTGGACTGATTACTTAACAGTTGAACCTGTTGTAAATTTCAAAAATTGTAATTAACCCGGGTTAATAAAAATAGTACTTTTGACCGTGGCAAAACCGCAAAGTAAAAATACCGACTCCATCAAGCTTTCGCTGAAAACAGTGCCCGAAAGCCCGGGCATTTACAAGTTTTTCGATGCTTTTGATCGGATCATTTACGTTGGCAAGGCCAAGAACCTCAAGAAGCGAGTTTCAACCTACTTCACTCGCGAGAAGCACGACAACAACAAGGTGCGCATAATGGTGAGCAAGGTGGCACGGCTAGAACACTTTGTGGTTGATACCGAAGTTGACGCCCTTTTGCTGGAAAACAATCTGATAAAGAAGTACCAACCACGGTACAATGCAATGCTCAAGGACGACAAAACCTTCCCTTGGATTTGTATTAAGAACGAACCGATGCCCCGGATTTTCACCACCCGCAATGTGGTACGCGATGGCAGCAGGTACTTTGGCCCGTTTGCTTCGAACCGAATGCTCGGGGCTTTGATGGAGCTAATAAGGCAGCTGTTCCAGTATCGTACGTGCAGGCTCAACCTCTCTGATAAAAACATTGCATCGGGCAAGTACAAGGTTTGCCTCGAATACCACGTTGGTAATTGTGCGGGGCCTTGCCAAAGTTTTCAATCGGCCGAGGATTACGCCGAAACAATTAACCAGGTAGAGGAGATTATCAAGGGAAACCTTTCAAGGGTAAGGGCAAAGCTAAAGGAGCTAATGCTCGAACACTCGGCAAAACTTGAGTTCGAAAAGGCCAACCTGATAAAGGAAAGGATTTCTTTGCTCGAAAACTACCAATCTCGCTCCACGGTTGTAAGCGTTTTGCTTACCAATGTTGATGTATGCTCGGTTGTCAGCGACGAGGATTTTGGCTATGTGAATTTCTTAAAGGTGGTAGATGGTGCAGTTGTTCATTCATTTACACTGGAGTTGCGCAAGAAACTTGACGAATCCGACGAGCAATTGCTCGAACTTGCCATGGTAGAGTTGAGGCAAAAATTTCAGAGCAACGCCCCAGAGGTAATAGTTCCGAAAAAGATTGTTGGCTCAATCCCCGACGTAAAATTCACTGTTCCAAAACGTGGCGACAAGCTAAAGCTCCTCGAACTATCGCAGCGCAATGCCAAGTATTACAGGTTGGAGAAAATGAAGCAAAATGAACTGGTTGACCCCGAAAGGCACACGCGCCGAATTTTGCAGAAGATCAAGGATGATTTCAAACTCCCCGAACTTCCGGTTTACATGGAATGCTTTGACAACAGCAACACTATGGGCAGCCAACCTGTGGCGGCAATGGTGGTTTTTCGCAATGCCCGCCCAAGCAAGAAAGAATACCGAAACTACAACATTAGAACCGTTGAAGGCCCCGACGACTACGCAAGTATGCAAGAAGTCGTAACACGTCGGTACAAGCGACTGCTTGACGAGGGTACGCCTCTGCCAAACCTCGTGGTGGTTGACGGAGGAAAGGGGCAGTTGAGTTCGGCCTTTGAAGCACTCCAAAACCTTGGCTTGAGAGGCAGGGTTCCAATAGTGGGCATTGCCAAAAGATTGGAAGAAATCTACTTTCCCGGCGATAGCATACCCGTTTACATTGACAAAAAATCGGAAACCCTTAAGGTTATTCAAGCAATGCGCGACGAGGCCCACCGCTTCGGAATTACCCATCACCGCCAACGCAGGCAAAAGGAAAGCCTAAAATCGCAACTTCCCGAAATTAAAGGTATAGGTCCGCAAACAGAAATCCTCCTGCTCGAAAAATTCAAGTCGCTGGCCCGATTAAAAAAGGCTACCCTTCAAGAAATTGAAGCTGTTGTGGGCATATCCAAGGCAAAAATTTTGAAGGAAAATCTCATTTAGTTTTTTACCTTTGTTGCACTAATTGTATTTCGATTGGTGTTTAATGAGGCACATAGCTTTTTTTATATCAACCCTTGTCTTATTCCTTGCCCTCAAGCCCGGTATAGATGCCTCTTGGCCTAAGGAAGAAAGGGTTGCAACCTGCTGTGGTTCCGATTGTGTCCCAAAAGAGGCAAAAGAAGAAGTTCCACTACCAACTAGCAGAAATGAAGATGATTGCGATGGGCACAACTGCAATCCAATGAAACACTGTGGATGCGTAATATTACAGTTCCACAATCCAAGATTGCAAATCCTGACCTTGCCTGCGCACCCCAAATGTGCTTTTGAAGGGCACCAGATAATTTCTTCGCCACATCTTTCCAAGATCTGGCAACCTCCCCGTATTGTTTAACACCTGATTTGGCTCCAACCCTTTTTAACCCCTTAATCTTGTACACAAAAATCCCTTGTGGGGTGCTATAAACTCTGTGTAGGTTTAGAGCAACAAGACCTAAATACAAGGGATGACCTTGAAGGATTTCGCGGTTAAAAGGTGGAGCACCCATTTTTTAGTTGTTAAACAATCAAATTTCCGTAATGAAAAAAAACATAATAGGATTCTGTGCATTTTTGCTAATCCTTACGAATAACTACTTAGCATTTTCACATCACCCGGGGCCTTGCTCCATTACAGGGAAGGTTTTAAATCAAAAAGATGAACCCCTTGTGGGGGCTAGCGTTTATTGGGTTGGAACAACCAACGGCGTTTCAACGGGCAGTAATGGTGAGTTCACCATTTCTACCCATGACATCGAAGACCTTAAACTTGTTGCCAGTTTTGTTGGTCACGTTTCAGATACCATTAACATTGAAGGGCAAGAAAAGGTATTTTTCGTTTTAATAGACGAAAGCTTGTTGGGCGAGGTGGTTGTTAGAGGACAAAGGTCGGGAGTTGTACTGTCGAGCATTACAGCCATTGCCACCGAAACCATTACCTCCGCAGAGCTTCAAAAATCGGCCTGCTGCGACTTGGCTGGATGCTTCGAAACCCAAACCTCCGTTCAACCGCAAACCACCAACATTGTTACCAACGCCAAGGAACTTAGAATTATGGGCCTATCGGGAGTTTACAACCAAATACTCATTGACGGCCTGCCAATGATCCAGGGGCTTTCGCAAACCTACGGTATTAGTAACATCCCTGGCACATTGGTTCAAAACATACACGTAACCAAGGGTACCAACAGCGTGCTTCAAGGCCCTGAAAGCATAAGCGGGCAAATTGCCGTTGAAACATCTGACCCTTGGCAGGCAGACAAGTTATTGTTAAATGCGTTTGTAAACAGCGATATGGAGAAGCAATTCAACGCCCAGTTCTCGTTTTTGGGTACCGAAGTGGGAAACATTCTCGCCTTACACTCCGTTCAACCTTCCAACCGCATTGACAAGAATGGCGACGCGTTTCTAGATTTGCCGCTTTTAACAAGGTATTCCCTGTTTAACAAAACCACCGTAGGCCATGGCGAAGTGGGTGAAATTTTCACTCAGGTGGCCTTTAGGTTACTTTCAGAAAAACGAACCGGTGGCCTATTGACCTTCGATCCGAGCCTGCATAAGGGTAGCAATACGGTATACGGCCAATCCGTGAGTTACAACCAGTATGATCTCACCACCAGAACCGGATTTAGAGTTAGCGAAAAACTAAAATATATGTTGTTTGCCTCGGCATTTTACCAAAATCAAAATTCTTACTTCGGTACAGTGGGGTACAATGCCAAGCAACTAAACATTTATGCCAACCTTCAACAAGAACTTCATTACGGACAGGGCAACCACCTGAATGCCGGGGCGAGCTTGAAGCTTCACGACCTGGATGAGGCAATTTCTTTTGCCCCCCCTAATAACGTACGGACATATGACGGAGAATATGAAAATAGAGAAGTGGTAGCCGGAGTGTTTGCCGAAAACACCCTTTTTTTGGTCGACAATAAAGTTGCCTTGCTTTCGGGCTTGAGAGTGGACTGGCACAATCAATTTGGCTTCAAGCTTACTCCAAGAGCCTTGATAAAAGTTGACATTACCCCAAAAACCATCGTTAGGGCAAACATTGGAACGGGCTGGCGGACTGTAAACCTATTTAGTGAGAACATAACTCTTTTGGCGAGTAGCCGCAACATTATTTTTGTAGAAGACCTTGAGCCAGAATCTGCCGCCAATTTCGGGATAAACGTTTTGCAAAAGTTCGAGATGCCACGGCACAGTATGGATGGCTATGTTAGTGTTGATCTTTACAGGACCAATTTTTCAAACCAGTTCTTCCCCGATTACGACACTGACCCAACTTTAGCAGTTATCGGCAACTTCAAGGGTGAGAGCTCAAGCTTAGGCTTACAGGTTGAAGCCTCTCTATCGCTTTTTGGACAGTTTGAACTAAAAACGGGCTACAACTACTTAGATGTTTACAGAGTGCACAATGGAGTGAAGAAATCGCTGCCATTCATTTCAACAAACAGGTTGCTTCAAACCATCGGCTTTAGCCCCCTTTCGGGGAAATTTAGGGCGGACCTAAACATGCATTGGTATGGAAAGCAAAGGCTTCCTAGCACCGCAAGCAATCCCGTTGAATTTCAAAGGCCCGACTACTCAGACCCATACACTCTGGTTAACTTTCAGTTCACCTACAAGATCAAGGGAGTCGAAATATATTCCGGAGTTGAAAATCTGCTTGGCTTCAGGCAAGACCAGCCAATAATTAGTTGGCAAGACCCCTTTGGCCCATACTTCGATACTGCCCTTGCCTGGGGTCCAACCCGTGGCCGCGAGTTTTACCTGGGTGTAAGGTGGCGGATAAACTGATGAAGGGTGGTTGTCAAAGATGCATCAATGCTTTTTAATCAGTTTTTTCACGAAACCTTCTCCAAGTGAGTTAAACTTTTGGTGGCTCGATAAAGTTTTTTATAACCCTCCTGTAGCAAAATTTTGGGTTTTGAAATTACATTAAACCAAAATATAACCATTGTAAAATTCATTATTGCTTTTGATCGTTTCCTGCAATTGACATAAAAAAAGGTCCATTTTTGAATAGATGGGAATTTAGTTTCGAGTTAAACTTGTGAATTGCATTTTAGTCAACAAACAACTAACTTTGTCTTTGGTTAAAGGATCATTTCTTTGCTTTTCGAAACAAAAACTTATTCAAGAACTTGGCAATAAACAAAAACATAGCGATAAGCGAAACAGGTTTTTTGTTCAACCCCTCAACAGGCGACTCGTTCAGCACCAATCCAATCGGCCGTAAGGTTATCCATTGGCTTCAATCTGGACTTGCCCAAGAGGAAATTGTTGCAAAAATGCAAGAAGAATATTCGGTTGACAAGGATACCGTTGAAAAGGATATCCATGATTATATTTCGCTTTTGAAAAGTCATCACATTTTGAAGGATGAAAAATAAGGTCAAAGTAACAATTGCCGTTACCGGGTTGAACAACATTGATTCTCCCGGTCCGGGAATTCCTGTAATAAGGGCTTTGAGAGACAGCGATTTCTTTGACTCAAGGATTATTGGCTTAAGCTACGAGGCTCTGGAACCAGGGCTCTACATGCGCGAATTGGTTGACAAATCATATTCTGTTCCATTGCCAACCGCTGGCTCGGGAGCATTGCTCGAAAGGCTCGGATATATAAACCATAAGGAAAAAATCGATGTAATTATCCCAAATTTCGATGCGGAATTGCACGGGTTCATAAAAATCGCGGAAACGCTAAATAACCAGTTGGGAATCAAGACATTTCTGCCATCGGCACACAATTTCGAATCGCGTCATAAGACTGCGCTAGAAAAATTTGGCAAGGCAAACAAGGTTAAGGTTCCGGTTTCAAAAATGGTTAGTAGTGTTGGCGAAATTTACAAGCTAGAAAAGGAGCTCTCCTTTCCGCTGGTTGTAAAGGGTAAGTATTACGATGCCTACATTGCCACAACCCCCACCCAGGCCGTGTCATATTTTCACCGAATGGCTGCAAAATGGGGGTCACCTGTAATATTGCAGGAGTTCGTTAGCGGAACGGAAGTAAATGTTACAGCAATTGGCGACGGCAAGGGCACATGCATTGGCGCAGTGCCTATGCGAAAACTTTACATAACCGACAAGGGAAAGGCCTGGGCCGGGGTGTCGCTGGATGACCCAGAGCTGATTGAGATAACCAATAGGGTAATATCCAATTCAAAATGGAAGGGCGGATGCGAACTGGAATTTATAAGGACAAAGGACGATGACTATTACCTGTTGGAAATGAATCCACGGTTCCCGGCTTGGGTTTACCTGTCGGTGGGCTGTGGTCAAAATCACCCCGAAGCCTTGGTTAAGATGGCACTTGGATATGAAGTTGAGCCTTTTGAAACCTACGAAAAAGGGGTAATGTTTGTAAGGTACAGTTATGATAAAATTGTAAGGATTGGCGACTTCGAAAAGATATCCACTAGTGGAGAACTTTAGCATTCAGCAACTTTTATTACTGCATTTATTATTATGTTAAGTTAATCTAACACGGCAAAAGAAGATGGTTAAACTTGCATACGAAAGGCCTTTGATAATCAAGTTGAATACAGGCCTGATGAACAAATTCGGGACTAAAAACCACGGTGAGGCAGTAAAGGAAATCGATGGAGTACCGGTTAAAAACATTCTTTCGCAGTTTGGCTCGCCCTGCTTTGTCATTTCCGAACGAACAATTCGTGACAAATACCGCGAGGCTTACAGGGCTTTTTCCACTCGCTACCCAAAGGTACAATTTGCTTGGAGCTACAAAACAAATTACCTTGATGCTGTATGCCGAACCTACCATTCGGAGGGTGCTTGGGCCGAGGTTGTTTCCATTTTCGAATACCAGAAAGCTATTGCCAATGGAGTGGGCGGCGAAAGGATTATTTTCAACGGCCCCGACAAGACTTCACAAGATCTGATGGTAGCTGTAGAAAACAACTCGCTGATTCATATCGACCATCTTGACGAGCTCTATCTCCTTGCAGGTATTCTGAAAGAGACAAGTAAAAAAGCAAGGGTTGCAATAAGGGTGAATATGGAAACGGGGGTTTACCCCATTTGGGATCGGTTTGGGTTTAACTTCGAAAATGGTGCCGCTTGGAGCGCAATTAATAAGATTTTTGCAAACCCAAACATGGAACTCGTGGGCTTGCATTGCCATATAGGCACCTACATTATTAGCGTAAATGCCTATGCCACCGCTGCCCACAAGCTGTGTGAGCTCGCAAGGGGTGTAAAGGAAAAATACGATGTTATGGTGGAGTATATAGATGTTGGTGGAGGGTTTGCCTCATATAACAATTTAAAGGGATCGTATCTGAGAAGCAACGACATTATACCTAGTTTTGATGATTATGCCGAGGCAATAACCACCACAATTCTAAATTTTGGATTCAGGCACGAAGAACTCCCCGCACTTTACCTCGAAACCGGCCGCGCTCTTATTGACGATGCAGCATTCTTGTTAGGTAGTGTTGTGGCCCTGAAAAGGCTTAACGATGGCCGCAGGGCAACAATCCTTGACATTGGTGTGAACATTCTTTTCACCGCCTTTTGGTATGACCACGAAGTTTCGCCAGCCCAGGATTTCACTAAGTATTCGGAGGATATGGTCTTGTACGGGCCGCTGTGCATGAACATTGATGTAATTAGGGAAAGTGCCAACCTGCCCCTACTAAACCGTGGCGACCACGTGGTGATTCACCGTGTTGGAGCGTATAATATGACACAATGGATGCAGTTCATTCAAATGAGGCCCGCAATAGTAATGATTGACCCGAAAGGCCAAGTACACCAAATAAGGAAGGCAGAAACCATTAGCACCCTTGTGGATCAGGAAATAGTACCCGAGCATCTTGCAAAATGCTCGATTTAACAAAATTGAAAAACGCTTCGTCGCATATTCAACTTTTTAAGGAAGGGGTAGTAAAAAGCTACTCCCAAATTTTCTTTTCGCAAAACAGGTTTCTTGGCCTGCTGGTGATGGCCGTGACTTTCATAAACCCTTTTTTGGGTATTTGCGGCCTTTTGGCTATTGCATTGATTAACCTTTTTGCAATGATATTTGGTTTTGACAGAAATCAAGTTCGCGAGGGATATTTTGGGTTCAACGCACTTTTGCTGGGACTAGTTTTTGCCTTCGAATACCAGTTCAATTTTGCCTTTGTCATTGTTTTCGTGTCGGCAATCTTGGTACTGCTATTCACCACGGCATTTTTTATTGAATTTTTATCAAAGTACAAGTTGCCATTTCTCACCTTACCCTTTTTGGTTACCTATTGGCTTTTTTATTTGGGCATAAGCAATTTTTCGTTGGTTAACTTCCAAGACCAGTACATTTTTGTTGAGAACTTCAGGGCAACCGCCTCCCAATCTCCCATTTATTCTTTTACCTACTCGCTAAATGATTTGCCGCTACCAGTGCTTGCCAAAAGTTATTTCATGACCTTGGCGGCAACCTTTTTACAAAACTCCGTACTGGCTGGATTTGTTGTGGCAATAGGTCTGCTGGTTTTTTCTCGTATAGCTTTTTCACTAACCGTGGTAGGCTTCGTCACGGCTTTTTTGTTTTTCAACCTGCTCGGGGTTGACACGATTTTCCTTACCGATTACCTTGTGGGAAGCAATTACATCTTTTTTTCCATTGCCATTGGCTGTTTTTTCGTGGTTCCAAACAAATGGACATACCTGGCCGTGGTTTTGCTTACTCCGGTTTTAATGGTATTTTACTTCAGCCTGTACAAAATTCTGATAATTTTCCAGCTCAAGAGCTTTACCCTTGCCTACAGTTTACTTACAATTTTGTTCCTGGGGTTCTTGAATAGGAGCCGCTTCCACAAGTACATGCAGCAGGTGATTATTCAATACTATTCTCCCGAAAAAACCATTTACAAACACTTATCCAACAGCAAGCGGTTTGCACTATCTCACCTTGCCAAGCTCCAGTTGCCCGTTTGGGGCAAATGGAAAGTAAGCCAGGGTTACCAAGGAAAAATTACCCACCTAGGTGAATGGTCCTCGGCACTCGACTTTGTTATTGTTGACAGCAAGGGCAGCACCCACAAGAACAGTGGAGCATTTCTTGAAGATTATTACTGCTACAACAAGCCGGTTGTAGCCCCTTACGGCGGGTATGTTTACGAGATCGTTAATACTGTTGAAGACAATCCGGCAGGAAGCGTTAACATAGAAAAGAATTGGGGCAACACAGTAGTGTTGAATCACAACAATGGTTTGTTCTCACAGATTTCGCACCTGAAAAGGGATAGCTTCAAGGTTAAGGTTGGCGATTTTGTCGAGAAGGGAGCTGTTTTGGCAAATTGCGGAAATTCAGGACGTTCGCCCGAGCCACACGTTCATTTTCAACTCCAGCTCTCGCCAAAAATCGGGTCGCGTACAATCCCATATCCGATTGCCTACTTTCTGGAAGAATCGAGAGGCGACGAAATTCTTAAATCCTTTCACGTACCTGACGAAAACAGTGTGATCTCAAACGTGACAGTTTCCGAAACCATAAGACAAGCATTGAACCTGTTGCCCGGGCACACATTGAAGCTCACCAACCAAAACCAACTCGGAGAATCGGTGGAGTGGAAAGTGCAAACCGATACGTACAACAGGACAATCCTTAATTGCGAAAAAACTAAATCGTACGCATGGTTCGCAAATGATGGGGTAATGTTCTACTTTTACGATTTCGAGGGCAGCCGAAAGTCGTTGCTATTCCAGTTTTACCTTGGCCTTTACCGCGTATTGCTTTCGACCAAAACGCCTCTGGAGGTGGTTGACTCATTTCCACTTATGTACTTCAACAAGAGGCCTGTTCAGGTTGTCCAAGATTTGTTCGCACCATTCTACCTTTTCTCAAAGGCAGGTTATGCTTCCCATTGCACTTATTGTGACAATCCAAATTCAGCAAAAAAAATTATGGTTGGCTCCTCGGCCACCACATTTCTTTTCGAGAAAAAAATACAGGAAAGGTTTTTCGAGGTAAGTGTTTCCGAAGGCAAACTTGTTGCTTTTTCAATAGTTTCTTCATCACAAAGATTGAACTACGTATGCGAACTTTATTGACCATACTGCTACTTGTGACCCTGAATATTGCTGCTGGCCAGGAGCCGCTTACCTATAGGAGTGCAGATAGCCTGACATACCATCAGTATGTTAACAAAAATTACGAGGAGTTAAGAAACACGGTAAGGGAGGCCTTGCGGCAAGACATTGATTTTTACTACCTGCGAATGCGAATGGGCATTTCTTATTACGAAGGTAAGGATTACGACTCGGCCATTCCTCAATTTCGCAGGGCAGTGCAAATGAACCCCGCCGGCGAAACTGCCAAAGAGTATTACTATTTCTCATTGCTTTTTTCGGGTCGATACGAGGAAGCCGAAGATCTTGCTTCCAATTTTGAAGCAGACCTAAAAAAAAGCTTGGGCGTAAAAGAATCAAAAAATCCTTTTAGCGAGGTTTCAGTTGGAACAGGAGCAATCATCAACCAAAACCTACAGGAAAACAGAGGCTTGATCACTGGGTCCGGCCAAGCGGTTGCTCTATCAACTTTTGATGGCAACACCTATTTCGGGAGTGCGATACTAAAAAGCAAGTTATCGCCTCGATTCTCGGTTTACAATGGGTTTACCTTTTTTCGCAGCAATGCTACCGGGGTTTTGAAGCACCCGGTTCAACCGGGTACTTTTTCGAGGGATTATTCCAATTCATTTTTTCAGTACAACATACAGTCCTCCTATTCATTTCCCTTTGGGTTGCGCATTGGAGCAGCGGCAGGTTATTACTATGAGAAATCGCTTTTGTTGAGTTTCGATCCCGAAGCCAACAATGCCCAAAATTTAATCTTGAACCTACCGTACAATCACAGTGCACTCGCAGCCACTATCCTGATGGGTTTTAGGGTTGACCGTTTTGAATTTTTAGCTGGCGGGTCGGTGGCAAACTTGCTTAAAAAGGTGCAGAAGCAGGCAGAGGTCGGAATGATTGTTTATCCTTTTGGCAACCAGTTGTTTTTCTCCATAAGCAGGTTGGCCTACCTTTACAATTCTGGCAATCAAAGCGTTATTCTGGCTCAAAAATTTGGAGGAAAGATTAGCAAGAACGTTTGGGCCGATGTTGAAGTAGAATCAGGGAACATGCACGGATACCTCAAGTCTGCCGGTTTCGTTGCTTTCAACACTTCCGATCCGGTGTTTTTTAATTTTGGGGTCAGCCTCCAGGTTTTTTTTGGAAATCTATCACTTATGCCCTTTTTTGGTCTGCAGCAAAGAAATGGAGAAATTTTCGAGGCCGCCAATTCAGGTCAGCAGGGTGTGCTTTCCGAAGTTAAATACTGGAATAAATTGTTAAACCTTTCGGCGCGATACCATTTTTAATTAATTTGAAGCCAAATTGAATTATGAATAAAATGCTTGAAAATAAGCTCCATCCAATATTTAGACGCCAAAATTTATTATTGGCTTTTTCAAAACAAATCATCCCTAAAAATTTACTGCACTCAAATGTGATGGTGGTTTGCCTTCTTATTTTTATTCTGGTTCCGGGTGAAAGTAAGGCCCAAAATCAACAACAATTGCGCGATGCATTTTCTGCCAGCATTACCCAAGAAAACAACCAGAGGTACGGCGATGCGGTAAGATCATTGATGGGTGTTTATTCTGCCCGCTCGTACGAGATCAACCTACGTTTGGGCTGGCTGCATTATCTTAACCGAAACCACTCTGAATCAATAACCTATTACAAGAGAAGCATAGAAATTATGCCTGTGGCTGCAGAGCCTTTGTGGGGGATAATCAACCCGTACTCTGCCGTCGAAGATTGGGTTAACGTTGAAAGGACCTACAAGTCAATTATCAGGTTCGACCCGAAAAACTCAAAGGCACACTATTACTTGGGTATGATTTATTACAACCGAAAGAATTATACGCAGGCCAAAAAGTATTTTGATGTGGTTTTGAATTTGTACCCATTTGATTATGGGGCAATGCTAATGAGCGGCTGGACAAACCTCTTCCTGGGAAATTTTGCTGACGCAAGAGTTTTGTTCACCAAGGTTTTGCTCAACAGCCCTGGCGATAAATCAGCCCTTGATGGATTGAGTTTAATCAAGTAATTTTGAATCGCCAAGAGTTTGGCAAATCCTTTTACCAATTTTTTTTTGACCATTTATTTCAGATTTCATCGGTATTGTTTACGAACATCCTGGCTGCAATCTTGTTTATTGAATAATTTTGACAAAAACCTTTATGCAAATAATTGACGGAAAACTGATAGCGCAGGCAATTAAAGACGAAATTGCAGCCGAAGTGGCAAGGATAAAAGACTACGGTGGCAAAATCCCACACCTTGCTGCCATTTTGGTAGGCGAGGATCCAGCCAGCAAGACCTACGTAAGCAGCAAGGGCAAGGCATGCCACGAAGTTGGCATTGATTCATCCACATACAAACTGCCATGGGATGTTTCGGAAGAGGAACTCCTCAAAACAGTAAAGTTCATTAACGATGATCCCGACATTGACGGGCTTATAGTTCAGCTTCCGCTGCCAAAACACATTAACACCGACAAGGTAATTGAAGCCATTAAGCCCGAAAAAGACGTGGACGGGTTCCATCCGGTTAACGTGGGGCGTATGACCATTGGACTTCCGTCATACATTTCGGCAACTCCCAACGGTGTTTTGGAATTGCTAAACAGAAGTGGCATAAAAACTGCCGGAAAGAATTGCGTGGTGCTGGGTCGCAGCAACATAGTGGGCAAGCCCATGGGTATACTTATGATGCGCCCGTCCGAACCGGGCAATGCCACCGTAACCGTTTGCCACAGCCGCACCCAAAATCTAAGGCAAATCACCGCTGCAGCAGATATTTTGATAGTGGCAATTGGCAAGCCTGAGTTCGTAACCGCCGATATGGTAAAAGAGGGAGCCGTGGTAATTGACGTAGGTATTCACAGGGTAGAAACTGACCAAACCAAGTCGGGTTTCAGGCTTGTTGGCGATGTCAAGTACGATGAGGTTTTCGAAAAGGCCTCGCGCATCACCCCAGTACCAGGCGGGGTTGGCCCAATGACAATAGTATCCCTGTTGAGCAACACTTTAAAAGCCGCCAAAAAGGAAATCTACGGGTAATGAAAACCGGCAAACCACAAAACCTTGACCCACACCAAGAGAAATTGCTCGAGGAGGGTCTTTTGCTTCCGGTAATGGAGATGTTTTACTCGCTGCAAGGCGAGGGATTTCACACCGGTAGTGCCGCCGCTTTTTTACGCGTGGGCGGTTGTGATGTTGGCTGCTATTGGTGCGACATCAAGGAATCATGGGATGCAACCATACACCCTCTGACAACCCTCGAAGATATTTCAAAAACCATTGAAGGGTTCAAGGCAACCACGGTGGTAATAACCGGAGGGGAGCCACTGATGTACAACCTCGATCCGCTTTGCATACAACTCAAGAAAATGGGCCTGCAAGTTCACCTCGAAACATCAGGTGCCTACCCTCTTTCGGGAATGTTCGACTGGATATGCCTCTCGCCCAAAGCTGACTTCCATCCATTGCCAGAGTTGGTGCAAATGGCAGATGAGATAAAGGTGGTTATTGCGCAAGAAGAAGATTTGACCTGGGCCGAGGCGAACAGCAAACTAGTAAAAAACAAGTGCGTGCTATACCTTCAACCCGAGTGGAGCAAATATGCCAACATAACACCAAAAATTGTTGAATATGTGAAGCAAAACACAAAGTGGCACGTATCACTCCAAGCACACAAATTTATGCGGATACCTTAAACCTGGCGAATGGTGAACTGTAAAGAGCTAATAATTAGTGGAAACTCTTTGTGTTCCGGGCTTGGCTCGACACATTTGTGTAAGCTCCTTGTTAATAATCGATTAGGGTGGTGAACCAAAGGTAAATTGATTGTCAACTGTCAATTTACTGCCTCCGGCTACTAATTTACAATTAACCATTTTTTCCAGACTTTTTCCTTAAATTTGACGTTAGGAATCCTATATGTCAACGTCAAGAAATATACTGTTCGTTTCGCTGCTGCTTTCCGTATTGGCTTTTTCTGCCAAGTGTAATACCGGTCTTCAAATTGAGCCTTCCAGGGCAGCAAGGAGGCATTTCGAAAACGCCCTCAAGGCAAGGAATCTTCTCGACTACCACACCGCAATACATCAGCTTGAAAGGGCTATTGAGCGTTCGCCAAATTATTACGATGCCCATCTGCTCAAGGCCACAATTCACTCCGAATCAAAACAATTCGGACAAAGCATTGTACATTATGAAAAGGCGATCGGGATAGACCCAATAGGTCGGCCTGAAACCCATTTTTTTCTTGCCGAAGCATACCATAAAACAGGCAAATACCTTTTGGCAAAGAAACAATTCCAGCGATTCTTGGACTATGAGACTGGCGGCCCAAATCTACGAAAAAAGGCTGAAAGGGGAGTTGAATTGTGCCAGTTTGCCATAGAAGCATTGCAAAATCCCGTACAATATGAGCCGCTAAATATGGGTGAAAAAATAAACACAATGTTTTCTGAGTACAGTCCGGCATTAACAGCCGACGAGCAATCCATAGTTTTTACCCGTAAGGTGCCCCTCATTGGCTCCCGGGGTGAAATATCAGGCAAGTATCAGGAAGATTTTCTCGCCAGTAAACAAGTTGATGGAATTTGGTGCCAAGCCTCACCTTTGGGCTCTCCCATCAACACGTTTGGAAACGAGGGGGCACAGGCCTTGCTTCCCGATGGCCGCTCTATGTTTTTTACCGCCTGCAACAGACCAGATGGAATAGGTAGTTGCGACCTTTACTTTTCAAGTCTGATAGGAGGCCGTTGGTCGCCACCAATTAATTTGGGTGCCCCTGTAAACTCACCCGCTTGGGATTCGCACCCGTCAGTCTCTTCCGACGGGAAAACCCTGTATTTCTCAAGTGCAAGGATTGGCTCCTCTGGCCCTAAAGACCTTTGGATGAGCACACTGGACCAAAGCGAACAGTTTTGGATCGAACCTATTAACCTAGGCCCCCTAATCAATACCCCCGGCAATGAAATGTCCCCTTTTATACATCACGACAATCAAACACTATATTTTGCATCCGATGGTCATCAAAGTATGGGAGGACTGGATCTATACGTAAGTCGCCGCGATTCGTCAGGCAATTGGTCCACTCCCCAAAACTTGGGCTATCCCATTAATACCCACGCCGATGAGTTTGGATTAATTGTGGGGGCAAGTGGTATTAATGCTTACTTTGCTTCGGATATGGCAGGCGCCTTTGGAGGTCATGACGTGTACCATTTCGAGCTGCCCATTAATGCCAGGCCAAATCCTGTTAACTATATGAGAGGTATTGTTTTTGACGCAAAAACCAACGAAAGATTGCAGGCAACTTTCTTGCTCCTTGACATTGAATCAGGCAACGAAATAATGCGATCCTCGTCAGACAAACTTTCAGGCGAGTTTTTGGTGGCAATGCCAACCGACAGGGAGCTCGCATTAAACGTCTCTAAAGACGGGTACCTTTTCTTTTCTGAACACTTCGATAACACCGAGATTAGCACAAGCCCAGAGCCTTACATTCGAGATATTCCACTAATACCAATCCAGCAAGGTCAGGTTACGGTATTGAAAAACGTATTTTTCGACACCGACAGCTTCGCGCTCAGGCCAGAATCTGAATCCGAACTGTTAAAATTGATTGAGTTTTTGGTGCAAAATCCCACAATAACTATTGAAATAGGCGGGCATACCGACAACGTGGGAAGCCTAGAGCACAATGTAGAACTTTCAAGGGGACGAGCAGCCTCCGTTGTCAACTTTCTGACCCAAAAAGGGGTTGAGCCTCATAGGCTTTTAGCTCAAGGATATGCCTTTAGCATTCCCATTGCAAGCAACGAAACCATTGAAGGAAAGGCAAAGAATAGAAGAACCGAGATCAAAATCACATCACAATAGCAATACTATGATTGACAAGGTTGACCTATATAAAATTCTGTTCATCGACATTGAAACAGTACCCATAGCTCCCCATTTCGAAGATCTGCCGGAGCAATTTAAACCCCTATGGAGAAAAAAGGCTCAGCGGATTTCAAACCCCAACAATATGGAAGCCGACCAACTTTTCGACCGGGCGGGAATTTACGCCGAGTTCGGCAAGGTTGTATGCATATCGGCGGGATTTTTAAGAATTGAAGAAAAACAACTCACATTAAGGGTCAAGTCTTTTTACGGACACGACGAAAAGGAGATACTTACAGACTTCGCAACACTTTTGAAGGAGCACTTCAACTCCGACAGCCACTTGCTCTGTGCCCACAATGGGAAGGAGTTCGATTTTCCGTATATTTCCAGGCGAATGGTTGTACACGGCATAACTTTACCCTTTTTGCTAAACAATTTCAGCAAGAAGCCCTGGGAGGTGAACCTGCTCGATACAATGGATATGTGGCGATTTGGAGATTACAAGAGCTATACATCGCTTGAGCTATTGGCTGCTGTCTTTGACATTCCAACACCAAAGGATGACATATCGGGCGCAGATATTCATAGGGTTTATTGGCAAGAAAATGACCTCGAACGGATTGCAACCTATTGCAGCAAGGATGTGGTAACAATTGTCCGCCTGTTTATGAAATACTGTGGTTTGGGTGTACTTGAGGAAGAGAGTGTACTGTATTTTTGAAAAGAAAGCCTGCCTTTATGTCCCCGGTCATTTACCAAGTCTGAATTTTCAAAGACTGGCCATAGGCCAGAAGGCCAAGGGAGAAGGAAGGGGGCTGTAAAATTGAATAAAAAAGTGTCTTGAGTTTAGTCCCACAGCGAACCAAAAAACCACCATTGACTCTCAATACCCCGATTATCGCCTCCTTTCGGTTTTCTCCAAAGTAAACCCAAAGGTGGTGCCCACGCCCACGGTGCTTCTCACGTTTATGGTTTGGCCGTGGGCTTCAACTATGTGTTTCACAATGGCCAGACCGAGACCAGAGCCACCCTCTACGTAAAAGCGAGACCTGCTCTTGTCTCCCCTATAAAACCTCTCGAACACCCTGGGGAGATCATCCTTTGGAATACCTTGCCCATTGTCCGATACCTCCACCAGGATCTTGTTGTCCATATCGTAAAAACTAACTTTTACCCGGCCCCCATCCACGCCATACTTAATCGCGTTTACAACCAGGTTTGTCATAACTTGCTGTATCCTCTTTTTGTCTGCAAACACCTTGATAGGTAATTGGGTGGTGGTTCCAAAAATTAATTTGGTCATTCTTTCGGAAGCCTTGAGTTCAAGAAATTCGAAAACTTCGGCCGAAACCGTAATTATGTCAAAGGAGGAATAGTTCAACCTAACCTCGCCAGATTCTAGCATTGAAATTTCCTCTAAGTCTTGAACAATGCTCACAAGCCTGTTCACGCTTTGCTCGGTACCGAGAAGGTACTTTCGGTTTATTTCTGGGTCGTCAATCCCTCCGTCGAGTAAGGTCAATACGTACCCCTGAATGTTGAAAATTGGGGTTTTTAATTCATGCGAAACATTTCCCAAAAATTCACGTCTGTACTTTTCGAGCAATTTTAGGTCTTCAATTTCCTTGGTCTTGGCCGAGGCCCACTCAGATACCTCTTGGCTGGTCTTGGAAATGATATCCTCACCGGATTTGCCAGTAATCTTTTTTTGATGGCCTGTTTTCTTTGTGTCATGAATGGTTTTGTAAATCAACCTTATCCTGTCGTAAACAAATTTCTCCAACAGGGACTTAAAAAGGAAAAACCCAACAACAAGCAAAACCGCATTTCCCAATAACAATGCCTTCCAAAAAAGTTCACCATAGAAAATAAATGCAATGGTGGTAAATATTATGGAAGCCCCCAAGGAGAGGATAAATGCGGCCACAAGTGCAATCCTGCTGGTACTAACGTTACTCCACATATTTTAGTCATCAAGTTTGTAACCAACACCCTTCATGGTTTTTATAACTTCCTCGCCCAATTTTTCGCGAATCTTGCGAACGTGCACGTCAATGGTTCGGTTGCCCACCACCACACCATTACCCCATACCCCTTCGAATATTTCTTGGCGGGTGAAAACCTTTCCCGGCTTTGCGGCAAGGAAAGATAATAGCTCGTATTCCATTTTGGGTAGGACTATCTCACTCGAATCCCTTAAAATCATATACCTTTCCTTGTCAATTACCAACCGTTTGGTAACGATTGAATCAGTTTGCTTATCTTGAATTTTATTCCTTCGAAGCAAGGCCTTAACCCGGCTCACCAATAGACTTGGCTTGATGGGCTTGGAAATGTAATCATCACCACCGGCTTCAAAACCGGCAAGTTGAGAGTAATCTTCGCCCCTGGCAGAAAGAAAAGCGATTATAGTGTTGTCAAGCATTGGAATTTTCCGAAGTTCCCTGCAAGTTTCAATCCCGTCCATCCTTGGCATCATTACATCCAGAATTACCAGGTGGGGCAAAACTTCTGGAGCCATTGTCAAGGCCTCGAAGCCATTTGACGCCTTAAATACAACGAACCCCTCGCGGGTAAGGTTGTACCCGACAAACTCCAGTATGTCAGGTTCATCGTCAACAAGCAAAATCCTAAAAACATCCACGGCCATTGCGAAAAATTGTTATCAAAGGTACAAAATACCCCTAAAGATGCAAGGCAACTAAAAAAAATGTATTTTTGAATGTAATTTTACTTAAGGTAGGTGTCGGCCAAAATGAATAAATCCAAAATATTTGCACTCGTGGTACTTTCGCCTGCATTTTTTATGGCAGCGATCCAAAAGCTTGAAGGTCAATACTTTATTTGGGGGCAAGACCCTGGCAGCACCAGCTGGCGCCAAATCCACACCGAAAACTTTCAGGTAATTTTTCCTCAAGGAGTAGAGGAACAAGGCCGATATGTTGCCGATTTGCTGGAGTATTCCATATCGCTAGTAGCCAGAAGCTTGGACCACAAGCCAAGAAAAATCCCTGTTATCATTCACAACCAAACTGTCGTATCAAACGGGTTTGTGTCATGGGCTCCCAGGCGTTTGGAGATATTCACCAATCCACCCCAAAACAGCGGTTCATCTAATTGGCTCGAAAAACTTGTGATTCACGAGCTGCGCCACGTGGTTCAAATAGACAAGCTAAACCAGGGGTTGGTCAAGGTGCTGTCGTTTCTTTTGGGCGAGCAGGCAACCGGTGGCTTTTTTGGGCTTTCATTACCTTTGTGGTTTGTAGAGGGTGACGCTGTTGCGGTGGAAACAGGACTTACAATTGGAGGCAGGGGCAGGCAGCCTTGGTTTGAGCAAGGTCTGAGGGCTCAAGTGCTTGAAAAAGGCACTTATAACTACGACAAGGCTTTTTTGGGCTCCTTCAAAGACCACGTGCCTAATTACTACGAGTTGGGGTATCAATTGGTGGCATCGGCCAGAGAACAGTACGGCAAAGATGTTTGGAGCAAGGTAGTTGACCGAGTTGCCAAAAAGCCACCAGGCCTCACATCTTCTTTTTCGAAGGGAATAAAAGAACAAACTGGCCTTTCGATTGGCGAGTTTTACCAGCATACAATGCAAAGGCTTGATTCCTTGTGGAGCCACCAGGATTCAATGCACCGATTCACCCCATACGAAGCACTGAGCCCCTCCAACCGCCTGTTTGCTAGTTATCGAAACCCCAATTTCATAAACGACTCTCTCATTGTTGCAGTAAAAACCGGATTGAAAGAACCTCCATCGGTGGTTTCCATTGACCTTTATGGTAATGAGAAAAAGTTGTTTTTTCCGGGGCTAATAGATGTTGACGGTTTTTCGGCGGCCAATGGCAAGATAGTTTGGGCTGAAACCAGAACCAACCCGCGATGGGAACACCTTTCTTATTCCGAAATTCATATCTTTTGCTATGCTAAGGGCAAGCGGCGAAGACTAACCAAAAACACCCGATTCTTTGCCCCTGCAATCTCCGGTGATGGCAAGACCATCGCCGTGGTTGAGGTAAACTCCAAAAATGAAAGCAGGCTGGTTTTGATTGAATCCCATACTGGCCAAGAAATGAACAGGTTCGCACTCGAAGATTTTTCTTTGATAATGACCCCAGCATGGCATCCCTCAAACCAAAAAATTGTGGTTGTGGCGTTAAGCGAAAGCGGAAAGCACCTGGTTACTCTAGATGCGGTAACTGGAAAACACAAAATCGAATACAGTGCAGGATCCATCGACATTGCCCATCCAAGGTTTGACCAGGCGGGAAACATTTTGTTTTCGGGAGCCTTTTCTGGAATAAACGAAATATACTTGCTTGGTTCAATTGATGGGAATGTTAGCAAAGTTACTTCGATGCAATTCGGGGCTTCATATCCAGCACCCAGTCCAAAAGACGGAGGATTGATATTCTCCAATTACACATCAGGCGGGTACCAGGTGGTGCGGACAAATTATGAAAAAAGCAGTAACCTTCTGCCCCTGTCCGAAGTAAAAGATCTTTCCACCAAATTTCATGAGGTTATGGCGCGGCAAGAAGCTGTTGCCATTAAAAGGAGCCAGGTTCCTCGTTACGAGCATCAAATTAAGCCCTACAGCAAGTTCCTCTCCATTTTCAACTTGCACTCTTGGGCACCTGGGGTTGTAGATGTAAACAACAATGATGTAAAGTTGGGGGCTTCATTGTCGTTTCAAAACAAATTGAGCACCTCTGTGGCAGTTTTGGCCTACGAGCACGACATTAATGAAAATCTTGGCAGGTTCAAGCTCGGATTCGATTATTTGGGGTTTTTTCCTGTGGTTAATCTAGAGGCATCAACAGGCCTTAGTAAGGCCAACTACAAGGACGGCGAAGTCATCAAAGACTTCAATTACCGCGACACAAGGCTTTCATTCGGCTTGAGCCAACCGCTAAGGTATAATAAATACGATTGGTTTTATGGGTTTACACCTTCGGTCAGAATGTCTTTAACAACCATAGGTAAAACCAAAACATCACCCGGTTTTTTCATCAACAACAAATACCTTGCACTCGAATATCGGTTGCTGGCCTACGTTCAACAGCGGCAGGTGGCTCGCGACTTGCGCCCCAGGTGGGCTCAGGTAGTGGACCTTAATTATATGCACACACCTTTTGGAGGATCAGATATGGGTAGCGTATTGGGGGCAAGGGGCATAACATTCACCCCGGGCATTGGACGGCACCATTCCCTGCGGTTAGGATATGCATATCAGAAGCAATTGGTCGGAAAGCGCATACCAAACACAATCAATTTCAGTTTTTCAAACGTTGTGCCATATCCTAGGGGAATAACTGGCCAAAAGCATAAAAGTTTGGTTAGTCTCTCGGCCGATTACGCATTTCCTTTATTATATCCCGACCTAAGTTTGCCGGGTATTTTATACCTAAAACGAATCCATGCAAACCTGTTTGCTGATAGGGCTTATGCAACTCCTTTTCCTACCCAGGAAATACCCTACCCCCCCACACTAACCCTTCGATCGTTTGGCATTGATATTATCACCCAAGCTCATTTATTCAGGTTCTTCTTTCCGTTTGATCTTGGCGCAAGATTTTACTACCACCCCGAAACCACCAAATTTGGAGCCAATCTCATTTTTGGGGTCAAGATTTGAAGATGTGGCGATGAGGTGATTTGAGAATGCCTGTCTCGACCTGCTTGGTATTACTTGAGTAGATTTGGAACGCTAATCTGGCCTCATGACCATACTCGGTAACAAGTAAGGCTGCACAAACTCCGATTATCTTTGTTTTTGCCCTAAACCTCCCGGCAGGCCAAGACTTTTTTAAAAAAAA
>CAZUWF010000002.1:0-44231 GCA_964624065.1 uncultured Bacteroidales bacterium
TTTTGTCAAATGAACAATCTTTTTTTTCTTTTTTTCTAAATGCACAATGGGTAAAATCTATTTATTATGAAAAAGTTATCCTTGATTTTTTTTGCCATCACATTGGTGGCTGTTTTTTCAATTACCTCTTGCGGCAACAGGAACAAATGGACCGAAAAGGACAAGAGCGAGTTTATCGAAGCCTGTATTAGTGAGGCTAGCGTTGTAATGGAAATAGACGGAGAAACCTATTGCGCCTGCATGCTTGAGAAGATTATGGTTAAATACCCCGATCCAAAGGATGCAGACAAGGTTACAATGGAGGAGGTAACTGAGTGGGCTCAGGATTGTTTGGGTCAGTAAAAAGAGTTAACCCATTTGTCAAAAAACCCCGCCGAATTTTTTGCGGCGGGGTTTTTTGTTTTTGGAAAACCTTCAAAGAGGTTTATTTCAAAGGATTGTTTTTACAACTTCCAGGGCCTTGTCGTAATCAGGCTCCGACGCAATTTCTTTTACAATTTCCACATAGCGCACGGTATCGTCCTTATCAACAATTATTACCGCCCTTGCTGTTAGGCGCAATTCTTCGATAAGCAACCCGTACTTGGAGCTAAATTCTGTTTCCTTGTGGTCTGAGGCAGTTACAACCTTCTCTATTCCTTCGGCGCCGCAAAACCTTTTCAATGCAAATGGAAGGTCGCAGGATATGGTGATGATGTTTACGTTTGGCAAACTTGCCGCTTCTTTGTTGAACCTCTTGGTTTGCAACGCGCAAATACCTGTGTCAATACTCGGGACTGCCGAGATAACCCTGATGGTATTCTTGAAATTGGCAAGTTCTATCGGCTTGAGGTCATTGCCCAAAACGGTGAATTCTGGTGCCTTGTCGCCTACTTTTACTTGCTCACCTACCAAGGTCATTGGATTGCCAAGAAATGTAACTAATTGAGAGTTTTTTTTCATTTGTTTTTTGTTATTAAATTGTTAATCTCCATGACTAAACAATCCCAATTTAAAAATGTTTTTGATAGGCTTGGTCAATGTTAGAAGTCAACAAATTTCCCTGTGGTTTCGATCAAGTTCAAATAAACTTCTTCCGGCTTTTCAAGGCTGGGAGCTTTCGAAACAATAATCTTTACGTTTTTTCGAACCCCGTTTGAGGCTATTTCGGCAGCAGTTCGCCTATGCAATAGCAGCAGAGCATCCGAGATCTCGCTTAGGGCGATAGGGGTTTCGTTTAATGAAGGTTTTTGGAAGAATCCACTGCTGCCACTCACCTGCGATAGCAGCAAGACGGGTACATTTAACTCCCTACTCAGATCTTTCAGGGCGAAAACCGTTTTTGCAATCCTGTCGTCGGGATGGAGGTTGGATTCGTTTGATGCTATCATCTCCAAGAAGTCAATGATGATAACATCAATCACCCTTGAACCAAGAAGTGCCCTTGCATTTGCTCCTATCTCACCCACGGTGGCTGTATTGCTATGACTTACAAAAATTTTGGCCTTTTCGATGCAGCTAACCAAAGTTTGGAACCTATCACGGTCACTTTCCCTTAACGTGCTGCTGTCAAGCTTGCCAATTGCCGTTCCTGTCTCGCTTTCGATTAGTCTTTGGACAATCTTTGAACCTGAACGCTCGGCTGAAAAAATCGCGACCGAGAAATCATTTTTTACGGCCAAGTTGTTAACCACAGTCAAGAGAAATGCGGTTTTTCCCGTACCTGGTTTGGTTGCAACCGAATAAAGGTGGGCTGGTTTTAACCCGCCAATTATTTGGTCGAGCTGTGTGAACCCGAAAAATGGCAATTTGCCTGTAAGTTCTTCTTGGGGTCGTAGGTGAAGTGCCTGCCTAACAAGGGATTTCATTCCTTCGAAAGCAAACACTTCCAACTGCTCCGTGATTTCAGGAGAATTGGTTGAGGAATTCATAAATAAACTTTGGTAATTGTTTCAATATTTATACATCCAGTGGGTAGTCGTGAAACTCAATGCAAAAGTACAAAAGGTTTTAGTTGCCATTACGTCTTTTTTTTGTTTGACAATTGTGATTTTCAGTTAATTTTATTTTTTCCAAACTTCCGGCCGCCTGTTACCGATCAAAATGGCCAAGTGCACCTATGGGGTTGTCAATTGCCTCAAACCCACTAATCTATCGTAATACTCCCCCGGTTTGCGGTGGTAAATAAAAATATTGTACTCATTGCGGGCCACGGAGTGGTTTCCTTCTATCGGCTCCACCGTGGCTTGTGTTGAGCCTTCCGCAAGCACGGCGTACTGGTAGTTGTAATACCCTTGTTTTAGTAACAAGCCAGTTTGGTATTTTTTTTCACGGTGGTTGTATGTCAACCGGTTGTATTCTGAGGGTGCCCAATCGGTAAGGGCACCTATGATATGAACCGATGCCTTGAAAAATGGCTCTGCGGCTGGCAGGCTGAAGTAAACGTAGGCATATTCGCCTTCAAGATGTTCATTGGCAAAATCGTAGTTGCTTACCAAGAATTTTCCGTTTATATGGTCAGCAAGAACGAACCCTTGGGTCGAGCGGTTGACGTCTTTTCGGAGGATTACCTCCCAAAGCCTGGAGTCGTAAATTATGTCTTCCACAAACTCTGACCCCGACCTTAGGCTCCTGGTGTCAAACCTTCTAAAAACATTACCTCCCTCAAATAGCAGTTCATACTCGTGATCAAAAACCAATTCATTGCCAAGTACCATCCTGGGTTTAAGATTCCTTTTGGCATTGTCCCACCTGCCATTTTGAGTCACCACAACCTTAATATCCCTTTCGGGATTTGAAATTTGGTACCTACCAAGGTTTAACGAGAAAGAAACTCGTTGGTGAGTATCGGAAAACCTGGGCAGCATTGATTGGCGGGCAGTTCCGTCAATGGCAATTGACTGTTCGTAAACCATAAACCGCCGGGTAAGCACCAGATCGTCGGGGTTTCCGTTCAAGTAAACCTTCAATATGTAATTGCCAGAAATTCGCGGTTTCATATCGGCCGTAGGAAATTCAAGCCAATACTGGGTGTAAGGCACCACCGTGTTTTTTGACCTTGAATAGTTTCGTACGATGTCTTGTTGAAAACCATCTACATACTCGAATTTTTGGATTCTTGATGGCTCCCAATTTGCATCGCAATGAATTATCGTGTAGTGATAATTCTTGAAGTCTGCCTGTAAATCATCGAATCTGAGGATTACCTTATCGCTTGAATTGTGCAAGATTCGGGGGGCGGCGAGTTGATTGGCCGATGAGTGAAATAATACCGTCCCGATAAATTCGGAATAAACCATATCCCCGAAAAGGAAGTAATCCATTTCTTGGGCATTTAATCTTGGCAGATTGCTCGTAGAAAATAAAACAACCAAAGCAAGAAGAATCAATGGCTTGGGGTTTTTATTATTCATTTACATTTGTTTAAGTGGTGAACACCGAGGTTTCCATTTTTTTTACAAGCCAACTGGTGGCTTTTACAAATCAACTATTATGACAAATGATTGCCTTTCAAGTCTCCGACAATTTACTTTCGATTTCGGCCAATATCTCAAATAATTCGTTTAAGGAGTTGGCTACAACCAGCCTCATTTTATATTGCTTGAACCCTTTAATGCCTTTGAAGTATTGCGAATAGTGTTTTCTGGTTTCGAAAATGGCCACCTTTTCACCCTTCCACTTCACAGAATCTTGCAAATGCCGCCGGCAAACACTAACCCTATCGGCAATGGAGGGTTTGCCAATTTTGGTGCCGGTGGTCAAGTAATGCCTAACCTGGTTGAAAAGCCAAGGGTTACCGATGGCTGCCCTCCCTATCATCAAACCATCCACACCATACTTTTGAAGTGCTTCCAGTGCCGACTCTTCCGAATCTATGTCTCCGTTTCCTAAAATTGGAATAATCATTCTGGGGTTGTTCTTAACTTGGCCTATTAGGCTCCAGTCTGCAATGCCACGGTACATTTGGCATCGGGTACGCCCATGAATGGCCAAGGCTGCAATTCCGCAATCTTGAAGCCTTTCGGCAATGTCTACAATGTTTTTCGAACTTTGACTGTAACCCAACCTGGTTTTTACTGTAACCGGAGCCTCTAAAGCCCTAACGATTTGTGTTGTCATTTCTACCATCTTGGGCACATCGTTCATAATCCCAGACCCGGCACCTTTTGAGGCTACCTTGCGAACCGGACAACCAAAGTTAATGTCAACGAAATCGGGCTTGGCGGATGCGGCTACCTTGGCTGCTGAAACCATTGCATCAATGTTTGCCCCAAAAATTTGGATCGAAACTGGGCGCTCCTCTGGGTAAACATCAAGTTTGGCAAGGCTTTTTTGGGCATCGCGTATTAGCCCATCGGCCGAAATGAACTCAGTGTAAACCCAATCTGCACCGAAATCCCTACAAATGCGACGAAACGGCGGGTCGGTAATATCCTCCATAGGTGCCAGAATGATCGGTTGCCTATCAAAGGTAACATTACCGATTGTTACCGGACGGAGGATATCAAAAGTTTTGCTCGATTCGGTCAACTTTTTGGTGGTTTTTGTATTTTTGTAAATATTATTTATACAAAGGTAAACCAATTACCCTTTATGAACGAAAACGGAATGCTTGGTGGTATGCACCCAGGCACAAAAATAATCTTGCTCGTTGGGTTGTGCCTGCTTGGATTGATTTTTGCATTATTAATTGGGGGAGTTATTTCATTACCATTTATTACCAATGGAGGTTCGGATATTTTCAATAATTCCACAAACCTCAATCTGGTGAGAGCCTTGCAACTCCTTACCCACATTTTCTTATTCCTGGTTCCGGCTATTGTTTTCGCATACCTAGTTTCCCGCCAGCCACTGGTGTACCTGCAAGTCAACAAGTTTCCATCGCCGAAAAACATTGGCTTTTCATTGCTGGCATTGCTAATGGCATATCCAATGGTAATTTATGCTGCAGAGGTCAATATGAAAATTTCTTTGCCAGAATCTATGCAAGGCATCGAAAATTGGATCAGGGAAACCGAAGCATCGGCAAAAGATATGGTTGAAAGCCTTCTCGCGGTAAAAACTTTGGGGGCATTGGCTTTCAATATTTTCTTGGTGGCGATTGTGCCCGGAGTTGGTGAGGAAGTGATTTTTAGGGGTATAGTACTTAAAATTTTCAGGCAATGGACTGGTGGGATACACGTGGCGGTGTGGATTTCGGCCATTCTGTTCAGTGCCATACATTTCCAGTTTCTTGGTTTCCTGCCACGTGTAATCCTCGGGTTGGTTTTAGGCTACCTTTTCGCTTACGGAAAAAACCTTTGGCTGCCAATCGTAGCCCACTTCTTCAATAACTTTTTGGCTGTTATTGCCTACTACTTGGCGCACAACAACCATTTAAGAAATGACCTGGAGGGTGTTGAATTTGGTTCGATTGGGCCATTAATTGCGCTTGTAAGCCTCTTGCTCACTGTTTTGGTTTTTTACAGTTTTAGGAAAAGAAATGTAAGCGTTGGGTGATTGGTGGTTGTAATTATTAACGATCTCTATGCATTGCCGGAAAGTCAATGGACGAAAAGTGGAAAGTCGAAACCCAATAACTGTATTCGCCCCTGGCCAATCCCTGCCCACAATCCAAGGGTCCCTCCTGGACTACAACGGGTAATTATAATTCGTTACATCGTACTTACATTCATTTAACGCCTAATCCAAAAACATTTCGAGATTAAATTGAACATAGCATGCTTGACTTTTTGATTGAAATAGATAGAGAGCTTTTCCTTTTGCTCAATGGGCTTCATAATGGCCTTTTTGATTTCTTGATGTATTGGATTAGCAACAAGGTTGTATGGGCTCCCCTATATCTTTGGGTTGCTTACTTGGCCTACAAGCGGGGAGGGTGGAGTGGATTGCTAACGGTCTTGATACTAGTTGCCGTTTTGATAACACTGAGCGACAGGGGCTCGGTGTACATCAAGGATTTGACCACTCGTGATCGCCCTTGCGTTGAACTGCCGGCAATGGGTTATTATGTTCACACAGTGCGAGATAAGTGCATCCAACACTGGGGCTTTGTTTCGTCGCATGCCGCAAATACATTTGCCCTTGCCACTTTCGTGGTTCTTATGTTTGGCAGGAGAAAAAAATACGTGGCACAGGCTATGTTCGGGTATGCAGCTTTAAACTCATACAGCCGCATTTACTTGGGGCTGCATTATCCAGGCGACGTAATATTTGGGGCCTTGCTAGGAGTGGCAATGGGTTGGCTGGTGTTTTTTACGTGGCGAAAACTCTCTACGTGCTCGGAGTGCTTTGTGAGTGGCTAAGTGGCAAGAAAGGTAAAAGAAAAAGTAAACGAAAAAAGGGAGGTTTACTTGTTAAAGTGCCAATAAAAGAAAAATCAATTGGAACTATTTTTTGAGAGATTATCAATGTGATTACATTGGTGTGGGGCAGGCAGGTTTTGTTATTTTTGCAAAAAAGGAGCCTGTAGGTATTTCACCCTTGTCTTTGTTGACTCGATTTTCAACTTTTTGCTTGCGTTGGTTGGTCATCTTTGGATTAGCTTTTTTAGTACTTTTGCAAAAATTTTCACGATATGTTCGACAATTTAAGTGATAAGTTAGACAGGGCTTTCAAGCTCTTGAAGGGTCAAGGGCGTATTACCGAAATTAACGTTGCAGAAACCATAAAAGACATAAGGCGCGCACTGCTCGATGCCGATGTGAGCTTCAAGATTGCCAAATCTTTTACCGATAGTGTCAAGGAAAAGGCTTTGGGCCAGAACGTGCTCAACGCGGTTTCGCCCGGGCAGTTGATGGTCAAGATAGTTCACGATGAACTCACCACCCTGATGGGTCGATCGACCGTAGAGATAGACCTCAAGGGTAGCCCGGCAGTCATTTTAATTGCAGGCTTGCAGGGTAGCGGCAAAACAACCTTTTCGGCCAAGCTGGCCAACTACCTGAAGTCAAAAAGGGGCAAGAAGGTGTTGCTTGTAGCCGGCGACGTTTACCGTCCGGCGGCCATAGACCAGTTGAAAGTTCTGGGAGAATCAATTAAGGTTGAGGTTTTCACGGTTGACGACAGCAAGGATCCCGTAGGCATTGCCAAGAAGGCTGTGGCTCACGCCAAAACTATGGGGCACCAAGTGGTGGTAGTGGATACTGCAGGCCGCTTGGCCATTGACCAGGATATGATGAACGAGATTTCTTCCTTGAAACAAACCCTTAACCCTCATGAAACCCTTTTTGTGGTTGACTCAATGACGGGGCAAGATGCCGTTAATACCGCCAAGGCCTTCAATGATAGACTTGATTTTGATGGTGTGGTGCTTACAAAGCTCGATGGCGATACTCGGGGTGGCGCTGCACTAACCATACGCTCGGTGGTTGAAAAGCCAATCAAGTTCGTGGGCGTTGGTGAAAAAATGGATGCCATTGACCTGTTCCACCCTAGCAGGATGGCCGACAGAATCCTTGGAATGGGCGACATAGTTTCGCTTGTCGAAAAGGCTCAGGAGCAATTTGACGAGGAAGAAGCACGAAAACTACAGAAGAAACTCGCCAAGAACCAGTTCAACTTCGACGATTTTCTTGCCCAACTGCAGCAAATCAAAAAAATGGGCAATGTAAAGGATTTGATGGGGATGATTCCCGGAATGGGCAAGACCATAAAGGATATGGATATTGACGATGACGCTTTTAAGGGAGTTGAAGCAATAATAAAGTCAATGACCCCCGCCGAACGTCAAGACCCTTCGTTGATTAATGGTAGCCGAAGAAAGCGTTTGGCTGCGGGTAGCGGAACCAACATTCAGGAGGTAAACAAACTTATGAAACAGTTTGAAGACACGCGGAAGATGATGCGTATGGTTGCCACGGGAGGTTCGGCCAAATTAATGAATATGATGAAGGGTGCCGGTAGAAGGCGATAAGGCAGCCTTCATTTCCTTGCAGGTGCGTCCATATTGCTTGAATTTTTTCCAATTTCCTTTTGGTACTTGAGGCAAAAACCTGTATAACCAAATCCATATTTGCAAGAATTAAAACGGAAACCCGTCGAGGATTTCTTTCCTAGGTCCTTCGTTGTTGGCAACTGGAATTGCTTCGAGGTGGATGTGGTTGCTCTCCACGTATATGGCCTTGAAGGGCACAGTAGGGCAGGCAAACTCGCACGCCCCGCAGCCAATGCACAACTCTGGGTTTACGAGAGGAATTTTCATGTCATCCCATTCAATCATTTCAACGGCCTTGGTGGGGCAGTGTTCGGAGCAGGCACCGCAAGCCGTGCGGTTAACCACTACCACACAGCTTTCAAGTATGAAGTGCGCTACTCCAATTTGAATAACCTGCTTTTGCTCTTGAGTTTGCTTGATAATTGCTCCCGTTGGACACACCTCGGTGCATACCACACAGTCGAAATTGCAAAAGCTCTTGTTGAAGTCGAGCCTGGGCTGCATGAAACCCTCCAAACCGTAATCGAAGAATGAAGGCACAATCACGTTTTTGGGGCAAGCTCCAACGCATAAGTAACAGGCCACGCATTTCGAAGAAAAATGGTTATATCCCTGCGAGCCAGGAGGGGTAACGGGCAATGTCGAAGCCGTGGGTATCATTCCCGGCTGGTATCCCTTGGCCGCTCCCTTTTTACTAAGCAATGGGATGGACATTGCCATTCCTGCCAATGTAACCAAGAATTTTCGTTTGTCAGTGTTGGTTACTGAAATGGCCTGGGGTTTTTGGCCAATGGGTTTATATGAGTATTTCATAGCGTTATCGTTGCAAACGGCAAAGCAGTTGAAACAACCCACGCAGCGGCTTTGATCAACGGTTTGGCTTTTGAAATCAATGCATTCGGCCTTGCATGAATGCTCACATTTTCCGCAATGGGTGCAGGATGAATTATCAACAGTTATTTTAAAAAGAGATTTTCTTGAAACCACACCCAGGAAAGTACCAACGGGGCAAATTGAGTTGCAAAAAAGCCTTCCGCGCAAAGCACTCATTGCAACAATGGTAATCATTATACCCGAAGAGACCATTACTACACTCAGGGGAATTGATTTATCGGCAATCGGAGCTACCGTGTAAATGTCAAAATTTTGGAGCAAATTGGAGAGCTGGTTGTTTAGGAAAATGTATGTCGGGTGCAAGAAGGTCACGGATATCTTTCCGAAATTCGAGAAAGGGTCGAGAAGGTTTACTAGTAAAAGGCTTCCAAACATCCACAATACCCCTGTTAAACCCAAAAGTGTGTATTTTAGGATTTTGTTTGAATCTGGCGCGTGCCTGAACTTTCGGTTTCTTTTTTTGCGAAAGCGCCTTGAAAGGTTGCTCACAAAGTCTTGAAAAGTTCCCAGCGGACAAATTGAAGAACAATAAACTCTCCCGAAAAGGAATGTTAACAACAAGACCACCAAAAACCCAATGGTTGCAATGGAAAGGGACAAGGCAAGGAAACGAAGTATGGAGGGAATGAATTGAAGCCGCAGCGGAATTTCGGAGCTTGTAAGTACAAAGCCGGATTGGAAGCCCAGAAAAAGTAAAAGCAAGACCACGAAAACGGACAAGGAAATCGCAACCCTGATTTTTTTCAGGTGTTTGAGCATCATACTTATCAATTTTATAGGGCCACCCTCTTTATCTTTAGGCTTTCGAGGTTCATAGTTCCAATTTTCATTTGGTGGGCAATCTTAATGTGCCCCACTTCTTCGGGCTTCTTGCCAAATATAAGGCTGCTGGCAGCGTCAACCGCAACCACATCGGGCGAAATAAGCAGGCTTTTCATCAGTGCCAGGTCGGAAACAGATGTGCCCCTGGGTCCATTTTGAGTCATAACCAAGTATGCGTCAACAATGTTTAGGTCGGGCTTGCGGTACAGGCAAAAATCGGCAATGCATTGGTGCAGATCGTTGCGGTGCCAGTACCTACGATCCCATACGATGCCCATTAGGTTTTTCATGGCAATTGTTACCTCGGTGGATGAATGATGCTTTAAAACCGGAACGTTGATGAAAACATCTGCCTCGATTATCTGCTCATGAACCAATGCAGTCTTTAGCTTCTTTGCGCCGGGTATTGTCACTTCCCTATAATTACGCTCGGCACTACCCGGAACAACAGTGGCACCAGCTGCTTTTGCTGCGGCCTCAATTCCGCTGTTTTGGTATGCTAGTTGCCAGTTGTCGCAAGTATTGTCGAAAACAATCACTTGCCTGGCGCCTGCTTCAAAGCAGTCCTTTACAATGGCACCAACGAGCTCGGGATTGGTATTGGCTGCCCTTTGCGGTACCACATCCCACCCAATGTTTGGTTTTACTACCACCTTTTGGCCTCGCTTAACAAACCTACCCATACCTCCCATTTCGCGAATGGCCCTGTGATACATTGCAACAGGCTCACCATTACGAACTGCAACCAGATCGTAATTTCCTCCAACGGTTGTCTGTTGACGCTGCTTTCCAAAGGCACTTAGTTTGCCAATGGTCGAGTAAAATAGACCTGCGGCACCAGCATAAAGCAGCCCCTTTTTTATAAAATTTCGCCTATCCATAATCGGGTTTTTGGTAGTTCGCACAAATATATTAATTTTATGCCGGTTTTTTAGATTGGGATTTTTTCAACCCAATTTAAAATCGTTTTAAAAAAAACCTAAAGCTAAGAAAATGACAAACCCTGCCACTTCAATCAAGACTATATCTTGGAATGGCCACGTTAAACCAGCATTGTTGGACTTAACTGCAGTAGCATTTATTTACTTTTTGCCTGCAATGTCGCATCTCCTGGGTGTTAAATTGTACCTGATCGAGCCCATGCGGCTTATGCTAATTCTTGCAATGGTTCATACCAATCGCAATAATGCATTTTTACTTGCGGTTACCTTGCCGATTTTCTCTTTCTTGATTTCCTCGCACCCTGTTTTCGTAAAGACCTTGCTTATTTCGGCTGAGTTAGTTGTAAACGTTGCGCTGTTTTTCTTCCTAGTCAATAAAATTCACAAGCTGCCTGCAATATTTTTGAGCATCTGGTTAAGCAAGATATTCTATTACGGGCTAAAGTTCATTGCATTGGAATTATTGTTGATTAGCGGCAGCCTTGTGGGTACGCCCCTGCTTGTTCAACTGGCAACCTCTGCAGCTTTTGCCATTTATCTGATGGTGTTTTTCAGGCAAGCCGAAAAGTAAATCGTCTAAGCGGTATTTTTTGATCATCCTCTGTTCAAAACAATTGTTGGAGGTTCATTGTGTTTCGTTTACAAAACTAAAACCACCACCCCGCGTCTTTCAATGGTTTTTCCGTCAACTCCAGAAAACCTGACAAGGTAGGGGTAAGTGTCAGGTGGGGCATCGGTGCCATTAATTGTCCCATCCCAACCAGTATCCTTGTCGTTTGATTCGAAAATTTTGAGGCCCCACCTGTTGAAAATTACCAACTTGTATTCGGAAGGATCGTAACCCGGAATTATTGGTTTGAAGGTGGTGTTTTCGGTTGTTGAACTGGTTGGTCTGAAAGCGTTTGGAATATAAATCTGGGGCTCTATTGAGATTAATACGTGATTCGAATGGATGTTGATTGCCTCTAGGGTTGCTCTAATTCGAAGAGGTATGGTTCCTGCTACCTGACCCAAATCTACCCCGAAGTAACCTTGGTTGGAGGCGGTGAAGGTTAGAGAAACGTTTTGCCACGCTCCGTTTTCAAACTGTTGCAACTCATAAAACCAACTTGTGGGGCTACTATGTTGCCAATCGGCATAAATCCTACTTTCCGAAAGGTTTATGCTGGCCGAAAGGAATATTGATGAGTGGTCATTTGGCGATTCGAATGCTGGTATTGTACATTCATTCTGCCTCAGGTAACATCGGACTCTGTAGAACCAAGGTCCCCGGGCAATTTCTGGATTATCGGTAAATGGAGCTACGTTCTGCCTGGTTGCCACGGGCTCGAAAACACCAGAGGCACTGCTACTCCTAAACAACCGGTAATTAAAATCACCAACATTTCCGGCTGCGTTCCAGTGAACACTTATATCTTGATTGTCAACAATATCAACATAGTTTATTGCGAAGTTTGCAACCTGTGGTGGGTTGAATTCAACCCGTCTGGTGTTTGAAAAAGAAATAAGCCCGGTGGTAGGGTTGTAGGCCTGAATTCGGAAGTGGTAACTTCCGGGGCCCGGCAATTGAACGTTATGGGTTTGAGGGCTTTGACTAGTTGATGGGTGCCGAAGAGTTGCGGCCGTAACAAAGTTAATTCCATCAGTTGAGTACTGAACTCTTAATGAGTCGAAAGGTACCGGAAGGGGATCGAAACCTGACCCGGTGTGACTAAAAACCCGGTAATTTAACCAGCTAAGCTGAACATTTCTGTTGCAATAATCAGCAGGTATGGCCGCCGAAAGAAATGCTGCAGTATGGTATGCGCTACTAGGTTCTATGGTTTGTCCGGCTGACTGGTATGAGGTTATGGAATACGAAACGAAGTCTGTTGCAGGACTTGTTTGAAAACTATTATCCTCGTATTGGAACATATTGCTGGCCACTTGGTAATTAGGAAATTCGGAGGAAAGTATGGGAAATATTGGGGCTGCGGTTAGCTGGGTGCCAAATCGACGGAAAATGGATAGGCTGCTGGCAGGGGTGAGGTTAGGACCTGGACTCCAGTTAACGATAATGTTATTCTGACTATTGAATGAAACAAAGTTAATTAGGTGGTTTTGGGCAAATAATCCATTGCAAGCAAAACAAATTATTGCTGCAAAAAATATCTTGCCGATCGCGTTTATATTTTTCTTGTGATTTTGCATTGACGTTTTGGCACCGAAAAACTATTCCCCACCTTGCCTGGGGCTTTTCCTTAAAGTGTCCTCCTGATTTGATGCCGGCGAGAGTATTTCCTCCTCAACCTTCACCTCTAAATCATTCCACACGAAAATGCTCTCAATGGTTTTGGGTCTTTGGCCGTCAAACCATTGAAAGTTTAGGAGCTTTCTTTCACCTTCTTGTAAATCGTCGGGTGGAAAAAGCGTTGCTTCGGGTTTGTCGTAAAACATTATTCCAGTAATTTCCTTGTTTTTACTATAAATAACCAACCTTTGGGCCAGGGCCTTGTTTATTCCCACCAAATTTCCCTTTGATTTTGTGGAGCCTTCCTGGTCAGAGGAATCTTTCACATCGTTTTCCTCTTCATCCTCACGAACAAAGAAAATGGTTTCGCCACTACCCGTTACCACGATTCTTCTAATTTCATTGTCATGGAAGTGACAGACAATCTCTTTGCCCTTCATTTGGTTAAAGCCCAAGTCATCCTCCTTTGAAATAAGGAAGGCGGCATCAATAAGGTGAACTTGGTTTATTTTTTCGGTTGCAGTACGGATTTCAATGTACCTTGCAGTGAGTTGATTTTCTTCAGACCAAAGGACAGGATTTTTGAAAAGGTAAAAAATGGAATCGCCGAAACTATAAACCAGGGAGTCGGACATTGCCTGGAAATCATTCCTGAACAATTTTGCCCTGTTGTATGCATACACGTACCTGCCTTGGGTTTGGTCAGGGTAAACAAGTTTTAGTGTGTCGGCATGAAGGTAAAGGGTATCGCCCTCTGCAATGTATTTCATCAAAGCCATCCCGGTCATCATAGAAAGTTTCTCGTTTTCGAAATGCTCGGCATAATGCCCGGTTACTATGGTGTTTTGCACCGTGTCTGTTATCATTACGTTTGCTAATGCCTTGCCAAAGCCCCGGTTGCGATCATAAAACAGGCTATCTGCCGTGAGCGTTTGCTCTTCTGTTTTGAATACAATATCCTTGCTAAAACTTGCGAGGTCGTTTTTGGTATCGTACCGGCCGTTTCGGCAATAAATTCGGTTTTTCAAGCCTGCTATTTCGGTTGGTCCAAAGAAGTATGCAACCTCGGTTTGGGTATTGTATTTTAATGTATCCGAGCAAATGTCGTAATCAGGGTTTTTGAGCCAAACATCACCTTTAAACAGGAAAACCTTTTGGTCAACATAGTAAAACCCCCATTTGCTAGTCAGTTTGTTTTCCGAGTCAACAATCCTGCCTCCGGTGGTGTATTTTGCTGTATTATTTTTCAAATCATAGATAAGGTGAGAGGTCGAAAGTGTCATTTTGGGATCAACCAGTGTAACCTTACCGCGCAGTTCGGCAAGGCGGGTGTTTCCGTCGTAAAGCAAATGGTCACCCCTGATGGTTACGGTGTCGTTCACTGTAATATGTACCCTACTAAATGCCTCTACCTTGTTTTGGTCACGAAAAATTACGGCACTATCGCAAAACATAATTGAACCCTCATGTTCAAACTGAACGGTTTCAACTAACCTAAAAGCATCAGGGCTAATATCCTTTGCAGAATACATGTAGTTTGCCGAGAAATCAATGGGGGTTTTGTCAACCTGTTGAGGTGGTGATGCTCCTAACAATACCACCCAAACCATCGAAAACTTAAAGATGCCAGAAAGATTTTTCAATATCAGTGAATTTGCGGTTCATTGCCCCAAAATTAACGAAAAAAAACTCCAAAAAATTATTCTAGAAGCTGCCTGCACCCCTGGATAGATATTTTTTGAATTATAGGCAAAAATCCGCACACGGTGAAATTAAGCTTCCGGTTCGTCCAATTCGTGGCGCAGGTTTTCGATTATGAAAGCCTGCCGCGATGGGGTGTTCTTGCCCATATAAAAATCAAGCATATCGGTAAGGTTACCTAAGTCTTTTTTCAATATTACCGGATCGAGCCTTATGCTTTTGCCTATAAAGTTTGAAAACTCATCTGGTGAAATCTCTCCAAGACCTTTGAACCTGGTAATTTCGGGCCTGCCACCAAGTTCTGTTATTGCCTCTATCCGTTCCTTTTCACTGTAACAATAAAAGGTTTTTTGCTTGTTGCGAACCCTAAACAATGGGGTTTGGAGTATGTAAAGGTGGCCGTTGCGCACCAAATCGGGAAAAAACTGCAAGAAGAAGGTGAGCAGGAGCAGCCTTATGTGCATGCCATCAACATCGGCATCGGTGGCAATCACCACGTTGTTGTACCTTAAGCTTTCAATGCTTTCCTCAATGTCGAGTGCAGCCTGGAGCAGGTTGAACTCCTCGTTTTCGTAAACAATTTTCTTGCTCAATCCATAGCAGTTCAGAGGTTTTCCCTTTAGCGAAAAAACTGCTTGAGTGTTTACGTCGCGGGCTTTGGTAATGGATCCCGATGCCGAATCGCCCTCGGTAATGAAAAGTGTGGTGTCGAGCCTTAGCGGATTGTTGTCGTTGTAGTGCACCCGGCAGTCGCGAAGCTTTTTGTTGTGAAGGTTTGCCTTTTTAACCCTTTCGCGAGCAAGCTTTTTAATGCTGGCCATATCCTTGCGCTCCCGCTCCGATTGCAAGATTTTTTTGAGCAGCGCCTCTGACACATCGGGGTTCATATGAAGGAAGTTGTCAAGCTTCCTCTTAACTATTTCGGTAATGTAATTGCGGATTGTAGCCCCACCGGGCTCTACGTATTGAGAACCGAGTTTGGTTTTGGTTTGGGATTCGAATACAGGCTCTTGCACCTTGATGCTCACGGCAACAATAATTGACGTTTTGATGTCGTTGGCATCAAAGTCCTTGTTGTAAAATTCCCTTATGGTTTTGGTGAGGGCCTCGCGGAAGGCTGCCTGATGAGTTCCGCCCTGTGTGGTGTGCTGGCCGTTGACAAAGGTGTAATACTCCTCGCTATACTGGTAGTTGCTATGGGTAAAGGCAAACTCCAGATCGTCATCCTTAATGTGAATGATAGGGTAGCAGGTTGGGGTGTTAATCTTGCGGGAGAGAAGGTCAAGTAACCCGTTTTGCGAGTAAAACCTGCGCCCGTTGAAGATTATGGTAAGCCCCTTGTTAAGGTAAACGTAGTTCCAGAGAAGGTTTTCGATGTAATCGTCGATGTACCTGTATTTGCCAAAAATACTTTCGTCGGGCACGAACCTTACCACCGTTCCGCCCCTTTCAGTGGTGGGTTCTTCTTGGCTCTCTTTAAGGAGTTGTCCCTTCTCGAACCCGGCAATCTTTATTTTTCCTTCTCGGATCGATTCGATGGTGAAAGAACTTGAAAGGGCGTTAACAGCCTTGGTGCCGACGCCATTCAACCCAACGGTTTTCTTGAAAACTTTGCTGTCGTATTTGGCACCGGTGTTTATCTTTGAAACCACGTCCACCAGCTTGCCCAACGGAACTCCCCGCCCGTAATCACGAACGGTAATTTGTTTTTCGTCGAGGGTAATCTCAATGGTCTTGCCGAAGCCCATAACATACTCGTCGATGGAGTTGTCAACAACCTCCTTGAGCAAAACGTAAACTCCATCGTCGGCCGAGGCACCGTCGCCAAGCTTACCAATGTACATTCCGGGCCTAAGCCTGATGTGTTCCTTCCAGTCAAGCGTGCGAATGGCATCCTCGGTGTATGCCTGATTTGCAGCGGTCATCCATTTAAAATTTTTATCCCACAAAGGTACGAAAATGAGTGTAGAAATTAGAAATTAGAAATTAGAATAATGGCAGATGGCTTGAGATGATTAAAAACTACTTGATAAGGAAGTCTTTTAAGCAAAAAGGTCGTAAATTTCTAAAGAGAGGATATTATGAACTTCAAACCAGCGGTTACCAAAATTATCGCGAGGAAGTAAACAATAATTTTCCTGCTAAATTTAGTTGAGCCGAGGCTCGAACCTATGAAACCTCCCGCACAAACTGCAAGTATTGAAATAATAATGCTTGCATCTAAATGATTTGCGGCAGTAAGGTGGCCTCCAAGTCCGGCAATCGAGTTTAGTAATATGAAAAGCGCTGCAACGCCCGAAACTTTTTTTACGCAAATTCGATTAGATAATACCAGTATTGGCGACAAAAAAACCCCTCCTCCAATACCCATCAATCCACTTAATAATCCTATAATACCTCCAATAAATGCAAATACTGGTAATGAGATTCTTTGTTTGTTATTGCACCCAGAAAGGTTTCCTCTTTTCTTTAAAACCAATAGGATTGCCGAAAGGATAAGGAAAATTCCTGAGAATAATTTGTAGTAGGTGGGGTCGAGCTGGAGGTATCCTCCTACGAATGCCATTGGCACGGCTGCAACTGAACAAGTCAAAAATGCTTTCTTGTCGAAAAACCCGGCAGAAATGAATTTGAAAGAAGCTATTGCTGCGACGAAACAGTTGAGGATTAGGGCAGTAGGTTTAATCAAATCGGGCGCTAAAGAAAGCAAGGCCATAACGGCCAAGTAACCCGAGCCGCCTCCGTGACCCACCGACGAGTAAAGCAAGGCAATCAAAAAAAAGGGGAGAAATTGTAATGGGATTAAATCGGGCGAAAACATATTTTTGTGGACTTGGCAAACTTGGTCGAAAAGCGAGTGTTATTGTTTTGATTAGGTTTGTTGGTGATAGCCAAACAACCCTTTGTTTTTAATAAAAGCTGCCACGTATTTTGGCACCATCTCTTCCCAGATTGGGTCGCCGGCCTTCATTTTGTCGAGCACCATATAAGAGTAAATTGTCAGGTATTTTTCTTGGAAGTTTGGAACGTCAATCAAGCACCTGCTTTCAAGAAGGTATTTGTAGAGGTGTTCCAATTCTTTTTCGGGAAGCGGCATGTTTTTGGTTGTTACCACCTGGCCGTTTTTATCGTTGATGCTAGGATATATGTACAGTTTAAGGTTGTTCATAAATAACAGGCCCGCTCCTTCGAGCACTCCGCCTTTCAGGTCAATGTAGTAATCTTTTTCAAGAATCTTCTGGAAGGTGTATGCTCCGATTATCATCCTTATGCTCTTCAATTTGAACCTCCTGAACCATTCAGACAGCCTGTAAAACTGCTGGAAATTCGAAATCATAACGTTCAGTCCCATCCCGCAAAGTATGTCCACCCTTTCCATAAAATCACGTTCGTCAAACTCTCCTCCACCCATTAGGTTGTTTAGGGTTATTTCGCACATCACCGCCACATTTTCTTTGGTAAATCCAACCTCTTCCTTGAAAAGTAGCGCCCCTTTCTTTAGCATGTCGTAACCGGCGCGGGTTATCGGCCTAAAACTACCCCGCAAAACCATTACGTTTTTCTTGTATAGCAAGTCAGATGGTTGCAGAACCCTTCCGCGGCGGTCGAAAATGGTTGCATTGGTCATTCCGTTTTTTACCAATTGCACCGCAAGCAAACGGTTGTCAACGTAATCGAGCCCAGGGCCACTCATACGTATCATATCAATTTCTATCCTTTCGGCCGAGATGGATTCCAACAGCGACTGCAAGAAACTATTGGGATAAAGGTAGTTGTAATAACAAGCATAAACCAAGTTGACCCCAAGTATGCCGAGGGTTTTTTGTTGCAGAAGGGCGTCGTTTTCGAGTAGCCTGACGTGAACCACAACATCGTTTGGCTTGCTGTTTGGCCTTAGCTGAAACCTCACACCTATCCAGCCGTGAGGTTCGTTGGTTTTGTTGTAGTTGGTTGTGGTTACCGTGTTGGCAAATGCAAAGAACCGTGTTTTGTCGTTTCTTTTGCCCACAAGAATGTTTTCGAGGCTTTGGAATTCTTCGTCAAGCATTTGCATAAGGCGCCTTTCGCTTACGTACCTGCTGTCCGGGCATTTTCCGTAAAGCGAGTCGCTAAACTGCATGTCGTAAGCCGAAATCGTGCGGGCTACAGTGCCCGAGGCTCCACCCGACTGAAAAAACCACCTTGCCACCTCCTGACCGGCACCAATCTCGGCAAAAGAACCGTAAATACTCTCGTCTAGGTTTATAAACAAGGCCTTGCGCGAGGTGTCAAGTACTTCCCTTTTTATGTTTGATGTGGCCATTTTTTTATAGTTGATGGGTTTAGGAGTTTAGGGGTTTAAAAGTTTGATTTTTGGAGTTTATGAGGTATATAGGTTTATAGGTTGATGGACAAGGGACAACGGAAAATGGTCATTTAAAATTACGAATTAAAAATCATTAGGCATAAATCAGTAGCCAGTAAGCAATTTAAACCATAAAGCCAACAGCTAATAGCTAACTGCCAATTGCCAACCAATCACTAATCACTAATTACCAGTTACTAACTAAATCATCCTTGCCTTATAACCCAAACCTTTCAGAACTTCAACCGATTTTTGCCTTGCATCGCCCTGCAATATTATTTCGCCATCCTTAACACTCCCGCCAATCCCGCACTTGAACTTAAGTGTCCTGGCAAGGCTTTCAAGGTCCTTTTCGCTTCCGCGGAACCCGAAAATAACCGTTGCAGTTTTGCCGCCCCTGCCTTTCTTGCTAATTTGGGCCTTCAAGTCTTGCTGTTCAGGGGCAAGGGTTTCAACCTCCTCAACCGAACTTTCGTAATCAAAATTTGGGTTTGTGGAGTAAACAATGGTGCCCAGGTTCAGTTTTTTCGACGATGACATTAACCTTAATTTTTGTGATTAAAGACAAAATTAAAACCTTTTAATAAAAATCGGGCAAATAACTTTGGTTAATGAACCAAAGCCCTTATGTATCCTAAAAATTTATTGCTATTGCCTTCCTAATTTGTTTTGACCCTAATAGTTCAAAAAAAAGCATTATGGGATTGATTAACTAGAAGTTACCTGCCTGCAAATATTTGTTATACCTTGCGTTTCTATTTTCTAGGAGCCAAATCTCAACAAATGACTTTACAAAGTTTCGCAGGTTTATGAATTATCCATGTTATGTGGGTCATAAATCAAATGCAATTGATTGCGGGGCAAGCTCATAGTGACAACCTGAAAATTTCTCAGAAGTCTTTTTTATGGCCACAAAGGCTCAAAATTTCACCTAAATGAGAGTGAACATTCAGCCTTTGAAATTTTATCGTGTATTAGTGAACTCTTAACTAAAATGTAATTCCAGATGTTACCTGCATCGTTCTAACTTGAATATGCTCCATACAAATCGTCAAATTACCTATGCACCAAACATTAGCTCATAGGGTCTCGTAGTCTTTGACTGCAGCTCGGCAATTCCAATCATTCCGTTCGCCCTTAAACATTCCCTGCCATCAAAGAAAATGACAATTCCTGGTATGCTTAACACTTGCAGTTGTCCGGCAAGTTCTCGGCTGTGGGGGGCAAAGACTTTCACAATCCTAATTTTTGGGAATTCTTCTTCGAAAACTCGACTAACCTTGGACCACAAAACATTACAAACCCCGCAAGTGTCGTTGTAAAAGTAAAGCATAATTGCGACCTCTTTTCTTACTAGGTGTTCAAATTCGGCGGGTGTCATAGGCGGGTTTTGGTAACAAAGGTAGCCTCAAGATTATAATGTTCAAAACTCGAATTGAGTTTTTTCGATAAATTTGCCACAGATTTTCGATTTCCAGTCAATTGGGCGAAAAATACAACTAATACCCATGCAATTTGTTTATCCCGGCGTTTTGATAGGTCTTTTGGCCATTTCAATACCAATCATCATACACCTTTTTCATTTCAGGCGATTCAAGAAGATTTACTTCTCCGATGTTTCGTTGCTGCAACACTTGAGCAACCAATCCAAAAGGCAGGCGCGTCTTAAACACTTGTTGGTGCTTGCTGCCCGTGTTCTGGCTATGGCTTTTCTGGTGATGGCATTTGCAAAACCTTTTATCCCTTCTACAGAATCGGTAGGGAGCCTTGAGGGTAACTCGGTTGCTGTTTTCGTTGATAACAGTTTTAGTATGGAGGGCGTTTCGCGTCAGGGCAGGCTGCTCGACGAGGCGGTGGCTTCGGCACGCCAAGTAGCGGCAGTTTATGGAAATGCAGATAGGTTCATGCTGCTTACCAACGATTTTGAGGGAAAGCACCAACGGTTTGTGAGCCGAGATGATTTCTTGGCAATGCTCAACGAGGTTGACCTTTCGCCGACTGTCAGGACAATCGGCGAGGTGATGAAGCGCAAGAACGAACTCTTTAATTCGGCACCTTTTGCCCACAAGAACACCTATTACATTTCCGACTTTCAAAAAAATATGGTGGTTTTTGAAGATGCACTGCCCGATTCGGCAATTGTGTCAGTACTTGTGCCGCTACAACACCAAATGCCGGGCAACCTTTTTATTGACAGTGTTTGGATTGAAACCCCCATAAGGCTTGTAAACCAGCCCATTGAACTTAAAGTGCGCATAAAGAATCATGGTAGCCAAGCATTGGAAAACCAACCTATGAGGCTGTTTGTCAACGGCCGGCAAAGGACGGTTGCCTCATTTGCCATCCCAGCCAAGGGTGAGGTGGAAGAAACCCTAACTTGGAGTCTATTGGAGGAAGGCTTTCAAATTGGCCGGATTGAGATCGTGGATTATCCGGTAACTTTTGACGATACATTTTTCTTTAGCTTTGAGGTGGCTTCAACGGTACCAGTGTTCTCGATAGACGGCCCACAGTCGGGCAATTACTTGAGGGCTTTGTTTGGGCTAGATTCATTGTTCTCGTTTTCGTCAACCCCTGCTTTTTCGGTGGAGTTCGGCGGTTTTTCACCAAACAACCTCATAATTCTCAACGGTTTGAACGATATGGGGCCAGGCCTTGCCGCAGAATTGCGATCCTTTGTGGAAGCTGGAGGTAACCTTGGCATATTCCCGGGGTTGACAGTCAACATAAAATCATTCAATTCCTTCCTCGGCTCTATGAATGTAGATTTATTGGGAGCAATTGATACCACTGGTTTTCTTGTTTCTAAGTTGAGTTCGGATCACCCACTGTTTCAAGGGGTTTTTGAAAAGATTCCAAACAACCCCGACCTTCCACAAATCAGGAAGCACTACCGTATTGCTCGCACCACTCGTTCATTGGGATGGCCGCTGATGGTCTTGCAAAACGGCAACCCGCTTATTTCCTCTTACCGAGTTGGGCAGGGAAGCGTTTTTTTGTCCTCGGTGGGGCTCGATGATAGTTTTGGCAACTTCCATCGCCATCCCCTGTTCGTACCCACAATGGCCAACATGGCGTTGCAAGGTGCTGCGTTCCAGCCGCTATTTCACACCATCGGCAACCAATCCAACATAGTAATACCCGGACAAAAATTGGGACAAAATGAAATTCTTTCCCTCAAGGGTGAAAACCTTGAGCTAATTCCCGAACAAAGGTCGGTGGGCAACAACCTTCAATTGGTGGTTCACAACAACCTGAGCCAATCAGGCAACTACCAACTCGGCAATGGTGGCACAACACTGGCAAGCCTTGCTTTCAATTACGACCGGCGAGAGTCGGTACCCGAGTTTTATTCGGAAAATGAGCTCGAAAATCTCCTTGAAACCTTGGGGTTAGGCAAATTAAAGGTTATTAAACCCTCCGAAAGGGGCATTGAAAATCAGGTTGCACAATCCCTTTATGGCCATCAACTTTGGAAACGGTTTCTCATACTTGCACTTGCGTTTTTGCTTGCAGAGGTTTTGTTGTTGAGATTTTGGAAGTAGTGTTTGATGATGAGCAAATTTGTGCGTGAATATTTGCTGTAGGGATGTCAATGTTGAAGATTCACAATTTAAGAAATTTAAAATGACCATTTTACAGTATCAATTAAATATAAGAAATGACACCTAATATGAATTTATCCCTTTCGTTTATTCTTGTTCTTTGCCATCAGTTACTTTTTGGCCAGCAAGATGTTATTCAAGAAATTATCCGGATTGGCAAAACTGATAATCGCACCATGCAGCATCTTGACGTGCTGTCCAATCGTTTTGGTGGGAGGCTTGCGGGGTCAGCCTCATACCAAAATGCTGCTCGTTGGTGTGCCCACAAGTTCCAGGAGTGGGGTATGGAGGTTGAGCTCGACGAGGCAGGAGAACTTCCGGTGGGGTTTAACCGTGGGCCTTGGTTTGGCAGGTTGCTTGGGGCCAATGGGGAGCACCTTCATTTTGTAACACCTTCTTACACTTCCGGTACAAAGGGAATTCAGCGCGGACATGTTGTTATTGAACCCAAAACGCAGGCCGAATTTGACGCAATGAAGGGCAGGCTAAACGGCGCATGGGTTTTGATTTCTGGTACCAGTGATGGCTGGCCTATCGATTACTCCGAAAACGGTGATAAAAAAAGAGAAGAAATTATTGCCAAGAACAACGAATTACAGATAAAGAATAATGAAATATCTCGTCGAAACTGGCAAAATAGAGATGGCAAGCAGGAAGAACTACATCCCTACGTTGAGGAGCCTGCATTGTTTTACAGGAAAATGGTTGAGGCAGGTATTCTCGGAATAATCCAAGCCGGGCCAATTCCATTACATGCTTTGTACGATAGGAAGAATGTTTTCAAAATGACGTTCGAAACCCTGCCCACCGTGCCAGACATAAAACTCAACCAGCACCAGTATGCAACAATTCTAAAAATGGCAAGGGAGCGGCAGTATTTCATACTCGAGTTTGACATCAGGAATTACTTTTCTATGGGTCCCGTAAAGTACCACAATGTAGTTGGCATAATTCCTGGTACGGAGTTTCCCGGCGAGTACGTGATTTTGAGTGCCCATCTGGATGCTTTTGATGTTGCATCCGGAGGGGTTGACAATGGGGCAGGAGTAACACCTTTTATGGAGGCGGCCCGGTTGTTAATGGTAGCCGGCGCAAAACCTCGCCGAACAATCTTGATTTGCCTATGGGCTGCCGAAGAGTTTGGATTGTTAGGGTCTTTGAGCTGGGTAGATCGCAACCAAGACAAGCTCGACAGGATTACCAACGTAATAAACCGCGATGGTGGCCCACTTGTTCCGAGCAGTATGAGTGTAACGGATGCTATGAGGCCATATTTCAATCAAATTATTGCACAAGTAAACGGTATCAATCCCGAATTTCAAATGGAGCTCACAAGTCGTAGGGCATCGCCTAGACCCACTGAACCTAGGGGAACCGATGCAACCTCATTTGCCATGCGAGGGGTTCCCACAATCGGGTTCGCCACCGCCGACCCAAAGGGTTACAATTTTCAATACCGCGAAATATGGCATACCGAGCGCGATATGTATAATATGAGCATCCCCGAATACCAAGAACATACCTCGATTGTAACTGCCATAGTCGTTTTGGGATTGGCAAATCATGATAGCCTTTTACCTCGAGAAGGGTATTATACGGATTGAGGTAAGACTGAATGAAAAAAAATGTATGCCTGATCCAACCCCGAAAGGGCAAAATGTTTTAGCAACGGTCAATGAGGCGCGCCGACTTCTGAAAACAACCACACTCACTACAAATCAAAAGCCTCGGAGGGGCGAGATATTTTGGCAATTACCTTTTGGCCTATTACTCCACGCTGGCCAATTGCTAGCGTGGGCGAATTTTTGCTCATTGGTGGTGAACGACCGGATAGCTTCTTCCACAAACCTCAACAATAATCTCAGCCTGGCTTTTTAACCCGAATCTAAAAACTCGTTCACTTTTATTGATGTTTAGAGCAATGCATTGAATTCCAGTGTTTCCGGAAGCTGGTTAGTTGGTAAAGATGTGAGTCATCGGTACTCACCATTTTTCTTTTACAAAATTTTAAGGCCGCACCAAATTGAATAAGGCACTTACTTCTGTTCGTCAACAAAAAACCAGTCCTCTGCTCAATTGGTAATTTTGCTCCACTAAGCTAGGGGGGCTATACCAAAGGATTGATACGATCCATTATTACCAGTCCTCGGTTCGTTTTTTGTAAGAATACTTTAGTTTGGATCCAATCAAATGCCTGTTGGAGTAGTTATTCTAAGATTGTGGGGCGAACAAAAAAAACACAAACCTTTGGCAATTCTGGTTTATTAAATTGCACCCATACATTTTGGTAAACTGCCTCGTTAGTTGTAATTTCATGCCTGCATTAACCTATTCCACAAGCGCAATCACGATATAAACAAAAACCCCAAAGAAAAGCCTCATTGATACTATGGAATGGTTCTATGCTCAAGCATTTAGCTAATTGCCAATAAATCAAATTTTTTTGTGTTATGAAAATATTAGATGCAAAACAGGTACGCCTGGTTGATGCTTACACCCTTGAAAACGAACCAATTGCCTCGATTGATTTGATGGAAAGGGCTGCACGGCAATGCGTCCCATTCATTAAAAAACTCGCAAAAGGCTCCAAGCATGTTAAAGTTTTTTGCGGGATGGGCAAAAATGGGGGCGACGGCCTGGCAATTTCCAGAATGCTCGCCTCAACCGGTATTAATGTTTCCGTTTACAAGCTGTTGCACGCCGAAAACCCTTCGGATGACTTTGCCACAAATGAAAGGAGGCTCCAGAAACTACGCAAGCTTGATTACAAAATGATTTCTGATTTAAATGATTTCCCCGAACTAACAAACTCCGACCTTGTGATAGATGCCCTTTTTGGGGGTGGTCTAACCCGACCTTTGGATGGGGTTGCAGGCCGGTTGGTTCAACATATAAATTCTTCCGGGGCAAAAGTTGTTTCGATCGACATTCCTAGCGGTCTTTTTTATGACGATAATTCTCAAAATGATTCTGCCGCAATAATTAGAGCAAACTTAACGCTTTCCTTTCAGTTTCCCAAATTGGCGTTTTTGTTTGCCGAGAACTATAAATATGTGGGCGAATGGCAGGAGCTTGACATTGGGTTGCACCCCAAGGCGATAGAAGATACCCAAACCAGCCACTTTATGGTTGGATGCGGTTTGTTGAAAGGTTATTACAAACCACGCGAGCCTTTCATGCATAAAGGACATTTTGGTCATGCCTTGATAATTGCTGGTAGTTCGGGCAAGGGTGGTGCCGCAATCCTTGCTGCCGGAGGTGCGCTGCGAGCTGGAGTAGGGTTGCTCACGGCACGCATCCCTGCTTCAATTTCAACTGCAATGCACGTGGCTATACCCGAGGCAATGATCGAAGCCGATGATGATAACCACATTGTTACCTCGCCAGGTAGGGTGGGTCACTTCAATGCCATTGGCATAGGCCCGGGAATAGGCTCCGACAACCAAACCGCCAACGCCTTTAAGCTATTGCTCCAGGAGTATCGTAAGCCAATAGTTATAGATGCTGATGCCATCAACATTCTTGCCGAAAATCCAACTTGGCTATCCTTCGTGCCTGCCGGTTCGATTCTAACCCCTCACCCACGGGAGTTTGAAAGGTTGGCAGGAAGGCAGCCAAACAGCCTAGCAAGGCTTGAGGCGGCAAAAGGGTTGTGCGTCAAGCACAATGTTCACATTGTGTTAAAGGGGGCATATACCGCCATAGTTTGTCCCGACAAGAAAGTGTATTTCAATCCAACCGGCAACCCCGGTATGGCAACTGCAGGAAGCGGCGACGTACTCACGGGGATAATACTTGGTTGGTTGGCGCAAGGCTACACACCATTGCAAAGCGCATTGGCAGGAGTTTATTTGCACGGTCTGGCCGGCGATATTGCTGCCAAAAGGCAAGGCCAACAAGGATTGACCGCCTCCGACATTATTTTTCACCTGGGAAAAGCAGCGAGGAAGGTCTTTGAGTGACAATTACCTATTTGGATGTAATGGAAGAATTGGACCGCTAATTACCATAATGACCTGTGGCTACCGGTGGTTAACACAGGTTTTAATTTCTGTTTCCTAAATGTTCCAAATAGCTAATAACCAATAACTTTCAATTTTTGACCTGCCACCATTCACAATCGACTTGCAAAAACACTTATCTTTGCACCTTTTTGAACCTGAAAAAACCGGATTTAAGACGCATAAATTATGAACGATATTAGAATTTCTACCGACTACTTATTTGAAGTTAGTTGGGAGGTTTGCAACAAAATTGGGGGAATACACACGGTAATTGGTACAAAGGCAAAATCCCTTGTGGATAGGCTAAGCGACAAATACATTACCATTGGTCCGGATGTTTGGAAAGAAACCCACGGAAATCCAGAATTCATTGAGGACAAGTACCTTTTCAGAGCCTGGCGAAAGCAAGCCAACAAGACTGGCCTGTATTTCAGGGTTGGGCGTTGGAACGTACCCGGGCAGCCTGTTGCGGTTTTGGTTGACTTTACGCCCTTGTTTGCCGAGAAGAACAAGATATTTGGCGAATTGTGGGAAAAGTTTGGATTGAACTCACTCGATGCACAATGGGATTTTACAGAACCCGTAATGTTTGGGTATGCTGCCGGGCAGGTAATCGAGAGTTTCTACAATTTCCACTTATCGGAGTTCGACAGGATTGTGGCTCACTTCCATGATTGGATGACTGCCTCGGGAATTCTTTACCTTTCGGAAAAAGTTCCGCAAGCCGGCACGTTGTTTACCACACACGGAACTACCCTTGCCCGTGCCATGGCCAACAAGGGATTGCCCTTGAACCTTGACGACAAAGAACTTAACCCCGGAAGCATTGCGCATGATTTGGGAATAGTTCCGAGGCACGAACTTGAAGCTTTGGGTGCCCGAAAGGCAGATGCCTTTACAACCGTAAGCCAACCTACCGCCAACGAATGCAAGGTTTTTTTAGGAAAGGGAGTTGACTTGATTACACCAAATGGTTTTGATAGCACCTTTGTGCCACAAGGCCCGGAGTTTGCCCAAAAGAGGACTGCGGCACGCAATCAACTCATTAAAGTTGCCGAAGGCTTGTTGAATCAGCAATTACCTCAGAACGCATTTTTGGTTGGAATCAGTGGTCGCTACGAAGTGAAAAACAAGGGTATTGATCTTTTTATTAATGCCCTTGGCAAGCTAAACAATAACGATAGGCTAAACAATACGGTTGTGGCTTTCATTACCGTGCCTGCAACGCAAACTGGTGCCAGACCAGAAGTAACCAAAAGGATTGAAAATCCCGATTTCTCCAATCCGATTTCAAACGAGGTGGTTACCCACCTTTTGGCCGACGAACCCACGGATGAAATTCTGAAAAGAATAGCTACCGCCAAACTTACAAATTCGCCCTCTGATAAGGTTAAGGTGATTTTTGTCCCGAGTTACCTGACCGGAAATGACGGGGTGGTTAATCTGGGCTATTTCGATGCATTGATAGGGCTTGACCTAACTGTTTACCCAAGCTATTACGAGCCGTGGGGATATACGCCGATGGAAAGCCTCGCCTTTAGGGTGCCGACCATTACAACCTCTCTAACAGGTTTTGGCCACTGGGTTAAAACCAATTTTCCAAAGGTTGGCAAGGCAGTTGGCATTTTAGATCGAACCGACGGTACTAATGAAGAGTATGCCAACCAGCTCACAGGTTATATGCTGAAGGTCTTTGTTGGCAAGGATGCTGGGGTTTTGACTGGCGAGTCAGACAATTACAATACTTTGGTTCACAAAAGCCAGCTTGACTCCCGTAACGAGGCTTCAAAGATTGCCGCAAAGGCTTTGTGGACCAGCCAAATAGAAAATTATTTCAGGGCTTTTGATATTGCTGCCGAAAAGGTTAATGGGCGTTCAGATCAGTTCAAGGGCAAGAAACAACCCATTTCAATTGCCAAGGCTGCCATCAAAACCGCCAAGCCCAATTGGAAGCACCTAGTTGTTGAGGTTAAGGTACCCGAACAACTGGAGCATCTTCACAAAATTGCCAAGAACCTTTGGTGGTCTTGGAATTACCACGCCGAAGAAATGTTTGCTTCCATCAATCCGGAACTATGGCAAAAGAGCCATAAAAACCCAAACCTTTTGCTCGATTTGCTTGCGGTTGAGGATTATGAAAGGGCTTTGGAAAACAAGGAATTTTTGGCCAATTACGATAAGGTGGTTGCCGATTTCGAAGGCTACATGAAAGTGGGGCAAAAGAAAACCAGCAACAAGATTGCATACTTCAGCATGGAATACGGCCTTCACACCAGTGTAAAGATTTACTCTGGAGGGCTCGGAGTACTTGCCGGCGATTACTTGAAGCAAGCCAGCGATGACAATGTTGATATGATAGGCATTGGGATGCTTTACCGGTACGGATACTTTTCGCAAAGTCTTTCGCCCTCAGGCGAGCAATTGGCCGTTTATCACTCACACGACTTTTCGCATATGGCAGCCGTGCCGGCTTTGGGAAAAAATGGAGATCAATTGGAAATAACAATTGCATTCCCCGGGAGGATTCTTTACGCAAAGGTTTGGAAAATTGATGTTGGCAGGGTGCCTCTCTATCTTTTCGATACCGATTTGAAAAAGAATGCAACCTACGACCGTTCAATTACACATCAGCTATATGGCGGTGACACAGAAAACAGGTTCAAGCAAGAGTCTTTGCTCGGTATTGGCGGTATCAGGCTTCTTGATGCTCTTGGCATTAAGCCGGATATTTACCATCTGAACGAAGGGCACGCAGCTTTTGCCGGACTAGAGAGGTTGAGGGTTCTGGTTCAAGATGAGAGAATTTCATTTAGGGAAGCCGTTGAAGTGGTAAGGTCGAGCAGCTTGTTCACCACTCACACGCCAGTTCCTGCCGGGCATGACATGTTCTCGGAGGATATTCTCCGTACCTACATGCCGCATTATGCAGAGCGTTTGGGTGTTTCGTGGGAAACGTTCATTTCACTGGGCAAAATCGATCCCGCTCAAACCGACGAAAAATACTCCATGAGCATTTTGGCTACCAAGCTTTCGCAAGAAGTTAATGGGGTTAGTAAATTGCACGGAGCCGTTTCACGCGATATGTTTAAGGACCTTTATCCGGGCTATTATGCCGAGGAATTGCACATTGGCCACGTTACCAACGGTGTGCATTACGGCACTTGGACCTCAAAGGAGTGGCAGCAACTTTACTGCAAGACATTTGGCGAAGGTTTTAACTCCAACGTTTCTGACCAAAAAGCTTGGGAAAAGATTTACGACGTTGATGACCAACAAATTTGGGGATTGCGAAACCTACACCGAGCCAATCTTGTCAAGTACCTTAAGCAGAGGGTGCTTTCAAACCTTTCGGGGAGGACCCAAAACCCAAGGAAAATCTATCAAACCATTGAAGGTCTTGACGAAAATGCACTGATAATTGGTTTTGCGCGCCGTTTCGCCACATATAAAAGGGCCAAGTTACTTTTTAATGATGTTGAAAGACTCTCACACATTGTAAACAAAGCAGGCATGCCCGTGCAGTTTATTTATGCTGGCAAGGCCCACCCCGCCGACAAGCATGGTCAGGAATTAATCAGGAATATTGTCGAGATTTCCAAGAGACAAGAATTCAAGGGCAAGCTTTTCTTCATCGAAGATTACGATATGGAACTAGGAGCAGAACTTACAAGGGGTGTTGACATTTGGCTCAACACCCCAACTCGTCCTTTGGAAGCCTCCGGTACTAGTGGTATGAAGGCGGTACTTAACGGTGCGATGAATTTCAGCGTCCTTGACGGGTGGTGGCTCGAAGGTTACAGGCCAGGAGCTGGTTGGGCTATCAAAGAGGAAACCACTTACGACAACGAAGAGTTTCAAAACGAGTTAGATGCCGAAACCATTTACAATACCCTTGAAAATGAGATTATTCCCCTGTTCTACGATAGGAACCATAAGGGAATTCCAACCCAATGGGTAAACTGCATTAAGAACAATTTGGTGAAAATTGCCCCCCACTATGCCAACAAGAGGATGCTCGATGATTACTTCGAAAAGTTTTACAACAAGCTGGCAAAAACAGCCAAGACTTATTCTGAAAACAACTACAAAAAAGCAATTGAAAAAAGAAGGTGGAAGGAGTACATTGCCCGTAATTGGGAGAAGGTTGAGGTTGACTCCATAGGACTGAATGGTTTTGACGAAAAATCGCTTGCATTGGGCGATACATTCACCGCCGAGGTTGTATTGGACCCAGGTGCCATCGATCACGAAGACATTGGGGTGGAAGTGGTTTTTGCTCGGCAATCATTTACCCAAGAAAGCAAGGAGGTTATCTCGGTTTATGAATTGGACAAGGTTAAGGTAGACGAGGAAGAAATGCTGGTAACCTACCGCTGCGAAGTAAAGAGCAGGAATGCAGGGAGTTACAACTATGCCTTCAGAATTTTTCCCAAGAATGAACACCTGGCTCACCGCCAAGACTTACCACTAATTAAGTGGGCCTAAGGAAATGGCTACTTTATTTAAACCTGTCACGATTCAATTTCTTGGCAGGTTTTTTTTTCAAACACTCCAACCCACTAATCTCTTAATCAATCATACTTTTTGTTATTTTTGACCCTAAAATATTATCTAACCAAAAAATTTTCCCATGGCTTTGCTTGATAATGATGGCCGTGAAGGCTTCTCGGGTAAGTTCGGTATTTTTGCTGCAGCCGCTGGTTCGGCAGTAGGCTTGGGTAACATTTGGCGTTTTCCATATGTGGCGGGCGAGCATGGGGGTGGAGCGTTTCTTCTCTTCTACCTGTTGTTTGTTTTGGCAATAGGAGTACCGGTCATTTTGTCGGAGTTTGTCATTGGCCGCAAGGCCCGCAGCAATGCTCTTGGCTCGTTCAGGATACTATCACCAGGCACCCCTTGGTGGGTTATTGGTTTCTTGGGAATAGTGGCGGCCTTCGTAATCCTATCGTTTTACAGTACGGTGGCCGGATGGACCCTTGAATACTTGGTACAGGCCATTTCTGGAAGTTTTGCCGGGAAAAGTTCCGAACAACTGGCAAATGGGTTCGAAGAGTTCACACAAGGTAGTTTCAGACCTTTGCTTTGGCAAATGATTTTTATGGGTTTAACAGCCTTGGTTGTACTTGGAGGAGTGCGGAAGGGTATCGAGAAGTACACTAAGATTTTAATGCCTTTGCTATTCATTTTGATTGTAGCTATAGGCATAAGAAGTATTACTCTCCCAGGCGCTTCTGATGGCTTGGAGTTTTTGTTCAAGCCCAACTTTGACAAGATTACAATCCAGTCTTTACTTATGGCCTTGGGTCAGGCGGCATTTTCGTTGAGCATCGGAATGGGCGCGCTTATCACTTACGGCTCATACATAAGAAAGGACACCCCGTTGGCCGGTACCGCCCTTCAAATTGCCTCCGCCGATACAATAATTGCAATTTTGAGCGGTGTAATGATTTTTCCCGCCCTCTTTGCTTTGGGTGGCAGTCCTCAGGGAGGTCCGGGATTGGTTTTCATAACATTGCCTCAAATTTTTCAAGCAATGCCTGGTGGTTTTTATTTTTCGATAGCATTTTTCTTCCTTTTGGCGGTTGCGGCCCTTACCAGCACCATCTCCTTGCTGGAGGTTGTGGTGGCTTACCTAAAAGACGAAAAGAAAATTAGCAGGCCAAAAGCCACGTTGATCGGTACCATCTCCATTTCGGCTATTGGAGTGTTTTGCACCCTGTCATTCGGACCACTTAGGGAGGTAACCATTTTTGGCAAAACCATTTTCGGTTTGATGGACTACGCCGCTGCAAACCTTTTCCTTACATTCGGGGCACTATTCATAGTTATCTACACCGGTTGGAAGCTCGGAAAGGCAAGGTTCGTGGAAGAACTTCAGCAAGGCTCCGCAATTAATCCAATCCTCGCCAATGTGGTTGTAATAATAATTAAGTACATTGCACCAATAGCAATAGGTGCGGTTGCTGTAGGGGCTTTCTTTATTAAAGGGATAACTTAGAGGAAGTTAGGAGCAAAGGGCGAAAAACACCAAACCCACAGACCCCGGAATGACAAAAAGAATGTAAGCAGTGATAGACTAGAGGCACCTAGCAGATTTAAGAACCAAAGTTAGAAAGATTGACAATTCAATATTTAAAGCTTCTAAACAATAAAACCTCTAACAAAACTCCAAACCCAAATTACTTTTAGCCTTCAACCGACACATAGTCTTTCTACTAAAAACTTTTCTCCATTTTTAAAATCTTTTTTCTTTTCTTTGCCGTCTCATTCATAACCACCAAAACAGCTACACATGAGTACAACACTTGAAGCTTTCAACAACATTATTAAGTTGTATAACGATTATGTAGGTGGCTATTTGCTATTAATCATGCTCGTTCCTGCAGGAATATTCTTTGCATTTAAGTTCAAGTTCCTGCACGTTCGCAAGTTCTGGCATTCATTTCACATTCTGTCGGGTAGGTTTTCGAAAAAGGATGATTCGGGCGATGTAAACCACTTCAAAGCACTTACCACTGCTCTTTCGGCCACCGTTGGTACAGGAAATATTGTAGGTGTTGCCCTTGCCATTTACCTTGGAGGACCGGGGGCAATTTTTTGGATGTGGGTTACTGGTTTTTTTGGCATGATGCTCAAACTTGTGGAGTGTACCCTGGGTTTGAAATACCGCAAGTTTAATGCAGATGGTACGGTTTCGGGTGGTCCGATGTACTATATGGAATACGGTCTAAAGGATAAACTTGGCAAGCACGCCAAAACTTTGGCGGTGGTCTTTGCCGGTGCAGCAATGCTTTGCTCATTGGGAACCGGAAATATGGCCCAGAGCAACTCTATGACCGAAGTTATTTTTAATAGTTACTCAGTTCCCCACTGGATTACCGGATTGGTTATTGCGGCCTTGGTGTTGCTTATAGTAGTTGGCGGGCTCAAGCGTATTGCAGAGGTCACCTCCAAGCTTGTCCCTTTTATGGCCTTGTTTTATTTCATAGCTGCATTCTTGATTTTCATATTTCACCTCGATCAATTTTTTCCTGCCCTTGGATTGATTTTTAAAGATGCTTTTACCGGAACCGCAGCAACCGGTGGTTTTGTCGGGTCGGCGTTTATCCTTACACTTACAATGGGGGTTAGGCGTGGGTTGTTTAGCAACGAGGCTGGGCAAGGGTCGGCGGCAATGGCCCACTCCGCTGCAAAAACACCTTATCCGATTCGCGAGGGTATGGTTGCAAGCCTCGAACCATTTATTGATACTCTTTTTATCTGCACCCTTACCGCAATGGTAATTATTATGACAGGGGCTTGGAGTTCGGGCATTCAGGGAGTGGGAATGACTGTGCTTGCGTTCGAAACAGGACTTTCGGTCCTTAATCTTGGGCATCTGGCCTCGCATTTTGTAGCAATTGGGTTGTTGCTGTTTGCCTTTTCCACCATTATTGCCTGGTCATACTATGGAACAAGGGCTGCCCAATACCTCTTTGGCGACAAGGCGATCAAGCCTTATTACTACGTTTATGCCCTTTTTGTTTTCTTTGGCGCGGTTTGGGGGATTGATTTGGTTTGGAACTTTGTTGATATGGTAATTACCTTTATGACCATACCAAACTTGATTGCAATTGTGCTACTTACCCCTGTGATTAAGAAGGAAATAAACGATTACTTCTCGAAAGATTATAAAAGGCTATGATAATGCTCGGTTGGGCATAAAGGTATTGAAGTATAAAAAGTTTGTGGAGTTTGCAAGGCCTTGTCGACGGCTAGATTAGAAACATAGCATTTCAATCAAGAATTGTGCTTGAGGCTGTTTGTCTTTAAAGATCGATGCCTATTGGCCTTCATTAGTTGACTCTAACCATCAAGACCTCTGGCCTCATTCTTGACCTTTCTATCCCAATCCTGCCAAAACCTGAATTGTTTCCTGAATCCATCTAATTGACAGCGAGATAAATTAATGGTTTCTTTGCCTTCGTTATTTGGCATTAGGTTGGCCAAGCTTTCTCCCGAGGGCGATAAAACTGTTGAGTCGCCCGAGTGGTCGTTACCGTTTCCATCAACCCCTAACCTGTTAACCGCCACGACATAAGCCTGATTTTCGATTGCGCGTCCCATCAGGAGTACCCTCCAAGCATGGCTCCTCGGGGCAGGCCAATTGGCAACCACTAGCAAGCAATCGTAATTAAACCCCATGGTTTCTTGGTAACTGTTTAGGCACAATCCCGGAAAGCGCAATTCGTAGCAGATTATGGGCTTTATCCGCCAACCCTTTAATTCCACTATCAATTCACTGGTTCCAGGAGTGTATGCATTGTTTTCTCCTGCAAATGAGAAAAGTTTGATCTTATCGTATGTTTCAAAGGAGCCATCGGGTCTAACCCAAAAGAAACGGTTGTAGAAACAGCCCGAATCCTCAACGGCAACGCTCCCGCATACAACCAATTTTCGATCTGAGGCTACTCCTCGCATCCATTCAAGCGCAACCTCTCCGCTAGGATCTGCTACTTTTGAAGGGTTCATCGAAAATCCTGTCGTAAACATCTCTGGCAAAACTAAAAGGTCGGTTTCGGGGTCCATCCCTGTAATTTTCTCCGAGAACATTAGCAAGTTTCGCGAAGGATCTTCCCAGTGGAGCGACGACTGGATTATTGTAACCTTTATATTTTGCATAGTATGTTTGCCGCTTTTTCTAAGGTTTCTTCCGATTTGGCAAAGCAAAATCGCAACTTGGCATTGTTTACAGCGTGGCTGTAAAACGGTGATACCGGGACCGATGCAATTTTGTAACTTCTAGTTAATTGTTGCGCGAAATCCATCTCCGGTTCGTCAGAAATGTGCGAATAATCTAGCAGTTGGAAATAGGTTCCCTCCGCTGGTACGAACATGAATCTCGAATTTTTTAGTGCATCCAAAAAGAAATCTCGTTTTGATTGAAAAAGTTCATTTAATCCCGAATAATTGTCGGGATTTTCCAAAAAATCGGCTATTGCCATCTGTACCGGCGTATTGGTGCAGAAAACAGTAAACTGATGCACTTTCCTGAACTCTTTCATCAGGTAATCTGGCCCGATACAGTAGCCGGTTTTCCAGCCTGTTGCATGAAAAGTTTTCCCAAAAGAGCAGGTCACAAGGCTCCTTTCGGCCAACCTGGGGTGCCTGCAAACACTCTCGTGCAATCGACCATCAAAAACCAAATGCTCGTAAACCTCATCGCTAAGCACTATAATGCTTGTGTCGTGTGTAATTGATTCAAGGCTTTTCAGGTCTGCTGCCGTAAGGATGCTTCCGGTTGGATTGTGAGGGCTATTTATAATTATCATCTTGGTGCGGCCACTTACCATTTTCTTCACCTCCTCCCAATCAATGTGGTATGTAGGTGCCTTTAATTTAATCACCACTGGCGAGCCTCCCGCCAATTTTATGGCAGGCACGTAGCTATCATAAGCTGGCTCGAAAACTATTACTTCATCGCTTTCTCGAACGAAGGCAGTTATGGCGCTGAACAACGCCTGTGTTGCTCCGGCAGTAACCGTGATTTCTGTTTCTGGATTGTAAACGGCTCCGTACAAAAGATTGGTTTTCAATGCAATGCGCTCCCTTAGCAGCAACACTCCAGGCATCGGGGCGTATTGATTTTGCCCTGCCCGCATATGTTTCGAAACCAGATTAATTAACTCTTCAGAAATGGCAAAGTCGGGAAATCCCTGGGATAAGTTTATGGCATTGTGCTGGTTTGCCAGCTGTGTCATTATGGCAAAAACCGAAGTGCCGGTATTGGGCAATTTGGACAATACCGTATTTTTAATGTGATTCATTTCGCTGGTTTTTCTAAAAGGAAAACTTAAATTTCATAATTTTACACGCAATTTTTCTCGAAATAAAAGTAGGCAAATTTCGACAAATTTTCCAAATCATTTTCTTTAAAAAAAGACACACCCTGAATTTTAACTACAAACAGCAAAAAATGAAAACCATAGACAGCATTAATTTCAAAGACCGCAAGGCCATAATGAGGGTTGATTTCAACGTTCCGCTCAACGCCGATTTTCAAGTCACAGACGATTCGCGCATAAAGGCAGCCTTACCAAGTATAAAGAAAATCCTTACCGACGGCGGCGCGGTAATTCTAATGTCGCACCTGGGTCGCCCCAAAGAAGGTCCGGAGCACAAGTACTCCCTCGTGCACGTAACCAGCCACCTTGGCAAGCTCCTTGGGCTGGAGGTAAAGTTTGCCGACGACTGCATAGGTGATTCGGCAACAAAACTGGCATCCGAGCTTAAGGGCGGCGAGGTTCTTATGTTGGAAAACCTTCGCTTTTACAAGCAAGAAACAAAGGGCGACGAAGAATTTGCCGGCAAGCTCGCCAAACTGGCCGATGTTTACGTCAACGATGCCTTTGGTACTGCCCACCGTGCCCACGCTTCAACCACCATAATCGCCAAGTTCTTCCCAACCGACAAGGTTTTCGGCTACCTGATGGCAAATGAGCTTGCAAGCATCGATAAAGTTTTGAAAGATGTAAAAAGGCCTTACCTGGCCATTATTGGCGGTGCCAAAGTTAGTACCAAGATAGAAATCCTCGAAAACTTGCTCGACAAAGTTGACGACATTATTATTGGTGGCGGGATGATGTTTACCTTCATCAAAGCTCAGGGAGGCCAGATAGGAAGTAGCCTTGTGGAAGATGATTTTCTGGGCAAGGCTCTCGAGATCATCCAAAGGGCAAAAGAGAAGGGTGTCAACCTGCACATTCCCTCAGATGCCCTTGCGGCCGATGCCTTTTCAAACGATGCCACCGTGATAGAATGCAAGGCAAACGAGATTCCTGAAGGTTGGCTCGGACTGGATACGGGCAATCAAACCAACAAGGCTTTTGCTGCTATTGTCCTAAACTCCAAAACTGTTTTATGGAACGGCCCGATGGGGGTTTTCGAAATGGAAAAATTTGCCCTTGGTACCAAGGCGGTGGCTGAGGCGTTGGTAACTGCAACCAAAAAAGGGGCCTTTACCCTTATAGGTGGTGGCGATTCTGTGGCTGCAATAAACCAACTAGGCCTTGCAAGCGAAGTTAGTTACGTTAGCACCGGCGGCGGAGCCTTGTTAGAATATATGGAAGGAAAAATCTTGCCCGGGGTACAAGCCATAAACCAATAGGCCAGGGGTTATCGGTTGGTTGCTAGGTTTATGGCCTTGTGGGTTATTTGGAAAAAAGAACCACAGGCAGATATTTGATTATCCCTACCGCCTGGCCAAAGCCCTGGTATTCCAAAAAAGGACCGACCGCTGGAAATTACCGTTTTTGGGTTTCGACTTTTGAGCTTCCACCTTTTACTTTTAATCTTCTGCTTCTTAATACCTGACCACAATTTCTAATTTTGGATTTCGACAAGATAATAATTGGCATCGACCCCGGTACTAACAATATGGGCCTTGGGGTCATTGGCATTAAGGGGCAAGACTTGTATGTCCTCGCCATGGATGTCCTTAACATTTCCGACCTTGACAACCAGCCATTGAAGCTCAAGAAAATCTTCGAAACAGTTTTGCGCAACGTAGAAACCTTCGGGCCCGATGAATTGGCAGTTGAAAGTCAATTTTTTGGTAAGAACGTTCAGTCTATGCTTAAACTGGGGAGAGCCCAAGGTGTAGCCATTGCCGCAGCACTCTACAGGGATATCCCGGTTTTTGAATACTCTCCCCGCAAGGTAAAGCAAGCAATAACTGGCAGGGGTAATTCCTCAAAGGAGCAGGTTGCTGCAATGGTTCAAAATATTATGAAAATGACCGAAATGCCAAAAGGCTTTGATGCAACCGATGCCATTGCAGTTGCCCTTTGTCACCATTTTCAAAACGGGCGAAACCAACCTGAAAAAAAAGGCCTTTCAGGTTGGAAAGCCTTTGTAGCCGAAAATCCCCGAAGGGTTGTCAAATGAGATTATTGAAGAAATGAGGCTATTGACTCGGCAATAACCCCAAATTGTTCTGGTTGAAGTTTCATTTTTGGTTTGCTGAAATCGAGGTCGTGGGCACCATTTATTGGTACAAGGTGAATGTGTGCGTGGGGCACCTCCAGGCCGATTACGGCCATACCAACACGTTCGCAGGAAATGCTCTGGCCAATGGCCTTTGCAACCTTCTTTGCAAACAAGAACAACCCCTGATACTCTTGGTCGCTTAGGTCAAAAATGTAGTCTTTTTCTCGCTTTGGAATGACCAGGGTGTGTCCGGCAACAATTGGATTAATGTCAAGAAACGCCAAGAAATCATCACTTTCTGCTACCTTGTAACAAGGTATTTCTCCACTTGCAATTCGTGAAAAGATGGTTGCCATTGCTGTAGGTTTTTTATGTGAAAATCTACCTGGAAATTTCAATTATTTCGAATTCGAGCAGTCCGGCAGGCACCGATATTTTTGCCAAGTCACCAACTCTCTTGCCCAGCAAGCCTTTTGCCACGGGCGAACCTACCGAAATCTTTCCCTCCCTTACATTTGCCTCATTTTCGGGCACCAAAGTATAAGTTACAATGCCTTGTGTTCTTAAATTTTTCATTTTCACCACCGAAAGAATGGATACGGTACTATCGTCAAGCTGCGATTCATCAATTACGCGGGCGGTAGTAAGAATTTCTTCAAGTTTGGATATCCTCAGTTCAAGCAATCCCTGAGCATTCTTGGCTGCGTCGTACTCGGCATTTTCCGAAAGGTCGCCCTTGTCGCGAGCCTCACCAATTTGCTGCGAGATGGCCGGCCTTTCTACCGACTTAAGGGTGTCAAGTTCATCTCTTAATTTCTTTAGTCCCTCCTTTGTGAAATACTTAATCTCGCTCATTTTAAAAAAGTTTTTTTGGTATTTGCTAATGACAATTCAATAACTTGGAAAATGGTATTGTGAAAAAAATGATGATAAACTGCCTTTGCGACTTAGGGCCTGGGATATCACCGAATTTGAACTTTGCCAAGGGCAATTCTTTTCTTTTCAGGTGGTTTCTCGTGGATCCGAGATTTGCTGCCGAACAGACCAAATAGGCAAAAACCAACAGGGTGGTACGCCCCTAGAAGATTTTTTCTTGATTGCAATCTGTTGAATTCGAGCATTTTGCTAAAATAAAACTTTTCGGTTCGAAATAAAAAAAATTGCTGTCAGCAAAAACCAACAACATTTAATTGAAAATACTTTCGGAACGATCGCAAGCACCAATTACAAAATTGATCTTACCATACACTCAGCACAAAGGTAACAATAATTTTAATTGAAAAAAAGTGTTAGTATTTTCGGTTTATTATTTCTGAATAAATAACAGCTTCTCGAGCAGAAAAATCATCGAGATCCTCAATGTCGTTTTTCATTTCACCCTGCTCAGAAATGTGTGAAAGGCTAGTGTCTTCGGGGGTTTTCGGCAAAGGTAGTTGGCTGGAAAAGGTGTAGCTTTCTCCGCCAAACTGGTAATCGGGCCCTACGCTGGTTTTGTTTACGTGGTCTTGAAAAACACTGTCGGCATAGGTTTCGGTTTCATAAGTTCCAAATTCGTATCCCTGTTCCTCGTCTGCCACATCAGAAGTGATTGACCCCCTTGTAGGTGCCGGCTCGGCATCGAAGCCCTCGGGAATATGTTCTTCTTCGTATTGAGGTTGCCCCTCTTTCTTTCCAAAGAACTCTTCCAAAACAGTTTCAAGGTCAACAGGCCTTGGAGCGGGCTTTTGGTTTGGGTTTGGGCTGCCTTGAGGTGCGCCTTGACTAGGTTTCTTTTTGTTGAGAAAAGAAAGCAAAAGGGCAACAATGATAAAAATGAGTGGGGTTAAGTTTTCCATAATTCTAATCTTGGCCGGAATCTTATTTTTGTGACGATCTTCTCCTGGAATTGTTCCATTTATCGCTTTGCTTTTTTCCTTCCTTCATTCGGATCTTGGTTTGGCGGTCTTGGTTCTTTTTGTGCCTTTTCAAGGCCTTTTGGTAATCCTTCTGGGCTTGCTTCACCTCCTTCATTTCCTGCTTCGCGGCCGCCCTTTCAGCCTTCTCTGCTTGGCTTAGCGTAGAACAAGCCGACACGGCAAGCACCAACAGCAGCGAAATTAGCCCAAACCTTGGTAGAGTTTTAACGAGCGGTGTTTTCATTTTATCAAATACACAAACAAAGATAGAGAAAATTATCGAAACCTCTGGAAATTGTAAAACAATCTCGAAAAATCTTCGTTAATCCATTGTTTCTTGTTCAATACCAATTGTGGGTTCAATCAATATGGCTTATCATAATTAATTGCTTGGTAACGTGGCAAATCGGAGTGTTATTCCTTTCTTTTTTATTGTGGCTGTGCTTTTGGTTTTTACCTCGTGCGAGAAGGAAAGCAACCACCCTGTTCCCAATGTAATTGTGGATATAAGGATAAATATTGAGAATCCGGGTTTTGCGGCAATCAATACAATTGGAAATTCTATCAGCGTTACAGGCGGCTACCGCGGAATAATTATCTACAGGGTTGGCCCCAATGAATTCACGGCATTTGACCGCTCGTGTCCCCATCACCCATGGGAGCAATGCGCCGTTGTAAACGGGCAGCAGGGACAACCTTTTGCCAAGTGCGACTGCTGTAATACAACCTACCAACTTTTAGATGGCTCAAAATTCACCGGACCATCATTGTATCCTCTAAGGGCTTACCGCACCACTTTCCAACACCCCTTCTTGTCGATAACCAACTGATAGCCGATAGGAGATTGAGGGGTTGATTTGTTTACACAATCGAGTGATAATAAAGCCCCAGTCGTCATCTTTTTCTATTGGCCTTCCACGATTGATCACCGACTTCCTTGCCCTTTTCATCCGAAAAAATGCCCGGAACAAATAAGCATTTTATTGTAATTTTGACAACCACCAAAAAACATAACCTTGATGAGAATTCTTATTGTGGGCTCAGGGGGCAGGGAACATGCTTTAGCCTGGAAGCTTAGCTCAAGCAAAAGGTGTGAAAAGCTTTTCATTGCACCTGGCAACTCAGGAACTAGGCTCGTGGGGCAGAATGTTAACCTCGACATTTCTGACTTCGAAAGTGTAGGGAAATTCGTTTTGGATAACCAAGTAAAGATGGTTGTGGTTGGGCCCGAAGAGCCTCTCGTAAGGGGCTTTGCCGATTATTTTGATAATTCCGAGATATTCAAAAACGTAATGGTGATTGGTCCCGGCAAAAAAGGGGCAATGCTTGAAGGGAGCAAAGATTTTGCCAAGGGATTCATGCAGAGGCATGGCATACCGACTGCCAAATACAAGACTTTTTCGAAGGTAGATATTGATGCTGCAAGAGATTTTCTTTCAAAAATGACACCTCCTTACGTTTTGAAGGCCGATGGTTTGGCTGCCGGTAAGGGGGTAATTATTTGCAACCATATTGATGAAGCCAACAAAGTACTGGGCTCAATGCTTTTGCAAGAAAGATTTGGAAAGTCTTCGGCAAAGGTGGTTATTGAAGAGTTTCTTGCGGGCATCGAAATTTCTGTTTTTGCCATCACCGACGGGCAATCATATTGCCTTTTGCCGTCGGCCAAGGATTACAAAAGAATTGGTGAGGCCGACACCGGCCCCAACACTGGTGGAATGGGAGCTGTTTCACCTGTTCCATTTGCCAACAAGGAATTTATGCAAAAAGTTGAATCCCAAATTGTTGTTCCGACTGTTAATGGTCTGGCAAAGGAAGGAGTTGGTTACAAAGGATTTCTTTTCTTCGGATTGATAAATGTTGAGGGCAATCCTTACGTCATAGAATACAATGTAAGGCTTGGCGACCCCGAAGCGGAGGCCATAATCCCCCTTATTGCTTCTGATTTGGTTGATTTGTTCGAAACTACGGCAATGGGAAGCCTTGGCAACACAAGGGTTGAAATTTCACCAATGAATTCAGTCACTGTGGTATTGGCATCAGGCGGCTATCCGGGCAATTTTGAAAAAGGAATTGAGATCACGGGGATTGATGAGGTAAAGGACAGCCTTCTTTTCCATGCGGGCATGACAAGCAAGGCGGATAGGATTGTTACCAACGGCGGAAGGGTAATGGCCATTACATCGTTGGCGCCTTCGTTGACCGAGGCTATTGAAAATTCAATTGAAAGCGCCGAAAAGGTAAGTTTCGAAAAAAAATACTTCCGTAAGGATATAGGCATAGATCTTCTATAATTGTAACACACCTTTCCGCCAATGATTCTTTCACTATTCAAAAGGAACAGTCTTTCAACCTTCGCCGCCATGGTTTTCATTGGGTTGTTGCTGTGGTCTTTTCAGTATTTCTTTCATGATTGGCAAACCTACCACCACGATCAAAGCCCATTTTTTTTATGGATAACAGGATTTTTGCCAACCAACACTATTTTTCTTACAATACTAGCGTACGTATTGCTTGTTGTGCAAGCTTTAATGATAAATTCCATTGCTGATAAATACAAAATATTAAGAAAAAAAAAGATGGTGCCGGGATTGATTTACATTATGCTTATGTCAATCAATCCAACCTTAATGACCGTGCACCCCACGTTACTTGCAAACTTTTTCTTGATTATGGCCATTTCAATTTCATTGGGAGAGGTATCGCCAAAAAAAGCGGCATTAAGGGCCTTCAACCTTGGGTTGCTCATTTCGTTGGCAGGGTTATTGTTTTTTCCGGCCTATATCCTTGGTTTTGTGGTTTTCCTCCTGCGTGGGCTATTATCTTCTGGAAAAGCCAGGGCGTTTTTTGCTTCCCTATTGGGATTTGGCGCACCATTTTTCTTTGCAGCGAATTACTATTTTCATGCTGGCATGCTTGAAGAAAGGTTTGGGCAGGTGGTTCAAAATTTTAACAATCTGGGATTCAATGGGTTCAAAGCCGAATTGTTTCTTGCACTTATTTTTGCCTATGTAGGCATTTTGGTCATTATTTCTATAGGGAATCTTACCTTTGAACCCTCAAATGCAACCACGACCGTAATCCGTTCAAGGCTAACAAACATTGTTATAATGTTCCTTTTTACTTTGGTTTCTCTTTTACTTTCGGGAAACCAATGGCAAATGGCCGCTTGTTTGGTATTTGCCCCGACCAGCAAATCAATAGCCATTTGGTTGGTTGAACATAAAAACAAATGGATTGCCGAATCTGTAATTCTAATACTGTTGTTGCTAATTTTTTTGTCTAAAACACCAGGTTTTTGAAAGGAATTTGAATGGGTCGTTTAGACTGGTTTCTATATTCCGATTCAGAACTAGGGTATTCAAGAAAACGAAAACCAATTTTTCTCTACAGAGGCAAAACCTCATCGGGAGTTAATGGTAGAATGTTGGAAGAAAAAGGGTCAATACAAGCACCAACCATTGGACACCATTGACAAAAAGCCACCACAAATGAAGGTTAGGGCAAGTGACCATTAATGTCCAATTAACCAACACAACCCTCTACCCGCAAAAACTCTTTCAAATATTCTTACCTTTGCCAAAAAAAATCGAGATGAAATTTGGAGTTGTGGTTTTTCCGGGGTCCAACTGCGACCATGACATGATTTACGTCTTGAAGAAATTGTTGGGTCAGGAGGTTGTGGCCCTGTGGCACAAGGATAGAGACTTGCAGGGATGCGATTTCATTGTTTTGCCAGGCGGATTTTCTTACGGCGACTACCTAAGAAGCGGTGCAATTGCACGGTTCTCGACCATTATGGAAGAGGTAATCAAGTATGCCAAAAACGGCGGCTACCTGCTTGGCATTTGCAACGGTTTTCAAATATTGTGCGAAGCCCAACTGCTGCCCGGAACCTTGCTGCACAATACC
>CAZUWF010000002.1:44241-146480 GCA_964624065.1 uncultured Bacteroidales bacterium
GCCATCAATTCATCTGCCGCAACTCCTTTATCAAAACCGAAACCACCAACAGTCTGATTACCTCACTGGTCATTAAGGATAAGGCCCTCAAAATTCCTATAGCCCACGGAGAGGGAAGGTTCTTTGCACCCGATGAAATGCTTAAAGAAATTGAAGATAACGATATGGTTTTGTTCCGGTATTGCAACGAAAAGGGCGAAGTTTCTCACGAGTTTAATCCCAACGGTAGCCTGAACAATATTGCCGGAATTTGCAATAGTCGGCGCAATGTTTTTGGAATGATGCCCCACCCCGAAAGGGCATCCGATCCCGAGCTTGGAAACACAGACGGGAAGATTCTGTTTGACTCAATCATTAACTCCCTCTCCTAAGCCTAATAACCTGCTCATAAATGACCAAGCCACGGGAGGCTAAAACACCATTGCTGGAAAGGTACGGAACTAATTTCCAAACCCTCGAAGCAGGTTGCGATGAAGCTGGTCGTGGTTGCCTTGCAGGACCTGTTTTTGCTGCTGCGGTAATTTTGCCCGAAAGCATTCCTGATTTCTTGTCCCAAAATCTCAACGACTCGAAGAAAATTACCAAATTGCAGAGAGAAAGGTTAAGAATTGCAATTGAGAACGCCGCCCTTTCTTTTGGCGTGGCAATGGTTGAACCCAACGAAATTGACAAGATAAACATACTGAATGCAAGCATTTTGGCAATGCATAGGGCATTAAACAAGCTCACGGTGATTCCAGAATTCATTATTGTTGACGGCAACAAATTCTTGCCCTATGCCAACATCAAACACAAGTGCCTGGTTGGAGGGGATGCTCGTTACCTTTCTATTGCCGCAGCTTCCGTTCTTGCCAAAACATACCGCGACGATTATTTGATGAACCTGCATATTGATTTCCCCGCGTATGGCTGGGCAAGCAATAAAGGGTATCCCACACCAAAACACCTGGAGGCCCTGGCAAAGCACGGGCCTTGCATCCAACATCGCAAGTCTTTTGCCCCAATAAGGCAAGGGAGATTTTTGTGGGAAGGTAATAATGCTGAGTTTTGAGCACATATTCTAATTTTTAAAGTTGATAGAAGAAATTTATGGTTTGTCTTTCAACCGTGTATTAATTTATGGCTAATATTAAAAAATGATTTCCGAGACGCATGTTAACAAGATTTCGTCCGAGCTGGGTGTAAAGGCTTGGCAAGTTGCCAAAACTTCGGCCTTGCTGAAAGAAGGAGCAACCGTGCCTTTCATATCGAGGTATAGAAAGGAAATGACAGGCTCGTTGGATGAAATTCAGGTAAGCCAGATTCGAGACCGACTCAAGCAACTTGAAGAACTTGACAAACGGCGCGAAGCAATACTGCAAATCATAGCCGAGCAAGATAAATTATCCCCTGAGCTCGAAAAATCAATCCTTGCCGCAACAACACTATCCGAACTTGAAGACCTTTACCTTCCATACAAGCCAAAGCGCAAGACAAGGGCAACCATAGCAATTGCAAAGGGTCTTGAGCCACTGGCAAAGATATTGTTTGCACAAACGAACATCGATCCTGAAGAAAGGGCCTTGCAGTTTATTGATGCAAAAAATGGAGTGGGTAGTGTTGAAGAGGCACTCTCCGGTGCCCGCGACATTATTGCCGAATGGATAAACGAAAACGCAAACGCCAGGGCACGTCTTAGGCTTTTGTTCGAAAAAGAGGCGATGATTTCAAGCAAGGTTGCCAAGGGCAAGGAAACCGAGGGCGAAAAATACGAGTCGTACTTTGATTGGAGCGAGAAAATAGGCAAGTCGCCTTCGCACAGGGTGTTGGCAATGTTTAGAGGCGAAAACGAGGGCTTTTTGAAAGTTTCGGTAGCCCCACCCCAAGAAAGGGCAATTGAAATTCTAAACCGCTTGTTTGTCAGGTCTCGTTTCCAAGCCTCACGGCAGGTTGAAATGGCCATCGAGGACTCGTACAAACGGCTTCTTTTCCCATCTATGGAGACCGAAATCCGAAATTTTTTGAAAGAAGCTGCGGATAAAGAAGCCATTAAAGTTTTTGCCGAGAACCTTCGGCAATTATTGATGGCACCACCGCTCGGACAAAAACGGATACTGGCAATTGACCCCGGGTTCAAAACTGGCTGCAAGGTGGTGTGCCTTGACTGTCAAGGCAACCTGCTTCACAACGAGACAATTTATCCCCACCAACCTAAAAACCTTTATAAGGAAGCCTCGGCAAAACTGCAAAATTTGGTAAATGCCTATCAGATTGGAGCTATTGCTGTCGGAAACGGCACCGCCGGGCGCGAAACGGAAAGGCTGGTGCAATACATCCGGTTCGACAGACAGGTTATTGCTGTGATGGTAAACGAAAGCGGGGCCTCGGTTTATTCAGCCTCTGCAGGCGCTCGCGAAGAATTTCCCGATTACGACATTACGGTTAGGGGTGCCGTGAGCATTGGCCGAAGGTTGGCCGACCCGCTGGCCGAACTGGTTAAGATTGACCCCAAAAGCATCGGCGTGGGGCAATACCAACACGATGTTGACCAAAAGCTTCTCAAAAGTAGCCTCGACGATGTTGTAGAGATTGTGGTCAACGCCGTGGGCGTGGAGGTGAATACCGCGAGCAAGGAACTCCTTTCGTACGTTTCGGGCCTGGGACCCGCCCTGGCAAATGCCATAGTAAGGTACAGACTGGAAAACGGACCCTTCACTTCGCGGATTGAAATAAAAAAGGTTCCGCGCCTGGGAGAAAAGGCTTTCGAACAAGCAGCGGGATTCATAAGGGTTAACCAATCAGAGAATCCCTTGGATAGGAGTGCGGTTCACCCGGAAAGCTATCCGGTGGTTACACGGATGGCCAAAGATATGGGGGTTGATGTTGAACGGTTGGTTTCCGACAAGGAGTTGCAAAAAAAAGTGGTTCTTCAAAACTACCTCGCACCTGGAGTTGGTATGCCAACACTTCAAGACATTATGAAGGAGTTAGCACGACCCGGACGAGACCCAAGGCAAAAATTCGACGCCTTCGAGTTCGACCCAACCATTAATAGTCTTAGCGACCTCCGCGAAGGAATGGTGCTTCCCGGAATAGTTACAAACATTACTGCCTTTGGAGCATTTGTTGATATTGGCGTGCACCAAGACGGTCTGGTGCATGTAAGCCACCTGGCAAATGCCTTCGTAAAAGACCCGTATGGGGTGGTTAAGCTAAACCAAAAGGTACAAGTAAAAGTACTTCAGGTTGACGAAGCTCGCAGAAGGATTTCGCTATCCATAAAAGACGCTATAAAGCAGTGATAGGTAATTGTTGATACCTGATTGGAACAAGAATGGAAACCAGAAATTGAAAATAATAATCTGAGAATATCAGATAATCAATGTTTTAAGGCTGTCTTCCATTAGTAAGGGCGCACCAAGGCAGGTTGGGTTTTAACGTTTAACCCTAAAGCCTTAAGAACAGTAGTCATTTTGTAATTCGAAATCCAAAAGGCTTTTTCTCGGCTACCAACATCGGCGGGCAGGTTTTAATAGTCAATTCGTAATTGTCCATAAGTACTCATAGCACCGCGTATCTACATTGCTCCCGATTCACTGTCAACTTTTCACACCTAATATTTTACCGGTCTCCCTAACGCTTTCTACCCTCCGCTTATCAAGTGCATAACGATCAAGTTGTCGCCACTGTTTACAATTGTAGTGTCGAAATCATTAGGCTTTACAGGCTTGCCGTTCAGCCTAACCGCCAAGAATTTGAAGGTGAAGTTTTTCAATTTAATGACCTCCGAGATGGTTAGCGAGGATAGGTTTTCGAAAGTTTCATCCCTATTGTTAAGCTTTATTTTCATTTTATAATTAATACAACAATTTTACTTCGTCTTTGATGTACGCCAAGGCCTTTGAGGTAACCATTTCTTCGAGGTTTGTTTCAAGGATTTTTTGTGATAAATCCAATGAGGTGGATCCCTCGCCAAGCGTGTTGAAGGCGGAATTAACTTGCGTGATGGTTTTTTCTTTTGCAGACTTCACCAGCTCCCAAGCCCCTGAACTCACGTACAGCTGCTGGGAAATGTTGTGATTGAACTCCTCATTAATTGCATTTACCAAAAGCCTATGGTAATCACGGGCATTTAATCTATTGTCCAGCAATCTTGTTACAAGTTGATTGGGTGTGATTCTCTCGAGAAAAAGGACAATTCTCTCGTAGGCTTGAAGCTGCAAGGGTAGTACAACATTTAAACTTTGGTTGCTTGCCGAACGCTCCCTTCGCCTGGTTTCTTGGTAGAAAAACTCTTTAAGGAGGAAATACACGACGGCAAAAACTATCAATGATGGGGCAATGCCTAAGACCAAATCAATAAAACGATCCATATCAAAAATTTGAGTTATTCAGAAATTCATTAAACGTAGGGGCATTTTCATCCTTTTCGGAAATAATTGGTGCGGCTTCACCCCAATCAATGGCAAGGTCCTTGTCGTTCCAATTTATGGCCCTTTCATGAAGCTTGCTAAATGGCTTGGTACACTTATAAATTAGCAACGTTTGATCTTCCAGGGACCTGAAGCCGTGGGCAAATCCCGCAGGGATGAATAGCATTGTGCCGACCTTTGAGTCAATTACCATTTTGAAATGTTGTCCAAAGGTTGGCTTGCCCTTTCTCATATCAACGGCAACATCTAATACCGAACCACTTGCAACTCTAACTAACTTCCCCTGATCCATAGGCGCAACCTGAAAATGAAGGCCCCTGATTACCCCTTTTTTCGAAATACTTTGATTATCCTGAACAAATTCCACCCCAAGGCCAATTTTTGCAAATGTAGTTCTGTTCCAAGTTTCGAAAAAAGAACCCCGATGATCGGAAAGGATCTCCGGCCTAATTACAAGCAAACCATCAAAAGGGGTTATTTCAACCGTCATTGTTTTTATTTTTCAAAACGCGTTGTGCAAAAGTACAATTCTTTTTGGATCAATCCAACAAAAAACCCGGTATAACCCGGGCTTAAAGTATTGATAATTATTGTGTTTTACCTGAAACGCAACCCAACCGTAACATTTACCATCCCACCGTTGTTGATGAGGTCGCCAAATTGACCAAAAACATTTTCGCCCTTCGACAGCAAATACCTTACGTCGGCAACTATAAATCCAAGCACGTTGACCCCAACCCCGCCTTGCCACAAGAAGTTAAAATCGCTATCCGATTCTAGTTGCCTCGAAAACTCTGCTCCACCTTTTAGGTTAAGGCTCAATATTCCGAGGTCAAGCATTTGAATTCCCAAAGAAACGGGTGCTTTAAAATACGAAATTGCGTCACCAATCTCGGGCTCGAACCTTGCATAGTAAATCTCAGGTTGCACGAATATGCTCCTACCAAATTGAAAAAAGATCCCAGCCCGATAATTGTTCTTCATATCCGAAAAACTTACATTACCCAAAGTATTGGTGTTTATGTCAGTACCAACCTTGACTCCATACCAAATGGGTGGTTTACTGCTACCCTGAGCTTGAATGTTGAACGAGGCAATTAAAATCAAAATCGCCAAAGCAACAACCGATTTAAATTTGTTTTTCATAAGGATTTGATTTAATGGATTTTGAAATCACGATACTAGCACTCAAAAATACAATTTTTTAAGATAAAAACAAAAATTTAAGAATTATGTTCACCTTGGGACACAATATCATTTTTTGGCTAATTTAATTTCAAAAAGGAAAAACGTTTTTTTTATTTTGAACACAAAAATCGTTCCAGAATTTTACTGCCGCTTCTTCCTTACAGGCACCTCAAGGGCATTTGACTTCATTTTGGTTCAAAAAAATCGAGAAAATGTCACGCAATCCGAATACCACTATCCTTAAGACCCAAAATTTTGATTTTTCGGCTTTTACTTTTTGTTGTTATTTGTTTCAAAATTTTGCTGATCACGGGTTAAGTTTTTTTGACCAACCTTGGTATAAATGGTTCCAATAACATTTAATGTTGATGGTTTGGGATGAAATGAACCACAATCTTTTTCTTGCAACCTTGTTTCTAATTTCAAATAGTGCACTGTCCAGGTACTTTTTGGAGGATGGCCTTGCTTACAGCTTTCTCTATTATCGAGCCACAATAGGTTGGTAAAAATCCTGAAACCCACTTTGGTCTGACAAGCCCCACACGTATTTGCCAGAAGATTTCAATTTCGTCAACCTCCTACATTTGCTTATTTGGGAGGTTTCTCAATGAGCCGGTGGAGGTTGCGCTATGGTTGTAGATGAACACTTTCTGCTTGAGGCAGCGATTGCCGTGTTTCTGGGCGAAATTCGATTGGACGCCAAAAATCAGGTACGGACTAGGCTAAGTGTGCCTGAGGATATTAATTCTGAAGCCGGAGATGATGAGTTCTTTACCCACAGCCAAGACTTGTTCGATTAAAACCCAACAAATAAGTATTGGCCCCTTGCAACCCAGAGCGGCAGGTTGACCTTACCTATAGCTCAACTATACGTTAATAATCCCAAATCAATAACGGAGTTAACGCTAATTAGTGCAGAGTTGGACCCCTGTGTACCACTAAACCTGTTAAATACAGTTGCCAAGGAGGAGTTCGCAGGGAAGTCAAAATAAAAAAAACCACAAACATTTTGTGCAAACAAACTTTTGACTATCTTTGCAGCCTCAAAAAGAAAGCTATTTGAAAGTTGAAAAGACAACGTTTTGATAGTCAAATTATTAAAATTATTTGATCTTCATCGCGAATAACTTTTCGGTCACGGAGAGATGGGTGAGTGGCTGAAACCAACAGTTTGCTAAACTGTCGTACTCGTAAGGGTACCGGGGGTTCGAATCCCCCTCTCTCCGCGAATTACAGTTTTTGGTTTGTACTATTTATGCTTTCAATGGTAGCTATGAACTAAACAAGAGTTCTTTTTTTTATGAAATCGGGGTGTAGCGTAGTCCGGTCAGCGCGCCTGCTTTGGGAGCAGGAGGTCGCAGGTTCGAATCCTGCCACCCCGACTTTTTCATACCGACCAGAATATCCTGTTTTTCTATTAAGGTGGTCTTGAATCTAGAGGCAAAAACCAACTTTCATTCTTTTTTAATTGTTTACTATATCTTACAATTTTCGCAGTTGCTCGACTGTAAAAACAAGATTCCCATACTAAAGCATTGAACGGCATTGACCTACCAACAATGCCCTTCAATCGTAACTCAATACTCATTTGGACAATTTAATTTCCGCAATATGTACGACAAAGCATCATTAGACCAGCAATTACTCCCCGAATTGAGGGATATTGCCAAATCTTTGAAAATAAAAAGGGTGGAGTCCTTCAAAAAGCAAGAGCTTATTTACAAGATTCTTGACGCTCAGGCCATAAACCCGTCGAAAAACACTTTGGATGGCGAAAGGAAACACAGGACCGAACCCCGAAAGAGAATCCACGGCCAACACCGCGATTCCAATGTTCAATCCAAACCGGAATTCAAATCCGAATTGAAACCAGCACCCGCACCGGTTGACGAAACCAAAAGATCACAACAACCAAACCCCCAAAAGCAACAGTTGCAAAAGGACAACCAACCCAAAATTGGCAACTCGAAGCAAGCAAAGCATCAGTCCGAGGAACAAAGGCAACAAGCCAGGCCAGCCCAACAAGCTAATGCCCCCAAAAAGGAATTTCACAAGGATAAATTTACCAAGCCGGCGATGTTACAAAAAATGAAGGCCCATCGCCCAAGCACCAATCCTCAAGGTGATACCAAGGCACTCCTCGACCCGGAGGATTCGTTGTTGGACATTAAAGGTGAGATTTCACGGTTACCCGAAGACCCCTCTTCTGCAGAACCGCAGTTGATACAAGCTTCTGAACCCCAAAAAACAGGGGAGTTCCATTTAGTATCCTTGCCCGAAAAGGAGTCGGAAAAAGGGCAGGTTAGGCACAAAAACACCGAAAGGCGTACCGGAGAGCAAGGTAACGAATTTGACGGGATAATTCAATCAGAAGGAGTGTTGGAAATAATGGCCGATGGTTATGGGTTCCTCAGATCTTCGGATTACAACTACCTAAACTCACCTGACGATATTTACGTGTCGCAAAGCCAGATAAAGCTTTTTGGACTTAAAACCGGTGATACAGTTTTGGGAGGTATTCGGCCACCCAAGGAAAGCGAAAAGTACTTCCCACTGGTGAAGGTTGACAAAATCAACGGCAAGCCACCCGCAGAAGTACGCGACCGTGTTCCATTTGATTTTCTCACCCCATTGTTTCCTGACCAGAAATTCAGGCTCACCGGACATCACGACGAAAATATGTCTTGCCGTATTATCGATTTATTCTCGCCCATTGGCAAGGGGCAAAGGGGGCTTATTGTGGCTCAACCCAAAACCGGAAAGACCATCTTGCTTCAAGATGTTGCAAATGCCATCGCGGCCAATCATCCCGAGGTTTACCTGATTGTTTTATTGGTTGACGAACGACCCGAAGAAGTTACCGAAATGGCACGCAACGTCAAGGCAGAAGTTATTTCCTCTACCTTTGACGAGCCGGCAGAAAAGCACGTGAAAGTTGCAAGTATAGTCCTCGAAAAGGCCAAGAGGATGGTTGAGTGCGGGCACGATGTGGTAATCTTGCTCGATAGCATTACACGGCTTGCAAGGGCATTCAATACGGTAGCACCTGCCTCTGGAAAAGTACTGTCAGGCGGGGTTGATGCAAACGCCCTCCACAAACCAAAGAGGTTTTTTGGTGCTGCCAGGAACATTGAAAATGGCGGGTCTCTTTCGATAATTGCAACCGCCTTGATTGATACCGGGTCAAAAATGGACGAGGTGATTTTTGAAGAGTTCAAGGGAACGGGTAATATGGAATTGCAGCTCGACCGTCGATTGTCAAACAAAAGAATTTTCCCATCAATCGACATAGTTGCCTCAGGAACGCGCAGGGAAGACCTTCTTCTTGAAAAAGATATCATGAACCGCATTTGGGTGCTGCGCAAATTTATTAATGATATGACGCCGGTGGAGGCAATGGAATTTTTGCTCGAAAAAATGAGGCACACAAGAAGCAACGAGGAGTTTTTGCTTTCGATGAACGGGTAGTTTGACCCAATTTATTTTGAAGGTAGCTCCAATTTACTGGAGCTACTTTTTTTAATGGTAAACAGTTAGCGTTAACCTTCGCGATCCTCCGTAATTGCGAAATTCGCAAAGATATATTCCTTGCCAAGTTCCTAGTTTCAACTTTCCCAGGCTTATGGGAATGGTAACAGAAACGCCCACCAGTGAAGATTTTACATGGGCAGGCATATCATCTAGGCCTTCTATGGTATGAGTGTATGAGGCAAGGCCTTCGGGTGCAATCTTGTTAAAACTCGTTTCGAGGTCAACCCTTACCGAAGGGTCGGCATTTTCGTTTATTGACAATCCCGCCGAGGTGTGATGTATGAAAACGTTTAGCAACCCCATTTCAGGCAATAGCGGCAAAGCGTCCATTATGGGCTTTGTAATGAGGTGAAAGCCCCTCGGAAATGCAGGTAGGTTAAGTTCAACTTGTTGGGTCATTTTTAGGTGTTTTTACCATTAATATTTAGAATCAAAAAAGAAATCAAACTGGTCCTAAATCGCCACAGGGACTGCTGGCCTTTATTCAACGGTGTGTAATAGCGTTCAACCCTTTAGGAGTGGAAAGATCTGTGAAGAGTGTCTTGCCACAAACTCCCTTTTACAATTGCACCAAAGGCAAAAACAAAACCACCAAACAATCTAAATCATTATGTGGGGTTGACACATTATAAGCGTGATGGTCTTGCAGGAATAAACGAAAAGCTTGCACCTTTACATAGCAGGTGCAAGCTTCCAAAGGTAATTAAAACTTGGACTACAAGGAAAAATCAACCCCAAACCCAAATACGAACGCACTCCTTTTGTATGTGTCAGAAAAACCGGTAAAGGCCTTAGTGTTTGGAGAGTACCAGGTGTTCATAACGCCCATATTTAGAGCGGCTTTGTTGGAGAAGCTGTACCTGAAACCCCCGGCAAGCGTGTTGGTATTGAGGCTGTGGCTCAAGTCGCTTTGATATTTTTGGTTTACACCGGTTTGGGTACGCAAGTAACCGAGGCTTAGCATGAACTCATCGCTTAGTTGGTACTCCAATCCAAATGCTGCTTCCCAGAAATTCTTGTCAATAACTTCGGTGTTGGCAACAGCAACATTGTTTATTTCTTTTCCGTAGTTGGCACTCCTGTCCAGGTAGTAATGGCCGGTACCGCTTATTTTTAATTTGTCCGAAACCTGATAGCCTACACCGAGCGAAAACATCGAAGGCATATCATTTCTCACTTCCTTGCCGTTTGGAAACATTCCGGTTCCGTCAACAACGGTTGCAGTTTTCAGGGTAAGGGGCGTCTTGTGCTCGTACTTGAATCCAATTACCAAATCTTCTGTTGGCTTGAGTGTAAAACCAAACAAAGGTGCAAAGCCGCTACCTGTTTGCTTGGCGTCAACTTCAATGTTGGAGGAAGCTTGTGCATTGCTGGCCATCACGGCAGAAGTAGCCGAAAATACTGGCGCGGCGGCACCCAAAATCCCTTGTGCCTGGGCAATGGTAACTCCTGCTGGGTTCTGGCCAGCAGCCTGGATCAGGCCTTGTATTTGCTGAATCTGCGCAGCAGTAAGGCCTACTGAGGTTCCATTGGCTAGTAGAACCGATCCGCCACCACCATTAATAATTGGCTGAAGCCCAGAGACAAACTGATTTGCTCCGCTGGCCCACCCTGCCAGGGTTTGTGAAGCTGCCGTAAAAAATACTGGGGCTGCAACCATATTGACACCATTGAATTGGGCACCGAAGGCTGGTTGGTTGGGGTTTATCTTGATGTCTCTCAGGTAGCCATTGTAGCTGTTTTTTGCCGAAACATACCTGGCACCGGCACTCACCGAAAGGATGTCGTTAACCTTGTAGGTTACGGCACCCTGAAAACCCAAGAATAGAGAAGTTCCCTCAAATTGAACATCGTGCGAGTATTTGGTAGTGGGAATTCCGTTGGTGGTCAAAGCCCTAGCGATGCCTGCAATTTGCCTTTCAAACGATGGCAAACCGTCATCGTACTTGGCACCCCCACCACCACCAATGGGATTGAAACCCAACGAGAAGGCAAGGTTGTCCATTTTGTAAACGGCATAAACCCCCGGGAATATTGGAGCCGACACCTTACCGTTGAATTGGTTTACATTCAAACCTGTTGCGGTTGTTTCAATGGTCCTGTTTTGGAAAATGGTTTGGTTATTCAACGAGAGGTGAAACCCGTTTGAAAGAAAACCAACACCGGCAGGGTTGAAGTAAACCGCATCCAAGTCAAGGGATGCGCCACGAGAAGGGTTGCGGGCAAACGATGCACTTTGATTTGTGTTGGTCATCAAACCACCTGCAAACATTTCGCTGCTCAAAAGGGCGGCGAAGGCAAAGATCATTGTAATTTTCTTCATAGTAAAAATTGTTAGTTTTTTAAACAGGCGACAAAATTAAACTTTTTTTCAATATTTAAAATTTTTTTCTCTTTCAACGACCTTTATTCCACTTAAATGCCAAATTTGTAATTTTGCAACCTAATTATCCAAAAGTGGTCTATCCCAAAAGCTTTGAAATCAGAATTGGTTTCGACCGAATAAGGTCGATGCTTGCCGACAATTGCATTTGCTCCCTCGGGAAAAACAACGTTGATGGAATGAATATGCTTGTTGATGTTGTTGAAATAGAAACCCTATTGAAGCAAACGGAAGAGTTCAGGCAAATCCTGATAAGAGGGCTTCCTTTTCCTCAATCAAATTATTTTGACCCAACCGAATTGTTTCGCCGCATAAGGCCCCAGGAAACATTCCTGGAAACCGAAGAATTCCTGGATGTGATGTTATCCTACAAAACCATTTTGAATATTATCGAATTCCTCGGAAGGAAAGGTCCGGCTGACGATGTTGAATTTTCCTGTTTAAATGAAATATTTTCAAACCTTCATACCGATTATGACTTTCCAAAAAGAATAAACAAGGTCATTGACCAACAGGCCTTGGTGAGGGATAGCGCTTCTGAAATCCTTTCGGAGATTAGGGCAAGGAAACATCGGCTCCAAGTTGAAAGCAATCGGAAGATAAACAAACTGTTGCAGCAAGCTAAAGCTGAAGGATTGATTAATTCTGACGTGGAGTTGGCATTTAGGAATGGGCGACAGGTTATACCTGTAAATGCCTCCTTCAAGCGCAAGATCAAGGGTTTCGTTCACGACCAATCGGCCACTGGGCAAACAGTTTACATCGAGCCAGAAGAGATTTTTGAGATAAACAACGAGCTTAGGGAGCTCGAGATGGATGAAAGAAGGGAGGTTGTAAGGATTCTCAAAGCCCTTACCGATACTCTACGCCCCTGGTTGCCTACCTTGGAAGAATCGTACGAAAAGCTGGGCATAATTGATTTCACTCGGGCAAAAGCCTTGGTTGCAATTGAAATGGTGGCTCAAAAGCCGATGTTGGCAAGCCAACCGAGACTAAAATGGATAAAGGCAATTCATCCCCTACTTTTTCTTGCTTTCAAGCAGCAAGGAAGGCAGGTTGAGCCAATGACACTGGACCTCGACCAAAAATCGAGGATTTTGGTAATTTCGGGACCAAATGCCGGGGGCAAATCAGTTGCTCTAAAAACATGCGGTTTGCTCCAATATATGATACAGTGCGGTCTTTTGGTTCCTATGGAAAGCTACTCTGAAGTAGGAGTCTTCGATAACATATTTATTGACATTGGCGACCAGCAATCCATTGAAAATGACTTGAGCACATACAGCTCTCACCTGCTCAACATGAGGTTTTTTGTCGAAAACTGCAACCCCAAGACCCTTTTTCTTGCCGACGAACTCGGAGCCGGAACCGAACCCCGTATTGGTGGGGCAATTGCCGAAGCAATTTTGGGCGAACTTTCCACCAGGAGGAGTTTCGGTGTAGTAACAACGCACTACGCAAACCTTAAGTTGATGGCGGGAAATTATGATGGGATAGTAAACGGCTCGATGCTTTTCGACACTACCAACATTAGACCGCTTTACCGTTTAAAGATTGGCAACCCTGGCAGTTCATTTGCGTTCGAAATTGCCAAATCTATAGGACTCCCCGAGGCAGTTTTGCGTAGAGCCGAAGAAAACGCAGGTTGCCGAGACATTGACTTTGACAGGAAACTTCAAGACTTGGACCTTAAAAAGGTTGATCTCGAAGACAAGGAAAGGCAGCTAAGGGCAGCCGATAGCTTCCTTGCCGAAATTGTTGACAAGTACGAAAACCTCAACCGCGATCTAGAATCCCGAAAGGCCGAAATAATACAGCAAGCCCGTGCCGACGCCAAAAAGCTATTGACTGAGTCGAACCGCATCATAGAAAACACAATTCGGCAGATCAAAGAATCCAATGCCCAAAGGGAAACAACAAAGCTAGCTCGTGAAGAACTTGCTGCTTTTGCCAGTAGCCATGAGGATAGAAAACCAACCCCAAGGCCCAAACCCAAAATGAATACAGAGTTGATTTACCTGCCTGATAGTAACCCTGAACCACTTAAACCCGGAGATATGGTTAGGATTAAAGGAAAAGAAACAATTGGGGAGGTTATGGAGGTAACAGGCAAGGAGGCGGTTTTGAGGTTTGGCAATATGAAAATGAATTCAAAGCTCTCAACAATCGAAAGAGTAAAGGAAAGCCTCGCATCCCATTATAAGGGCAAGGTGATAGTAAAGGCCCAGTTCGATGTTAATGAGAAGGCGGCCAATTTTAGTCCGATGGTTGATGTTATTGGAATGCGAGCCAACGATGCATTAAGTGTTTTGAGGGTTTATATTGATGATGCTTTGCTGCTGGGTGCCAAACAGGTAAAAATTATGCACGGGAAAGGTGATGGAGTTTTGAGGGAGGCGACAAGAAATTGGCTGAAAACCTTGCCCGAGGTGCATAGGTTTCGCGATGAGCACCCCGACAGGGGAGGTGCCGGAGCCACAATTGTTGATTTCAGCTAAAACGCAAATACCTAATCGAGTCTTTGTTCTTCTGGAAAAAGTTCTAACTGGTTGGGTGTAACAAAGGTTTCAATGGGCAAATCATTTTTGAATCGCTCTATTTGGTGATTAATCAGACGCTTGAGGTACCTGATTGGAGTAATCTTGCTTCTTCTACAATAAACTCTCAAGGCTTTGAACTGCTGTTCGGTCAGTTTGAAACTCAATAACCTGAACTTCACCTTTTTGCGTTTTTTCTTGCGTGCTGATGCCATAGAATGACTTTTAATTGTTTCTAACAAAACCTTTCAATAAAAGCTAAAATTCCCTGATCAGGTATAAATAGGTGGGGAAATGGTCGCTATACCCACCTTGATAAAATTCGCCCGAGTAAGATCTAAAGGGATATCCTTGGAATCTACCTGTTGGCTGCCGAAGGAATGGAGGGTTGAAAACTGACGCACCGTGAAACTTGAAAGTGGAATAATCTGTTCCAAGCAGGGAGGGGGTAATTAGGTGCATGTCAAAAAGATTCCAGGAGTCGCGATAGGCCAGGGTGCCGATCCCCTTTCTATGCATTTGCTCGAATGGATTGAATAGCTCGTTTCCCATTAGTTTTTTTTGATTGCCGTTTGATCGCAAGTTCTTTTTGATACTCTTGCTCGTTGGATCGTCGTTGAAGTCGCCCATCAAAATAACTTTGGCACCCGGCTCTGCCGATTGAATGGAATCAATAATTGACCTGGCAATGTTGGCAGCTGCGATTCTATTAGGTCGGCTCCTGCTCTCGCCACCCACCCTGCTAGGCCAGTGCGCAATGATGAAGTGAATGCGTTCGCCAAGCAACTCGCCCGAAACAAGCAATTGGTCACGGGTTCGAAAATCGGGATCGCCAGCAATAGTGATGGTGTATGGCACGCTACTTTTGTAAGTGAAGTACTTCGGATTATACATCATAGCCACATTAATACCTCTGCGGTCAGGTCCTTTGTGGTAAACTGCCTGGTAGTTTCTGGCTTTAATGTAATGATTGTTGGCGAGGTCAACCAAAACAGCCCTGTTTTCCACCTCACACAGGCCAATAACTGCAGGTCCGTCGGGTGTGCGACTGCCCATCTTGCTAATAACCTCACCAAGCCTTTCAAGTTTTTCGAAATACTTTGGGGTATTCCACCCATAGATACCTTTAGGGGTAAAATCAACATCGTTAATTTCCGGCGAATCGATGGTGTCAAAAAGGTTTTCGACATTGTAAAAGCCAACACATACCAATACTGCCCTTTTGGTACTTTCTTGGTTGTGTTGGGAAAAACCACTTGACCAAAGGGATAGAGCTAACAAGGACAACACGTTTAAGACTAACTTTTTTTTCATAATTGTTTCAATTTTAATTTTCGAAATTAAGTCGAGTTCCTGGTTGTTGAAAAACAGGAGAAAAAAAAACCTAATTTCGCCAAATTATCTTAATTTTGGAGGTTCAAAGATAAGGTTTTTTTACCTGAAATTAATATTTTTTTCCAACCCAACTTTTAACATTATGAGGCGAATTTTGATTTTTTTCCCCTTGTTGGTTTTCGGTATTGCCTCGCTTTCGCAAGAGAGCCCAACCCCCAAAAGCGATACCTTGCCGCCCGTATTGCCAGTTTTAGACATTCCAACTATCAATTTAACCGATGATGAGGTGGAGGGTAGCTCCCAATCGCAAGACATTAGTAGCCTGCTCCAAGGCTCTCGCGACATCTACCTCAACACAGCCGGCTTCACTTTCGGCTCAGCAAGGTTCAGGGTAAGGGGTTACGATTCCGAAAACTTCATTACCTCAATCAATGGGGTTCCGATGAACGACCCAGAAACTGGAATGGTATTTTATGGTACCTGGGGCGGACTGAACAACGTTACCCGGTTTACCGACGGACATTACAATCTTGGTATTTCACAATACGGGTTTGGTGGCCTAGGGGGGATAAACAACATTGAAATGAGGGCCTCAAGGTTTGGGCCAAGCATCCAAACCACATACTCACTTTCCAATAGGTCGTACGTTCACAGAGCCATGTTTACCTACAGTACTGGCATAAAAGACGGCAAATGGGCGTTGGCACTGAGCGGGTCGCGCAGGTATGCAGGAGAGGGCTACGTGAAGGGAACATTTTACGATGGTTGGAGTTTCTTCATCTCGGGCGAAAGAATAATAAGCCCAAAGCACAGTATCGGAATTGTTGGATTTGGAGCACCATCAACTTCGGGCAGGCCTGGAGTGGCAGTGCAGGAAGCCTACGATTTGGTAGGTGATAACTTCTACAACCCCAACTGGGGTTATCAGAATGGAAAGGTTCGCAATTCCCGCGTTAACAAATATCACAATCAAACGGTTATCCTTTCGCACTACTGGAAACCTGGATTTAACACCGAAATAAACACCAGCGGTGCATTTTTGTACGGCAGGGGCGGCTCCTCGGCCCTCAACTGGTACCACAGCCAGGTGAACTACGGCAACCTTGCCGAATCATTTTATGCAGGCGATCCAAGACCCGATTACTACAGGCGACTTCCCAGTTTCTTCGGAAACGACCCAAGTAGGCAAGCAATCCTTTCGGAAAGATGGAAAAATGACCCCACCATAAGCCAACTCAACTGGGATTGGATGTACAATGCCAATAGTGGTAATTTGTTTGCCGTGAACAACGCAAACGGAACCAACCAAACGCTTACGGGAAACAGGTCAAAATACATTATCGAAGACCGACGCAATGACAAAATGAACTTCTTGTTGGGCAGTTTCATCAATCACAGGCCTAACCCTCGCAATAGGATCACCGGGGGTTTCAACATTTCTTTGGCCAGCTTCAACCAGTTCAAAACCATTGATGATTTATTGGGGGGAGACTTTTGGCTCGATATCGACCAGTTTGCCGAACGAGATTTTGAAGACCCAACACAATCGCAAAATGACCTCGGTACGTTTAACCGTACCGTAAAAAAAGGCGACAAGTTCGGCTACGACTTCACTGGCCACGTGAATAAATATCAAGCGTACATGCAAAGCGAATGGATATTGCCACGGTGGGATTTCTACATCGGGGCAATGGCCTCCCACACAACTTTCTGGCGCAACGGACACATGGAAAACGGGCGCTTCCCGGGAAGCCAATCACTAGGACAAGGTCAAAAGCACAACTTCTCCAATTTCGGAGGCAAGGCTGGCTTAACGTGGAAGATTACAGGACGCCACTACCTCACCGCAAACGGAATGTATCAAACCCGAGCTCCATTTTTCAGGGACGCCTACGTTTCGTCAAGGGTTAGGGACGAAGTTATTGGTGGCCTCAAAAGCGAAACAATGTATGCTGTCGATTTTAGCTACATAATTCGATCGCCAATCATCAAATCAAGAATTACGGCTTATTACACCGAATTCAAGGGTCAAACCTGGTCAAGGAGTTTCTACCACGAAGGTTTCAGGGCTTTTGTTAACTACATAATGACCGGTGTTGACACGAGGAAAATGGGAGTTGAATTTGGTACGGACATCAACATTTCAAGCACCCTCTCTGCCAACATTGCGTTCGGTACAGGAGAGCACATATACAATTCGAGACCCAACGTAACAATTGTTCGCGACAACAATAGAGAAACAATTGCCGACGGTGAAACTGTTTTCTGGAAAAATTACAAAATAGGTGGTATGACTCACACGGCAGGTTCGCTTGGCCTCAGGTACAATTCTCCGAGGTTTTGGTTTGTTGGTGCCAACGCCAACTACTTTGCCGATATTTACGTCGACATTAACCCAGATAGGCGCACCCAAAAGGCGGTTGAAAACCTCGTTCCGTCAGATCCTCAATGGGAACAAGTTTTGGGACAAGAAAAATTGCCAAGCGGTTTCACCTTCGATATCTTTGCCGGATATTCCTACAGAACAAGGAACAGGCACTCTATTGTAATTAACCTTAGTGTCAACAACATTTTCGACATCAAAGATTTCAGGATTGGAGGTTTCGAAAACTTGAGGTACGACTCCCACGACCCCAACAAGTTTGCCAACAGGTACTTTTACATGTACGGACGTACATTTTTCCTAAATCTTGCTTACAGGATATAACCTTAAACAATCAATGTTATGATATCAAACAATAGATTTTCAGCAATCATTATCCTGGCGGTTTTTTCCGTTTCACTTGTTTCTTGCAAGAAGGAATTTGAAACTCCCACCAAATGGGATAGGCCCATTGGTCAGGTTTACACTATCGCCCAACTAAGGGCCCTGTTCGACAATGCCAACGCACCGGTGGTTTTCAACCAACACGCATCGGTTTACGCTACCGTAACAATGGACGAAAAGTCTGGAAACATTTATCGAAGCGTTTACATTCAAGATGCAACTTCGGCCATTCAACTCAGGTTGCAAGCCCCCGGCGGCCTTTACCTTGGAGACTCGATAAGGGTTTACCTAAAAGGAACCACCGTAAACAGATACCAGGGAATGTACCAGATTGACAATGCCAACGGCGATTATAATGTGGAAAAAATTGCCGTTCAAAGATTTGTGCAACCCAAAACGATTACATTGACACAACTGAACAGCGGCCAGTTTCAATCGCAATTAATTCAACTGCAAGATGTTCAGTTTAGCGCCGCCGAGTTGGGAAAAACCTTTGCCGACAAGCCCAACTTGATCTCGGTAGATCGGAGGCTCGAAAATTGCTCTGGCCAATCGGTTATAGTCAGAACCAGTGGCTACGCCAACTTCGCCGACAGGCAGGTGCCCACCGGAAGGGGCAGCGTAATTGCCATTGCCTCTACCTACATTACAACCACGCAGCTCGTGTTGAGAAATTTTCAGGAGGTGACCCTCTCCGGTCCTCGATGCCCGATAGCTGGCGACGGATTTCAATTGCTAACCATAAAGAATCTTCGTGATCAGTTTGCATCTGGAAACACGGTCATTGCTCCCAATACGAGGATAGAAGGTGTGGTTATATCTGATAGGGCTGCTGCAAATATTACCAGCCGTAATTTGGTCCTTGATGACGGATCTGGTGCCGGAATCACGGTGAGGTTTTCGGCCACACATAGTTTTAATTTGGGCGACAAAATAAGGGTTCTTACCTCTAACTTGCCCATGGCAACATTCCAAGGCCTACTTCAAATAGAACCCCCAATAGGCAACGGAATCTACCTTTCGCCGGGCGTTTTACCCCAGCCCCTGATAGCCACTATAGCCCAAATAAACTCAAATTTCGCCAATTTCGAGTCAAGGTTGGTTAGGATTTCCAATGTAACCTTTGCAACTGCCCCTACCACCTTTGGAGCCAATAGCGGGAACCTCGATATTACCGACGGAACGGGAACTATGGTTCACCGTACAACCTCCTGGGCCACTTTTGTCAACAATCAGGTTCCCACTACACCCGTTACCATAACAGGCATAGTTGGAATATTCGGAACAACAAGACAAATTTCAATTAGGTTTCCTGGAGACATTACCAATCCTTAACTTTTTACTCAAATGAAAGCTATAATAAAATCTGCAAAAATAATAACTGCAACCTTGTTAGTTTTGCTTGCCGGATGTGGCAAGGAGTTGGATAGTCCCGAGGCTAGGTTACTCGATGGCAACCAAAAACTAACCATTGCCCAGCTAAGGCAGCTTTATCAAAATTCTGATGTATTATTCACCGGTGACCAACACTTTTTTGGTGTGATAACCACCGACGAGCGTTCGGGCAACTTCTACAGGAGCCACTACGTTCAGGATCCTACCGGGGCCATTAACATTAGGGTTGACAACGGAATAGATTTTTTGGAGGGCGATTCGGTGAGAATTTCACTGAAAGGGGCAAGGCTCAGTGCTTACAATAATATGCTTCAAATTGATGGTTTGATTTATGGTAAGAACATTGTAAGGCAGGCTCGCGGACGCTCGCTCGTGCCCCGGCCGGTTACCGTCACCCAAATTTTGGCCGGAGGAATGCAAGGGCAGTTGATAAGACTTCAAGGCGTACAATTCCTCCCGGCAGAACTAAACCGAACATATGCTGATGCTGCAAATCAAAGTTCACAAAACAGGGAACTGACCGATTGCGATGGCAACCGCATAATTGTTCGGACAAGTGGCTTCGCAGACTTTGCAGGAACCAGGGTATCACAAGGTAACGGGAGCCTGGTGGCTATTGTGTCGGTTTTTGGCACAACTTGGCAGTTGCTATTAAGAAACCTTGACGAGGTGAATATGAGTGGGACTCGATGCACTCCGGAAGGAACACCACTCGGAACCGGTACCTTTGCCGATCCATTCAATGTAGCACATGCAACTTCTTCAAATACAGGAAACAATGTTTGGGTAAAAGGTTTCATTGTTGGGGTGATGGAAACTGACGTTAGCCCTTTCGTCGCAAATTTTTCGGGTCCTACGTGGCGAACTAATTCGAATCTGATCTTGGCCGACAAGGCAAATGAAACAAATATCAACAAATGCCTTGTAATTCAGTTAGTGGCCGGAGAAATTAGAAATGTACTAAATTTGGTTAATAATCCGACAAACAAGGGAAAGGAAGTTAGAGTAAGGGGCAACTTATCAACCTACTTCAGCGTGCCCGGAATGAGGGAAACATCGGGCTACTGGATGGATGGAAGCGGAATAATACCCCAAACTCCCTTCTTCGAGCAAGCCTTCATTGGTAGTTTGGGCAACTTCAATGCTTTCAACATTTTAGGCACCCAGGCCTGGACCCACGCAACCTTTGATGGTGGCTGCGCAGCAATGAGTGGGTTTTCGGGTAGTGCATTCGCAAACGAAGATTGGCTGGTATCACCGGCAATTAGTCTTGCAGGAAAAGCTAATGTGAGGCTTAAGTTGAGGGAGGCCATAAACTTCTTGACAAACTACAATCACCTGCAGGTGTTGGTCTCCAACAACTATACCGGCGGCAATCCAACCGAAAATGGCACCTGGACACCTCTAACCCTTACGGGTAGGCCTCCAGGAAGCAACTGGACCTTCCTAGACCTTCCAGACGTTAACCTTTCGGCCTACGATGGTCAAAATATCCGAATCGCCTTCAAATATACAAGCACCACTGCCGGAGCAGCAACATGGCAGGTGAGCCGGGTGATTTTGACAGCCGATTGAAAAATGGTTGGTTTATAGGGTTGAATTAAATAACCAACCTCAGATAATCGGTCGGGGCGGCTTCAAGGCGTCCCGACTGTTTTTTGTTCCAAGTAACCCTGGTATTGGCAAATTCCATAAACCTAAATTGGGGTTTTCTTCAAGTGAAAAATAGTTTTAACAATAGGTTTATGAGTTTGAGGAAGGTGGACCCTGTGGCAGCTCTCCTCAAAACCAAATAGAAGCGGCCTCCGTAAACCGGGAGCAGCCACCTCACCATAATGATTTAATAAACTTAGCCCTAGTTGAAGTTTGAGGCCTGACAACCAACTCCGTCAAAGGTTACACGTGTTGAGAAACATTTGGGTGAGCATCCTAAATTATGCGCTGGAGCTGCAACAGTCAAATAGCGACTGGGCTATCACTGGTGGCCGATTAATTCTGAGAATATGTTTTCGGGTATCAAACCAAGTTCATACGCCCAAAAGCCAAACCAAATGCAATTCCTGCAAATTCCTTATTGGCACTTCAAAGGTTGACTACAAAATGAACTGCAGTAACATAGAAGGCAGAAAAAGGTAGAGCCCACGGCAAAAATCTTGGTGCAATCATTCGGCAACCAATCCCCGTGGCCATTGGTTGAAATGTCAGCGAATTCACCAACAATAGTTTTCAAATCAAAACCGCACCAATAAGCAAAATTGCTCCCAACCCTTGCCAACCTCAAAAGGATGAATGTCTTTTGATTTCGATCTACCAGTGCTCCAGATCAAATTGTATCCGAGTGCTTGAACCATCCCTCCGAAATGTTACCTATTGGCCATTTAAGTGCTGTCATTCAAAAGCCAAACAAAAGCACCAATGGCCAACATACTTGCCTCTAATAACGACCTTCACTGCACTATTGAGTAAAATCCTGGCGGCTCAAAAAAAAAGCAAATTGTTTCATGGCAGATATTGAAATTCCTTTGCCTCCCTTTAGTTTTTTCGGTGACCACCGCTATCTTTTCTTAAATCGGTTCGCAATAGGTGCGAAAAGAACGGTTTTAATCGTTTTCCAGTTCATTGAGGATACTTTTTACCTCTTCGGCGGTAATGTGGAGGGTTTTCTTGCATACTTCAATCAATTCTGCGGCCCTTTTCACTTTTTCCGAAATTTGGTCGATGGTGATTTCCTCGCTTTCAATCTGCTTTACAATTGATTCGAGCTCCTCAATTGCCAACGTGTATTTGATTTCAGTGCTCATATTTTTCTGGCATTTTGGTTACTATACTTTCAAACTCTCCTTGGTGCAAACGGGTTTTCACCACATCGCCCTCCTTTAATTCGTTGAGGCTTTTCAAACTCTTACCGCCAAATGAAGTAATGGAGAACCCCCTTTTTAAAATGTTTTCAGGATTAAGGAAATCAATGCTCCCTTGGATGAAAGACAGTGATTTTTTCTCCTTTGCGATGAAATAACAAGATTGGGAATTTAGTTTTTGGACAAGCAAATTCAAGAGGGAACTTGAAAAACCCAAAGATTTTATAGAGAGTGTCCTAATTGTTTGCGCAGCATTCCTAAGCCTTTTTCTTTGCAACTCCACTATTTTTGCCGTCCTGAATTCCAATGCCTCTTTTGAGGTTCGCATTCGATTGTCAAATTCTACAAACTTATTAGCCACGAAATATGCCAAGTCCGAAGGAGTAGCCATATTTTGCCAGGCAACCATCTCGGCAATTGTTTCATTTGTGGCGTGTCCTATTCCAGTAATCACTGGAATTGGAAACGTGGCGATCTCCCGGCATAACACGTAATTGTCATAGCATGCAAGGCCAACATCGCCACCTCCCCCTCTTATTATGGCCACCATATCGAAAAGGTGGCTTTTGGTTCTTACAACCCGCAACTGGGAAGTAAGGTTTTCAACTGCTTTGTCGCCCTGTAATAACGAGGGGAATAAATGATGCCAAACGGTGAATCTATCCTTGAAGCCCGAAAGGATTTTGAGAAAGTCAAAATAACCCTTTGAGGTTTCAACAGAAATAACCGCAATTTTACGGGGCAACCCCGGCAATTCGCGGGATTTGTTTTGGTCAAATATTTCTTCCCTTCGGAGCCGCTCAATGGTTTTCTGCTTTTCCATTGCCATTTGCCCGAGGGTAAAAGCCGGTTCGATGTCACTTATTTGTAAGGAGAGACCGTGTACGGGATGGTAGCCAACAGTTGCCTGGAAAAGAATGAACATCCCCTCCGATAACGGCCGGCCGGTGATTTCCTCAAACCTGTGGTTTGCGTGCTTGTAGTCACTGGCCCAAATTGTACTCCGCATCTGGGCCACTACCTGGCTGCCAACCTTCTCAACCAAATCAGGATAACAATGGCCACTTCGTGGATAGTGGTTCAACTTCGAAATCTCTGCCTTGATCCAGTAAGAGGAAGAATAATTGCGCTCGATAACCGAGCGCAAGCTTCGCGCCAACTCGGCAAGCGAATAAATCTTCTTATCCGATTCCATCAATCAAATATTTATTTTTCGTGAGATGGGAAAAGGCAAAACCACATTACAAACTTAAAAAAAGATATGAAGGAAGCACAAAGAAATTTTGAGCCACAAAGCGGTTGAAAATTGACAATAGGGACGTGCTCTTAGAACTCACAGCCGACAACTTGAACTTTACAGGCATAACCCTCTATAGGCTTAAACTTCTAAACTCTATAGCCTATCAAATCGCAAGTGGGCAACCCCTTTTCTATTCTTTTACCACTAGCTTGAACCCTGTTCCGTGCACGTTTACAAGCTCCACGTTGGGGTCTTCTTTGAGGTACTTGCGAAGTTTGGCAATGTAAACGTCCATGCTCCTGGCGTTGAAGTAGTTATCGTCAAACCATATTTTGTTGAGGGCTACTGACCTGTCAAGAACATCGTTGGCTCGATCGCATAGCATTTTGAGAAGTTGCGATTCCTTTGAGGTAAGTTTTTGCTGCTCATTTCCAATTTTGAGAGTTTGCGAGGAGAAATCAAACTCGAATTTGCCAAAATGGAAAAGGGTTTTTCCTGAATCTAATTTCACCTCCGAGCGTCTCATAATTGCATTAATCCGCAAGAGGAGTTCTTCCATATCAAATGGCTTGGTCATGTAATCATCGGCACCCAACAAAAGCCCTTCGTGCACATCTTCTTTCAATGATTTGGCAGTGAGAAACAGTATGGGGATTTTCTTGTCCACCTTCCTTACCTCCCTTGCCAAAGAAAAACCGTCCATCAATGGCATCATTACATCAAAAACACAAAATTGGAAAGTCTCCTTCAAAAAGGCATCCAAGGCTTCCTGACCATTTACCGAAAGGGTAACTGCAAATCCCTTGGCTTCAAGGTAGGCACAAAGAATGGTGCCAAGGTTGTGGTCATCCTCGGCCAGAAGGATTCTTATCTTTTCAGTATGCATTTCAAAAGTATTTAAATGTTTTCAAAATCTTTAAACTCCTTTAATCCATAAGGGATGAAAACCGTAAAAGTGGAACCCTTGCCCAATTCACTTTCAAGGCTTATGGTGCCTCCGTGTTCTTCAACAATCGCCTTAACGTAACTTAACCCAAGTCCGAAACCCTTTACATCGTGCCTATTGCCAGTGGAAACCCTGTAAAGCTTCTCGAAAATCTTTTTCTGGTTGGCCTTGCTGATTCCAATTCCGTTGTCTCGAACATGCACCAGAAGCCCCTTGCCGTTGCTCTCGGTCTTGATTGTTATTTCGGGGTTTTCGGGTGTGTATTTGTTGGCGTTGTCAAGTAGGTTAACAAAAACATTGGTCAAATGCACCTTATCTGCCAAAATGTAACTGTTTTCAGCACCAAGTTCGGCAAAAACCGTTCCTTTTTTTGCTTTTACTTGAATGTTAATGTTTTCGATTGAATTCGAAATTAATTTATGAAGATCGAGGCCAACTTTTGAAAGCTTAAGCTTGCCTTTGTCAATTATCGCAGTTTGCAGTACTCTCTCGGTCATCATCGCCAACCTCTGGTTTTCCTCGTCAACCATCCGAATGTAGCTCTGGTAAAGGTCTTCCGACTTTGCAATGTCCTTGTCCTTGAGTGCCTGACATACCAATGAAATGGTAGATATTGGCGTTTTCAGCTCGTGGGTCATGTTGTTGATGAAGTCGTTTTTCATAACCGACAGTTTCTTTTGCCTTATGACGTTGTAGAAAGTGTATGCAAATGAACTTAGGATTATTAGAATGAATATTGAAGAAATGATCAACATACCGTATGTTTGGCTAAAAATGTATCCCGCCTTATCGGGGAAATACAGGCTGAGAATTCGGTAAGGGTAGTAATTGGGGGTAAGTTGAAATTTGTAATCACTTCCCAACAACTCCTTGGTGCTATGGGTTGTTTTCTCAAAAATGGTAATGTTATGAAAACTGTCATAAACTCCGAAGTCAAACTTGGTGTTGATCCCGCTATTTGTCAATTCTACTTTTAGCAAAGAATCAAGGACCTTTGTTTGTTCGGTCAAGGTAGGTTCGAGCTTGGCTTGAAGGGCCTTTAGTTCTTCGTTGTATTGATCGCTCAAATGAAGCCTTTCGAGAAAAATCCTTTGGTGTTCCTCCATTTTATCGTTCTCGACTGCCGATGGGATAGTCTCGTGGCCATTTGGCCAATCAATACCATTAATGAAGGTAGAATCTTGGGCAAAAATCTCTTTGCCATTTAGCATTTCTCTTATTGTTCTCCTTGAAAATGTAACTGTTTGATTTTCGATACCCGTGGAGTTACTGCCGTTGGTTTGCTTTGGCAAGGCTCTCTTGTATTCCGTGTGCAAGGAGTCAAGGGTGGCTTTCATCACTGCTAATCTTTCGGTTTTGGCCTTTTCTGTTAGCCTCATTCGATCCAGTTCCCAAGCAAAGTATCCTTCAATTGCCCTGGTACCCCCCTCATATACCCTTCGTCCAAAACTTTCTTCCTCTATGGCAGAAGATTTGCTTATCCAATTGAGCTGGATAATTACCAATCCAATCAAAGACACGCTTATTGCAACCACCAATGAGATTAATAAAACTTTCTTCATTTTTCACCCCAAAGTTCATAGGTTACAAAAATAAAAGTATAAGGAATTGCAAAAACAATCCTTAACATAATTTAACTATGGCGGATTCGGAAATGTGGTGGTGAATTTTAGAAAAAAAAGCCCCTTTCGGGGCTGATTGTACCCAGGGCCGGGATCGAACCGGCACGGTATCGCTACCATTGGTGTTTGAGACCAACGCGTCTACCAATTCCGCCACCTGGGCAAAAACCTTGTAGGTTTTTAGGCTGCAAATTTAAGAATAAGTTTGTAACGGAAAACAAATTTCGAAAACATTTCCACAAAAAACATAGTAGAGCCATTTTATTTTTACTTTTGCACATAACTCAACCCATTTCGCCAATGACTTCCTCAGTAAAGATATTCACTGGATCTGCCTCGCGTTACCTCGCCCAAAGGATCTGCCATGAGTATGGAATACCGTTGGGCAAGGAAAACATTTATTTTTTTTCGGATGGTGAAATGCAGCCCTCCTTTGAAGAAACCCTGCGTGGTAGTGATGTATTTTTGGTTCAAAGTACCATCCCGCCGGCCGAGAACCTTATGGAACTACTATTAATGGTTGATGCTGCCAAAAGAGCTTCGGCAAATAATGTGATAGCCGTGATACCATATTTTGGGTTTGCCAGGCAGGATCGCAAGGACAAGCCTCGGGTACCAATAGGTGCCAAGCTTATTGCCAATCTTTTGGAAGCGGCCGGGGTAAACAGGCTTATTACAATGGATCTGCACGCTGACCAAATTCAAGGGTTTTTCGACGTTCCGGTTGACCACATCTATGCCTCCACCCTTTTTGTTCCCTACATTTTGAGCCTTAACCTACCTAATTTGGTAATGGCTTCGCCCGACACCGGCGGCACGCGGAGAGCTGCTGCCTATGCAAAATTCACCAATAGCGAGCTGGCAATATGTTACAAGCAACGGGCCAAACCAAATGAAGTTGACCGTATGATGCTGATCGGGGATGTTGTCGGTAAGGATGTTGTAATTGTTGACGACATTATAGACACTGCTGGTTCGATAACCAAGGCTGGCAAGATGATCATGGAAAACGGGGCAAAAAGCGTCAGGGCAGTGTGTACCCACCCTATTTTTAGCGGAAATGCAATTGAAAAATTGGATGGCAGCGTTTTTAAAGAGGTAATTGTTACCGACACCATTCCACTAAAGGAAACCTCCCCTAAGATAACCGTTATAAGTACCGCCAAGTTGTTTGCAGATGTAATTAATCGGGTGAACACAAACAGCTCGATTAGTTCTTATTTCAAATTTCCAACTATGTTGTAATCATCAGGGTATGCTACACTCTGAAAGTACAAACCACAGGCAGGAACCGACAGGCCGGCCTTGCTGCGGCTCCGCGATTCGATTATTTGCCTGAATCCACCAGGCGAGGTTTTACCCAACCCAACGTCAACCAAGGTACCCACTATGGCACGGACCATATTGCGCAGAAACCTATCGGCAGTTATTTCAAATTTCAAGAGGTCCTGTCCTGCTTCCCATCTGGCACCCATAATCTTGCACTTATAGTTACTTGCCCCCGAGTTAGCCTTGCAAAAGCTCTTAAAATCATCATGGCAAAGGAGTTGGCTTGTAGCTTCGCGCATTAACTCTAAACTCAATTCTTGTGGAACGTACCAGGATTTGTTGATCAAGAACGGGTTTTTGGTGGTGTTTATCAAGTATTGGTAGGTTCGGCTGGTGGCACTAAACCTGGCATGAATGTGAGGTTTTACAATTTCCATTTTCCTGACCGCAACATCAAAAGGCAAGACACAGTTTAGTTTGTAGGTTAATTGATCCAATTGATTTGATGGTAAGCACGAATGATAATCAAAATGTGCTGCAAAGCCAAGTGCATGTACTCCGGTATCGGTGCGGCCGGCACCCACCGATTCAATTTTATCCCTGAGCAGGGTGCTAAGTGCCTTGTTCGTTATTTCCTGCACCGTGATGGCATTGTTCTGGACTTGCCATCCATTGTATTCAGTTCCGTCGTATTGCAGCCAAATGAAGTATCTGGTTTTCATATTTCCCAAAAAAGGATTGATTAAGCAAATCTATTTGAATACCTGGAAGCAATAAGACTAATCACGAAAATTTGCAATGAATGGTAAATCATTATCGGTATGAGCATGATACCCGCCGTTGTCAAAGATCCGAATAGCACGTTTGAAAAAACGGTTCCGTGTATCAACGACTTCATCGAGCCGCAGAAAATGAAGGTAATTCTATCATTTTCGTTGAATCCTACCCGTTTGGCAACCCAATAGAGAATGACGAGAACCACAATAAACAAAATCATTACCAAAACTGTAATTATCAAGATGTTGAAGCCACCAACTTGGGCAAAAAGACCCTTGTTGATGGAGTCTGATAAACTCTTGTAAACAATCAGTAGCACCACCACCTTGTCTAATAATGACAATCTGGATAGGTGTTTTTTTGTCCATTTTAGGAGCCAAGGTCTTAAAATTGCCCCTAAAAGCACCGGTGTGACTATCTCAACAATCATCCTAAGTAGAATGTTGCTGAAATCAAAGTTGCCGTATTTGGCGGTCAAAAATATTCCCATCCAAATTGGTGTAATCAAAATACCTATCAAACCCGAAATGCTCGCATTCAATATTGCCGCTGGTTCGTTGCCCTTGGCCACCGTAACCATTACCACCGAGGCAGCCACAGTTGATGGCAGGGCGGCAAGGAAGAACATTGCCAACCACAAGGTTTCTTGTATTCCGGTTTTGATTAAGGGATAAAACGCCAAGACCAAAACCGGGAACAGCAAGAAGGTTGCAAGCTGGATTGAGATGTGTAGGCGAAAGTTTCCCAGGCCGGCTATAATTTTTTCGGGGCCTAATTTAAGGCCATGGAAAAAAAAATTCAAGGATATCCCTATCCGGCTTGCAATACTTATGGGCACCCCATTTTCAAAAAGTGCCAAATCGGGAAGCACCCAGGCTAGTACCGCCGCCAAAAATAAGGCTATTACAAAATGGTTGTCCTTCATGTAAAAAACGACCAATAAACCATTATGCTACATAATTGTGGTTACCTTTGCAAAGTTAGCTTTCTATTTCAAAAATGGTGCGGTATTTTTTATTCACGAAAATATGACAGGATATTCATTAAACTATTCTTCCAGGTGTTGGCGACAAAAAGGTTGTCAGATATTTTCAATACTTTTATTGATAATAGGCTCGGTGTTAGGCTTCAACTGTTGCACTTCAAAGCCTAAGACCCATCAGCCTGAAACCCTCACCATAATTCACGCCGGAAGCTTATCTTACCCAGTAGGCAAGATTATTGAAGAGTTCAAGAAAGAAAACCCTGGGGTGATAATTCTATCTGAAGCCTGGGGAAGCAAGGCTGGGGCACGGCGCGTGATGGACCTTGAAACCAATTGCGATGTTTTTCTCTCGGCCGATTACATGGTAATTAAAAGGATGCTGGTTCCAAAGTACGCCCATTGGTACCTCAAGTTCGCAACCAACGAGATGGCCATTGTTTTTACAAAAAAATCAAGATTTTCTGACGAAATTACCTCACAAAACTGGCTTGAGATCTTGCTGAGGCCTGGGGTGGAGGTAGGCCGAAGCGATCCTGACCACGACCCTTGCGGCTACAGGTCAGTATTTACCCTTCAGCTTGCAGAACCATTTTTCAACGATACGATAGGGCCCAGAAGGATTTTTGAAAAAAGCAAGAAGAACATCAGACCGAAAGAAACCGACTTGTTGGCATTGTTGGAAGCAAATCACCTCGACTACATTTTTCTCTATCGAAGCGTGGCCCAGCAGCACAAGCTACCTTACATTACCCTGCCCGATGAGTTGAACCTTAGAAACCAAGATCTTGACTCACTTTACGCAACTGCCAAAGTTGAAACCGTGGGAGCAAAACCAGGCGCAAAGATTATTGAGGTTGGTGAGGCAATGGTTTATGGTGTTACCATTCCACTTAAATCCACAAATCCAGAAATGGCCGAAAGATTTGTTAGGTTTTTGCTCGAGGCCAGCAAGGGCCTGAAAATACTGGAAAACCTCGGGCAGCCCGGTGTAGTGCCTTCAAGGTCAACCACCTTTGATTACATCCCGGAATCGTTAAGATGCTTTGCCCTGGAAGACAAGGCTCGCTGAAACCTCCGCTCAACCTACTTTGTAGTGAGATGCCAAAACCTTGAAAAACAACTTCGAAGGGAGTATCCTTTTAAGCAAAACCGCAAGTTTTTGGTCTAACGAAGCAATAATATACCTGTGTTTAGGGCTCTTTTTACTAACTATGCGTCCTATTTTCTTGGCAAGGATGGCTGGATCAAGCCCACCTGTTTCGTCGTTTTCGATCACCGCAAGGGTTTTTTCGAGTGCATCCTTGTAATTTCCCTTCTTGGCATTCTCTACCAATCTCCTGTTTGATGTGAACCCAGTGTGAAAATCACCTGGATTGACCAAAACTACCTTTACTCCAAACCTAGAAACCTCGTATCTAAGCGATTCCATAAATCCCTCAACCCCGAACTTACTGGCTGAATAAAATCCCTGAAATGGTAGGGCCAACAGTCCGGCAATAGAACCTATGGTAATTATGGTCCCACCACCTTGGGCAATCATGTAAGGCAACGAATGCTTCGAACACCTAAACGCTCCCATAAGGTTGGTGTTGAGCTCAACCATTGATTCGGCTTCAGTGTAATCTTGCAGGGCACCCCCTAGGCCAATTCCGGCATTGTTTATCAACACATCAATCCTACCCTGGTCTTTGACAATTGAATCTATGGTTGCCTTGACCTCAATGTCGGATGTTACGTCCATCCTAACCACTTTGATACCTTCTAGGTAGTAGCCATCCTTTCGACTGGTTCCATACACCACGTGGCCTTGGCTCGAGAGGGTTTTGGCAATTTGAAGTCCGAACCCCGAAGACACTCCGGTAATAAAAATTACTTTTTTCATAGCAAAGAACCTTTTTTAAAGGCAAAAAAGCAACCCACTGGCAAGCGAGCTGCTTTTTGCGCAAATTTCAATAATAATTATTCGATAATTCCCAGCTGTTGCGAAACTTTTTTGATGGTCTCGAGGGCAAAATCAATTTGCTCTTCGGTGTGTGTGGCCATTAGTGAGAAACGAATAAGAGTATCTTCTTTCTTAACGGCAGGTGAAAGCACTGGATTTACAAAGATTCCGTTGTCCAAAAGGATCTTGGTAAGGGTCATGGTTTTGATGTCATCGCGGACGTAAAGTGGAATTATAGGAGTGTCGGAATGGCCGATGTCAAATCCCATTTCCCTAAAGGCCTTTTGACACTTCCTTGTGATCTTCCATAAATATTCTATGCGCTGGGGTTCCTTTTCCATAATGTCTAAGGCGGCCAAAACTGTGGCGACAGAAGCTGGGGTCATACTGGCACTAAAGATCAACGACCTTGAGTGGTGTTTCAAGAAGTTCATCGTTTCCTTGTCGCCGGCAATGAATCCACCGAGTGACGCCATTGATTTCGAAAAAGTGCTCATTATCAGGTCAACCTGATCGGTCAAGCCAAAATGATCGGCGGTACCCCTACCATTGCGGCCCAAAACCCCAAATGAGTGGGCATCATCAACCATCACCGTTGCACCGTATTTGTTTGCAAGCTCCACGAGCCTTGGCAGGTTGACTATGTCGCCCTCCATTGAAAAAATGCCATCAACAACTATGAATTTGACATTATCCTGGTCGCAGGCCTTAAGCTTTGACTCAAGAGACTCCATATTATTATGGGCAAACTTCAATACCTTCGAAAAAGCCAAGCGACTACCTTCAATGATCGAAGCGTGATCGGAATCATCGAGCAAAATGGTGTCAGACCTACCCGTAAGCGACGACACTACACCGAGGTTAACCTGAAAACCAGTACTGTAGCACAGTGCAGCATCCTTGCCAACGAACTTTGCCAGCCTGTCTTCCAACTCAATGTGAATATCGAGGGTGCCGTTCAAAAACCTCGAACCGGCACAGCCTGTGCCATATTTGTCAATGGCTCTTTTGGCGGCCTCCACAACCTCAGGATGATTGGTGAGGCCAAGGTAACTGTTTGATCCAAACATTAATACCTTCTTTCCGTTTACTATAACCTCGCTATCTTGTTCAGATTCAATAACCCTGAAATAGGGATAAATGCCCATAGCCATTGCCTGCTGAGGCAAGTCGTACATGGCCATCCTTTGTTGCATTAGCTTCATTAGGTGTAATATTAGGTTTGATTGAAGATTTGGACGCAAAGGTAAGATTTTTTTGATTAATGACCGTTTAGAAATTCTTTTGAGGTTTTTTTCGATTAAGAACCTACCAACCAATGCCGCAGATTACAAAATATTTAGTTACCTTTGCGGCCTAATTTTAAAAGAATAATAAAACTTAAACAATTTTTATTAAATGAAAACGGTATCTATGAGCGGTTCTCTTAGAGAGAACGTAGGGAAAAAAGATGCGAAAAAGGCCAGACGCGAAGGCTTGGTACCTTGTGTGTTGTACGGTGGAGAGGAGCAAATCTTGTTCGTGGCCGAAGAAAAGGCATTCAAGGAAGTAGTTTACTCGCACGAAGTTTGTCTTCTTAACCTTGAAATCAACGGCAAGACCTATAAGGCTCTTCTGCAAGACATACAGTTTCATCCTGTAAGGGAGCAAATCTTGCATGCAGACTTTCTAGAAATTTTTGACGACAAACCAATAAAAATGGCCATTCCGGTAAAACTTTCTGGTACTAGCCCAGGTGTTTTGCAGGGTGGAAAACTTGACCTGAAACTGCGCAAGTTGTTGGTAAGGGCATTGCCAGCCAACCTGCCCGATTTCATCGAGGTTTCGATAGCCAAGCTGAAGGTTGCAGATGCAATCAAAGTTGAGCAACTTAGCGGCACCAACCTTGAGTTTCTTGATACACCCAAATCGGTCATTGTTCAAGTTAAAACTGCGCGTAACGTTATCGCTGTTTCAGCTGATGATGAAGAAGAGGGAGCCGAAGAGGCCAGTGGGGCAGCAACCGAGTAGTGAGAACGAAAGTTATAAATGGGCACTTGTTTCCTGGCAAGTGCCCATTTTTTTCACCGTTTTTTCCTATTTTTGATCCTGTAATTTTCTTGATTATGAAATTTCTTGTAGTTGGATTGGGCAATTTTGGCCCCGAGTACCACGAAACGCGGCACAACATTGGCTTTATGACCGTTGACTTCTTGGCCCGGGAGCGCGAGGTGGCTTTCGAGGCTGTAAGGTTTGGCGAAAGGACTGAGTTTAAGTACAAAGGCCGAACGTTTATTTTACTCAAACCCTCCACATACATGAACCTAAGCGGACGGGCGGTGAAGTATTGGTTAGAAAAGGAAAAGATAGAGTTGGTCAACCTGCTTTCTGTAGTTGATGACATTGCACTGCCATTGGGTGTTCTGCGCCTACGTGCCAATGGGGGAGCAGGGGGGCACAATGGGCTTGAAAGCATTAATAATGTTCTTGAAACAGATCAGTACGCCAGGCTTCGGTTTGGCATTGGAAATGACTACCCCAAAGGGTTTCAGTCTCAATACGTCTTGGGCAGGTGGCAGGCAGACGAACGCGAAATAATTGATCCGAGAATTAAACTGGCCGCCGAGATGATTGTAAGTTTTGGTATGCAAGGGGTGGCCAAAACTATGAACCTGTATAATATAAAGAAGATTGACAAGCCAATAAGCTGATAGGTTATTGGTAGCCATTTGACTTCGACGTCATTTGTGTTTAACACGTTTTAGATGGTCATTTGTCTCTGCCGGCTTTGCGAGGTCTTAATTGGCGACTTTGGGGTGAAAATGGCCTGAGGCTTTTAACATAAAACTATGTGAACCATTGTGTTTTTTGTGTTAAAAAGGTTTCGGGTTGATGATTAGCCCCGTATGCCCCGACCTGGCCATCTCCACCGGCCTTTAGATTTTATTTGTCAATTGTTCCTTTTAAATTATTCCTCAATCGAAATAGTTTCCGATCAGGTCTTTAGCCCAGGCGTGGCGGCCTTATGGTATAATAATCCCCTTAAACGAAATCTTGATCCTTTATGCCCGACCATTACTGCAATTGGATTGTGGGCCAAGCCTCCAAAGACCTCAATCACAAGTAAAACTATCACGGCATTCGATCAAGAGTTTTGCAGAAAAGCAAAAAAGCCCCAAGAACTCCTTGATTTCCCGGGGCTTTTCATTAAACAGCAGTTATACTATTTCACCTCCTCGAAGTCAACATCAGTGACGTTGCCTTGGACTCCAGTATTGGCATCTTGATCTGGGCCTGGTTGTTCGGCACCTGATTGGCCTTGTTGTTGGCTTGCCTGATACATTTCGGTGCTTGCCGCCTGCCATGCTGTGTTCAGGGCTGCCATCGAGGCATCTATGGCAACGAAGTCTTTGTTTTTGTGCCCTTCCTTGAGGTCGGCCAAAGCTTTTTCAATGGGTTCTTTCTTGTCGGCAGGAACCTTGTCGCCAAATTCTTTTAGTTGTTTTTCTGTTTGAAAAATCATGCTGTCGGCAGCGTTGAGTTTGTCAACCTCCTCTTTAAGCTTCCTATCCTTATCGGCATTTTCTTCGGCTTCTTTTTTCATCCTTTCTATTTCGGCATCCGAAAGTCCACTCGAGGCCTCTATTCTAATTTGTTGAGACTTACCACTTGCCTTGTCCTTGGCCGAAACGTTTAGAATTCCGTTTGCATCTATGTCAAATGTAACCTCAACCTGGGGGATGCCGCGTGGTGCGGGAGGTATGCCATCTAGGTGAAAGCGCCCGATTGTTCGGTTGCCAATTGCCATTGGCCTCTCGCCCTGCAAGACGTGAATTTCAACGGATGTTTGGTTGTCGGTGGCCGTGCTGAAGGTTTCGGTTTTCTTGGAGGGGATGGTTGTGTTGGCCTCAATAAGTTTGGTCATTACACCGCCAAGAGTTTCAATACCAAGAGAAAGAGGAGTAACGTCGAGCAATAGAACATCTTTTATCTCGCCAGTAAGAACTGCTCCCTGTATTGCGGCACCAATTGCCACAACCTCGTCGGGGTTTACACCCTTACTCGGTTTCTTGCCAAAAAACTTCTCAACAACCTCCTGGATCTTTGGCACCCTTGTTGAACCGCCAACCAGGATTACCTCGTCAATGTCGCTGGCACTGTATCCGGCATCTTTCAAGGCTTTTCTGCAGGGCTCTAGGGTAGCCTGCACGTGTTTGTCGATCAGTTGCTCGAACTGGCTTCGAGAGAGTGTTCGAACCAAATGCTTAGGAATACCGTCAACTGGCATAATGTAGGGAAGGTTAATCTCTGTAGAGCTGGAGCTCGAAAGTTCAATTTTTGCCTTCTCTGCTGCTTCCTTCAGTCTTTGCAAAGCCATTGGGTCTTTGCGGAGGTCAATTCCCTCGTCCTTCTTGAATTCATCTGCCAACCAGTCGATAATTGTGTTGTCAAAGTCGTCGCCCCCAAGGTGGGTATCACCATGGGTAGATTTAACCTCGAAAACGCCATCGCCAAGCTCGAGGATAGAAATGTCGAAGGTTCCGCCACCAAGGTCGTAAACCGCTATACGCATTTCTTGGTTTTTCTTGTCAAGGCCGTAGGCCAACGATGCGGCAGTTGGTTCATTGATAATGCGCCTTACTTTTAGTCCGGCAATTTCTCCGGCCTCCTTGGTAGCCTGTCGCTGCGAATCATTGAAGTAAGCGGGTACAGTGATTACAGCTTCGGTAACCTCTTGTCCGAGGTATTCCTCTGCTGTTTTTTTCATTTTTTGAAGCACGATGGCCGAAATTTCTTGGGGAGAGTAAAGGCGATCATCTATCTTGACACGCGGTGTATTATTGTCACCCTTCACTATTTGATAGGTAGCGCGTTCCCTTTCGCCTGCCACGTTATCAAAACTCTCGCCCATTAATCTCTTGATTGATGAAATGGTGCGCGAAGGGTTGATTATGGCCTGACGCTTTGCCGGGTCGCCAACTTTTCTTTCATTGTTGTCGGTAAATGCAACAATCGAGGGAGTGGTTCTCCTGCCTTCGCTATTGGGTATTACAACGGGTTCGTTACCTTCCATCACGGCAACGCACGAATTTGTGGTTCCTAAGTCTATTCCAATTATTTTTCCCATTTTTTAAAAAGTATTTCAGGTAAATGTTTTTTATTGCCGAAGGTACGGCAATCACCGTGCCAATGGTGCGAAACTCAACAATTATGGCATTATTGGCAATGAAAAATATAAAGAGACTGTCAGGTTTGTGACAAAAAGGCAGAGGTTAGAACTTGGCCACCAATTCTAGGTTTATAAGGCGGCCGGTCAGGCGGTTTGGAACGGCGTAGTAGAAATTGTTGGTATCCTTTATCCAGCTGTACGACATAGTGTTCGAAAAATCTACCACGTTGAATATTTCCAAGGTAACCCAAAGGTTTTTCAGACTTCTGAATAGGGCTGATTTGTGCTTTCGCGAACCTTCGCCTACTAATTGCTTTGAAAAGCCAACATCAATTCGTCTGTACATCTCCATACGCAAAGCATTGCGAAACTTGTCGTTGGTAGGCGGCCCGAATGGCAACCCAGTATTGTAAATAAAACCAACCTGAACCTTGAAGGATGGATTGTTGGGCAGGTAATCTTGGAAGAATAGGTTGAAGTTCATCCTTTGGTCTGTGGGTCGAGGCACGTATCCCTGCGGAAGGTTGGATTGTAGGTTTAAATCCTTGAAGATCTCTTCGGTTCGCATAAGAGAAAGACTTGCCCACGAATCGGTTCCTGGCACGAATTCGCCCGATAGTCTTAGGTCGATTCCATATGCATACCCTTTGGTGGCATAGTCGGCCAGGTACCTTATTTTTACATCTTGAATGTTGTATGGGATTAGGTGGCTCAGGTTTTTGTAATACAATTCGGAGGTAAGCCTAAAAGGCCTCTGCCATGCAATGAAGTTCAACTCTGACCCCAATACCAATTGAAATGATTCCTGAGCCCTTGCATTGGGGTTGAGTTGCCCTTGCAGGTTGCGCAATTCGCGGTAAAATGGCGGTTGGCTGTACCATCCTCCCGAAAGCCTGAAAGTCCATTGGGGTGTCTTGCTTGGTTTGAACAAAATTGTTGTTCTGGGACTCACCAACAACTGGTTGTTATAACTCCAGTGGTTGAACCTTAAACCCGCGGTAATGAATAAACGACCGATACAAGTTTGGAGCTCCGTTGTGTTTTGCAAGAACCCCGCCGCGCGCTCCGTTTGCAGGCTTATTCTTGCAAATAGCACGTCTTGCAAAACAATTTCACCGTTGGGTTGTAAGGGTATTACGTAACCTGCAGAGTCAACCTTGGTCCACTCTTCTAGCTTGTCAATAATATCCTCCTTTTGGAACTTTGCCCCCCAACGTAGGGTGTTTTTCTTAATTTTTGCACTGCCTGCGTGCTCAAAATTCCAAACGATGGCATTCAACCTGTTTCGAGCGTGGTTCAAGAAGCCTCCTACCCCCAGCGGTTCTCCCACAGGCTGGTTGAAATCATCGCTTCCAAAATCGGTTTCAACACGTTGAAGCCAGTACGCACCCCCTATATCAAAGGTTTCTGACTCGTCGGTTTGAAAAATGCTCGAAGTAAACCTGAGGTTGGTGCTTTGGTTTGGCGTGTAGTTTAATGACAAGGCCCCGAGAGCAGTACGGAACTTATCCACCTCCTGCCCGTAGAAAAATACCGTGAACTGCTTTACATCCTGAATGGTGCCAAATCGCGTTGTTCTTGTTTCTGGCTTGAAGTTGAAGCTACTGTGGTTGTAGTTTGCCAGCAGGCTAACCTTAAGTTTTTGACTGAAGGTGTGCTGAGCCAACGCCTGAACATCATAAAAAAACGGGTTGTACTCGCCCTTTGTTTGAAGAGTACCCAACAAATATTGATTTGACTTGTACCTCATCCCTGCAATAATTGAGGTTTTCTTGTTGGGCAACAAAGCATCCAGGTGCAACGAACCCTCAAGGAGGCTTACCGAGAAGCCGCCGCCAAATCTTTCTGGCCTTCGGTATTGAATATCTAGCACCGATGATAGCTTGTCACCGTACCTAGCCTCGAAACCGCCCGTTGAGAATGTTATGGACTCGGTTAAATCGGGATTGAGAAAACTTAACCCTTCTTGCTGGCCTGCACTAATCAAAAGTGGGCGATAAATTTCGATATCCTCAACATAAACAAGATTCTCGTCAAAGTTCCCGCCCCTAACCGAATATTGCGAGGAAAGTTCGGAGGAGGCGGATACTCCCGGAAGAAGCCTAATAAGACCTTCAACCCCACCGGTTGGACCTGGTAAAACTCCAACCAGCTTGGGATCAAGCCTAACCACGTCCGACGACATTGCTTGTTTTTCAACGATCTTGAAGTCGGGCAGGTCGGTCAATGTAGGCTCAAGTAAAAAATCAATTATTGTGACCTCACCGGGCACAACCGAAATTTCACGGTTAATGGTAACGTAGCCAAGATGCGAGACCCTTATATAAACCTTTCCTGGAGGAACCTCCACCCTATAAAAACCGTGATTGTTAGTTGTAGTGCCCGAGGCAGTGTTTGGAAGGTAAATGGTTGCAAATTCAAGTATAACACCATCTTTTGACTTTACCGTGCCCTCAATTACCGATCGTTGCGCATTAACCTGCGCAAGCCACAAAATCAGAAATTGAAGAAGAAAAAAGTAAACCCTTTTCACTAAAAAAGAATAGCTTTCAGCTTGACATTTATTTGTTTCAAATATTATAACTGCATCCTTTTGCAAAAATTGCAAGAAACCAGGCATTAATTTTTCTTGAACTTGCCTTCGCGCCAAGCCTTGAAAAACTGGGCCCAGGCAAACGGGTCAAAAATTCGCATTGGTGGAGCTTGGCCTGCGTAATAGAGCCTTCCGGCAAATTGGTTCATAGACTCTCTGTAGGTCATTGCTCCATCCATTGGCATACTGTAGGATCGGTCTCGGATATCGGCTCTTTGTAAATTTTTCATGGCCCTGTCATAATCATCTTCCGGCACCTCCACATTCATAAAAGCGTACTTGAATTGCTCGCGTGTTGGCCAAGGGTAAATTACGGTTTCGGGCAGGTTAATGGTGTCGGGGCTCATAACCTGGATAACTGAGTACCGAGCCATGCTGAGCGTGTCTGGAACCACGAAGGTAACCTCTTTAAAGCCCACGGAGGAAAATCTAACCGTGTCGAGTTCGAATACTGCCAATGAAAAGAATCCGTAAAAGTCGGTTATGGTTCCACGATTTGTGTTCTTGATCCAAACCGAAGAAAATGGTACCGAGGCTAAACTATCTCCTGTCACCACCAAACCGGATAATTGAATAGCACGCCTGGGCTTAAGTTTAATTTGAGTTTGCCCCAGTACATAATATGTTGCGGTAAGCAAGGTAATCAAAACGTAAATGAATTTTGGCCGTATCTTCATCGGTAAGCTAATTTGCAGGGGTAAAATTAGTTATTGTGGCTCACAAACGGTCGTTGTTGCTCCTCAAGGGGTTTTGATTTAAGCATATTTAACAAAAAAATGCCGTTGATGTTTTACCAACGGCATTAATAGATTTAGAATATTCCGGTTAAAAAAGATGCCCGTTTTTGCGTGCCTCTTGAATAACATTAAAAATTCCTTTTTTGTTAATGGTCTTGATCGCCTTGGCCGAAACCTTCAAAGTAATCCAGCGATCCTCCTCCGGAACATAAAACTTCTTTTCCTGAATGTTGGGCTTGAACCACCGTCTGGTCTTGGCATTAGAGTGAGAAACGTTGTTTCCGGTAATCGGTTTCTTTCCGGTAATCTGGCAAATACGTGACATTACTGTAAAATTTATATGTGCTTCCTGTAAAGTTCTATTTTTCGGGGTGCAAAGTACGTCATTTTTTCTGACATGAACAAATCTTTCAGAAAATAAATTAGGTTGCCAATTTGCAGGTTGCAATTGATAAATAAGGAGCACATTAACCAAGGCAGTTGGCAGGGTTTACTTTTGCCTGTATTCTTCCCTTGATATTTCTACCACCCGGGCAAAGCTTTCCAGCCTGCCAATTACACTGGATCCCCAGTTGCCAAATGCCTCGTATGCGCTCCCGGCCAATAATTGAGATTTTCCAAAGTTTGTTGCCACAGTTTTCGAGTCGGTAATTTCTTCGCCATTTTTATCCACTGCCTTGAAATACACAAAAAGGGTATCATCCACATAACCCCATTTGCTCATTATATCTTGATCAATGGTTAAGTCAAACCTAATGTTTAGGCGGCCTGCCGAGACATTGTTTACCACAACTTGATTGATGGTGTAAGGAGAGCCTTCGAGAGCCAAGAACGGAAGTGGCTTTGACAATGGGTTGCCGTCTAAGTATTCTTTGATCTTGTTTTTCTTTTCCTCTTCTAAAGTTTCTATCTCCTGTGAAAGTTTGAAAGCGCTGGCGAGGTCTTTGGCTTTGTCGAGAGCGACTTCCTTGGCTCGGATCTTTTCCGTAAAATTCTTTTCAATGGAAGGAAATTTTCCAAGAAACTCGTTATCCACCAAATTTGAGCCGCCACAACTTGCAAGGCAAAAAATTACAAATGCCGTTGCAAAAATTTTAAGTAAATTTTTCTTCATGGTAATTTGCATTAGGGGTGATAGTGATGAAACAATTGAATTTCAGAAACAAATTTAACATTTTTTTGATGACTTGATTTTTTTTTTAAATCTTGCCTTTAACAGATTGAATATTCTGTCTTATCTGGGCAATTCTTGTTTTTCTGGCGTTCGTTTTTTAATTTTGACAAATAACAATAAAACCTTCGAATTAATGAACTGGCTTTCAGTTTTGGCAGAGAACCCCTTTTACGAAATGACCTTTATTCTGGTATTTGCAGCGATCTTGGGTTCAATCGGGCAATTTCTCAAGCAACCACTCATTGTGGTTTTCATAGCCTTGGGAATATTGGTAGGTCCCTCGGTTCTTGATGTGGTAAAATCCAAAGAAAACATTGAGCTTCTCGCCCACGTGGGCATAGCGATCCTGCTTTTCATCGTGGGTCTTAAACTTGACCTTAGAATCATACGGTCGGTAGGAAAGGTTGCCTTGCTTACTGGTATGGGACAAGTATTGTTTACTTCGCTTATTGGCTACCTCATAGGCAGGCTTTTGGGATTCGGGAGCCTTCATAGTTTCTACATTGCCTTGGCATTAACCTTCTCAAGTACGATTATCATAGTGAAGCTCTTGTCAGACAAAAAAGAGATTGACACCCTTCACGGCCAAATCGCGGTTGGTTTTTTAATTGTTCAGGATATTGTGGTGATAATTGCAATGATTGTACTTGCCACCTTGGAAAAGGGGGGTGGAGCCAGCCTTACCTCCGAGGTAATTACTATTGTGGCTTCGGGTGTGGGATTGCTTGCAATAACATTTTTAATGATGAGGTACGTGATTCCTTGGTTGAGCCATTTTGTTGCCAAATCGATGGAGTTACTATCATTGTTTGCAATAGCTTGGTGCGTGGCAATGACCTCGGCGAGCGAGCTGATCGGGTTTAGCGGCGAAGTAGGGGCCTTTTTGGCAGGGGTCAGCCTTGCCTCATCCGACTTCAAAGAGGCCATTAGCGTAAGGCTAGTTAGCTTGCGCGACTTCTTATTGCTCTTTTTCTTCGTTGGGTTGGGTTCCAACCTAAATTTATCGGATATTGGCGCTCAGGTGCCCCCTGCACTTGTGTTTTCCGTTTTCGTGCTAGTGGGCAATCCTCTCATAGTTCTTATAATTATGGGTTTGTTGGGTTATAGGAAACGCACTGCCATACTTGCGGGCTTCACCGTGGCCCAGATAAGCGAATTCTCCCTTATTTTTGCCGGAATGGGCCTTGCTATTGGCCACATTACCGATAGTATTTTGGGATTGATTACCTTGGTGGGGCTAATCACAATAGGCTTGTCAACGTACCTTATATTATACTCGCACCAGATATATAATGTCATTTCGCCTGCATTGAATATTTTCCAGCGCAAGGATCCCATTATGGAATCGAGAATCGAATTTGCCGAAAAAACCGAGTTCGGGGTGGTAATATTTGGAGTGGGGCGATTTGGGGCGCGGGTCATCGATATGCTCGACCAGCATCCAGAACTAGATTTTGTCGGGGTTGACTTTGATCCAGACGTTGTTAACCATTACCAGAAAAAAGGAAAGAGAATGATTTACGGCGACATTACCGATCCCGACATATTAGAACTTGTGCCATATCAAGGAGCTATTTGTGCAATTAGTACAGTGCCAGACAAGGAGGACTCGTTGCACCTGATCCGCACCCTCAGAAAAAACGGGTACAGGGGAAAAATATACCTCACGGCCCGCAATGAAGAATTGCAAGCAGAACTCAACAGTTGCGATCTATGCAACGACTTCGAAGTTTTGATGCCATATCAGATGGCAGCCACCAATTTCTACAACGATTTCTTGAAAAACCTGGAGGAGCAAAATGAGAGTTGCCACCATAGAAATTAGCCTTTGGTAGTATCTTGATGGGCAATCTTATGGTTATCAGGCTTCGACTAGAAGTTTTTTCGATGTTTAAAAAAAAATATTTCAACCGGGAAAAAAATTCAATAATGGAAATGAGTTCAAATCATTGCTTTATAAGTATTTAGGTAACACAATACCATATAAATAGTTATGTTTAACAATTTTATAACAAAAATTTAACAACATTTTTTAAAAAAAATTTGGTGGAATGAATAATGTGTTATAATTTTACATCGCCAAATGCCACAAACCAAGGTTTTAAAGACCTTTTTTTTGAAACCTGGTTGTTATTTAGAAATAATTTAAATAACCGCAAGGCTTGAAATGTTTAAAACTTGTAACACTCAATTAAACACTGAATACTATGACTGCACTTGAATTCAACTACAAGCTGATGGGGCTCCAGAAAAATTTGAGTTACTTTGCATATACGCTCACTTCCAATTACGAAGATGCTCAAGACCTTGTTCAAGAGACCTACTTAAAAGCGTTAACCAATCGCGACAAGTTTACGGATGACACCAATTTGAAGGCCTGGGCTTTCACCATAATGAAAAATACCTTCATAAACAATTACCGTCAGAGCGTGAGGAACAATACTATGCTCGACAAGACCGATGATCTGTATTTCATCAACGTTTCAAACGAAAGCCACATTGGTTTGCCCGACTCGGCAATGTCGGTTAAGGAAATTCAAAAAGAAATCAGGAGCATCGACCCGGACCAGCGCAAAGCATTTGAGCTGTACAACAGCGGCTTCAAGTACAAGGAAATTGCCGACCAACTCAACCTTTCGATTGGTACGGTAAAAAGTAGGATTTTCTTCACTCGCAAAAAATTGATGGAAAAGATTTCGTCGCAGTAAGTTCTTGATCATATCTAGCCGAATTTAATATTTTGTAAGACCCGGTTGGTTGCCGGGTTTTTTTATGGCATTTTTAATAACTTTGCTTCCTATTTAAAATTTGACCAAGGAGTGAAAGTTTTCAAGTTTGGTGGTGCCAGTATGAGTACCGGTCAAGGGGTAAAAACGGTAGCCGGTATCATTAGGGATTTTGGAGGTGACAAATTGGTGGTTGTAGTGTCGGCCATCGGAAAGACCACCAACGCCCTTGAAGAATTAACCGCCCACTATATGGCAGGCCAGATTGAATTGATGATGGATTGCTACCGCACCGTTAAGAAAGCCCATTTTGATCTTGCCCTCGAACTTTTCGAAGACCCCAAACACTTGGTGTTCTTCCACTTGGAGCAATCGTTCTTTCACCTGCTGCGCAAAATTGAAGAGAGACCATCCAGTTCCTACGATTTTGAATACGATCGGATTGTTTCGACAGGCGAAATTGTTTCCTCCCAGATTCTCAACCACTACCTTTTGCACGTTGGTATTAGGAACCAATGGTTCGATGCTCGCAAGCTGGTAATAACCGATGCAAGTTTTCGCGATGCTAGGGTTGACTGGATTCTTTCGGGCCAGGCCATAAAAAAGGCCTTGATGCCATACCTGGCTCCCAGCGAGGGAGGCAGCAAGCCAGAGATTGTACTTACACAAGGTTTTTTGGGTGGCACCACCCAAGGTTTCTCTGCTACCCTTGGCCGTGAGGGCTCCGACTACTCGGCAGCAATTTTTGCCTACTCGCTCGAGGCACAGGAGGTTGTAATTTGGAAAGATGTTGCAGGGCTACTCAATGCCGACCCTAAGTATTTCGAAAAAACCCTGCTCATCCCGAATATTAGCTACCAGGAGGCAATTGAACTTTCATATTACGGAGCTAGCGTAATACACCCCAAAACCCTCAAGCCACTAAACGCAAAGAACATTCCACTTCGGGTGAAGTCTTTCTTGAATCCCACTCAACCGGGAACATTAATTGACGGGACAAGCCGCAACGACTCCAAGGTTCCAAGTTTCATCTTGAAGTTTAACCAAATGCTGATTTCAATCTTTCCGAAAGACTTTAGCTTCATTGCGGAGCAAAACTTGTCGAGGATTTTTTCTGATTTTGCCAAGAATGGCGTTAAGATAAATCTTATGCAAAACTCGGCCCTAAGCTTTTCCGTATGTTACGATTTCGACAAGATTAAATCGCCGGCACTTATCCGCGACCTTCAGGCAAACTTCAACATCAGGTACAACACCAACCTAACCCTGATCACTGTGAGGCATTATAATCAAGCCAATCTTGACGAATTGCTTGCAGGCAAAAAGGTTATGCTAGAACAGAAAAACCGCACAACATTGCAAGTGGTGGTGAAGGAGATTATTGAGTAATCTAGGTAAGGGGCAGGGTGAACAATGATTGCACCCAAGCAAGGGGTAATTTGTATCTGGAGGTAGCTACCTTTCATAAAGGTGAGAACGCGAAACCTTAGAATCAGGAATCAGATTTTTGAAATTTGGACAAATTAATCTCTAAAATCTTAAGGCAATTAAACTCCAAGCTTATCTCCAATCGCCAAAACTAATTATTGGGAGCTGCGGACCCTATTTCTTGGTGCGCCACTGGTAATTTGAGAGTCCTTCTTGAATTTGCTTGAGTCTTTCCTCGGGGGTCATATTGTTCCATTTTGTCCTTTCGGCCTCGTAGGCACGTCTTTCTTCCTCTTTTATGGCTCTTATTTGTGCCAGGTTTCGTTGTTCGAGCCTGTTTGAGAGGAAGGTCTTGGCAACCGCCGGAAACAGTTCTATGAGGAGCTCATCCTTTTCGTTCTCGGCAAGCTTGGCGCCATAGGCCTCGCAGAAATCATTATCCACTTTCTTGTGGTCTTTGGGGTTGTAAGGCACTTCCTTGGCCGAGCCCGTTATTTTCTTGCGAAACTTAGGGCTGATGGGTATGGGTGTCCTACCGTAAAGGCCTTTTACCATATTTTCGAACTGTACCGACTTGGTGGTGTACATAGGCTTGCCGCTGTTTTCATCGAGTACGCAGTTAACCGCTTGTTGACCAACAATTTGACTTGTTGGGGTTACCAAAGGTGGGCAGCCAGAATCGAGTCGAACGGTTGGTATGATTTCCAGTACTCTTGGAAGGAGCTTTTCGAGGTTCAGCTGCTTTAATTGTGCCAACATATTGGTGTACATTCCGCCGGGCATTTCGGCCGACCTAACCTTGACATTTGGAGGGGGTAGCTTGAAATAGCTCTCTATAAGCTGGGTTACCTTTAGCAGTTCCTTTTCCTTCCGCTTTTGGGCGTACTGTATGGCATAGTCGAACAGTTGGTCTATTTCTTTTGGCAAGGTATCGTACGAAATGTCGAATGCAAAGGGCATTTCCCGGCAAGCATCGAAGGCTGCCAGTTCCTTGCGAATTTCGGCCAGTTCTTTGTTTATGCTTCCAACGGCCTTTAGATTAATTCCGGTTTTGATCTTTAGTTTGTTGCAGAATATTTGGATTATCTCGAAGCTAGGACCGGCTGGACCGCCCGAAAAGTTGAGAATGCAGGTATCTACCACATCAACTCCGTTGATTATTGCCGAAAGCATAGAGGCCAGTCCATACCCGGGGGTACAGTGAGTGTGAAAGTTTATTGGCAGGTTAACTTCTTCCTTAAGCAATTTTACCAGGATCCCTGTTTTGATGGGCGGTATTAACCCAGCCATATCCTTGATGGTGATTATGTCGGCACCCATTTTTTCCAACTCCTGTGCCTTGCGCACGAAGTACTCTAGGGTAAATACCTTTTTGGGGATCACATTTCCCTTAAGGATTTCAAGCAGCCGTTCGGTTTTTCTGGGCTTTGGGTCAACGGTGTAGCAAACAGCACAATCGGCAATACCTCCGTTTGCCTTCACAATCTTTATTGTTGATTCAATGTTGGCCATGTCGTTGAGGGCATCGAAGATTCGCATAATACCTATGCCTGATTTTATAGCATTTCGGTTGAACCCCTCGATGACGTTTTCAGGGTATGGATTGTACCCAAAAAGGTTGCGCCCGCGCGAAAGGGCAGTAAGGTGCGACCTGTCGCCAATGGTAGCCTTTATGGTTTCGAGCCTCGCCCATGGGTCTTCGTTGAGGTAACGCATTACCGAATCAGGTACCGCTCCTCCCCAAACTTCAATAGCGTAAAAACCAGCCTCTTGGTAATATGGAAGTACACGGTCAATTTGTGCCTGGGTCATACGTGTTGCAAAAAGCGATTGCTGCCCGTCGCGAAGGGTAATATCCCTTATTTTTAGCGTCTTGTTCATTGTTTTCTGAGAACCTATTTTTGAAAGTGATGGCGGTTTTGAAGCACAAAGTTACATCTGTTTTGTTAATTGTGAATTGTTTAACAACAAAAAAGTTTTTAACTAAAACACAATGGTTTGTGAGTCAAATTAGATTGGAAAGGTTTGGGTTTTTCAAGATGAATAAAATGAGACCTTTTATAATATTTTGGTCCTATCTCAAAAATCCGAATCTCCTGGCCGCACCGCTTAATTGCAAATATATTGTTTGGGACCGGCAGGGGATTTATCCCATCCATTCTTTGTCTGGAATCGATTTGTAACGACCCCAGAACTTATAATGCGTAAGGGAAGCAAGGGCAATTATTCTGGAAAAGAACCTGTATCTCAGCACCAAATGCTGGATGCGGTACATTAACCAGATAATTGCAATGAATATTACCGACCAAATTGTAACTTTAACCCATAATGATTTAATCTCAAAATGGAGGACTGAATCAAGTAAAAATGTAAATGCCATCGAGCAGGTAATGCTTGCTGTTGCCATTAAGCCGTGTTCCGATTCAACGGCCCTTTGGGGGCAGTTATTCATACATTTCATGCAATTCTCGCACCTGAAGGTCCAGTAAGGACGGTTTATTTTCTTACTGATTGCATGGACTGGGCATTGATTACTGCAAGTACCGCATGAATTACACTCGGCGGTGACATAAAATGATTTGGCCAAGGCAAACCTTCCAATAATGTAGTAACCCAAGGCAATGGGTGCCAATAAAATATCTTGAATCAAATCGCGGCACGCAAGGAAATCCCTTTTACCCGAAAAAATCTTGCTTGCATGTTTTTGTGCCCGGCCGTGATTTACCTTATGTATGTACTTTACCGTTTTTTCATTTAACGACGGGTGGATCGAAAGCCAATTTGATGGCATGTCAAAAGGAACCTGCCCCACAATCTTGTAGCCCTTGATCATAAGAAATAGTGACGCAACCAAAAACGCAATCCCGGTTAATCCAGGTGTTACAACCGCCCCTAATTTCATTGCTGCCCGTGTATTCATCAGTACCACCCTGTTGGTGCCCCTTGGAAATTTACGGATGAAGTCAAGGGTGATTTTCGGATAATTGAAACCGTGAACCGGTGAAATCACAAGGATTAGGGTATCATTTTTAACCGAAACCATGGGGCCCTTGCCACATTTTGCAATATCGAAAATATCGCATTCAGTCCCCATTTTAGTGGCAGAGTCCTGAAACCATAAAGCAATTTGCCTCGCGTTTCCAGTTCCCGAAAAATAATAGATTACAGCTTTAGGAATGTTTTTCACTTTTGCACTAATGAATTAGGCTTAAATTTTTCATCTAATTAAACGTATAACACATACAAGCTTGGTTTTTTGAAATGAAATAGTGTTTTGGCTCCAAAGATTATTCCATTTTGAAACGGCTAAAACCTTACTTCAACTTTCTGCGAACTTCCAAATCGGCAAAACCATTGCTCTAAGGTTTTCCTTCCTCACGTTCAATCCCTCCCAAAATGAATCCTACCTATTTCTGATTGATTGAGGACAAACTGCATAGCTCTTCAAACGCTTGATTACTTAACCTTGTTTTTGGAGTTTTTCCGAGGGCCAGCAGCCGATCTCGGTCTTTTGACCTGTATTTTCGTTGTCCCCGAAGCCTAGTTGCCTGAATAATCATTGTTTTTCCAAACGAAATAAGCATTTTTAAACCTATTGGAAGGCTTTTACCAATGAATTTACAAACTTCCGGTGTCGGTAATTTCTCAGGGAATCTCAACGAGGGACAACCACCTGCCAAGAGTTTCTATCTTGCTATCACTGGCTTTTTAAATGCACATCGAGCCCTATTATTCAGGCTGTTTCGAAAGCCAGCCCAGATCACTTCTCTGTTCACGGTTTTTGGGTAAGGTCATCGGCAACTATGAAACTTAGTTGCACATCCAGAAAATTGAATTAAAGTGTCACCCCAAAAGAACGAAAACCCAGTTTGCAACTAAATCACCTCTGAACAATAAAGAACCAAGATCTGACTACCAGGGTTCGCCAATTTATGAAGTTTCGCCCGTGGGTAATTTTTGTAAAATATGAACCAATGGAATACCACTTAGTTGAAATTATTTGCTACCCCAATAAAAAATACCAACAAACTCCCAAGAGCGATCGTATTATTACTGTATCAATTATTTCCATTCTTGCGGCTAAGGTAAGGCAATTATTTATAAATCAACACAATGAAGTTCAATTTTTTCAAACTATTTGTGCATAAATGCCTAAAAATCAACGATGGTTTGATGGCAAGGGCAATGCATGGGTTGTAAATATTGCAGCCTTATAAAAAGCACTGCCTGGTTGGGGCGGCACAGCAAATAATTCTTTTCCATCCACAAATCCGAAATTCCGAAAGGATTAGGATAAGGTATGTCAATTATTTGCTGGCTTTGGGCTGAATCCTAATTATTGCCTATTCAATCCTAATATCAAAAGGCATCCTCATCAGTACTCCGGATGATTGGTTCACGTTTTCCAGTTGCTTGAGGTAGTGGTATGCTTGTCCAAGGTTGCTTTTTAGGTATCCCTCTTTTGTGCCGCCCATATCTTCCAGTATTCTTTGCAAAAAAGGTCGTTGGGCCGGCAGTTCCACCACCCTGTAAGTTTTTATGCCTGCCTTTTCGGCCGCCACGTCAATAGCCAGCTCGAGGCCTCCAAGTTCGTCAACCAAACCAATTTCAAGAGCTTCGGCACCACTCCAAACCCTCCCGGCACCCACCTTGTCAACTTCTTCGGGAGTCATATTGCGGCCTGCGCCCACGTGCGAAATGAAGGTTCTGTAAATGCGACCGATTTGCTCTTCAATAATCGCCCTTTCGCGGGCTGTTAGTGGCCTGTTCAAAGAGCCAAAGTCGGCCAGCTCGTTGGTTTTAACGTTGTCGAAGGTGATGCCGAGTTTTTGATTGAAGAAGTTCTTCATGTTCGGTATCACCCCAAATACTCCAATTGAGCCAGTTATTGAATTTGGGTTTGCAATAATGTAGTCGGCCTTGCAAGCCACATAGTATCCTCCCGAAGCGGCCACATCGCCAAATGAAACTATAACTGGTTTTTCACTACGCGCAAGCTCAATCTCTCTCAATATAACGTCTGATGCAAGGGCGCTACCTCCAGGCGAGTTGATCCTGAAAACTATGGCTTTAACCATGTTGTCGGTGCGGGCCTGCCTTATGGCTTCGGCAATAGTGACAGACCCCATCGTGGTTTCGCTGCCTTTTCCCGGCAATATTGCTCCACTACCATACACAATGGCTATCTTTTCCCTAACAGGTTTACCCTTTGAGGGAAAATTCTTGAAATTGCTCAGCGTGGCAAGATTTATTTCCGATGCCTTTTCGAGCGCCAAACGTTCCTTGATTATCTCCAAGACCTCGTCGCGGTGCTTCATACCGTCAACAAGCCCATTGTCAACGGCCATTGATGGATCGCGGGCCACAAACCGATCTATCAAAACGATGAGATCGTCGGGTGCAATACCACGACTCTCGGCAATGTCGGCTACCACGTTGCTCCATACCGAACCCATAAAAGATTCTATTTGTTCGCGGTTCTCCTTACTCATTTTATCCAAGAAGAAAGGCTCCCCTGCACTCTTGAACTCCCCTTGACGTATAACCTGGGCTTCGATCCCAAGCTTTTCCAAGGTGCTTTTGAAAAACATTATTTCAGAGCTAAGCCCAACCAACTCGATCATTCCTTCGGGGTGCACGTAGACCTCGTCGGCAACCGTGGCAACGTAATATGCCGCCTGGTTGTAAACCTCTCCGTATGCAACTATGAACTTGCCCGAATCCTTAAAATCGAGCAGCTTTTGTCTAAGCTCGTCGGCGGTGCTCCAGCCGGTGCTTACAATACCAAGGTCAAGGAAAATTCCGGAAATGTTTGGGTCGTCCTTTGCCCTTGAAATGTTTCTCAAAAGGTCGTTGAGGCCTATTGCTCTTACCCTCTGTAGTGAAAAAGGGTCAAATGTGCCAAAAGGGTCGTCGTACCCGCGGTCAACAATTTCTTCTTCGAGGGTTAGGTGAAGCACCGTTCCAGGGCTTACATTAAAAATTTCTTGCTTCGAAATTGCACTCGAAAGAGAGCCTATCAATAGCCCGATCACCAAGAAAAACAATATGAAACCCGCAAGTATGAAACCCACCATACTCGCAAGCATGAACTTGAAAAACTGCTTCATTTCTTTATTTTATAATTGACGACAAATACAATTTTGAATTTGCAATATTAGTGCTTTTTAAGCAATTGCAGATGAAAGGATAAAAAATTTGACTTGAGGAGTTAGAAATTAGAAGTACTGGAGCCAATTTGCCCAACCCCCTTTAGCAGTTGCAATTTAGTTGTGATCTTTTGGCAATGTCTGCAGTGAATTGGATGTGAACCTGAAACAGGAGGCTTCGCACCAAAGCTTGGAATGTGTAAATTGTGGGTAGGCCCCGCAAGAAGAATCATTGGGGTCGGTAAGAGGGCCACCGTATGAAAAGAGAAGGACAGGTTTGACACAAAAACATAGCGTTATGTCCCGAGAGAATTTATTGTGAAAAAAAATACCTTTCGACGCCTCCAGAAAAAAAAGGAGCCGAAAAAATTAGTTCTATGGGTAAAAATGTTGAAATTTGCTGATGCAAACTCATTTACTACTGCGATGAATGCTGCGTACATCCTGCTTGGAGGAAACATCGGTAATGTTGAGGAAACATTTGTCAGGGCAAGAGCCTTCATAAATGGGGTTGCGGGTTGCATTACCGCATCTAGCTCGCTCTACAAGAGCGTGCCATGGGGGTTTGAGAGCAACAATATGTTCCTGAACCAAGCCCTCGAAATTTCGACCATCCTGCACCCTTTTGACCTGCTTTCAACGCTTCTTGAAATAGAGAAGGCCCTTGGTCGGCACCGGACAAAAAGTGGCTACCAATCAAGGATGATCGACATTGACATACTCTTTTACGAAAACTTGGCAATTTTTCAGGAAGGCCTTGAAATTCCCCATCCGCGCCTTCACCTGAGGCGGTTTGCCCTCATGCCTCTGGCCGAAATAGCACCCAATTTCATTCACCCTAAGCTCAATGTTTCGGTTGCAAAACTTCTGGAGGTTTGCCTCGATCTATCGGAAGTAGAGAAAGTTGGGGCCAAAAAATGAAAAGATAGAAAGGTGATTTAAAAATTAGTTATCTTTCGGATTGCTGTTTTAACTTTGCACGTCGTACTTCGAAATTGTCAAGAATGGTAATTATTACCAAAGACGGTTTCCAAACTTTGAAAAGAACTATGAGATACAACTACATTGCCGTTGAAGGGAATATTGGGGCTGGGAAGACCACCCTTTCAACCATGATTTCCGAGAAATTTAATGGCAGGTTGATATTGGAACGCTTCGACGATAACCCCTTCCTGGCCAAGTTTTACAAAGACCAAGACAAGTACGCTTTTCCACTGGAGCTATCATTTTTGGCAGAGAGGTACCAGCAGCTAAAAAGGGAGCTTGCAAGCCAGGAATTGTTTTCTGATTTTACAATATCAGATTACTTCCTCAACAAATCCCTGATATTTGCCCGCAAAACATTGGGAGCCGACGAGTACCAGCTGTTTTCAACCCTATTCAACATAATGAATGCCAACCTACCGAAGCCCGATTTGCTTGTTCACTTGTTAGTTTCCACCAAAAGGCTCAAAAGCAACATCGAAAAACGTGGGCGCGAATATGAGCAAGACATTGCCGTGGAGTACCTCGAGAAGATTCAAGAAAGTTACCTTGAATATCTCAAACAACAACCCAGCTTGCGCATTCTCCTTTTGGATATCAATGAACTTGACTTTGTGGCCCATCCCTTCCATTTCAACATCATTGTAGAATCAATGAACCAGAAACTCCCGCAAGGAATAACCCGCGAAAGGTTGTTGCCGTCGTAATTTTTTTATGAAACCATTTGGTTATTTAAAACTTTGTTGTACCTTTGCACTCCATTTTTGAGAAGGCCCGTTCGTCTAGGGGTTAGGACGCAAGGTTTTCATCCTTGTAACAGGGGTTCGAATCCCCTACGGGCTACTTTGTTTCAAATTTAATTTATAAAAGCATTATGGCTAACCACAAGTCAGCTAAGAAGAGGATCCGCTCAAACGAAGCCAAAAGGCTAAGGAACAGATATCACGCCAAGACCACTCGCAATGCGGTGAAAAGGTTGCGCAACACCACCAACAAGGAAGAGGCCATCGAGAAACTTCCCCGAGTGGTTTCGTTGCTCGACAAACTTGCCAAGCGTCGCATTATACACAAAAACAAAGCCTCGAACCTCAAGTCAGGCTTGATGGTTTTTGTCAGCAAGTTAAAATAGTTAACTGGTAAAGCCAAAGCGGCCCGTTCGTCTAGGGGTTAGGACGCAAGGTTTTCATCCTTGTAACAGGGGTTCGAATCCCCTACGGGCTACCAAAGGTCTTTCGCAAGCGAAAGACCTTTTTTCGTATTTTTGCACTGAAGGTGTGGCTGTAATCCAGCCAAATAAATCCAGGCAGCATGGAAAAAAACAAGAACAACATCCACCTAGAAGAGCCAGTCAGCAAGCTTACCCGAATAAAGGATTGGGCCCTCAACGACCGCCCACGCGAGAAACTGCTAGAAAAGGGACAAACGGCACTCTCCGATGCAGAGTTACTTGCAATAATTCTTGGGTCGGGTTCGGCCAGAGAGTCTGCAGTGGACCTGGCCAAAAGAATCCTGGCAAGTGTGGGCAACAATCTTGTGGAACTTTCGCGGCTTGGCATTGCAGAGTTGAAGCGATTCAAGGGGGTAGGGGAGGCAAAATCTATCAACATTATTGCCTCCTTAGAGCTTGGCCGTCGCCGCCGCCTTAGCCAAACCCTTGAGCGGAAGGTCATAAATTCGAGCCGCGACGTTTTCGAAATAATGCATCCAATCCTCTCCGACCAAGTGTTTGAAGAGTTTTGGGTTATTACCCTTACTCGTGCAAACAGGGTCAAAAGCACTTTCAGGATAAGCGAGGGTGGTATTGGCGGAACAATTGCCGACCCCAAGAAGATATTCAAGAGGGCAATTGACGACCACGCTTCGGCCTTGATACTTTGCCACAACCATCCCAGCGGTAATTGCTTCCCGAGCAATTCAGACAAGGATATTACCAAAAAGTGCATCGACGCCGGACGACTCCTCGATATGCCAATACTCGACCACGTGATAATTGCACAAGAATCGTTTTTCAGCTTTGCCGACGAAGGATTGATTTAGGTTCGCAGATTTCAAATTACCCATTGGAGGGGTGGCGCATTTGAACCTTGATGCTTAAGTGTCCAAATAAACCACGCGCAAAATCAAATCTATTTACCTTGGAATTTAAAAAGTAAAATACTGCAACCACCATACTTGCAATACTTTGACAATATTAATTCTGATACCCTTATTTGCTGAAGTGTTTGTTATTGGAAGCCAGGGGATGATTGTTTTGAAAATATTTTGCACATTTCGGACAAGAAGGCTAAGAGGTTTGTTTGGCAAAGTGTTCGATTTGCAAATTTTTGAAAAATCTAAATCGGAGAGCTCATTGATAATTATAACCGGTGGGGAAACAATAAAGAGTCAAATATTTCGGATTTAAAATATTTTTTGCCCATCTTTTTCGTTTGAAAGCAAAAAGTAATCATGGTAAAAGATTTTTGTAAAATCCTGTTTATAGTAGCTATTGCAGGCCACTTTGCCGCATTTGGCCAGGGTTCCTCGAGGTCAAAGGAGAATGCCACAAGGGCTTTTGAGTACCTCAATGGGATCATTGACGACCATAAGCTTTGGGTAAGCGAGGGCGATACGTTGCGATTGTCCATACAGCGATTGGCAAATCACTTTAGCGAACCATTCGACAGCGTAAGGGTGCGGCTGGAAAAATTAGATCTTAGCACGGTCAAGGTCGGGTCAAAGTCAATTATTCGTTCTGACACCATACCTGTAAGGTGGCTTGACAAAACCAATTTCATAGTTGATACCTTCAATTTGGAAAAAAATCCCATAGTTACTCGCAAAACTTTGGTTACACGAGTGCTTGATACAGGGACTGCCTTAACACCTGAAAAATTATTGCAGGACAAGGACTTGCTAGAAAGGACTTTCAAGGTTGTCGACACCATTGTTGAATCGGTCATTGACAGGCGTTACCTTGACTCTCGCAAAATCACCCTCCATACCCACGAAAATGGCAAGGTATTTCCCCCGTTGCTACCCGTTGGCAGCAACAAAACCTACCGCCTAACTCCAGATTTGAAAAAGATTGTTGTTTCTGCTTACTCCGAGGCCTTTTATCCCCTTGACCAATCACCATTTAGGCTGTTTAGGAATGTGGGGCAACCGCGGGAAATTTCCGATGCCATAGAGGTCCTTTTGAAGCATACTCAAGAGCGCGACAGCATTTTGGTTCACATAAGCGACACCCGGGGTGGTAGGTTGCCCGTGTGGCTCACCAACGGAAGCGATCGGTTTCAAAGGTACTGGGTCAAGAACTCCAAGAGCGACTCCATAAGCGTATGGATTGGCAATCCCTCCTTGCGCGACGTTGTAATGATTCTCGAGGACGAGGTTTTCATTGTCCGGGTTGCGGTGAGGCACGACGAGAATTTTCAACTGCTATCATCACCTCCCCAAAGAAGCCTGGCAAGGGTTGCGCCCCTGAGGGATCCACCAAAACTATGGACAAGCGGATTTGTGGGGTCATTGACACTCAACCAGAACTACCTTTCAAATTGGGCAAGAGGAGGTACTAGCTCCGTCTCCGGGTTGGCTGACTTGCTGCTAAGGGCAAGGTATAACAATACCGAGAACAAAACCAACTGGGAGAACAGCGCCCAGTTGCGCTTCGGCACCATTAGAACAAAGGAAAACGACAGGGTATTGCTTAGAACAAGCACCGATATTTTGGAGGTAAACTCGAAATTCAACAAGCAGCTATCGGGCAAGGTTGATTTTAGTACCTTAATGTACTTCAGAACCCAGGTGGCAAAAAACTTCAAGCAGCCAAACAACGAGCAATTGGTCTCCAAATTTCTGAATCCAGGCACTTTTACAGTAGGTATGGGTTTTGAGTACAAGCCCTTAAAGGGGTCAAGTATTAACTTTTCGTTGCTGTCATACCGAAACACCTTCGTTCTAGACACACTTACCATCAATCAGACCGCATTTGGCATAGACAAGGACAGAAGGTCAAGGCAAGAAATGGGAGGGCAATTACTTGTGAGAAATGCAGTAGATGTAACCCAAGACCTCAAGGTAAATAACTCGCTGCGTTTTTTTTCAAATTACCTTGTCAATCCCTTAAAAGTTGACGTTAACTGGGAACTCGGTATTACGCAACGAATAAGCTGGTTTTTTTCCGTAAGGTTCAATTTCCACATGATATACGACGAGAAAGTTCTCTTTCCGGTATTTGATAACGGGCAACCAGTTTTGTTGCCGGATGGTACCCAGAAAAGAGAGCCCAAAGCTCAAATCAATCAGTTGGTGGGGATAACCTTGTCGCTATCCCTTTAGGGATCATTCCGTTATGGCGGGTTGCCAATAGTTGTTCCAACCAGTCTTTTCAGCCTCTCCGCAAAAAGTTGAATTTCAGAGTCTTTTGGGCTTTTCACCAAAGCCTTTTCAATCCAATGAAGGGCTTGTTTGTAGTTGGAGATAGCACTTTCCCTTACGGATTGAAATTGCGCAATATTGGCAATGACCCTTGCCCGCTCATCAAATTCAACGCCTATGTTGTAGTAGCACGTTGCAATGTTGGCTAAAGGGTTTGAATTGTTTGGAAACTTACCTGTCAATTCTGTGAATATTTCTATGGCTTTTTGGTATTGCGATGAATTTTTGAAAACCAAACCTTTGGCATTCAAAAGATCGAAAGAAACCGAATCTTGCCTTGCGATAGCTCCTTCAATGGCTTCTATTGCCTGCGCCGGATTATTCCTTCCCAAGTGGTAATCGGCCAACACCAACACCAGCCTTTCACTTTTGGGAAATACCTCGATGCTCCTTTCCAACACTTGCTTGGCTCCCAGGGAATCGCCCTTGCTCAGCATTCCTAAAAAAAGTAGGTGCGATACATTATCGGAATGCCTCATACCCTCCAACCTCCTGAGGTGTACAATTGCCATGTCGAAGCTCCTATTTTCAAAGGCGGCAACGGCAGCATTGTAAAGAAGGTTGGTGTCGAGCGGAACGGCCGGCAGCTTACTTTCGGTAATATTCAAGGCAAGATCGAATGCCCTTGAAGATGTTTGGAAGTTTCGTTGGGTAAAGGTCGTGGTACCCATTCGCTGCAAGTCATTTACCAATCTTGTATATTGTGCCCTGATTTTTTTTATTAACCCTCCTCCTTTCCCAAATTTGGTGGCCATTTCGTATGATTGGTGTGCCAAGAAAAGTTGGTCGGGATATAGTTCTTGCAACGCTCGCTCGCTCTTTTTTACTCCTTCTTGATGTGCAGATTGGCAAAGTAGCCCCTTGTAATACCATGTTTCTGGCCACTTTGACGACCTTTTTCCAATTACCAAATCGTCAATTATTCCCTTTGCTTCATTGTACTTATGGTTGGTTATAAGGTGATTAACAGTGATGAACTTGCTCTTCTGCAATGGCGTTAAAATGGAACATCCAGACAAGAATACAATCACTCCAAAAAGGACAAGGAACCGCATGATTCGCATTTTTAAAAAACTTACAATTAACCTAACGTGATAGTCAAAGAAAAATTGGAAAATGGCTTTATCGAATTACCAGTTTTTGTAGTTTTGCCCAAGAACTAAAGAAGCCATTTTTACCACTCAGCACCCCACACAAAAACCGCTCATTATGCACATTGAAACTTTTCGCGAATATTGCTTGGCGAAAAAGGGGGTTACCGAATGCTTTCCCTTTGACAATAAGACCCTTGTTTTCAAAATTATAGACAAGGTTTTTGCCCTTGCAGATGTTGAAGAGTTTGTATTGGTAAACCTAAAATGCGACCCCGAATTGGCCATTGAACTTCGCGAAAAATATTCGGGAATAACGGGTGGCTACCACATGAACAAAAAACATTGGAATTCCGTGGAAGTAAACGGCCCTGTGCCAGACAAGCTGTTTTTTGAATTAATTGACCACTCCTACAATCTGGTTGCAGCAAAACTTTCAACAAAAAGTAAGAAACTCCTTTCCTGCTAATTTTTTTTCATACCTTTGAAATCCATCAAACTTCTGTAATAAGGAAACATCATTTTAACCAAAACCAATGGAAGTAACTCGACTTTTTGACATTGTCGAAAGATATTCGCATTTGTGCCCCGGCAAGGCAGATGCCCTTGCAGGCAGGCAAGAAAACGGTCAGTGGATCAAGTTTTCAACCGAACAATTCAAAACCAACTGCAATTATGTAAGTTACGGGTTGTTGAAGCTGGGTGTGAAAAAGGGATTCAAGATTGCCAGCATCACTTTTAACAGACCTGAATGGAATTTCCTTGATGTAGGCGCTCTTCAGATTGGCGCCGTACATGTACCGATTTATCCAACCATAAGCGATTCTGACTACCAATATATTCTCGAACACGCAGAGGTTTCCTACATCTTCGTGGCAGGAAGGGAAATGCTTGATAGAATAAAGAAAGTATCGGCAAACATTCCGGGCATAAAGGCCATTTACTCATTTCAGAAGGCAGAAGGTTACTTGTGCCTTGACGATCTCATAGATTTGGGTAGGTGTAATGAGAAACCCGAAAATTTAACTTCAATCAAGGATTCCATTAAACCCGATGATCTCGCAACCATTATTTACACGTCCGGTACCACTGGCACCCCAAAAGGGGTGATGCTTTCGCATGGCAACATAATAAGCAACGTACTTGCAGTTAGAGACATCCCACCATACGGGCCCGAGCACAGAGCATTGAGCTTCTTGCCCATTTGCCATATTTACGAGCGAATGCTCAACTATATGTTTCAGTACAAGGGGATCAGTATGTACTATTTAAGCAATATGGCCTTGATTGGCGACAGCTTGAAGGAAGTTAACCCGCACGTTTTTACCACGGTACCCCGCCTGCTTGAAAAGGTTTACGACAAGATATTGGCAAAGGGAAGAGCCCTAAAAGGTGTTAGGAAAAATATTTTCTTTTGGGCAAATAACATTGGATTGGCATACGAGCACGGGAAGACCTCAAAGAACCCCCTTTATTGGTTGCAACTTAAAATTGCCCGTATCGTTGTTTTTGGCAAGTGGAAGAAGGCATTGGGAAATAACCTCGACATTGTAGTTTCGGGTGGGGCAGCATTGCAACCAAGATTGTCGAGGGTTTTTTGGGCCGTTGGCCTCAGGGTTTTGGAAGGTTACGGCCTAACCGAAACCTCGCCTGTAATAGCGGTTGAAAACTTCGATCAAAACGGGCTCAAGTTCGGAACCGTTGGCCCGCCACTCAAGAACATCGAAGTTAAGATTGCCGAAGATGGTGAGATTCTTGTAAAAGGGCCTAGCGTGATGCTTGGATACTACAAGGAGCCAGACCTAACCGCCAAGGTTATTGACCCGAACGGTTGGTTTCACACTGGCGATATTGGCCGGTTCGAACCTCAGGGTCAATTAAAGATTACTGATCGCAAGAAGATGATTTTCAAAACCTCCTTCGGAAAGTACATTGCACCGCAAGTTATTGAGAATAAATTTAAAGAATCGCCCTTCATTGACCAATTGATGGTTTTGGGCGAAAACCAGAGATTTGCTGCAGCCTTGATCGTTCCCGATTTTGCTCATCTAAAATCTTGGTGTCAAGCCAAGGGGATAGAATACACAACCAATGCCGAGATGCTTTTATTGCCCCGCATAAAAAAAAGGTTCGAAAAAGAAGTTAATCATTTTAACCAGTTCCTTGGCGATTACGAGAAAATAGTTAGGTTTGAGCTAATTGACCACGAGTGGACTATAGAGGGCAAACAGCTAAGCGCCACACTTAAGGTAAGGCGTACACATAATGGTCAAGTTTATGCCCATCAAATTGACAAGTTGTTTGGGTAGTGAAGAAGTTCCTTGATTTTCAAAATTGGTGATGATATTTGGCAGAAGGAGAGGTAACCCGACAATCTTTGGTAGTTATTCACCTTCTTGCTTTTCACACCATTCACTTTTCCGAGACCCAAAGCCGTGGTTCTCTATTTGGTCATTCCGCCGCAAACGGCAATTACCTGACCTGTTACGTATGCCGAAAGGTCAGAACCAAGAAAAACGCAGATGTTGGCAACATCGAGGGGGCTACCGGCACGGCGGAGAGGAATCCTCTCGGCCCAGCCTTTTTTAACTTCTTCGGGAAGGGAGGCGGTCATGTCAGTTTCGATGAATCCTGGAGCAATTGCGTTGCAACGGATGTTACGCGGCCCCAATTCTTGCGCAATTGACTTGGTAAAACCAATCATACCAGCCTTGGAAGCAGAATAGTTTGATTGGCCAGCATTTCCGCCAAGTCCAACCACGGAGCTCATATTGATAATGCTTCCGGCACGCTGCTTCAGCATAAATTTTTGTACCGCCTTGGTTAGATTGAAAACCGATTTGAGATTTACTTGAATAACCAAGTCCCATTGTTCTTCGGTCATACGCATAAGAAGCGTGTCGCGGGTAATGCCGGCATTGTTTACCAGGATGTCAATCCTACCAAATTCCGCCGCAACTTTATCTGCCAATTCTTCGCTAGCTGCCAATTTGCTTGCATCACTGGCATATCCCTTTGCCTTAACCCCAAATGATTCAAGTTCTTTTTCCAGCGCAGCTGCATTAACGTCGTAAGTAAGGTCAGAAAATGCCACATTGGCACCTTGTTTTGCAAACTCAACCGCAATGGCCTTGCCAATTCCTCGTGCACCACCAGTAATTAGTGCAACTTTTCCTTCAAGTAGTGTCATAATTTTCAAATTTTATTCCGCAAAAGTAGGTTTTTTAGTTAAACAAAAGGTCAAATAATTGCCAGGTGAGTATTTACATAAGGTGAGGGGTGGTGGTTTTATAGTTATAATCTTAAAACTTTAATCCTAATTTCTTATTAATCACCAATCATCACTAACTCATTACTAGTTGTTAATCAACGGATTCCATCTCGGGCGAGTATTCTCTCATCAAAGCTTCGACTTTCTCAACCATTTTTTTGGGGCCAACCATTATTGGAGCCCTTTGGTGGAGTGTTGTTGGCTGTAGCTCCAAAATGCGGTTGAAGCCATCGCTTGCCTTGCCTCCTGCTTGCTCGGCCAGGAAAGCCATTGGGTTGCACTCGTAAAGGAGTCGAAGCTTTCCGCGCGGTGTTTTCTTGGTGCCAGGATAAAGAAATATTCCTCCCCTAATTAAGTTGCGATGAAAATCTGCCACCATAGAGCCAATGTACCTCGAAGTGTAAGGACGGTTGGTTTCTTTGTCCTCCTCCTGCACGTATTTGATATATTTTTTTATCCCTTCGGGAAAGAAAACGTAATTGCCTTCATTTATGGAGTAGATACTTGCCTTGCAGGGGTAACGCATATTTGGATGTGACAGGCAGAAAATTCCCACCGATGGATCCAAGGTGAAACCATTCACCCCTTTTCCGGTGGTGTAAACGAGCATAGTTGACGAGCCGTAAATAACGTAACCCGCAGCCACTTGGTTTACTCCAGGTTGAAGGAGGTCATTTTCAGTAACCCTTCCAACCTCACTTAGGCGATGGTAAATTGAAAATATTGTGCCAATTGAAACGTTGGCCTCGATGTTGCTGCTTCCATCCAAGGGGTCAATTGCTATAACGTACTTGCCCAATTCGGAGAAGTCATCATTGAAGGAGATTACATTTTCGTTTTCTTCCGAAGCAATTGCGCAGCATTCGCCGCCGCCTTTAAGCATTGTTATGAACATATCATTGGCAAACACATCAAGCTTTTTTTGTGCCTCTCCCTGAATATTGGTTGAGCCCACCGCGCCCAGAATGTCAACAAGCCCGGCGGCGTTTATCTCCCTATTAACAATCTTGGCGGCCGTGGCAATGTCGTTCATGAGCCGTGTTAGGTTACCTTTGGCGTGTGGGTACTCTGCTTGCCTTTCTATCACGAACTCCGTTAGGGTTTTTATTTTGTAACGTGCTTGCATAATGTTGGGCCTGAAGGTTGGATAAGAGACTGGAATTTTTAAGCCAATTGCTTGGCGAGGTTAATTTCTTTGGGCGATATTATTCTTTTTGTTAATCTGAATGCCAGGTTATCAATGTCATTAAATCTTGCAATCTGGTTAAGCCACTTTTCCGGAATACTATCAAATCCATGAACCAACGCCGCCAACCCCCCTGTAACCGCACCTGTGGTGTCGGTATCTTGGCCAAGGTTAACGGCCTTTAGCACTGCTTCTTCAAAACCATTTGTTGTGAGTAGGCACCAAACGCAGGCTTCAAGTGTGTCGATCACGAATCCACTGCTGTTTATCCTTTCTCGCTCCATCAAGCAAATATCTTGATAAAGCAAACGATAGTACATTTCAACCTCTTCCTTTGGAGTTTCAATTTGTGCCAAGAAGTCAGGCACGATCGTCTTTAAATTTTGGTAAGCTGCAAACTTATTTGTTCCGTTGATTATTTCGCGGGCAAGTTCTAAATAGTAAAAACAGGCAATTGTTGAACGTATGTGTCCGTGTGTAATTGATCCAACTTTCATTGTTACCTCAAATCTTTTTCCGATTGGCAAATCTTTTTTGTGGAAAACCAGTGGCAGAATGCGCATCAACGACCCATTTCCGTTAGAGTTTTCATCTGTCCGGCCGGCAAGATCGGGCTGAACTCCCCTTTTTAGCATCTCGATGGCGTGAAGGGTTCCATTGCCAACGTCAAAAACACAACCCGTGGCAGTCCAGAGGTTGTTGGTGTACCAGTTGAGAATATTTTTTGATATCTCCTTTAAATCAAGGCCAATGGTAAGTGCTTCGGCCAAGCAGAAGGTTAGCGAGGCATCGTCGGACCAAGTTCCAGGTGGTTGGTCAAAGGTGCCGTATCCCACCATATCTTTAACAGGCTCCAGATCAAGTGTTTCCCTACTCTTGAATTCAACAGGTACGCCCAAGGCATCGCCAACGGCCACCCCAAAGAGAGCTGCCTTTACTTTTAATTCGAGGTCAACCATAATAAAGATGTTTCGATTTCATTCGCAGTAAGAACTTAATACTCGAAATTTTAGAAAAAAATGGGCAAATGAAAACGTAAAGATAATTAATCTCTTTTCAAATCCAAATCTATTATTTTTTTGGCCAATGATAATGCAGCCACCGTTGCCCTGACAATGTTTGTTTCGCGATTGTCGCCGAGTTGGAGCAGTTTTGATTCAACGCCGGTTGGCGATGCCACGGCAACCCAAGTGGTACCCACTGGTTTAGTGGGCGTTCCCCCATCGGGTCCGGCAATTCCGCTGGTGGCAACGCAGTAATCGCTTTCGGAAACCTTGCGACCATTTCGTGCCATTGCCTCCACCACCTCCTTGCTAACAGCACCTTGATTGTAAATAAGGGAACTTTTTACTCCCAGCAGGTGAGTCTTAAGATGGTTGGAGTAAGCTATAATCCCGCCCTTAAAATACCTGCTGCTGCCAGCAACGCTTGTAATTTTATGGGCCACGTATCCTCCCGTGCAGCTCTCAGCGGTGCTGATTGTTCTACCTTGCACAACCAGCTGTTGGCCTATTAAACCTTCCAGGGTGTCGTTATCGTATCCCCAAACCAATTCAGGAATTAGTGCAATGAGCTTTTTTTCAAGGTTCAACATTTCCTCCTCGAGGTTTGCTACTTCAGTTGCCACAGCCGAAAGTCTAAGCTTCACGATTCCTGGCGATGGGAGGTAGGCAAGCGAAACGTAAGGTGGCAGGTTGTTTTCCCAGTCGGAGATTTTGGCAGCCAAAAAGGATTCGCCCATACCCTCTGTAAGTATTGTCCGATGAATAATTGGGCTTACACCAATTTTTTCTTTCAAAAGAGGAATTACCGACCCATACATTAGGTTCTTCATCTCGTAAGGTACGCCTGGAAGTGCAATGCATACCTTACCTTCCTTTTCGAGCCACAAACCGGGAGCAGTACCAATGTAGTTACGAAGAACCCTTGCTGTTTTTGGCACCAAGGCTTGCTTGCGGTTTAGGTCGGTAATTGGCAGACCACGCTTGCTAAAAAGTGCGGCAACATCTTGCAGCACTTCATCGTCTTGGATTAATTCCGTTTCAAAATATTGGCATAATGCATTTTTTGTCACATCGTCGCGGGTTGGGCCAAGTCCTCCCGTTATCAAAACGTAGCTGGTTCTGGTAAGAGACTCAACGATAGTTTGGCGAATAATTTCTTCCGAGTCTGGTATGGTTATGGTTCTGGATACCCAAACGCCAATGCTCCCTAATTGCTGAGAAATCCAAGCGGCATTGGTGTTGATGGTTTGGCCAATCAAAAGCTCCTGGCCTATTGTGATTAATTCTAGATTCATTATTATGCTTTTGCACGAAATTAGCAAAAATTGCCTTTTTTTCGCTAAATTTGTCGGTAATAATAAACCATAGCAAGAAACCGTTTCTCGAAAAAAAAATACTGAAATGAGATATTACAAGGAATCGGAACTAATTATAACCAAGCAAGGCCGCATATACCACCTTGATCTTGGCCCCGACGATATCGCCGAAAATATTATTCTGGTTGGAGACCAGCATAGGGTGCCAATAGTTTCTAAATATTTTGACAGGGTTGAGGTTGTCAGGCAAGCCCGCGAGTTCATTACCCATACCGGTGAGCTGAATGGGAAGCGGATTTCGGTGGTTTCAACCGGAATAGGAACCGATAACATTGACATAGTGCTCAACGAGCTCGATGCGGTGGTAAACATTGACCTTGAAAAGAGGGTTGACAAAGAAAAACGGACCTCCCTAAACTTGGTTCGATTGGGTACCAGCGGCGCCTTGCAGCCCGACATTGAGGTTGATTCAATGGTCGCATCGGCTTACGGATTGGGTTTTGATGGGGTTTTGAATTTCTACCGGTTTGACGAAGATAGAGTTTCGGAAAAAGACCTTTCCAAAGCTTTTATGGAATTTACCAAGTGGAACCAGAAATTGCCATACCCTTACGTGGTCAAAGGTTCTGAATTGCTAATGCAAAAACTTGCATTCGACCTTAAATCGGGCATTACTGCCACCGCCAGTGGTTTTTACGGTCCCCAGGGAAGGCAGCTCCGCATTCCCTTAGCACACCCCGAGCTCAACGAACAAATAGAATCTTTCAGCTTTAATGGAAACAGGATTACCAATTTCGAAATGGAGACCTCAGCCCTTTATGGATTGGGTAAGATTCTGGGACACAACACACTAACCATTTGTACCATAATAGCCAACAGGGTTGCCAAAACCTTCAGCAATGATTACAAGTTGGCCGTTGAAAATATGGTAAGAACCGTACTCGAAAGAATTTGATGGGAATAGGATTGGAAGATGCGATGATTTGGTAGGGTAATGGATGGTTGGTGCCGCAATGGGCCTGTTGTGTGAGTTAACAAATAGTTTTTTGCAAGGTTATGGAGTTTAAATAGTTTTGGAGTTTACGGGTGGGTGTAAATAAACGAATTGATTAGTAAGCATTTAGCTGTCCAAGGTTTTAATTTTCTGGATTTCATCAACAATTAGCCATTAACAATTCACCAAAAAGATTAGCTCCAATCTTTCAAACCTTTTGCTTCAACTTTTTTTAAATGATTTCCAACTCAAGCATAAAGGAAATTGAAGCCTTGGTCAGGCTAATTGACGACCCTGATGGCACTGTTTATAAGAGTGTAAGGGGGCGATTGCAGGATATTGGATATGATGCGGTTCCCTATTTGAACGATGCCCGCCATTTTTTTCCCGACCCTTTCGTGCAGGGTAGAATTGACAGTGTTTTAAGGAGTATTAACCTCCAGGAGGTAAAAAAGAGACTCGTTGGCGATTTTGAACGGGGCTGTTACGACTTGCTTTCTTCGTGGATTACCCTTTCGAGCCTAATATGTCCCGACATAGACGAAGACAAGATTAGGGTTGACCTGGCTCGAATAAGGAGCGATATTTGGGTGGAGCTTAACGACAACCTCACCGCCCTGGAGCAGATGAAGGTATTTAACAGGATCTTCTTCGAGACCCACGGTTTTGCTGGAGATAGCGAAAATTACCACCTTGCCCATAACTCCTTTGTCCACAAGGTTCTTGAAAGCAGGAAAGGCAATCCGCTATCCTTGAGCATGGTTTACCTTATTGTGGCCCAAGCTCTTGATATGCCAGTCTTTGGCGTGAACCTACCAGAGCATTTCGTGCTTGCCTACACTGGCAGGGCCTTCGATCCGGTAACACTTAAAATGAAAGACAACAAAGTGTTGTTTTACATTAATCCTTTTGGCCGAGGCCAGTTTTTTTCAACCCAGGGTGTGGAAAAGTTCATTAAGCAGCTAAAGATTGAATCGTCGCCCAAATTCTTCAACCCTTGCGACAATCGCACTATGATTATGAGGGTAATTAATAACCTTGTGGTTGCATATTCCCTTTCTGGCGAGGTCGAAAACCAAACCGATATGGAAGCTTTAAGGGATGCTTTGGAGAAAGTTTAAAGGTTTTGGAGGTAAATGCGTGTAAGTTTTGGAATTTAGGGTCATATCTAATCAATTGACCTCAAATTTGTGTCTACAGCCTACATTTTACATTAATGGTTACTGCTCGCCGATTTCTGATTCCTGGCTACCTGCTACACTCGCTCCAAAGCGATAGAAATACCTTGTCCCACACCAATACACATCGTGCAAAGTGCCCTCCTTTTGCTTGTGGCTAAAAGTTGATGGTAGGCCGTTGTCACAAGCCTTGCCCCACTCATACCCAAAGGGTGACCAAGGGCTATTGCACCGCCTAGCGGATTTATTCTTGGGTCGTTGTCGTGGAGCCCAAGTTGTCGGGTGCAGCCCAGCACTTGAGCTGCAAATGCCTCGTTTATCTCGATTATATCGAAATCGTCTAAGGTCAGTTTCAGTAACTTGAGTAGTTTTTTGGTTGCCGGTACAGGCCCCAGTCCCATTGTGCGGGGTGCTACCCCTGCAGTTGCCATCGCAAGGATTCGAACCTTGGGCCTCAATCCAAACCGCCTTACCGCCTCTTCTGAAGCCACAAATAGCGCGGCAGCACCATCGTTAATTCCAGAAGCATTACCTGCCGTGATGGTCTTGGTTAGGGGTTTAAGGGCGGCAAGCTTTTCTAATGATGAAAGCCTGGGGTGCTCGTCCAAATTGACTAAAACAGGGTCACCTTGGCGCTGGGGAAAGGATACAGCTAACATTTCGCTTTCAAAACTTCCGATGTCCTGAGCCAGTTTGGTTTTCTCTTGGCTCCATTGGGCAAACTTGTCTTGGTCTTCCCTGCTAATGCTCATCTCCTGTGCTATGTTTTCGGCGGTTTCCATCATACTCTCGGTTCCGTAAAGTTTGTCCAAGTTTTTGTTGACGAACCTCCAGCCAAGTGTTGTGTCGTATAGTTTCACATCTCGCGAAAAAGCTGTGGTGGCCTTGTCCATAACAAATGGAGCCCTCGACATGCTCTCAACACCCCCGGCGACCAATAGATCGGCTTCCCCGGCCTTGATTGCCCTTGCAGCTGTGCCAATAGCATCCATTCCTGAGCCACATAAACGGTTTATGGTTGCGCCTGGTATAGATTCGGGAAGTCCAGATAGCAGCGAAGCCATACGAGCAATGTTGCGATTGTCCTCGCCTGCCTGGTTTGCACAACCCATAATCACATCGTCAATTGATAGTGGGTCAATGCCAGGATTTCTTGCTACCAGGGCATTAATTACATGGGCAGCCAGATCATCGGGCCTGACCTCTGCCAGTTTACCGCCATAGCGGCCGATTGGGGTACGCAACGCGTCAATAATGTAAACGGGGTTCATAACGTTGTTTATTTTTGAATTTCCTCAATCCTAGGTTTGAAAACCTTGAAGGCTTTGAACACACCGTGCACCAGATGATCAATTTCTTTTTGTGTCATCACGGTTGAAAACATACATGCAAAAGTATTTATCATCATTATTTTTTCCTCGTGGTAAAGGTAGTCAAGAACATCATTTACGAGGGTTGCTGCATCTTGCTTTTGGTAGGCCTCACGATAGGTGGTTGGCGGGGTTGGTCTGAAGTGGAATCTGAACATAGAGCCAGCACCTGTTATCGAAACTTGCACATCGGCCGCCCTAATGGCTTCTTCAAGTTGACCGATGGCGGTTTGGGTTAAACTGTTAAGGTCTTCAACTGCTTTTTGGTCAAACAACTCCATAGCAACCCTACCTGCAGTGGTGGTAATTGGATTTGCCGAAAATGTTCCGGAAAACGGAAATAGGAGCTTGCTCTCACCAGGGTCTAGCACTTTCATAATTTCGGCTTTCCCGCCAAAAGCACCCACCGGAAAACCTCCACCGATTATCTTGCCCATCGCTGTCATATCAGGCATTACCGAGTATCTTTCTTGGGCACCTCCGTATCCAACCCTCAAGGTAACAACCTCATCGAACAGCAACAATGCCCCATTTTTCTCTGTCCATGCTTTCAGGGCTTCCACAAAGTCATTGGTAGCGGGTAGTAGGCCTACCCTATGTGGTACTGGGTCAATGAGCACTGCGGCAATTTTGTCTGCCTGCCTGTCAAGTATGGTCAGGGTGCGTTCAATGTCGTTATAGGGAAATATAATCACATCGTCCAAGACCCCTTGCGGGGTGGCAAAAGAGAGCGGAACGCTGTTGGGGCTATCTATACTTCCCCAATTTGCGGGGCTTGAAGTTTGGCTAATTTCAGCAAAGTCGTAAGTTCCGTGGTATGCCCCTTCGGCCTTTGCAATTTTCGGACGGCCGGTGAATGCCCTTGCAGCTTTAATCATTGCCATAACGGCTTCGGTACCCGAATTGGTAAAGCGAAGCTTATCAACACTTTTAACCCTGCCACACAGTTGCTGTGCATGTGCAACCTCAGCCTCGGTGGCCATGGTGTAAGCCGTGCCGCGGGCAACTTGCTCGATTACCGCCTCAACAATTGCTGGGTGGGCGTGACCGTGAATGAGCGATGCCATATTGTTGGCAAAGTCAGCCCTTTTAATGCCATCAATGTCGGTAACGTAGCTTCCCGAGGCGTGGGCAGCGTAAAAGGGGTGAGGTTTGTGGTAAATCGTGTTGCGACTAACGCCGCCGGCAATAACCTTGCAGGCCTCTGCGTAAATTTCTGGTGCGGTTTTTAGGGCCATTGTAATGTGATGGTTTCGTTTGAATTTATTCCAATTGATCGGCTACCGGTTTCGTGATTTGGCGGGTGGGGTTGGAGTTTAGTTCATCAAGCTCAATTTCGGTTCCGTGCGATCTTGCAGGTACTCCAAGGTAACTCCCGGAGCCATTTCTTTTACCACAAGTCCTTCGGATGTAATGTCAATTACCGCCAAATCTGAATAAATTCTGCTAACGACGCCCTTTCCCGTCAAGGGGTATGAGCATTGGTTTACAATTTTGGGTTCTTCGGTTTTTGTGGTATGTTGGGTCATCACAAATATTGTCTTGACACCTTGCACCAAGTCCATAGCCCCACCAACGGCGGGTATTGCGTTGGGAGCGCCCGTTGACCAGTTTGCAATGTCGCCTTGGGCCGATACTTGAAACGCCCCTAAAACGCAGATGTCAATGTGGCCTCCTCTAACCATGGCAAAACTGTCGGCGTGGTGAAAGAAACTTGCCCCTTTAATTGCTGTTATCGGTTTTTTGCCAGCGTTTATAAGTTCATCGTTCTCAAGGCCGGGTAGGGGAGAGGGACCAATTCCCAATAACCCGTTTTCGGTGTGGAAAATTACCTCCCTACCCTCGGGAATGTGGTTTGCCACTAGCTCCGGCATTCCTATACCCAGGTTTACGTATGCTCCATCGGGAATGTCTTTGGCTATTTTTGCAGCCATTTCATCCCGGGTCCATTTTCTTATCTCGGTGCTCATGGATACCTCCTTTGTTCTTTTAGAAGTTGATTCTCGCTAACAGGGTTGGGAACGTGAACTACTTTCTTGACGAAAATACCCGGTGTTACAACTATTTCGGGGTCAATTTGTCCGGGCTCCACTATTTCGGAAGCCTGAACAATTGCCGACTTGGCACCCATACACATTACGGGTCCGAAGTTTCTGGCAGTCTTGTTGAAGAGTAGATTGCCATACCTGTCGGCGGTTTTGCATTTTACCAGCGAAAAATCTGCCTTTATGCCATATTCCATCACGTATGGCTTACCGTTAAACTCGCGAATAGGTTTGCCTTCGGCCAATGGAGTGTTAACCGATGTAGGTGTGAAGAATGCTGGAATTCCGGCACCACCCGCTCTAATTCGCTCTGCGAGGGTTCCTTGGGGAACAAGTTCGAGTTCAATCTCGCCCTTGACGTACAATTCGGGAAATACCACTGAATCGGCGGTTCGCGGAAAGGAGCAAATCATTTTTTTTACTTGCCTGTTGGCAATTAACGCGGCCAGTCCAACGTATCCGTTGCCTGTGTTGTTACTAACCACCGTTAGATTCTTTGCCCCGTGGTCAATGAGGGCGTGGATTAATTCTATGGGGCTTCCTGCCTCGCCAAAGCCGCTTATCATTACGGTGGCTCCGTCAAATATTCCTGATACTGCTTCGTGAGGCGAACCTACAATCTTGTTTATCATGAATGAATTATTCTGGGTTACTTTTTCTTACGACCTTCTTTTATGGATTCTTCCAGTTTGTTTTCAATGCGGGCAAGCTCCTCCTCGTAAAAATGACTGTCGTTTTTGTAGGGTTTTAGGTTTACGATGGTATTTTCCTTTTCATCGTAATGGGCGAGGTAAACCTTGTCCATCCACTCCATATTTCGACCTTCGTTAAACTTAAGGGCAAATAGTTTCTCTCCCGGCAAGTCAACCGTACCTAATAAGGAAATCTTACCAGCCGATGAAGTTTGGGTAATGTACCTCGAGGGGCGGCTCAAAGAAGGCAGCTCTCGGTAAATCTTGCTGAAAATCTTGTCTATCTCGGCTACTGGCTGGTTAAAGTAGTGAAACTCTCCCGTGGGCCTGGCAAGGTACATCGAGTGGAATCCAACACCAAGCATCGAAAGAACATTGCCCAAATCAATCCAGTTTTGTGCCGATCTATCAACATCAACCTCGCCATTTTCTTTGGTGAAAAGGCTAATGTGGTTCATCACGGGGCTTTGACTCTTTATGGTAACTCCGTGTGCTTTGAGCCTCCTAATGGCTGCAATGGTACTCAGGTTTAGAACTTCGCGCGGGGTTGAAAAATGCGACATGAAAGCCAGTTGTATACCGTTGTCATACAGCTTTTTAAAAAGCTTGAGCATTGGGTCAAATTCGGGTGTGATAACATATTCTGGATGGAATGTCAACACTCTTGTTCCCAACCTGATAGTTTTTATGTGGTTTAGGTCTTTTCGTTCTATTATGGGGTTAATGTACTCTGCAAATCGCTCAGGTTTCAAGTAACCTGCGTCACCTCCCGTAATAAGTAAATCGGTTACTTCCTTGTGGTCTTTAAGGTATTCGTGAATTTGGTTAACGTCTTTTTGCAAGAACATATCATCATCGCCGCGTACCTGTGCATGTCTGAAACAGTAGTTGCAAAAGGCAAAGCAATTCTGGGTTTGAACGTCGAAAACAAGCTTGCATTGAGGGTACTTGTGCTGGCTACCTTCTACAACTTCAACCTCCCCGTCTTCGTTAATAAACGTTGGTTTGTTAAGCTGCTGCTTGCCATCGTGCGGATTGGTTTCCTTGATGTAATCCTTCACAATCTGGTCTTTTTCCTCTTCGGTTTTTGCCGCAAGGTAAGCCTTTGTAACATCCTGCCTTATCATTCCTGGTTGCGGAAAAACAAGTTGAAAAACCGAGTCCTTTTCAAACTTTGCCCACTTGATGGTGTTGAGAACGTGCTTGGTGGCCATAAACCTGTAAACCTTGATGAAGAGTTCACGTTCTTGGTGGTGACCAATGTCGAAACCATTTTCTTCGAGGATTTTCACGATTTCTCTGTAACCTTTAAGACCACTGTATTTGGGCTTGTCGGTAAAGTGGAATACCTCCTCTTCGGCAATACCTGAATGCTGTGGATAGGCTGCCTGCAATCGATTCAAAACGCCTACCGGAAGAAGGTTCTCCTTTTCAATTATTTCCCTGGTTTCGGAACTGTAGTTGTACCGGTCAATCAGTGCTTGGCACTTTTGTGGTGAGATGATTTGATTCATTAATTTGATGTATTTTGGGATTCGATAATAGTCGGCAGGCAACAGTTTTGGGGTATTCGAAAACTGCCGCAAATTTATGAATTTAAAGTAGATTACCCTAAAATTTCTAATGTAATTTTTGGGGTTTCGACCCCTAAGATCTGTAAATGTATTAGGTCTAGGAAATTTTTTATTCGATTTTTTATTGTGAAAGGTAATTGACTTTTGGAAATTAGTGAACCTTGTGCTTGGTTTGCCTCCATTGGGTTTATCGGGGTATGGTTAATTGGTTGTGGAACAAAGTTTCACCAAGGAAAGTAGTTAATCCAATTTAATTATAAACCTATCCGCATCCAACCAAACCGGAAATTTGTCCCTGAATCTATTTAGTTCTTCAAGGTCGAGTTGAGCTGTAAAAAGCTCTTGGGAATCATTGGTTGCCTTGTACAATTCCTTTCCTTTAGGGTCAATGACCATAGACTCACCAAGGTATTGAAGCCCGTTGCCATCAGTGCCAACCCTATTCACTGCCACCACGTAGCATTGATTCTCCACAGCGCGGGCGCAAAGCAAGGTTTTCCAAACTTCATGTCTGGGCGCCGGCCAGTTGGCCACCAAGAAAATGGCATCGTAGTCGTTTTGGTTGCGCAGCCAAACAGGAAACCTCAAGTCGTAGCAAATTGCAAGCAGTATTCGAAGGTTTGCGTGTTGTATCACCACCCGTCGGTTACCTGCGTTGAATGCCCCTCCTTCCCTTTCGAAAACAAAAAGGTGCCTCTTGTCGTAATAACTAATCTTTCCGTTGGGCTCGACCCACACAAACCTGTTGAAGGTTTTTTCAGCATCCCTAACAGTAAGCGAGCCCCCAATGGCAAATCCGGTGGTGTTTGAAATTTTGTTCATCCAGCCAATCGTACGACCATGCATAGTTTCGGCAAACTTGGCTTTGTTCATCGTAAAACCAGTTGAGAACATTTCTGGTAGCAACACGGAGTTGGTTGACCTTGGAGATTTTAATATTTTCTCCTCAAGGTCGAAGAGGTTTTTGTCAACGTCCTCCCAGTGTGTGTTTGGCTGTATTATGGTTACTTTATACGACATGAAGTGGGTTGGGTTAAGGGATTGGGTAATTATTTGCAAAGGTAGCTTTTCAAACTAATTCCTTGATCTTGGTTTTCCTTGGAAAAGATCCATTTGGTTGTTTTTTGTTCTTTGCCTGGCTCATTTTTCATTTCACATCCATTTTTTTGTACTTTTGAGAATCATTATTTTGCTTCTATGGTCGTTATAGGAATTACTGGGACGATTGGTGCGGGCAAGGGGACTGTGGTTGATTTCCTTGTTGAACAAAAAGGATTTGTCCATTTCTCCGCCCGTGAGTTCATTGCTCGCACCATCCTCGAACGTGGTTTAACTGTTAACCGAGATACGCTTACTGCAATTGGCAACGAAATAAGGGCAAACAACCATCCGGGTTATGTTATTGAAGCCCTCTACAACCAGGCGACCCAAGATGGTAAGAACTGCATAATTGAAAGTGTTCGAACCTTGGGTGAAATTGAAATATTGCGCACAAAATCCAATTTTTTCTTGCTTGCCGTGGATGCCCGACCAAGGCTGCGTTTCAATAGGATCAGGAAGCGCAAGTCGGAGACTGATAATGTTGATTTCGAAACATTTTTGGCAAACGAAAAAAGAGAAATGCATTCCAGCGACCCTACCAAGCAAAACCTCTCTGCCTGCATTGCCCAAGCCGATTTCATAATTTCAAACAATGGCACCGTTGAGGAAATGGTAAAGCAATTAAAAAACTTCCTAATTCGCCTTCCGCTCGATGAATGAATTCAAAAGCCAACAAGGTCCTCCTAAAAATCGCCCCCCCTGGGACGACTATTTTATGGAAATTGCCAACACCGTTAGCAAGCGGGCTACTTGCGATCGCGGCCGAAGTGGTTGTGTGATTGTTCGCGATAGGCAAATACTCGTAACAGGCTATGTTGGGTCGCCCATAGGGCTGCCTCACTGCGATGATGTAGGGCACCAGTTAAAAAAGGTATTCCACGAAGATGGTAGCTTTACAACACACTGCGTGCGCACCGTGCATGCGGAGCAAAATGCCATCTGCCAGGCAGCCAGGAAAGGGGTTAGCATTGACGGCGCAACCCTTTACTGCCGAATGACTCCGTGTAGGGTTTGCGCAATGCTAATTATCAACTGTGGAATAAAAAGGGTGGTTTGCGAACGCAAGTACCACGTAGGAGAAGAATCAGAGCAAATGTTTGCCGATGCTGGCGTAGAATTGAATTATTTTTCTGATGAAGTGGTAAAATACAGCATGCAGTGAACGGCGAAAAGTGAAGAGTTAGAGCAAGGAATTGAGTGTAAATATTCGGAACAGTAAAATTTAAAAAGGATCAATTCTTAACTGCTCATCCCCCATCCCAAACAACACATTGCAGTACATTAATCGAATATCTTTACCTGGGTTTCTGCCGTTGAGCTTACGAACCCCCTGAACATTGCTGTAGTATTGAAGGGCATTGAGATGTTTCCATCCTTGTCAACGGCAATAATTCCCCCGTTTGCCCCTTGATTTTTCAACACCTCCAAAACTACACGTTCTGCCGCCTTGCTCAGGGATTGGCCGCCGTACATCATACGAGCAGATATATCGTGTGCCACAACGTTGCGTATGAAAAATTCGCCGTGCCCTGTTGCCGAAACGGCGCAAGATTTATTGTTGGCGTAATTTCCCGCCCCAATAATTGGGCTATCGCCTATCCTTCCATACCTTTTGCCAAGCATCCCGCCGGTAGAAGTTGCCGCCGCCAGGTTACCGTTCAAATCTAGCGCCACAGCACCCACTGTTCCTCTTTTTTGGTCATCGTTTTCATGACCTCTAAGTTGAAATCTTTCCTGATTCATACGCCTAAACTGATCCCACCTCTTCTGGTCGAAGAAGTAAGATGGCTCAACTATCTCCAGACCTTGTTCGAAGGAAAATTGTTCGGCTCCCCTTCCGGTAAGCATAACGTGTGGCGATTCCTCCATCACTTTGCGGGCTGCAAGGATTGGATTCTTAACGGTTGTGATTCCGGCTACAGCCCCTGCATTCATTGTGGCTCCATCCATTATTGAGGCATCAAGCTCGTTGGTACCATTGTAGGTGAAAACGGCTCCCCTACCTGCATTGAACAATGGAGAATCTTCAAGAATTACCACTGCAGCAACAACAGCATCAATGCTACTTCCTCCGGTTTTCAATACCTCTTCACCGGCGTTTAGGGCCTCTTGAAGTTTTGAAAGGTATTCCTTCTCCAGTTCGGGTGATATATTTTCACGATTGATATTTCCGGATCCACCGTGTATTACCAAGGCGTACCTGCCCGAAGCAAGGGAGTGTAACGAAATGGATACCCAAACCACTAAAAAAAGGGAAGCAGTTTTCATTACTTAAACTTATTGGTTTTTCGAATCGTATTCGGCATTGAGCATTTCCAAAACTTCTTGGGTTATATCATGCTTGTCGTTGACATAATACATGCCAAAGATCGGCGTGTACCTCAAAACGAAATCGTACTCCCTGGTTAGATTGTACCTTTCGAAGAAGTCCTGAAGCACCTTCATAACCTCGTCCATCATATCCTTTTCCCTTTTGGCCAACCGGTCTTGATATGATTCTGCCAATTGCCCGAGTTCTTGCTGACGACGTCCGAGTTCCTTTTCCTTTGCCTGCAATACATCTGCTGATGCAGACCCAGCCTGGGCATCCTTTTGAAATTTCTGAACATCGTCCTGAAATGCTCTTTGCCTTTTTGTTATATCGGCCTCCAATCTCTTTTGCTCCTGCTCAAGATCGGTTCTAAACTTTGCGGCAAGCTTGAAATCTTGATTGAAGGTATCGGCGTTGATGTATGCAATCTTAAGGGCCAAACCTTTTTTTTCCAATTCGCCTGTTTGGTTAGGAGCTTCATTTTCTTTCGCACTTTTCGAAAAAAAGAACAATCCGTAAAGCACTAATATCATTACAAGCATTATGGCATTTAGGATGGTAAGGTATTTTATCCTTTTGCTTCCATTTGGTTTCTCCTCGACGGTAATTTGAGGGGTTTCAATATTTTCTATTGACATTTTATTGTTTTTTTTTATTGGGATTGATTATTAAAATGAAATTAATCTGCATTCAAGTTGAAGCTTATCATCTTAAGAAATTAACTATTTAATGATCGACTGCTTTTCTTTGACACGCTTAAAGAATCTAACCGTCTTGATTCACGCTTTAGCAAAACATTGTTTCACCAAGCACCGGACAAAGTTACGCAAATAAAATAAGTTTTAATGATTAGTTGCCCATTTCCGAAAGGAACCTAATTCTTACGAGTCTTACCTCTTCTTCCGAAAAGTCATCCTCACCAAGTTCTTGAAGGGCTGTTTTGTAGCAGTCTGTTTCGGCGGTTTTGAAGAAATCGAAAATCTCTTCCTCCTTATCGGGCTCAATTACTTGATTAATGAAATACCTGATGTCAATTCGCGTGCCTGAGGCAACAATGCTCTCGATTTCCGTAAGGAGTTCGTCGAAGTCAATTCCTTTCGAAATTGCCATATCGTCGAGCATAATTTTTCGGTCAATACTTTGGATAATGTAAACCTTGAGGCCCGATTTGTTTACCACCGATTTAACCACCATATCCAGCGGCCTTTCAATATCGTTTTCTTCAACGTAGCGAGCAATAAGGTCAACAAATGGCTTTCCGAACTTTAGGGCTTTTCCTGTCCCTACCCCAGTGATGTTCTTGAGTTCTTCGATGTTTAGGGGGTACTGGATGGCCATATCTTCGAGCGATGGATCCTGGAATATGACGAAAGGAGGGAGACTGTTCTTGCGGGCGATCTCTTTGCGAAGGTCCTTTAAAAGGGCAAACAAAACTTTGTCGGTAGCACTGGTTCCTTGACCAATTGCCGAAACATTGACTTCTGAATCAGGATTGTCGTAGTCGTGGTCCTTACTCATTTTAATTGAACGCGGGTTTGCAAGGTACTCCTTTCCTGCCTTTGTCACCTTTATGGTGCCGTATTCTTCGATGTCTTTGGAAAGCAAACGCTCCACCAGGCACTGCCTTATTACGGCGTTCCAGAACTTCTCGTCATGGTCAGCACCTTTGCCAAATACCTCCAATTGATGATGTTTGCAAGTTTTTACTGGGGTTGTTGCTTTTCCCATGATTACGCTTATGATGTGTTTTGGTTTATATAGTTGTTTTATTGCTATGACGGTTTCAATCAAGGTGCAAATATACTCCTCACCCTCAAATTTTTCTTTTGGGTTTAGACAATTATCGCACGATCCACAGTTTTCCTGATGGTAAACTTCTCCGAAGTAATGCAAGAGAGTTTTTCGCCTACAAATTGCAGATTCGGCGTAAGAAACTGCTTCGAGAAGCAAATGTAATCCAATTTCTTGTTCGGACAATAACTTGTCTTTAAGAAATTTTTCGAATTTTTGAATGTCTTCGTAATTGTAAAATGCCACGCAGTTGCCCTCGCCACCATCGCGCCCCGATCGACCGGTTTCTTGGTAGTAGGCTTCGAGGCTTTTTGGCATATCGTAGTGAATCACGTAGCGAACGTCGGGCTTGTCGATGCCCATTCCAAAGGCAATGGTGGCAACTATCACGTCAACATCCTCCATCAAAAACCGATCCTGATTGTTTACCCTAACGGCGGATTCAAGGCCTGCGTGGTACGGCAGTGCCCTTATTCCGTTTACCTGGAAAGTCTCGGCAAGCTCTTCAACCTTTTTTCGGCTGAGACAGTAAACGATACCTGACTTGTTTTCTTGTGACTTGATGTACTTTATTACGTCTTTTATTGAGTTGCTAGTCTTGGGTCTTACCTCGTAGTATAAATTTGGTCTGTTAAAGGAGGCTTTGAACTCCCTAGCATACAGCATGTCGAGGTTTTTCTGGATGTCTCTCTGTACTTTTGGGGTGGCTGTGGCCGTAAGTGCAATTATGGGAATCTTTTTTCCCAACGAGTTAATCACGAACCTAAGCTTCCTGTATTCGGGCCTAAAATCGTGCCCCCATTCCGAAATGCAGTGTGCCTCGTCAATTGCCATAAACGAAATGTTAATTTCGCGCAGGAATTCAATGTTTTCTTCCTTGCATAGAGACTCGGGTGCTACGTAGAGCAACTTGGTCAGCCCATCTCGAAGGTCTTGCTTTACTTGCATTATCTCGAGCCTGGTGAGCGATGAATTAAGAACGTGAGCAATACCATCGTAACTTGCAAAGTTGCGAATGGCGTCAACCTGGTTCTTCATAAGTGCAATGAGTGGCGAAACCACAATTGCAGTACCTTCGCTTATCAAAGCCGGCAACTGGTAACACAAAGACTTACCACCGCCCGTAGGCATTATAACAAAAGAATCGCCGTTGTGAAGAAGGTGCTTGATGATTTCTTCCTGCTCGCCCTTGAACTTGTCAAACCCAAAAATCTCTTTTAAAAGAGAACCTAGCGAAATGTCGCTTTTTACCTCCATTATAACATTATTAAAACTAAAAAACGCCTTCAGCGTTTTGCAAAATAAAATTAAACTTTTTTTCCATCCAAATTACATCCTGAATAAAAAAAGTGCAAAATAGCACTTATTGGTCCTTATTTCCTCTTTTGAAAAAACCCGTGTCGTTTTTTTTGCTATGTTTGCCCAAGTTTTTATTGGCCGTAGCACGCGCACAAGGATTTTTTGCTTGAGGGGTAAACTGCAAAAACCAAATAATAATGATTGATCTATGAAGCTGTACTCAACCGGATTGGTTAAGAAATACGGAAATAGAACGGTGGTTAACAATGTTTCGGTAAATGTTGGTCAGGGAGAGATTGTTGGGTTGCTCGGCCCTAACGGGGCTGGTAAGACCACCACCTTTTATATGATAGTTGGCTTGATAAAGCCCAACGCCGGAAAAATATTCTTCCAAAACACCGAAATTACAAGTCTGCCTATGTACAAGCGGGCCAAGATGGGCATTGGGTACCTGGCTCAGGAGGCAAGTGTATTCAGGCATCTTACGGTTGAGGATAATATAAGGGCAGTATTAGAATTTACCGATCTTTCCAAGGGGCAACAGGCAGAGCGGCTAGAGAACTTGATTCATGAGTTTGGCCTTGAAACAGTGCGTAGTAACAAGGGGATTACCCTTTCGGGAGGCGAAAGGCGCAGGACAGAAATTGCTCGATCCTTGGCGGTTGACCCAAAATTCATCCTTCTCGACGAACCGTTTGCCGGGGTTGACCCCATTGCGGTCGAGGATATTCAAAACATTATAGCGAGCCTTAAGTATAAAAACATTGGGGTGCTGATTACTGATCACAACGTTCACGAAACCCTCTCAATTACCGAAAGGGCATACTTGCTTGTTGACGGGATTATACTAAAATCGGGCACCTCAGAAGAACTGGCCAACGATGAGGAAGTAAAGAGGGTTTACCTAGGCGAGAAATTTCAACTCAGGTAGGTAAAAAATGAACCATAGAGGAGACCACAATTCCTGAAATATTATTCCGAAATAAGAAGTACCACCGCAATTGCGGTTACTCCCTCCTGACGTCCTACAAAACCAATCTCCTCTCCGGTAGTAGCCTTGACGGAAATATTATCTGGACTTATGTTAAGGATGCCTGAAATAACCACCTTCATATCTTTGACATATGGTCCAATTTTAGGGGATTGGAGGCACACGGTTGAATCAATATTTCCAACCTTGAATCCTTTTTCAAAAATTAGGGTGGCAACTCTAGAAAGCAAAATCTTACTATCTATGCCTTGGTATGCTTTGTCGGTGTTCGGAAAGTAATGGCCTATGTCATCAAGTCCTGCAGCACCTAGGAGACCATCCATTATGGCATGAATAAGCACATCGGCATTAGAGTGGCCAAGTGCCCCCTTTTCGGATGGAATCTCAACTCCACCAATTATCAAGGGTCTTCCTTCCACCAATTGATGAACGTCATAGCCCTGACCTACACGGATGCTCATAGAACTTTATTTTTTTTTGACCTACCACAAAGAGGCCATATCAAAATGCAACGAAAACCTAAGCACGTTGGCGAGCGGGCTGTTTTGATTTAATGGAACCAGGTAGGCAAAATCCAGGCCAAAAACATTGTATTTCAAACCGACACCGAGGGAGAAGAATTTCCTATCGCCCTTGGTGGCATGCTCGTGAAAATACCCGCCCCTCACTGCAAACTGCTTGCTGTACCAGTATTCAGCTCCAACTGAGAATGTGAGCTCGTTAAATTCTTCACTGAAACCTCCGGGTGCATCGAAAAAGGACTGAAAAATTCCCGCCACAACGCTCCGGTTTGGGTCGCGGCCCTTGTCAATTACCAACTCACCATTTTCGTCCCTAACAAATTGGCCGTTTTGGTTTCGCAGGTAGATTGGTGGGGTAGGAACGAGTAGTTTGTTAATGTCAAGCGAAAATGAAAGCTTATTGTAGTCGTCGAGGTCGAACGACACGGTTGGGCCCAATCTCAGGTTGATAGGAATAAAACTGGATTTTAGTTCCTTAGAATAGGAAATTTTGTTGCCAATATTTGAGACATTTGCTCCAACCGATATTGTTGTTGGGGTCCTCGTGTCAAGTTGTTTGGTGTAGAAAACCGAAACATCGGCTGCTACTGCAACCCCTGGTTTGGTTTCAAGCCCACCTACGAATTGACCCTGGGTGAGGTTGCTGTAAATGAATCTTGAGGCTATTGCACCTGAAAAATGCTCTCCAAGTTTCCTTGCATAGGCAAAATCAATCGAAAACTCATTAGGTCTTGCCGTAAAAATCGGCTCACCAATTTCATCGGTAAAGTTTACTTGACCCAAGGAAAAGTACTTTAGCGACATAGCTAAGGTTTGCTTATCGTCAAGCTTGTAAAAAGCCGACAAGTAACCAAGATCAATATCGTTAATTAATTTCCGCAGCCAAGGGGTGTAATTGATTGATACTCCAATGTTCTTGTCAACGAATGCGTATTTTGCAGGATTCCAATGCATTGAGTTGGCATCGGGTGAGGTAGACACTCCCACATCACCCATACCTCCAGACCTGGTGTCGGGTGCTATCATCAAAAATGGAACAGCAGTGGTTATTGTGTTTATTCTTTGTCCCAAAACATCCCCGATATTTTGACCTTCGGACACAAGGGGAGCAGCTATGAATGAAAATGCAAGAACAAGGGCTATCAAAACGTTTTTCATAATAGTTATTATTGGCTAAAGAAATAGAAATAAGGGTGCAAAGGTAAAAATATTTAACGTATTGTGCCTAACGGTATTTGCTCGCTCATTATTGTTTGTACAAGGTTGTTTCATCGCATAACAATAAGTTTCTTCGCCGAAGAAGTAACCATTCCTTTTGGCGTTGAGAGGTTCAACCTGTAAACATAAACCCCGTTGGCCACCGGCCTGCCATCATTGTCTCTCGAATCCCACTCGATGGGTGGAGACTGATTTCCAGGGGTGTTTATGGTGGATTCTAATGTTCTGACCAATTTTCCGCTAAGGTTAAAAACTTGAATTACCAAGCCGAGGTCGGTAAAGGGCATATTGTGTTGAAAGCTAAAGGTGGTGTTTTGCCCAAACGGGTTTGGGTAATTGAAAAGCCCTTCAACAACCAAACCAAAGGAACCTCTTACCACAAACTCAATTTTGACAACGGTGGGATTGTTGTGGTTATCCCAAGCCCTAAGCGTTAGTGTGTGCTTTCCTTCCGGAAGATTGAAAAATGGAAAAACAACCCTACCGGAGGTAAAACTATTCAAGTCGTATTGAAAGAAGTTATTCAAAATTATCGAAGCAGAGGTGTTTTCATTGAGAATTGCAACAATATTGTGCCCCAGTCGCCCGGTTGTATTAATCCCGTTGGCATCGCTGATAAGGGCAATCATTACAGGATTTGGGGTTGTTTCTCCACCCGAAACGAACGAAAGGGTATTCATAAACAGATTGATCTCAGGGCCTTGGTTATTGGGAACGGCATGAGGATGCGTGCCTCCCACAATGAACTCCGAGAAGTGGCCATGGCCATCTGTTTGGCCATTGTCGAAGTAGTAACTAACCTTTCCCTTGCCAAAATTGTAAGAAATGTCTTTGGGTACCACGAACGAAAACGAAAATTGGCCATTTGTAATGCTTGCTTTTCCCTTGAAAAGGATGGAATTCTGCACCGAGAAAGGTCTTGCTAGACTTCCGGGGTCATGACCAAATGTTGAGAAGGTCAATTTTTTGTCGTACACCGTAGGATACAATATACCATTGTAGTTGATAGGATTACCCGAATGGTCGGTAACACGTCCGGATATGGTAACGCTTTGCAGGGCCCTGATGGTATCTGGTATTTGTGTGGTTACCACATTTAATTCTGGATACCCCATTTTCATGGAAGGATCTCCTAGCAGTACAAAGTTCTTTAAGTATACCTGAATTCCGGGACCGCTATTAACCTTTGCCTGCCTAATAAGGTCACCCAGCCTTGGAAGGTGGCCGTTTGGTTGGCGTGTAAATGCCAAGTTGGAAAAGTTAAGATTGAAGTTTTGATTGAAAGAAGACCAAGCAATTCTCGTGGAGGTAACCAATGCCGAAGCACCCCCATCGGGCTTGAGAAAAATGCGAACCCCTGCGGAGTTTTGTGCTGGATCGGGATTGTCGAAGCTTGAAAACTCGCATGTGGCTGTCAAGAAAACCGGAAGGTTGTAGGTGTTCCGCCAGGTCGTGATGTCGTCAAAGGTTACAATGCGCTCGTGTGCCAATCCATTCACCCCCCCGTGGCCAATGTAGTTGATTAGCAATGTGCCTTGGTTTATAGCTTCACTTATGGCCCTGTTTACATCAGGGTACCTTTGGCCGCCTGCCAGGCTTACTTGCTGGTAAGCATCAAGGTATATCTTTTGAATGTTATAAGTAGGAGCAATGTTGCCTATCAGGTTGGCAATTTCTTCCGAATCGGTAAAATGGGTATTATAGTCCTCATCATCGGCAATCATCAATAGTTTATTGCGCCAGTCGGCGTGGTTAGAAACCACTCCGGCCGCTTGAAGGGTTTGATTGCTCGGATGTAGTATGTCTATCCTTTTGTTGTACCTAATGAGCTTATCAACCACCGCCTTGGCTTCACTAATATTCCTGACAGGCAACCTACCTATTCCTAAGTCGGGTAGTCCGGTGGCATCGTGACCTTCTGAGTTGTCAAGAATTACGAAATAGTCGTCAGATTGAAGACAAAGGCTCTGATTTAACGAGTTTTGACTCTGGAATGTAGGTATAAGATTGCCTCCAAACCCAAGTATGTTGCGATTGTCGTATGTGCCGTTTCCAAATAATAGCACGTACTTGTTTGGTTGATTGCCGCCGGAGGTTTCCTTGCGGTAAAACATTTTGACAAAATTTCTTATTGCGCCTATATCGGGTACCCCTGACGAGAACTCGTTGTAAACCTGGGAGGTTGTTACCACAGCCACGCTCAAATTATCGTTTGTGGCTCTGAATTGAGCAAGGCGATTAGCCTCTGCAACCAGCAAATCGTTGACAATGATTATTAGTTCTGCCGCTTGCATTCCGTGGAGATTTTGATTTGCAACCACTCCTGCTAGCCTGGGTTTGAGAAATGAAGTTCCGTCAAATGCCACGAATTCGGTCAAGGTGCCCGCGCCCCTGGTAAATACCAGGGCGTTTCCCGCAATCGAGGTTTGCTGTTGCCTAACGTTGAAGGGGTCGGAAACATCCCATACAGACACCTGTTGGCCAGCGCCTGACAGCGTGTACCGAGCCACGTTCCCGGCGCCAATAGCGCTAACGTTGCGGAAAGCCATTTGCGGCGAAGAGAAGGCAAGTTGACGGGTAATATTAATGGAGATGTAATCGAGAAAACCGCGCGAAGTGGACGTAGGCCGGTTGTACTGAACCGTTACGTCAACTTTTCCAGGCTGATTTGGATTAAAGATCAGCTCCCTCTCCACCAAGGTGGCATAGTTGCTTATGCTGCTTTCTAGGATTACGGGATCGATGTTTTGGTTTAAGGTTGTGCCACCAGCCGCCAATGTAAACAAGCTTGAAACCCCAGACCTAGCAGCAAAACTTGACTTCAATCTTGCCGGCTCTGTCGAAACTATGTTTGAAAAGTCAAAACTTAATGTAAGAGGAGCGCTGCTTTCGAAGGCTTCCCCAAACCAGGTTTTACCGCTTCGAAGGAGATTTCTAACTTCCCTTTCGTGAAACGCCATATCCCTGAAAGTGGTGACCTGGTGTGTTGGTGGTTCTGAAACCGAAGCCTGACTGGTAATCCGCTTGCCCGGTCCGTTGTTGGTTGTAAGGAAGTAGCAACTTTCGGTTGAGTAGTAGTGTAGCTGGTGGTTAAATGCTTTGTTGGCAAGGTCGAAAACCCATTGGTTGGGCGATTGGCCGTAAAATAATATGTAATCTGAGGTGCCAAAGGCTCCTGATTGGGATCCTGAAACAAAAATAGAATTCTCTACCAAATCTGTTATTACGGGATGGCTATTACTCTCCGGGAGCATACCTCCTCCATTGCCGAATATGCGTAGGTTTGACTTGTCAATTGAAGAAACATTTATGCCCAAGCTTGCCAAATCAGATTGGTTGAGTTGATAAACTCCCGTCTTGTCAACGCAAATCTTGTACCAGTTGCCCTTTGATAAAACCGAGGTTGTTGGGTAATTGCCACTAGATTTCGAAAAAAATTCTGTGTCTATTGCCGGCGCCTTGCTGAGACCGAATGAAACTAACCTCTCAAAAAGTCCTGTTTCCGAATTTTTTCTGAAAGGATAGAAAGACACGCTTGAGTACATTTCAGACCCCGAGCCCCCGTAGGTATGGGTTAGGGTAATTTCGCTTCGACTATACCCGCTTTCTTCAAGAATTTGTCTTTCCGGTTCACTAACAGGCTTGAAGACAGGCGATTGCAGTTCGTAGGAAAACTTTACGAAAGGCTGATCGCCAATTTCTTGGTGCAAGAATTGCGGAACCCCAACAAAAAAATAATCATAAATGGCTCCATCAAAAGAAATTGCGGGGATCGAGAAACCGGGACCAAACGAAATTGTCTGGGGTTCCTTCCATTTGATTTCGATAGGAATTTGTGCATCATTAGCTTGAACCATGACGCCGCCAAACGACAAGAAAAATGTAAAAAGTAGGAATCTGGGCATATAATTGGAAAATGTAAATCAAATTTAATCTGAAAAATTGACAAAACGATGCAAAACCTTGCCACATCCAAGTGCACTGTTATACAAACGAATGCGGAACAAAAATATTTTCGACCTTTGTACCGTTTAGGGAATTAATGGTGGTCAGAGAGCAAAAAATGAAAGGCGGAATTTTGGCAATATGTTTTTACCTGTTTCTCTCGATACCATCGGTGTCGAAAGCCCAGGATCCTATTTTCTCACAGTTTTTTTCTGCCTCCACCTACCTAAACCCGGCTTTTGCTGGGGCCAACGACTGTTCGCAATTAGTTTTCAATTACCGTAATCTGCCTTGGTCTGGGTTCGGCACATTCTCAACTTTTAATTTTTCCATTGACACCTACTTGCCCAAGTTAAGTAGTGGGTTGGCTTTTCTTCTCACCAGCGACCATCAAGGTGGTTTGGTCTATAACAATCAAATCAGCGGCATTTACAGCCATAGAATCAAGCTTTCAGAAGATTTTTATGTAAATCTTGGGCTTCAAGGTGGCTATTTTCGCAAGAACCTAAGATGGGATAGACTAGTTTTTTCAGACCAAATTGACCCCGCCACCGGTCAAATTTTGCCACAAACCGAATCGCCTCCACCACAAACCTGGACAGATGGTGTTGATTTTTCATCTGGTTTATTGTTTTACGGAAATGGGTTTTATGGCGGATTCGGAGTGCATCACTTAACCTCGCCAAACACAGGATTTTTTGAAGCATTCGAATTGCCAAAGAAGTATACAGCCCACGCGGGATTTTTCTTGCCCGTAAAGCAAACTGGTTTTGGGGTGAACAAAAGTGAAGAAATATTTATCTCGCCAAACATTATTTTGCAGCAACAAGGCCAACACAAACGATTAAATTATGGCCTATATGCGGGCATTTCATCCTTTGTTGCCGGAGTTTGGTTCAGACATCAGAAGCTATTGCCGGCAACGATGATTTTTTTGGTTGGATTGCAGCTTGATGGTTACAAAATTGGGTACAGCTTCGACTATTCATTATCGGGATATTCTGGTGCCTTGTATGGTGCCCACGAGGTTAGTATTTCGTATAACTTCAACTGCAATCAAAAAAACAAACGGAGGATCATACTAAACTGTCCCATTTTTTAGTTATCTTTGCAAACAAATTGAAAAAACTATGGTCAAGAATTTTCGTAGGTTAATTATTCTAAGCATCCTACTGATTTCCAGCGTTTCGGTTGTTTCATGCAAAAAAAGAGCCACCTCTTCCACCACCGGTTGGAGGTATAACGATGCTTCTGCGGGTGGTTTTCAAACCGCTCAATCTCAACTGCAAGAGACCGGTCCCGGTCTAATTTTCATTGAGGGAGGTCAATTTACGATGGGTCGCACCGAACAAGACGTAATGTTTGACTGGAACAACAGACCTCGCAAGGTAACCGTTTCTTCTTTTTACATGGACGAAACCGAGGTTAGAAACATTGATTACCTTGAATATCTCTTCTGGGTTCAAAGGGTTTTTGGCGAAACATACCCCCAAAAGTATGTTGATGCCCTACCCGACACCTTAGTGTGGAGAAGCCCGTTGGCATTTAATGAGCCTTACGTTCAAAATTACTTGCGACATCCTGCTTATGCCGATTACCCGGTTGTAGGTGTCAGTTGGGTTCAGGCAAACGAATATGCTGCTTGGCGCACTGATAGGGTTAACGAAATGATCCTCGTCAGGGAGGGCATTATTACCTGGAATACCCTTGATCAGAAAAATCATAACAACTTCAATACCGAAGCATATTTGGCTGGCCAATACGATGCCGTGGCCCGAAAGAGCCTCCGCGATGCTTCGGGTGCCGATAGGAAGGTGAGGTGGAGCGATGGCATTCTCTTACCTTCGTACCGATTACCCACCGAAGCCGAGTGGGAATTTGCAGCCGTTGGATTAATTGGCACTACCGAACACGAAATAGTTTCCGATAGGAAACTGTATCCATGGGGAGGATCGCAAAACTTGCGCTCGCCTGATAAGAAAAGCAGGGGTAATTTTTTGGCCAACTTCAAAAGAGGTCGAGGTGATTATATGGGTGTGGCAGGTTCACTCAACGATGGTGGCGCGGGCCCGGTTGAAGTACATTCCTTCTGGCCCAACGACTACGGGCTTTACAATATGGCAGGAAACGTAAACGAATGGGTGCTTGATGTTTACCGTCCACTTACCTTCGAAGACATTGCCGATTTAAGACCGTTTAGGGGAAACCAGTTTCAAACCTTAATGCTAGACCAAAACGGCAAACCTGTTCCAAAAGATGAATTCGGAAGATTGATAATGAGAGACGTAACTCAAGCCGAAAATGAAACACGCCGGAATTACAGGAAATCTGATTATAGGGATTACCGAGACGGCGATTTTATGTCAAGCCTCGAGTTTTCAAGCGAATCTACCGATAGCCTCAAGCTAATGTACGAGTATGGTGTTACTTCGCTTATCAACAATGAATCACGGGTTTTCAAGGGAGGTGGTTGGAACGACCAAGCTTTTTGGCTGGTTCCTGGCAACAGAAGGTTCCTTGACCAAAATGAAGCCGCGGCAGATATTGGGTTCAGGTGCGCGATGATTAGGGTGGGAGACCCTGAAGGCCCTAGGAGGAAAAGCACCAGGAAATAATTTATTGGTTTTTGTCAAAGGTCAAACCCCATATGCTATGGCATTTGGGGTTTTTTTAAAAATGGTATGAAACAATGAAGGGAAAAAGAGACCAGCTGCTTGATTTTATCCGTAAGGGACATAAACCTTGCACCGACACCAGGACCCTAAACCCTGGCAATGTTTTTTTTGCCCTAAAAGGCGATAACTTCAATGGAAATCATTTTGCAATTCAAGCACTTGATATTGGTGCGGCGATGGTTGTTGTTGATGAAGATATTCCGGTAGCTGACAAAAGGGTCTTGAGAGTTGACGATGTCTTGCAGTTTATCCAACAAACCAGCTACTACTATCGTCAGCAATTCTCAATTCCGTTTATCGCCATAACCGGAACCAACGGAAAAACTACCACAAAGGAGTTGGTAAGCGTAGTCCTTGGAAGCCAGTTCAGCACCCTTTCTACCTCCGGGAACCTTAACAATCAAATTGGCGTTCCAATCACCCTTCTGAACTTGAAGCAAATCCACCAGATGGCGGTTATTGAAATGGGTGCAAACCGGATGGGAGACATTAAGTTTCTTTCATCCATTTGCGACCCGGACTTTGGACTGATTACCAACGTTGGCAAGGCCCACCTTGAAGGTTTCGGCAGCCCAGAAAACATTGTCACGGCCAAGACCGAGCTCTACGAGCATTTGATCGGCAGGCAAGGTGCCATTTTCGTTAACGGCGAGAATTCCATTTTGACAAAAAAAGCCAGTGGAACGGAAATAGTTTATTACGGAACTTGCAGTTCGAACCACCTGCGGGGAAACATCATTGGTGCCAATCCATTGATATCCTTTTCTTTTGAAGTGCTTCAACCTTTCGGAAAAGCCAAAGCCAAGATGCAAGGCACTGTGCATGGCAAACTCGTGGGTGAGTACAACCTGGAAAATTTCCTTGCAGCAGTAAGTATTGGCCTGTACTTTGGAGTTTCTCCCGAAAATGTAGTTAAAGCCATTGAAAACTACACCCCTTCCAACCACCGATCGCAATTGGTTGAAACCGGCAACAACATTGTGATATTGGATGCCTATAACGCAAACCCAACCAGCATGGGTTTTGCATTGCAGAACCTTAAATCAATGGCTGGTTTGAAAAAGGCTGCAATATTGGGCGATATGTTGGAGCTCGGCAAAACAAGCAAGGAGGAGCACCAAAAGATTTTAGACCAAATGATAGGGATAGATATTGATGTCAAAATAGTGGTTGGGGTGGAGTTTTCCAATGCAGCAATTGGCATCGATAATATCCAATCCTTCCAAAATGTTGATGATGCGATTCTCTATTTAAAACACCATAAGGTTTTAAACCATACTATTCTCGTTAAGGGGTCGAGGGGAATAAAGATGGAGAAAATTATGGATTGGCTCTAAATTTCATTTTTTCTCTTTTGGGGTCTTTTTAAATCAATTTTTTGGAGCTTATGAACACTTATCTTCTTATTATCATAACTTACTTTTTGTTCATAACCCTTATCTCGTTTCTCAGCAAGAAACTAGCCAGTCGCTCCTCAGCCGATTTTTTGATTGCCGGCCGCAATTTGGGCCTGGTTGCCACCTCTCTTGTAATTACATCCGAATGGATAGGGGGTGTGAGCACCATAGGTGTTAGCCAAAAAGCTTTTACTACAGGAACAATGCAGGGTGTATTGTACAACATGTCAACCGCACTGGGATTGATTTTGATTGGTTTTGCAGTTGCCAAGTACTATAGGCAAATGAAAGCTCACACGGTCAGTGAACTATTGGAAAATATGTTCGGCCGAAAGGCCAGGCTGGTTTCTGCAGCATCATTCTTGTTTGCATATTTGATTTTTGCCTTCGTACAGTTGCAAACCGCCGCCGGAGTGGTTTCATCGGTTTTTGGCATTACCTGGCTACAGGCCGTGATTGTTTCGTCAGCTATCATTACCATATATACATACATAGGTGGAATGCACGCCCTGGCCATTACCGGGATTATTCATACTTTGGCCATGTTTGTCGGTATTGGGCTCGCCGCTGCAATGGGATTAATAAAGGTTGGTGGTTTCGCAGCCTTGGAACAATCAATGATTGAGGCTGGGTCACCCACAAATCCCTTAAATCCATTTAGTGGCGGATTAGGGTACGCATGGAGTTTAATACTGGGCGGAACCTTGGGTTGCATGGCAGGTCAGGCAAGCATCCAACCAATATTCTCGGCCAGAAGCCCACTAACGGCCAAAAGGGCAGCTCTCCTTGCGGCAATAATAATTGCCCCCTTCGGAATTTTAACGGCAATCTTGGGATTGATAGCCAAAACAGGAAATTATTTCGACATTTCTACCAGTGCAAGCCCACTCTGGGATGCCGGCCTGCAATCCATCAACTCCAAGCTTGTATTGCCAACACTTTTGACCACACCTGAGTTTGTAAGTCCGGTTATTGGTGGATTGGCCCTTACTGGGATTCTTGCAGCCATCCTTTCTACCGTTGGGCCGGTTAATTTTGCAGTAGTAACAATTGCCACCAAGGACATTTATCATGGCCTACTGAATCACAAGGCCAACGATGAAAACATTTTATCTACGGCAAGGAAACTGGTAATCGCCGTCAATCTTTTTACAATCCCTATGGCATACTTTGCATCTGGCGATGTGCTGGATATGGCATACATATCTTACGGCATAAGGGCAATTGGTGCGGTGGTAATTCTATTGGGGCTTTATGCTAGGGGTTGGATTAATATCCTCGGGGTTAAGATGGCATTTGCAGGTGGTACCATAGCCGTGATTATCAACATTGCATTGCGCCTTCTAGGGCTGCCGCACCTCGAAGAAAGCTACGTGGCCGTGGGCTCCGCAGTATTTATGGTAATATTGGCAAGAATCATAAAGCCGAGGTAAACCTCAATCGTACAATTGCAGGTTAGTGCCATTTTCACTTTTCGGTGTTTACCCTTAAATCAACCAAACCATTCCTTTATCCTCCGCTTTGCCGAGTAGGTAACAAGGTACATTGACGGGATGATGATCAGGGTCAGAAAGGTGGCTGCCGACAACCCGAAAATCACCGTCCATGCCAGCGGGCTCCAGAAATCTGCGTTTTCTCCCCCAAAGTAAATCTGTGGATCGAATTGGGTTATTAAGGTAGCAAAATTGAAATTCAACCCGAATGCCATAGGGGCAAGTCCTAGCATGGTAGTTATTGCGGTGAGTATTACCGGCCTGAACCTTGTTTGACCTGCCTGCATTACACACCCCAATGTTTCTTTGTAGTCGAGCACACCAAGGAAAGAAATCCCTACCTCTGCCTTGCGCCTTTTTATAAGGTAGTCGGTATAGTCTATCAATACAATGGCGTTATTAACCACTACCCCCGCCAGGCTCACAATCCCTATTCCCATCATTATTATTATGAAATCCATCTTGAAGATTGCAAGCCCAAAAAACACCCCCGCCAGGCTGAATATAACACTCGCCATCACAATTACCGGCCTGTAAACCGAGTTGAATTGCCCCACGAGGATCAACATTATTATGGAAATGGCAATCAAAAATGCCCTAATTAGGAAAGCCATTGACTCTGCCTGCTCCTGTTGTTCGCCGGTAAATTGCAACTTGTAACCTTCGGGGAGATCAAAATTGTTTACCAATTGCTTTATTTGTGTGTTAACCTGGTTGGCGTTGAACCCTGGCAAAACATTACTGCTCAGAGTTATTGCCCTGTTGGTGTTGATACGGTTTACGGAGTTGAGGGTTTTGCTGAATTCAAAACTGGCAACTGCCGAGATGGGCACCTGCATGATCCGGCCGCTACTGGGGTTTCTGAAGGTAATTCTTTGGTTTAGGAGTGCTGCCAGATTGTTGCGGTACTCCTCCTTTAGCCTGAGGTTAACCGGAAATTCTTCTTCTCCAACCTTGAATTTGGAAACCTCCTTGCCGAAAAGGGCAGTGCGTATGGTGCTTGCTATGGAATAGGTTGAAACTCCGAACCTGCGAGCCGCATCGCGATCAATGTGCACCACTATTTCGGGCTTATCGTCATTGAGGTTTGATTTCAACCCTTCAATTCCCTGTATGCTTCCATTTTCGATTGATGCCTGCAGTTCATTTGTGAGCTTTGTCAGCTGGTTGAAATCGGGCCCACTTACTTCTATGTTTATGGGCGGTCCGGTAGGTGGACCGCTGAGATTCTTCACCACTTGAATTTCTATCCCGGGGTACTTGCCCACCAGGTTATCGCTTAGCTTTTCCAAAACAGTGCTCGAACTTAACCTCTTGCGCAATTCGAAGTCAACGAAATTTATTGTAATGCGCCCGCGGTTTGCCAAATCGCCCGACATAAATTCATTTTCTCCCTCCGAGCCTCGACCAACGGTTGTAAGGATGGACTTTACCATTTGGCGGTAAGGGACTAATATTTTGTCAACATCCTCTTCAATTGCCATCATCACCTTATTTGTTTGGGCTATATCGGTCTCAACCGGCATCTCCACCAAAATATTCACGTATTGTGGCTCTTCATCCGGGAAGAACAACACTTTTGGCTGCCGTATTCCAAAAATCAAAATTGAAACAACAAGGAATGCAAATGTGGCGGCAATGAGATACCTGGGCCGCCGTCCTTTCAGAGCATTGGTTATGGCCAGTTTGTAGAGCCGTTCGTTAAATGGGAGCAAAACATCGGTAAACCACCCGGCAAGGGGTTTCAAGGCAAACTGCCCTATGGTAGTTACTATGGCGGCAATTACTAGGATGTTACCAAACAATTGCAAGCCAGCAATCTTAAAAGCAATACCCACCACGCCCATAATCCCCAAAATTACCAAAAGACGGATTTTGGAAGATCTATTACCCTTTGAACCAGACAATCCAGCTCCCTCTTGCTGCTCCGAGGGGTTGTTCTTGAAAAAATAAAAAGAGAAAACGGGTATGATCACCAACGAAACAAACAGCGAGGAGGTAAGGACTATAATAAGGGTTATGGGTAGGTATTTCATGAATTCACCTATCATACCACCCCAAAATGCCAATGGAGCGAAGGCGGCAAGGGTTGTTGCAGTAGATGTAATTATGGGCATGGCTATCTCACCAATGGCCATTTTCACCGCATCGAACATAGAATAATCTTTCCCGGCGAACCTGAAGATATTGTCAACGGCAACAATTGAATTGTCAACTAACAAACCCAAGGCAAGGATTAGTGAAAACAATACTATCATGTTTATCTGTATGTTGACGATGCCAAATATCATAAACGACATCAACATAGAAAGCGGGATGGCAAGTCCGACAAAAAGGGCGTTCTTGAGGCCAAGGAATAGGTAGAGTACCAAAACCACCAAAATAACTGCGAATATTACGCTGTTCTCGAGGTTGCTTATCTGGCTCCTGATGTACTCCGATTGGTCCATTGTAATTGTTACATTTAGGTCCTTTGGGATTCCACCTTCCTTCCTTACCCTCTCCACCACTTCAAACACCTTGTCTGTAGTCGACAGCAAGTTTTCGCCGGATTTCTTGACCACCTGTAAGGTTACCACTGTTTGATTGTTGAGGCGCGAGAAACTCAATGGGTCGGCAAAGGTATCCTCAACACGAGCCACATCGCGCAGGTAAACAATTTTTTGACCCTCATCCTTAACTATTATTTCAGCAATTTGCGATACATCAGTAAATTCACCTTCGGTGCGGACCGCCCACCTCGTATTATCGTTGAACAACAGGGAGCCTCCGGCCATAGAGACGTTTTCGGCGCCAATTGCATTTTCGATATCGCCAAAGCTAAGCTCGTTAAGCTCAAGCTTAATGGGATCCACCAGTACCTGAACCTCACGGTCTTCCAATCCGGTGAGTTCAACCTTCGATATCTCAGGGATGGCTTCAATCATATCAATTAGATAATCGGCGTAGCCGTTGAGTTCGCTTGGAGTAAAGTCGCCGCTGAGGTTGATGTTCAAGATGGGAAACTCCGAAAAGTCAATGTCGAACACCATAGGATCGGTGGGCATATCGTTGGGCAGGTTGCTCTTTGCCTTGTCCACCGCATCCTTTACCTCTTGCAAGGCATCCTTTATTTTAATGCCGGTATTGAACTCCACAAATATGTCGCTGTTGTCTTGCGTTGATGTGCTGCGCAGCAACTTGATCCCTTTTATGGGGTTAATCTCGTTCTCGATGGGGCGGGTTACCAAATTTTCCATATCAACTGGAGCATTGCCGGGATAAATGGTTTTTACCATTATTATTGGGAAGTTTGCCTCGGGATAAAGCTCCTTGGGCAAGCTGGTGTAAGAAAATATACCGGCAACTGCAAGAAGTATGGTGAGCAAGAATATGGTGGTTGTATTTTTCAGCGCAAAGGTTGTCGGCTTGAATTCCCTGATTATCTCTTTCATTTTGAAGGTAGAAGTTAGAAATTAGAAATTAGAAGTCAGAAGTTAGAAGTCAGAAGTTAGAAGGTAGAAGTTAGAAATTAGAAATTAGAAATTAGAAATTAGAAGTCAGAAATTAGAAGTCAGAAGTTAGAAATTAGAAGCTAGTTTGAGGTTAAATTATATTTTGCTTTTGGTTCATTGTTTTCAGACTGGTTACAAATACTGCTGTTAGTTCATTAGCTTCAGCTAAATGGCTTTCAACAGTTTGCCAGCCTTTTTCTTGTATTATCTCCAACCAAAAACAGCATTCATCAATTTCTTCCAAAACAATGTTTAGCTTAGAAATAAACTCTTTACCACTCCTTGCTCTGCAAGCTGCCCGGTAATTTGCACCAACTGATGTTGCAGAGCGGACCAATTGATTAGTAACAACCTTTTTGGAAATGGAATAATCCATTGTTTCAACAAGATCAATTATTGAAAGGCCAAATCTTTTTGTCCTATCTTTCAACTCTTTACTCATATCTAAAATTTCTAAATTCTAACTTCTGGTTTCTAATTTTTGTTCATTATCTCCAGCGACATTCCGTTTGTTACCTGATTGTGTCCCTCGGTTATTACGAGTGTTCCGGGTTCGAGGCCGTTGTCGATCATTGTTACCCCTTGTCCGTCGGCACCCCTACTGATGTAAACCTTGCTAGCCTTGTATCCATTTCCATTTTTCTGGGCAATGTAAATGTAAGCCCCTTTGGTGTCTTGCTTTAGCAATACTGACTGAACCACCAGGGCATCGGGTTTGGTGAAGGTTTTAATGCTCAAGGTAGCCATCATGTTGGGCTTGAACCTATCACCGTTGTTGCTGAGCAGCAGTTGCACACCAAAAGTTCGGTTTTCGGGGTTGATAACACTGCTAACCCTGTTTACGGGAAGTTCCATTACGAGGTCGGGATATGCCGGAAACCTAACGGTTACCATCTGCCCCTTTTTAATGTTGCCCACGTATGACTCGCTGATCTGGGCATTAACGTACAATTTTTGTAGGTTTACGATGTTCATAAATCTTACTCCCGGCATTACCACCTCACCTTCCTTCAAGAATATATCGTCAATAATTCCGGCAAATGGCGCTCTTACAATGGCCATATTGAGTTGCGATTGCAATGTTTTTAGTCTGGTTTCAAGGGTTTCGACCCTGTTTTTGGCTTCCAAATATTGTATTTCGCTGCCTATCTGCTGGGCCCACAGGCCGGCTTGCCTTTGATAAACGGTTTTTGCAAGGTCGAGGCCGGTTTTAACCTCGTCAATGCTGCTCAGTATAACGCTGGTATTGAGCCTTGCCACCACCTGGCCGGCATTTACGCGTTGCCCCTTGGTTACTGTTACCTGTTGTATCTGGCCGCTGGTTTCGGGGCTTATGAATGCCGACTGCACTGCCTCCAAGGTTGCCGAGGTTACGAAAAACTGATCGAAGGTACTTGGCTCCATAACAACCACGCCCACCCTGGTTGCTACCGTGGTGGTTCCCTCTTCGCCCATTTTCGATAGCTGGTCTTCCAAATCCTGTATTTTTTGGTTTAACTCCGAAATCTCCCCGCGGTAATCGGCAATCTTCTGCCTAATGGCTTCGGGACCCTCCTTCGTGGGTGTGCTGCCACATGAGGTCATTGCAGCAATAATTGCAGCAACCACCGTTAATCGAATAGTTTTTTTTGCTTTCATATATAATTAAAATTAGAATTCAGAAATTAGAAATTAGAAATTTAAGATTAGAAATTAGAAATTAGAAGTTCTTTGTTTTTGGTGCATTATTTTTAAAGTTGTTACAAAAATGCCTGTAAGTTCATTGGCTTCCCTTAAATGCGTTTCAACAGATTGCCAATGTTTTTCAGAAATTATTTCCGGCCAAAAATCGCGAGCATATATTTCTTCCGTCACAATTCTGAATCTGGAATAAAATTCTTGGTTGCTTTTTGCCTCGCCAGCTTCCCGGTAATCTTTACCCACCGAAGTTGCAGGTAGATCAAACCTTTTCTTTTTCACTTTTTTCGAATTTGAACAATCCGTGTTTTTTACCAAACTTGGAGTGAGACCCAAAATATTTTTTCTGTTTTGAAATTCTTTGCCCATTTTTCAAACTTGTGGTTTTTATCTTCCTAAGACTTTCCTTTAGCCCTTTCAATGTTGTTTTTGGCATTCAAAATTTCAAACAATGTATTTAGGTAGTCGGCTTGGGCTTTCAGTAGCTGGTCGTTGGCTTGTGTAAGTTCTAGGCTTGTTGCCAATCCCTCGCGGTGCATTATCACGGTTCTTTCGAGGATTCTTTTGGCCAGGTCGAGGTTGCCCCACTGGTTGTGATGCTGGTCCAGGGCTGTTTTCCAGGCGGCCACTGACCTCTGCACCTGCAACTCCAACGATTGCTTCACTTGCCAAGTGGCAACTTGGGCTTTTTGGAGATCGAGCCTTTTCTGCGATACCCTTGCAGAGCGCATCCCGCTACTAAAAATGGGGATGTTTATGTTTATGGCCGCCAGGGTAGTGGGAAACCAAGGCTCGGATCCCGAAAAGATGTTGAACTTGTTGCGTTGGGCCGATTGCTGCCAAACAAAAGAAGCATTGATGCTGGGCAACAACCTGCTTTGCTCAAGCTTCAATCCCATCACGTTCATTGCCTCCTGCGATTTCAAAAGCCGGTAATCAATGTGCCTCTCCACGTCGAAGTTGGCAAGGTTCAAGGCTTCAGCCGAAAGGTTTTCCATAAGGCCATCCAGGTTGTCGGTGAGTTTCACAGCCGAGCCTATTTCCATACCTATTTGGAACTTGAGCAAGTTTATTGCCAGCTCTGATTGCCTCTCGAGATTGGCCATGGTGTTCTTGAGGTTTGTAGTAGCCAATTGCAATTGGTCAACGTTTAAAGGGTCGGTAAAACCGGCTTCCAGAACCTTTTGAGTTTCCAGAAGGGTTTTTTCCAGGTTGGTGAGGTTTTGCCTCACAATAGCGAGGTTTTGTTTTGCCAAAAGGGCTATCAAATAGGTTTCGGTTACGTTGGCACGCACCTCCAATTGAGTCCGCTCAACTTGTTGGTTCGACAAATCACGGTAAATTCGCGCCGTGCGTAGCCCTACGAGGTAGCTGCCGTCAAAAACCAACTGGCTTACCCTTATACCTGCCGTGAGATTGTGCTTTGTGCCAAATTTGACTTCGGCAAACTCGCCCGGCTCCCCACCGAAGAACTCAGCAGGAATCAACTGTGTGGGAATGTTGATAAAACCTTGATAGTCAACGTTACCATTCACCTGGGGCAAACCCATGGCGGTGGTTTCCCACTGGCGATGGCCGGCAATCTTTTGGTCGATAATGGCCATCTGCAAGGCAGAGTTGTGATCCAAGGCGTATTTAATGGCTTGGTCTAACGACAATTGTCGTGGTTCTTGCGCTGCAGCCAGTATTGGGAGCATAAGAGCTATTAACACGCCAATTTTTTTTATTGAGCGGAAATATTTTGATGAAATCATTTGTAATTCTAAATTTTGGCTGGTTATGTATACTATATGTAAATCATTTCATTTTCATCAGCGTATGCTGATATATTGTCCGAAACCGATTCGAGATACTTGAGGCCTTCGCGGGTCGAGATACCCTTAAGGTGGTACGTAACGAAGCCTTTTAGCAACTCCCCAAGATCGCGGTTGGCAAAAAATGGATGACGCCGGCAAGCAAGGAAATCAACAGAGTTGGTAAAAAGCCTGGCGACCATTTCAACATTTACTTTAGACTCAAACAATCCTTCATCAATACCTTGTTTAATAATTTGACACGAAAAGTTAAAAAAGGTTTTGTTGTTAAATTCATCAATCTTGGCCCATAACCCCGGATAATACTTCTGAAGGTCATACTTAACAGATGGGTTCATAGCCCTCTCGTGCGAGAAGACAAATGCCGAAGTCTCGATAACCTTGTCAATGGCGTTGCCTGCTGTTGAACTTATTGCATCATCAAGCCTTTGCGAGTGGGCCCTCAACAAGTAGTCGAGACATTTTTCTATTACCATTGCCTTGTCGGCAAATTGCAAGTAAATGGTTTTCTTCGAAACGCCCAACTCCGCGGCAAGGTCGTCCATAGTTACACTCTTTATTCCGTAAGTAAAAAAAACCTTAATAATTTTTGAAATATGCTCTTCCATTTTGTTCGATTTACTTGCAAAGATAGTTATATTAAACTTTGGAAACGATTTATGTTAATAAAGTTTTTTTGTTGTGTTTTGTTCAAAACAAATGCAAAAATAAATTGGAGTATGGTTCTGAGAAAGCAAATGATCATCAATGGCAGAAAAACTAATGCAAGTGGCAGTTTTTTGGCCAAGAGTAATTAGTGATTGGTTATCTGTGCATGGTGATTGGTTTGGGTTTTGCAGGAGCCGGATGCCATGCAAACTTTCTGATTGGCATCAATTTGCAAGGAAACCGCCCAAGGTATTCGCTTCGCTATCAAGCTCAGTTAATAATTGGCAAAACAGTAACATCCGATTTTGAATAGATCAACGTAAACACGATAATTGTCAATAAAATTTTTTATGCGGATAGCGCGTAAAATGGTTCCAAAATTGTTATCAACCAATCGATTAGTCATTTTTTTGATACTTTTTACCTCGCCATACTTGCGATTTACAGCACAATACCACGTAAAGGCGCCAAATATTGCATTCTCGTGTAGATATGCTTTAATCTACATCGGTTCGTTACTATGTAGGTTCAACGACCTTGGTGGTTCATTGTTTTCCGGCACGCGGGCGCGGTGCCACAGTAAATATAAGAAGAGGCGAAAAGGGAACCGTGAATTGGGCATAACAACCGAAGTATTGTTTACTATCCATTGTTTATTATCCTTTGCCCATTTTACCATTGTAAATGGTAGTCGTAACCCAAAACCCAATGTGCCGTATAATCAGAAGTAAGCAATAATATTTGGCCCTGAAATCGTGTTTCATTGCTCTTTTTGCGTTTATTTGGGCAAAAAAGTTTGCTCACATCGCATCTTCAATGTTTTTAGCATTACATTTGTAATGGGTTTTGTCAACGTTATTAACAAAAGTGGGGTTTTTTTAACAATATTTAAAAAAAAAAGCATCCTGATTTTTTGGTTTGGAATTATTTATATATTTGCATTTATAAGAGGATGCGCAAATAGCAGCTCGTCAATCGCCTTGTATATCGGGTAATCAATTGATTAGCAGAATTTTGCGACAACCTTTTTAGCGTATGTTTAAGCAAATTAACATTTTTTTTTTAAACGTTTTACCAATTAACAACAAAAAACACAAACGGCATGAAAGAAATTTTCACCAGAACTGGGCTTTTTGGCGCCCATCCTTTATTTATGAAGGCTCGAAAACACTCCCCAACCGCAATCGCGGGTCTTTGATTCGAAATTTTTTATCAACAAACCTTTATTACTAACCAAATTTTTTATCTCATGAAAATTAATCTTGACTTTCTTATGAGAAATTCAGTGCCGCTCCTTCGCGCGTTTTTGATCGCGCTGGTGGTGCTCGTTACCACCCAGGGCGTATGGGCGCAGTATCCGGTTGTGGCAGGTACTGCTACTAGTGCAGAAACACATCCGGCAACCAGCCACGGTGTTGCATTGCCGGCAGGCATAAATGAAAACGACCTGTTGCTCGTATTCTGGGCCGATGCCGATGAAAGTTCAACGATCACAGCTCCTGCAGGCTGGACTCTCCTTGCTGGGGAAGTTCATAGGAACCATAGCGGTAACGTTTACTACCGTATAGCACAAGACGGCGATCCAGAAGACCTAACTTTCACAACTAGTTCTCCCGAAAGAAGTGCCCACGTTGCATACCGCATACAGGCCGGAACCTACATCGGTTTACCCTCGGCAGATACGTCCATTACTGGCTCCAGTAATAATCCCACTCCACCACTGTTAACATCAGGATTTGGTGCCGTCAATACCCTCTGGATTGCCTCAATGTACGGGCAAGGCCACCACTCCCTCAATGGTTATCCTGCCAACTATGTCCTTAACCAGCTTAGCTCCTTTTCAGGAGGCGGAGCTCATTCAGCAATGGTTGGTGTTGCCTCAAGAAACCTTATCGCCGAAGATGAAGAGCCGGGAGTTTTTACCATGGGTGGTATTGTGAACTGGGTTGCCAACACCGTGGCAATTCAAGGAGCCCCTCTTTCTTGTATTCCCCCTTCTATCAACAACCCTGGCCCACAGGCCGCCTGCGACTCTTACAACCTACCTCCCATTACCGGTGGCAACTTGGTTAACCCAAAGTATTTCAACAACAGTCAGGCCAATGTAGGGATGGAAATTACAGGACCCATCACCAGCACCCAAACTGTTTATATTTACGATGAATACAACAATGATCCCGGTTGCTCTGACGAGGAGAGCTTTTTGGTTACCATCCACAATACTCCGGAAGCTGATTCACCTGGTAATGTTTCAGCTTGCGGTGCATATATTTTACCTTCCCTTACAGTTGGAAATTATTACACGGGTCCAGGAAAAACAGGCTTAATGCGCCTTCCAGGACACAATATTACAAGCACAACCACACTTTACGTCTATGCTGAAACCGGTACAACCCCCAATTGCTTTGACGAGAATTCTTTCACCATTACTATTAATAATTGGATAGTCGAGAACCGCACAAATGGCCTCTACTACTGCGACGCTACCGATGCCCTTGCCAATGCAATTGGTGCCGCAAGTGCCGGTGGCGAAATTTGGGTCAAGTCACTTACCCCTCCCGATACTTACGGAACACTCAACGACACCAAGGGCCTTGGATGGAACTTCGGTACAAGTCCCGCCTGCATCCCCGTAACTGGTGATGCTACGTTTACTTCAACAAGCATATTTAATGTGGACATTGATGGTACCACAGTATGTACCCAATACGACCAACTTCAAGTAAGCGGAATACTTAACCTTGGTAATGCCCAATTGGTTTTGGACTTAGGCTTTGCACCTTCAATCGGGCAAACCTTTACGATAGCCACCGCCGGCACCTTGGTTGGACAATTTTCGCAAGGTGGTTCAATCTATGCTACATTTGGCTCCAACAATTACAACTTTAACATATCTTACAGTGGAAATCAGGTCGTATTGACAGCTGCTCCATTTTATGGGGTTTTCCCATTACCGCCGGAGCACGTAGAAATTCTGGCTTGCACCAGTCAAACCAATATCGACTTGCAGTTTGCCCTTTGGATTCAAAAGTTCAACGAGATAGGTTCGCAAAGCGGTAGCGGAGTTGTAGTTACTTACGATTACCCCAACACTAATCCTGCCTACATAAACCCGACCCTTCCGGCCACATATAGTACACCGTGTTATACCGGAGGTATTGTTCGTGCATCGGGTTCGGTTACCAGTATTGGAAACCCTACCATACTGTTCAACCAGTATTTCAGGGTTCAGGCTTCACCAGCAGTTGTCATACCTCCTTATGGTGGTGCAATAGTTGAATGCCCGTCCGGTACAGTTGCTCCAACCCCACCAGTGATTCATGATGGCTGCGGTACCCCCATGACTGTTTCTGGACCCGCTATAATTGACTCTCCAACACCCCTTGATTGTAATGGTACACGTACCTACAGGTTTACTTATAGTAACTTCTGTGCTACCCCTACAACATATATTTGGGATTACGTTTATACAATTACACGAACCACACCACCAGCCGAGGTAGGCGGACCGGTATCCACCAGCAGCACAGTTCAGTGCGTTGCAGCTGCAGTTGCCCCGACTTTGCCAGTTGTTCACGATGTTTGTGGTAACGTTTT
>CAZUWF010000002.1:146580-148122 GCA_964624065.1 uncultured Bacteroidales bacterium
GGACCTACACCTACACAATAGACATCACCACTGCTCCAGCGGAGGTAGGCGGACCAGTAGCCACTTCTACGGTAGTTGAATGCCCAGCTATGGTAGCACCGCCAGCCATTTTGCCGGTTGTTAGCGATTTCTGTGGCCTTATCTTGCCAGCACCCGCACCGGCCGTAAGTGCTATTCCTGCCTGCGAGGGAGACGTAACCTACACTTACGTTTACACTGATTGCGCTGGTTTGAGTTATACTTGGATTTACACCGTTACCGTTGATCGTACCATAGCTCCGACACAAATAGGCGGTCCTGTTGCAACTAGCTCAAGTGTTGAATGTCCAACCCTTGCCAATGCTCCAACCACACTACCCGTTGTAGAGGATTCTTGCGGTGCTGTTTTGAGCCCGCTTTCAACCGATCCAGTTGTAGGAGGAACATTTAACGGTTGTAGTGGAACCAGAACGTATACATATACGTTTGTTGATTGCGCAAGTCTCAGTTACGTTTGGACCTATACCTATAATATAAATGATGTAACCGCTCCAGTTATCACTGGCTCAATTCCAACAACCAACCTTGATGGTTGTGTTACTACCATAGTACCTCCACCGGCTACTACTCCTGCTGCCCTAGTGGCTCTTGGAGTAACCTTGTTTGACAACTGCACTCCAGTTGCCGGCCTGGTTGTAAGCCACACGCAGTCTACAGTAAGTTCGTTTTGTTCTATTACCGTTACACGCACCTACAGGGTTGCCGACAATTGCGGAAATCTTTCAAACACTGTTGACCACGTATTCCAAATAAATGCCAACTTTAGTTACACCAACCCAAGCAATAAAGCTATCAGCTCTTGCTTGTTTGCCAATCAACCTGCTGTTGCCACCGCTTACCAAGCTTGGTTTGCTGCCGAAACGGCTCTTATCAATCCTTTGGGAGGTTGTGCCACTACTCTGGTTAGCAATTTTAATGTGGCCAACGCCCCTGATATTTGTGGTGGTTCTAGCACCGTTACTTGGATGCTTACCGAGCCTTGCTTGCCTGGTAGCCCCATTGCATTAACTGCAACCTTTACAGTTATAGCTCCCCCGGCTGTGTTTATTCCAACCGCTGGTGCTGCGATTGTAGCTTGCCCGGTAGAAACTAATGTTGTGCCAACGCCTCCCGTTATACTTGATGGTTGTGGAAATACTTTAACATTAATTGGTGTTAGCAACGATACTGGTCTTCCTGCTTGCAGTGGTACCCGTACTTATACCTTCCAGTACCAGGAACGCTGCACATCACCTACCTACCATTATTGGGATTTTGTTTACACCGTGAGTGCTCCTGTTTACACCATACCTGGCAATGGTTCTTCAAATGTTGCTTGCCCATCATTGGTGGTTCTACCCACGCCGCCCCCAGTAACCGACAACTGCGGTAGGCAAGTAGTAGCTGCATTGGATGCCACTCCTACAATTCCGACTTGCTCTGGTACGGTTGTTTACAACTTCACCTACACCGATTGCAATGGAGTAACCAGCCCCTGGTCGTTTACTTACACAATAAGTGCAC
>CAZUWF010000002.1:148222-151247 GCA_964624065.1 uncultured Bacteroidales bacterium
CGATTCCAAGCTGTTCAGGTACTGTTACCTACAACTTTACTTATACCGATTGCAACTGGGTTACTTCTGCTTGGTCATTCACATACACAATAAGCGCCCCGGTTTACACCATACCTGGCAACGGTTCTTCAACTGTTGCTTGCCCATCATTGGCGGTTGAACCCACTCCGCCCACAGTTACCGACAACTGCGGAAGGACTTTGGCTGTTTCTTTGAATGCTATGCCAACGATTCCAAGCTGTTCAGGTACTGTTACCTACAACTTTACTTATACCGATTGCAACTGGGTTACTTCTGCTTGGTCATTCACATACACAATAAGCGCCCCGGTTTACACCATACCTGGCAACGGTTCTTCAACTGTTGCTTGCCCATCATTGGCGGTTGAACCCACTCCGCCCACAGTTACCGACAACTGCGGAAGGACTTTGGCTGTTTCTTTGAATGCTATGCCAACGATTCCAAGCTGTTCAGGTACAGTTACCTACAACTTTACTTATACCGATTGCAATGGGGTTGCTTCTCCCTGGTCATACACTTATACAATCAATCAGGTTGTTACTGTAGGTACCATTACTACACCTGCAACACTGTGTCATGGATCAACTATTAATCCTACTGCGCCTGCCGTAACTGGGTGCGCACCAATTACACAAGGTTGGCAGCTCGAAACAGCAGTTGGTTCAGGAACGTTCACCAACATTACCGTACCTTACGCTGCTACATTTGCTGATAATGGCAAGGGTTTGCGCTACTACGCAACCAATGCCTGTGGTACTTTCTACAGCAATGTGGTTTACTTGACAACCGTGGATTGGGTGGTTCAAAATACTACTCTCGGCCTGTTCTATTGCGATCCTGCCAATGCTATTGAATTAGCAATTGCAGGTGCCAACCCAGGCGACGTTGTAAGGGTTAAGCCCGGTAATTACGGTAACTTGAATGATACAAAGGGTCTCCGCTGGATATTCGGTACAAGCCCCGGTTGTGTTGTCGTTGCCAATTTGACTTTAACCTCTTCAAGTACAGTTAACGTTTACGTGGCCGGTGCTGCTCCCTGCACCGGACATACCCGAATAACCGTACTTGGAAATATCAGCCTTGGTGGTGCAAGTATATCGGTTATTGGAAGTAATATTATTGCGTTGAATGCTAACCTCACTATTATTGCAAACTCAGGTGGTAATCCTGTAGTGGGTACTTTTGCCGGAGGTCCATTGTATTTCGATGGAATTAACACATTCTCCATCAATTACAACTTCCCTGCTGGCTCACACAACGTGGTTCTCACTAGGGTTTCAACACCAGGTTTGTTCCCCCTACCGCCCGAGCACGTCATTATCCCTGCTTGCTTCGCTCCTCCTGGTGTTACCCACCCACAGGAGTATATTGACATTCAGTTCCAGCTTTGGATTCAAAAGTTCTTGGAAATTGGCACGGTAAGTGGATTAAACGTTGTGGTAACTTACGATACTTCCCTTCCTGGATACTACAATCCTACCTTGTTTAATCCCGTTACTAATGACTTTGCACCTTGTTACACAGGTGGCATCATTTGGGTTAAGGGAACGGTAACCAGCGATGGTAATCCCACCATCTCGTTTGACCACTTCTTCCAGGTTCTTACCGCTACCGGTACGGTTACTATCCCTCCTGCAGGTGGTTCAACAGTTCAGTGCCCCGATGACACCGATGTGATTCCTACACCTCCGGTATTGTACGATTCTTGTGGTTTGGTTATGCCAGCCTCAGGGGCTCCATCCGTTACTGCTAAACCGGCTTGCAATGGCAACCGCACATATACCTGGACCTACAACGATCCTTGTACACCTGCCGTTTACACTTGGAGTTATGTATATACCGTACTGTATACTGGTGGTTTGACTCCTCCTGCCAGCACTACTTCAACCGTAAGTTGTCCGGCCGATGCAGTTGACCCAGGTGCTCCTGCACCTATTCTTGATGCTTGTGGCCGCACTGTTACGGCTGTTTTGGTTGGCTCGGTTGACACACCAAATCCTGTAACCTGCAACGGTACCAGGGTATGGAGGTATCGCTACATTGCATGCGATGGTACCACAACTGCCGATTGGACCCATACTTATACCATTACTTACAGCGGAGGTTTGATTGCCCCTGCTGCCGGTAGTTCAACTGTAAGTTGCCCTGCTGATGCAGTTGGTGTTACACCTCCTGCAGTTTTTGATGCTTGCGGCAGACCAACCACAGTTGCCTTGGTTAGTGTTACAAATACTCCAAACCCTGTTCTTTGCAATGGAACAAGAGTTTACTTGTACCGTTACACTGCGTGTGATCTTACAACCACTGTCGATTGGACGTTTACCTATACCATTACTTACAGTGGAGGTCTCACACCTCCTGCTGCTGGTACTTCAACAGTTAGCTGTCCTGCTAGTGCAGTTGACCCAGGTACACCTCCTGCGATTTTAGATGCCTGTGGCCGCACTGTTACCGCTGTTCTGGTTGGCTCGGTTGACACACCAAATCCTGTAACCTGCAACGGTACCAGGGTATGGAGGTATCGCTACATTGCATGCGATGGTACCACAACTGCCGATTGGACCCATACTTATACCATTACTTACAGCGGAGGTTTGATTGCCCCTGCTGCCGGTAGTTCAACTGTAAGTTGCCCTGCTGATGCAGTTGGTGTTACACCTCCTGCAGTTTTTGATGCTTGCGGCAGACCAACCACAGTTGCCTTGGTTAGTGTTACAAATACTCCAAACCCTGTTCTTTGCAATGGAACAAGAGTTTACTTGTACCGTTACACTGCGTGTGATCTTACAACCACTGTCGATTGGACTTACACCTATACAATTACTTACAGTGGTGGTTTGACTCCTCCTGCAAGCACTACCTCAACTGTAAGTTGTCCTGCCGATGCAGTTGACCCGGGCGCTCCTGCACCGATTCTTGATGCTTGTGGCCGCACTGTTACGGCTGTTTTGGTTGGCTCGGTTGACACACCAAATCCTGTAACCTGCAACGGTACCAGGGTATG
>CAZUWF010000002.1:151347-153492 GCA_964624065.1 uncultured Bacteroidales bacterium
ACCGTTACACTGCGTGTGATCTTACAACCACTGTCGATTGGACGTTTACCTATACAATTACTTACAGTGGTGGCTTAGTTGCTCCTTCAAGTGTTGTGCATCCTGGAGCGGTAGAATGTCATACTTTGGCTACTGACCCAGGTGCTCCAGCTCCAATTGTGGATGCTTGTGGCCGTACTGTTACTGCCTCTTTGGTTGGCTTTGTTGATACTCCATCGCCAATTGTTTGCTCCGGAACGAGAGTTTGGACCTATCGCTATACTGCTTGCGACGGTACTACAACTGCCGATTGGACCTACACCTACAATATCGTGGATACAACTGTTCCTGTTATCACAGGTACGATTGCGGGCGTAACGCTTGATGGTTGCTCTCCTATGGCTCCGCCTGCCGTTACTACCCCTGCCGCTCTTACGGCTCTTGGTGTAACTCTATCTGATAACTGCACTCCGGTTAACGAACTTGTTGTCAGTTCTTCTGATGTGGTGGTACCCGGTGTTTGTATGTGGACCGTAACTCGTACCTACAGGGTTACTGACAAGTGCGGAAACATTTCTAATACCGTAAACCAGGTATTTACCATTGTGCCTACTGTAACCTCCACTGCGCCCCAGAACCAAACCATCAACTCTTGCGACTTGGGCAACCAGGCAGCAGTTGGTACTGCATTCCAGGCTTGGTTCGCTGCCGAAACCCTAAGGATTAACCCTGCTGGTGGTTGCAACGTGATAATGACAAGCAACTTTAACATTGCCAATGCTCCGCCTCTCTGCGGTGGCTCTGCTACAGTTACATGGACCATCACAGATGCACCTTGTTTGTCTACTCCGATAGTATGGAGTGCAACATTCACAATCACTTCGAGGGTTGATAATCCTGTACCGGTTATTTTCTCCACCGAGCCATTGGCAACCAAAGACTTGGGCTGCAACCCGAATGTGATTGCCCCAACCTTCCTTGTATCTGACAATTGCTTAAACACAAACCTTGTTCCTGTGGTAACCGTTGGTGCAATAGTTTCTAATGGCTGCCTTAGGTCTCAAACTTGGACTGCCAGCTACACTGACGTTTGTGGCAATGCCGCTGCTCCTGTAAGCATTACTTACACCTGGACCGTTGACGTAACCAGGCCGGTTATAGCTACCACTGCTGTAAGCGGACACAATGGTTGTAACTATACCGTTGTTCCACCTGTTTTTACCGCTACTGATGGTTGTGTTGGAACAGTACCTGTAGTTGTTACTACCGATGGTCCTACTAGTTTGGGTTGCAACTGGCAACAAACTTGGACAGCCAACGCTACTGATCCCTGCGGTAATGAGGCTATTCCTGTAATGATAACCTACACTTGGACCAATGATACTACTGCACCAGTAATTACTACTAGTGCTATTAACAATGCCAACCTGGGTTGCAACCCGGTTGTTACACCACCTGTTTTCATTGCTACAGATAACTGTGCTACCGGAAACCTTGTTCCTGTTGTAACCGCTGGTGCTGTTGTAATAAATGGCTGCCTTAGGTCTCAAACTTGGACTGCCAACTTCACTGACGTTTGTGGCAATGCCGCTGCTCCTGTAAGCATTACTTACACCTGGACCGTTGACGTAACCAGGCCGGTTATAGCTACCACTGCTGTAAGCGGACACAAAGGTTGCAACTACACCGTGGTTGCTCCTACCTTTACTGCCACTGATGGCTGTATTGGGAACATTGCTTTGGTTGTCAATACCGATGGACCTACAAGTTTGGGTTGCAACTGGCAACAAACTTGGACTGCCAATGCAACCGATGCTTGCGGCAACGAGGCTGTTCCTGTAATGATTACCTATACCTGGACAATAGATACTACGGTACCTGTTATAACCACAAGTGCGGTGAACAATGCTAACCTGGGCTGCAACCCGGTTGTTACACCACCTGTTTTCATTGCTACAGATAACTGTGCTACCGGAAACCTTGTTCCTGTTGTAACCGCTGGTGCTGTTGTAATAAATGGCTGCCTTAGGTCTCAAACTTGGACTGCCAACTTCACTGACGTTTGTGGCAATGCCGCTGCTCCTGTAAGCATTACTTACACCTGGACCGTTGACGTAACCAGGCCGGTTATAGCTACCACTGCTGTAAGCGGACACAAAGGTTGCA
>CAZUWF010000002.1:153592-181872 GCA_964624065.1 uncultured Bacteroidales bacterium
GGGTTGCAACTGGCAACAAACTTGGACTGCCAATGCAACCGATGCTTGCGGCAACACAGCAAATCCTGTTAGTATTACGTACACTTGGACCAATGATACTACTGCACCAGTAATTACTACTAGTGCCATTAACAACGCCAACCTGGGTTGCAACCCGGTTGTTACACCACCTGTTTTCATTGCTACCGATAATTGTGCTACCGGAAACCTTGTTCCTGCGGTAACCGTAGGTGCAATAGTTACTAATGGCTGCCTTAGGTCACAAACTTGGACTGCCAATTACATAGATGCCTGTGGCAATGCCGCTGCTCCGGTAAGCATTACCTACATCTGGACTGTGGACGTAACCAGGCCGGTTATAGCTACCACTGCTGTAAGCGGACACAAAGGTTGCAACTACACCGTGGTTGCTCCTACCTTTACTGCCACTGATGGCTGTATTGGGAACATTGCTTTGGTTGTCAATACCGATGGACCTACAAGTTTGGGTTGCAACTGGCAACAAACTTGGACTGCCAATGCAACCGATGCTTGCGGCAACACAGCAATTCCTGTTAGCGTTACGTACACTTGGACCAATGACCTTGTGAGGCCAGTTATCAGCACAACTGCTGTTGACAGCAACCTAGGATGCAACCCAGTTTACATTGATGCACCAATATTTACAGTCACTGACAACTGTGCAACCGGAAACCTAACCCCAGTTGTTACCGTTGGCTCGGTAGTAGTAAATGGCTGCAACAGGTCGCAAACTTGGACTGCCAACTACACAGATGCGTGCGGCAATATTGCCAACCCAGTTAGGATAACCTACACTTGGACAGTTGTTACTGCACCTGTATTCGCCAACCTTCCGGCTGGTGGCGATCTTGGATGTAACCCGGCTCGTATCCCAAAATGTGATGATTGGACAAATACTGTTACGGCTTCTAACCAGTGTGGTCCACTTGGATGGGAATGCATACCGGGTCCAATTACTCAAATGGATCACTATGAGTGCCACTTCATTCAGACCTTCACCTTCAGGGCTACATCTTGTGGACTTACAACCGAAGTTGAAGTATCATACTGGTGGAGGCAAACTGCTCCAGTAGTAGTTACTCCTGTTGCTAGTGTTACTCATCCTTCTACAGGAGCTGGTGGACAGCAAGCAGTTGATGCCGCCTTCGCAAGTTGGTTGGCTGGATTTAGGGTAACAGGTGGATGTAATCCAAAAGTTGTGATGACCCCGGCTATTCCTGTTGCTCCTCACACTTGTGGTGGAAGCGTAACAGTAACGTGGGTTGTTTCAGATCTCTGCTACACAACCACTACACGCACAGCTACCTTCACAGTCACCCCAAGACCTGTTGTTGTTACGCCTGTTGCCAACGCTACTCACACGTCTGCCAGCTTTGCTAACCAGCAGGCTGCCAATACAGCATTTGCCAATTGGTTGACAGGATTTGGTGTAAGTGGTGGATGTAATCCGGTAGTTACCACATCTCCGGCTCAACCTGTAGCCCCAAGTGTTTGCGGTGGTGCTGTTTCGGTCACCTGGACAGTTACTGACCTTAACTATGCCACTACCACTCATACTGCTACCTTTACAATTACTCCCGTTCCTGCTGTAAGCTGCAGTGGAGTTATTGTTGGGCCAGTTCACGTTGAAGGTGCACCAATTTTGCTTACAGGTGCTACTCCTGCCGGAGGCACTTACAGTGGCGCGGGTGTTGCTGGCAACTTCTTCAACCCATCCGTGGCTGGTGTTGGTACTCACACAATTACCTACACTCATACCCATCCAAATGGTTGCACCTCAAGTTGCACGTTTAACATAACTGTTTACCGTCCATCTGTTGCAATTGACAAAACTGCAAATAGGGCTACCTTCGCAGCCATTGGCGATCAGATTACTTACACTGTAAGGGTGACAAACAACGGAACCATAGCACTAACCAGCGTTATTGTAAAGGATCCTTTGATTAACCTGAACCAAACTATCCCAACGCTGGCCCCAGGTGCAAGCCAAACCTTTACAGGTACTTACACCATAAAGTATAGCGATATGGTAGCACAAAAGGTTGTCAACACTGCGACTGTCGAAGCCACCTTCTTGCACGGTAAGCTAAATGCTGAGGATGGTGTGATGGTTATACTTTCAATTGCGGGTAATGGAATCATTGTTTCCGATGGTTTCTCGCCAAACGGTGACAGTATGACTGATGATTGGCAGATTCTTGGTCTGGATAACCATCCGAATCATGGCATCAAGGTGTTCAACCGTAACGGAGCACTAGTATGGGAAAGCGAGGGCACCTACACTCCATGGACTGGTGTAGCCAATAGAGGCCACATAGTTTCAGGACGCGGAGGTATAGTTCCAGCAGGGGTTTACTTCTACGTGATTTCACTAGAACCTGGCGGAGCCATTGTTTCAGGCGCTGTTCACGTACTATACTAATTAACCGAGTAAGTTAAACTTTAAACGATACAAAAAATGAAAAGAACATTTGTAATAATTGTAGTCCTGAGCCTTCTCCTCGTGGAGGGGGTTCGGGGCCAACAGCTACCGATCTACGGACAGTATATCTTTAACAATACTGTAGTAAACCCTGCACAGGCAGGAGCAAGCAGTAGCAATCATTTCGGCCTGCTTGGTCGCCACCAGTGGATAGGGTTAGAGGGAGCACCAAGAACTTATTCGGCATTTCTAAACCTGGCGTTACCCTCAAATTTGGGGGTAGCTCTGGGTATCTATCAAGACAATATTGGCCGAATAAAGGATTTAACCTTCCAGGCTGACATTGCCTATCACCTTAGGGTATCTGAAACATGGCGTTTTGCCATAGGGCTTAGGGCTCTTGGTTCAAATCAAAATCTTGACCTAGTTGGCCTTAACCTAATTGATCCCAATGATCCTTGGTTTAACAAGGAATTTGCAACTAGTTTCAATTTTAATGTAGGTTCAGGTTTTCTGCTGTACTCAACCAATTCGTTCATTGGTTTTTCTGCTCCTAGAATTTTGCACAAAGGATTCGAAGATAACGGAGTTATTCAAAACGTAAGCGAAACGCACCTCTTTGGCTATGCCGGTCATACCTTTAGGTTTTCGGAAGAATTGAATCTTACTCCAAGCACTATGTTCAAGTACAGTCACAAAGCGCCACTCCAGGCCGACTTTAATGCCATTTTCGGATTGGGTAGGACCATTGATTTTGGACCTGTAGTTCGGACTGATTTTGCCAATGGTCTTGATGCCCTTGGCGCTCTAATTGGTATAAAATTCACTCCCAATTGGTATTTAGGTTATAAATACACCTACCCAATGACAGACCTCAACATCGTAACCAAGCAGAGCCACGAGGTAGGCTTGCGTTACAACTGGGGTGGAGTAACAGGAAGGATTGCATCTCCAAGATTCTTCTTGTAGCCTTTTATTAACTATTTGGCACAAAACAATGTTTGAAAAACATAAAACACCACAAAGATGTTAAAAAAAAGCTACAAGCAGGGAAGAATCATTGTGTTTCTTCTTGCAGTTATGATGATTGTGGTTGCTTGCTCCACCGGGCAAAAGGCCACTGACAGATTGTTGGGTAGGGATTTGAACTTGCTTGAATCACAGCTTAGCCGGAAAGTACAGCGTGGTAATACCGACGCTGTACTTCAACTGGCTGAAGTTCAATTTCACTTGCGCAACTTTCAGGGTGCCTACGAAAAGTACCGTTATGCCGATTCGTTAGGGCTGTTGACTACCCCTCAGCTTAAGAGAAATTATGCTCACGCTGGTCGTGCAATTACTTCTTCGACACCCTACGATGCAAAAACCGGATACTTTAACTCTGACCTTAAATTCGATGCTTTTATCACACCCTTTTGCGGTAATTCAAAGAACGAGGACTTAGTTCCGTATCAATGGAAGGAATATCTATTTGTTACTTCCTCTCGAAAGCCCTCATTTACAAATTATCCCATTACCGGCAAACCCTTTCTAAATGTAATTGCCTTTGGCGAAGGTTGCCAACCAATGGATCTTCCCGATTTTCTTCCTACTATCCTGAACACCAAGCTTAACGATGGTCCAATTGCCATTTCTGGCGATGGAAACTTGGTTGTTGTTAATCGGAACTACACAAAAAAGAACAGGGATGGTTATCAGCACCTTTATCTCGATTATTACGTAAAGCAAGGTAATGACTGGAGTAAAGCCGCAAGATTTCCTTTTGGTGATGAGAATATCTCAGTTCAGCACCCATTCTATAACGATAAGGAGCAAACTCTTTATTTCGCAAGCGATATGGCAGGTGGTATGGGCGGTTTCGACCTTTACAAGTCAAAGTGGAATGGATCCAATTGGGGACAACCCATAAACCTTGGAGCCGAAATTAATACGGTTTACGACGAGGTTTTTCCATCATTTACGCCCGACGGGCATTTGGTTTACTCAACCAATCACCTTGAAACCATTGGTGGGCTCGATTTGGTGATGTTTAAGGAAGGAAAGCGAATGTTGCTTCCTGCTCCGATTAATACACCATTTGATGATTTTGGAGCTTCGTTTGCCTCTGCAACTACAGGGTACCTTTCATCAACCCGAAACCGGGCCGGCTTTGCTGACAATGTGTTTTTCTTCTCTTTCATTGACAAGACCACTAAGGATTTCTTTGTAAAGGTGGTTGATAAGGCTACCAAGTCTCCAATTGAGGGAGCGTTGGTTAAGTACAGTGCAGCCAAATCGAGGATTTCGGAACAAGTTATTTCAAACCTTCGCGGTATGGGATATCTTTTCAGCTTGCCGGAAGTGGAACCCGTTGCCTTCGATGTTACTCTGGCCGGTTATCAGCCAACAAAAGTTACCATCAGCGATTTTAAGCTTGATGCTCAGCGGAAAATTTATGTTGGAACTGTAGAGTTGGCCAAGGAAGTAGTGGTAGAAAAGGAAGAGATCAGGTCGGCTAATTTTGTGGTTTACTTTGAGAATGATATTCCAAGACCTTCGAGTTTAATACCTAGTTACTCAAAAACCTTTGACAATTACCTTCGGGCCAAGAGCATTTACTTAAGGCGCTCGGGTTCTCCAAAGACCGAAATGGAAGCTTTCTTTGCCGAAGTTGAGAAGGGAATGAATGATCTTAATCAGTTTGCCTCCTTCTTGTACGATAATCGCAAAAATAAGGTTGAGATTAACATTGGCGGTTATGCCAGCCCTCTTGCACTGCCCGAGTACAACCAAAAGCTTACCGAGCGTCGCATTGCAGCCGTAAAGTCATACTTGGATGAATGGGGTGGGGGTTTGTTAAAGCCATACTTGACCAACGGACATTTTAGACTTACAGCTGTACCTTACGGTGACACAAAAGCCCCACCTCACGTTTCTTCAAATCCTCAGGAACGGGCTAAATCAGTCTATAGTGCTGAGGCTTCAAAAGAACGTAAGGTTACTATTTACTACAGCTGGTAATTGACTTTGTGTAGGGTCTCTTTTTTAGAGTCCCGGTTATATGAAAGGGGTAGGTGCCTATTGCATCTACCCCTTTTCCCTTATAAATTATTGAGTTTGGTATGGTTGAAAGAATTTCCTAGACTTGGAACCATAGTTTTCAGAATGTTTATCACCGAATAAGTTTTAAACAGTATATGCCTGAAAATTAGAAATTGGAATTCCTAAGTCTCTCATTGGACATCAGGGCCTGGATTAAGAAAGGTTGTTTTGATGGGGCCCAACAAGCGCGGTAGCCATATTAGGCCTGCGGGAGATTAAATATTCTATCACCTTAACATTAATTCCATTTTACTTGTCAAGCACCACCTTTGACGAAGCAACAAATTAAAACCTAAAACCATCAAAAAACCTAACAGCCGGTGACCTGTTTATTACTCCATTAAAACGACCAACCAACTCCGCCAAAAATATTTAAGCCTCTCGTGGGGTAATTTATCCATCGCTCGAATGATTTTCCAGTAACGTTTTGAAGTTGGATGAAAGCCGAAAGGTAGGGGGATATTTTGTAACCTGCCCCTATGTTGAAATCCACCACGAAATCATGCAATTTGCGGCCAATTACCGTGTTATCAACATCAATTATTCTTGCAAAGGCTTTGCTTCTACCAAAGAAATCTGCTGTTATTGAAAAGTCTTCTGCAAGGTTTATTTTAGTGTTCAACGAGAGTTCCATCTCGGGAAGGTTCCAAGGCATCAACTCGTTTTTCATTGTATATTGGTAATAAGCTGCCGACAATCTTGCTTGGGCTTTTGGTCCAAAACTTGAAAAAATCTCTCCAAATACTCCTATACGTGTTATAGTATCATAAATTGCAAGGAATTTGTTTTGGAATTGGCTTTGGAGATCGGTGGCAAAAAAGGCGAAATTTTGAATCCTGGCACCGTTAAAGGAGAGGTTGTACGATAGATTGTCGTTAAAAATCCCCTTAACCCCACCAGTAATATTTACCTTGGTGTTTTCAAACATCAATTGAGATGAAGTATTCAAAAATGGGTTGATCCCCGTTAGGTCATCCAATGATTGTTGTTTTAGCCCTCCGGAGAGCTTGCCATATACCATTAAATACTGGTCAATGAGGTCTGCTTCAATCCTAAGGTTGGGGTACACTCCGAGGCTGGTTTTGGTTGAGTCAACCTTTATAATCGCATCCACTCCAGCAAATGCCGAAAAGCTGCTTCCCTTATAGCCAATTCCTGGCACGAGAGAAACAAGGGAGGAGGAAAACGATTTCTGCTGGACAATGTTCTTAAAGAATTTTGCATCGAGGTCGAGGCTGATGACCGGATTTTCGAAAGTTTTGATTGCCCCATCAATCGTGTTGCCAATACGTCCGCTAACAGCCACCAAATGCTCTTTGGCTTGGTACTTATCGGCAAAAAACTTGTAATCGAAACCTACTCTGTAAACGATTTTTGACGAGCTGTTTTCCCTATTCTTAATCCCAATGTTTGCACTGAGCCTTGTCAATTTTTGGTTGTATTTGTCCTTTGTCAGCTCTAATTGTCCCGGCTGGGGTTTTTGTCCGTGGGGAGCGAACCCGTAATCAGTTGGGTCGAAACCATAAAAATGAAGCCTGTCATGGTTGAAGTAAAGCCCTCCTTTTAGAAGGTTTTCTCCCAAAAAGTATGTTCCGAACAGATTTACCCGATTCTCGGAAAATCCGCTATAGGCGCGGTCGGAAATGGAACTGAGGGTAGAGAAATGCCTTACGTTTAGTCCTAGAGCATGAGTTTTACTTCTGTTGGAGTTTACGAACAATTCGGCATACGGCGTGGCCTGAGTTCCGAAACCTACTTTCAGATGGCCGTGATTTAGGGCGGCAAGGGCTGGTTCGTTTATTTGTGCTGGCCTCATGGGTTCTAGCGCAAATTTGGTTTCGAGTTTTCGTGGAACTATTGAATATGCAAATGCCGGTTTTTCAGGTTTTGTGTCATCAATGCTTGGATTATCGTTTATTTTGAAGGCATCGGAGATGCTCGGCTCATATGGAGCCACGATCCTTACTTCGTTCACATCGAGAGGGCGTTGGCTCCAAAGTGGGGTCGAAGTGATTGCCAGACCTACTAATATGAATGTTAAGTGTTTCATTTTTTCAAAGATTATGCATGCAATTAACCTCTTGACCGTGGTTGGGGTAGTTTCGGTGTATGTTCTCTAAAACCTATTTGGGTTTAGGTTGATTTCGCGATCGGGTGTGTTTTTCTGGCTTCTATGGTTTTCTTTGTCAAGGATGGCATTGAGTTTTTGCCTTGCCTCCTGCCTGAGTTCCTCGCCTTTGTAGTTATCTAAAATGCTCTGTAGCGTTAATTTTGCTTGGAAGAGGTTGCCAACAACCGTGTAGTTGTCGGCAAGCAGAATGTATGATTTTGCAAGCCAGTAATCATGTGATGACATCTTGCTTGAGTAGTCGAAGATCAGCTCCTCCGAGCGTTTGAAATTTTTCTGAACGTATTGTATGTAAGCCAGGAGGTACATTGCCTCTGCCGCTCTTTCGTTTCCAGCCACTGTTATAACGTTTTGCAGTGCTGTTTGGGCCGGGAGGAATTGATTTAGTTCTAGTTCCGATTTACCTTTGAACAGATGTGCTTCTTGCCTCATATCTGCCGAAGCCCTTGGGGTTGAAATAATCCTATCAGCACCCGCGGCACAATCTTGAAACCTTCGGAGCCTGAAAAGTGCCCTCGTTTGACCCTGGATGGCAATTATTTGATTTTCGGGCAAGTCAGCCACTTGCTCCAACTGTCTGTAAAGTTCATATGAGGCTAGATTGTTTTTGTTATTGTGTTCGATCAGCGCGGCACGTAGCAATGCGTTTTCGGTGAATTGCGATTTTGGCTTCGATATTACACCCTTGTAGTTTTGCAAGGCTTGGTCGTTGTTCCCTGCCCTGAATTGGCACTCGGCTAGGTAAAAACTAGCATTTATGGCAAAAATGCCCCTTGGAAATCTTTGCAAGTAGGTTGAAAAACCAGTTGTGGCACCATGGCAATCGTTTTGCATGTATCGATTTTCGGCTGCCCTGTATGTTAAGGAATCTTGTTGGGCGGCGCTGACGGTGGCAAAACTTACTCCCTGCGAAAATTCAACGAACTTGTCAACTTGGTTCAGGTTGAGGTAAATGTTCCTTATAGCGTTAAGTGCCTCTTGAGATTCTGGGCTTCCCGGATACTTGTGTACAACATCCTTGAAAATTTTAAGCGCCTGCAGGTCTTGGTTGTTGTTGAAGTGGATCAACCCCGACTTCAGCATTGCACTTTTGACGAAAATACTATTTGGGTGCTGGTCAAGCAGTTGATTGAAGAAGGACAGGGCTTGCTGGCTGTTGTCGAGGGTAAGGTATGAATTTCCTATCTCGTATCTTGCGTGGTGCACGTGTTTAGAGTTGGGAAACCTGCTAAGCAGTCCTTGAAGAGTGGTGATTTTCCGGTTGTACTGGTTTGTGGCTCCTTGCGCAATCCCAATCTGGAGGGTGGCGTAGTCGGCACCGGTTCCGCCGGTTCTCGCAACTCTAGAGTATGTCTCAATAGCATTGTTAAATTCTTTAGAGACGAATTGGCAGTCGCCCAAACGCAGGGTAGCATCGTTTACCAGAGCCTGAGGTTCGCCTGAAATTGTAATATACTTGCGAAATGCTTGAAGTGCTGCATTAAAATTCTTATTCTTGAAATGTGTGTAACCAATCGTATAGTTGACGCGGTTAAACTCTTTGAGAGAAAAAGCGCCAGGTGTGGTAAGGAACTTGGTCAAGGTTGTCAAGGCATCGTTGTACCTACCTTGCAAGTATAGCGCCTCGCCCTTCCAATAGGATGCCAGGGCCAGGTATGTATCAACTTGTGGTTGGGTTGCTGACTTATCAAACATGGCTATTGCGCCCGGAAAGTCACCGGAATTAAATAGCTCCACTCCCCTGTAATAGGCTATTCTTTGGTAGGCCCTTCGCATCTCGGAGGTGTTTATTGAGGTTTTTTCGATGTAATCGAGGGCATCTCTAAAGTTGCGTGTTGAAAGATAAATCCCGGCTATGTGTTGGTAGGCTTCGTTTACTCTGGAAGACTTGGGATAATCATTTATGTATTTTTGGAAAGAGCTAAGGGCTTCGTTGTACGAATCGAGGCTTAATTCGTGGGATAGCTTGGCGAAATTGAACAAAGCATGTTGGGTAATCAAGGGGTCATGGTTGTTTTGGTGGGCAGAGAAAAATGCATTGCGGGCAAAGCGTTTTTGATTGGTTTCGAGGTAAGCTGCACCGAGGTGGTAGTGAGCGTTTTGCGCCGTGGCATCACTGCCGGTTATCAACCTTTCGAACTGCTCGATGGCCTTAGGAAAGCTCTTGGCCTGAAAGTAAGCAAAACCAAGTTGGAACCTATCATCGCGTGTTACCCTATTGGGTTCCCTGCTAAAAAAGGTCTCGAAATGAGAAATTGATTTTTCATATTCTCCCTTTGCAAAATAGGCATCGCCAACAAGTTTGGCCATTTCAGCGTAACGTGGATTATCCGCTTGCCGTAGCAAGGGGACTGCGTATTCTACAAGCCTTTCGTAATCGTTTTGTAGGTAGTAAATGTGTGAAATGTAGTAAGGAACTAGTTTTGAAAACGAAGGGTCGGATTTAATCCTATTGAACAGTTCAAGGGCGGGGGCCAAGGTATTCAATTCATAGTTTATGTGCCCCTGATAATAAATTGCTGCTCCGTGAAATGGTGATTGAGGGTTGTTAACCCTTGAAAGCCACCTAAGTGCTTCGGGGTATTTCTTTGTGTTGAAGTGGCTGTGTCCGCGTTTGAAAAACAATTCTTGTTGCATGCTCGAGTCGAGCGAGGTTGGATCAACCATAACAAACCAGTTTTCGGCATCTCTGAATTTCCTTTCGGAGTATTTAATCTTTCCAAGATGAAACTTAGCGAGGTTTTGGCCTGGATGGTTCGAATGCCTTTCGACAAACTCCAGAAGCTTGCTTTCGGCATTGGGGTTTTGTAATTGGGACGAACAGATGCCGGAATAGAACAAGGCGCTGGCACTTCTCTCGTCGTGGGGGTTGTCGATCTGACCTATAACCTTGTCGAATAGGTTCATGGCAGCACCAAATTGGCCATTGTCAAACAGGTAAAGGGCTTGCCTGTAATTGGCATCCGGTTGGTTGTGAACCATTGACTTTTGGGCCATTGCCGAAGCAGTAGCAAAAAGCATTAATGCTAGGGTGAGTCCGAATTTCATATTGCACATATAGTTCTTTTTAGTAAGAAAAGAAAAAGCAGGCCTGTAAGCCGGATTCTGTGTTCCCGACAAATCGGGGTTCTTGTCATTTATCTACGCCAGGGCTCACGCACTGGCTCTAGCGGCCTACCCTCCGAGTTGGGCGAGCAACCCTCAAGCCCCGGTATGCTTGGCCTTTCAACGCATAAGGTTTACCCCCCGTGCCGGTCGCCCGGCAAGGTCGTGAGCTCTTACCTCACGTTTTCACCCTTACCCCGAACTAATCGAGGCGGTAATTTTCTGTGGCACTTTCTCTCAACCACCCAGTGGTTGGCTTCCCGTTAGGAAGTATGCTGCTCTGTGTTGTCCGGACTTTCCTCTCCCAGCATTTACTGGCAGCGACAAGACAGCCTGCTTTTTCTTAGTTTTCCAGTATCCTTAATTGATGCTTGTATTGGTTCAACATTTATAAATGGTTAAATGGCAGTTAATCACACCCTTAGTTGTTTCCTCATCACTCAATACTGCTTACCTATTTCGGAAAAACAACACCTCCGTTGCTCCCAGGCCGTATCTGGCGTAAGAGGCATCATAGGTTTTTATGCCCTCAATACTTTCCAAATAACGCAAAATTTCGTTTTTTAGCGTGCCGCTACCAACCCCGTGAATGAAAACAATTTTCGACAGTTTCTCAACAATAGCCTGGTCCATACATTTTTTGAAATAGTTTATTTGTAAGGTTAACAACTGGTTTGTGTCAAAAATCAATGGATTGTCCACTATTTGGTTAATATGAAGGTCAACCTCAGCAATCTTGTCGTCAACTTTGTGCTTGTCCAGGAAGCTCTCGGAGTTTCTGGTCTTAATCGATGGTCCGCCACCGTTGTTAGTTTTCTCTGCCAGTATATCCTTGTTGACAGGCTGTTTGGAATCAATTTTCGTGCCAATTGCAAGTTTGTCGGTAGTTTCCAGTTGAAGGAGGATTGCCCTTTTTTGTAAAATTACCTCGAATGAAAAACTTTCTTCCCTGTAAATTTTTATGGGCTTGAAGCTAATGTTGGCTGATACCGGGTTGATTGGAATTGCCTTACCTGCCTTAAAAAATACCATTTGCACCAAACCGTTGACCCATTCTTCTATTTTGTCGCGTTTTACGGTGCTAAGATACCACATTGATTGCCCTTGCACGTAACCGTATTCCAACCCGTGGTAATCCCCGAGCCTGTTGAGGTAAACTCCAAACAGCAATTCATAGTCAGTTTTGTTTATGAGGTAAAACTCTAGGTTGCATTCCAAGAGGTTTTCTTGGTCTTCGGGAATTATTGCCAGATAGGCTCCTTCTTTGAGGGGTGTATTTTTGGACGATTCTGGGAAGAGGGGGAATAAATCGGGATTCTCATTGATCTTTTCTTCCGCATGCTTGATTGCACTGGCCGATGCTTCATCCACCTTAATCAATTCTGAAATTTGGTAGGGGATTTCAAACCCATCTTCAATGGAAACGCTCACTATTTTGTCGCTAATCACGCGCGAAACGTAACCCCCACCTTTCTCGTTGAGAAATGTTACCCTGTCGCCTGGTTTAAATGAAATTGTCATCGTTAATTCAAAAAAGGTTTGGGTTAAAGAATAATTGGCATTCTTCATTTAATAAGCAAAATTAGCCAAATAATATTCATCGGAGCGGGTAATATTTTATGCCTTTTAGTGTTATATTGTTATTGTATATGCTACTGCCTTGTTTTCAAAAATCCATTTTCGGTCTAACCACTTGCATATTTAAGGGAATTTTAATGTGCGATTTGAACCTTTTGAGTGTTTGTTTACAATCTTAGAAACTTTGGTCCATTAGAAGCGTTAATGTAGCCAAATGCAGCAGAAATTTTTGAAAAACCTTGTTTTTTTGTTGGTGTTAAACCTTCTGGTAAAGCCATTCTACATACTTGGCATCGACAGGTCGGTGCAAAATACCGTAGGGGTCGATGAGTATGGTTTTTATTTTGCCCTGTTCAATTTCAGCTATCTTTTTCATATTCTGCTCGATTCCGGGCTTAGCAACTTCAACAATCGAAACATTGCACAAAACGCTTTCTTGCTCGGAAAGCATTTGCCCAAGTTAATTGTTTTCAAATTTTTGCTTTTTGCTGTTTACCTGTTGGTTGTTTTCTTAGGCTCGCTTATTATTGATTACACAAGGGAGCAGGTATTTCTTTTGGCTTTTTTGGCAATAAACCAGTTTTTGTTGAGCCTGATTCTTTACTTGCGCTCGAACCTAAGCGGGCTACACCTTTTCAAGACGGATAGTTTCATATCTGTTTTGGACAGGCTTTTGATGATTGTAATTGTAGGTTTGCTATTATGGACCAACGTGGTTGACGATTTCAAGATCAAGTATTTTGTATATGCACAAACTTTTTCGTACGGAGTAACTCTTCTTGTTTCATTTGTTCTGGTTTTTAAAAAGTCGGGGTTGATCCAATTCAGGTTGAGGCTTGATTGGCCGTTTTTGATTAAGGTGTTTCGAAAAAGCTTTCCTTTTGCCCTTTTAGTGTTGCTAATGACCTTTTACACGCGAGTTGACAGTGTTATGCTCGAGAGGATGCTGCAGGATGGAAGGCTTCAAAGCGGTATTTATGCCTCGGCCTTTAGGCTGCTTGATGCAGTCAATCATTTTTCTTACTTGTTCGCCGTTTTGTTGCTCCCAATTTTTTCGCGAATGCTAAAGCAGAAAAATGATGTGAAAAAACTCGTGAAGCTATCATTTACACTTATAATGATACCTGGTGTAATTTGTTCAGCGGGTTCATTGTTTTTCGCGGGTGATATTATGGGGGTCTTGTATCCAATCCACGATGGCGAGACTCTCGTGGATTTTGCATTTAGGCAGGAGGTTTCTAGCAAGGTGCTGGTTTTCTTGATGATGTGCTTTGTTTGTACCTCGGCCAATTACATTTTTGGCACGTTGTTAACTGCCAGCGGTAGCCTTCGTGAGCTTAACCTAATTGCACTTCTGGGAGTGGTAATTAGTATATTGCTAAACCTGATCCTAATACCAAAATACCATGCTTTGGGTTCGGCAATCGCTAGCCTTGCCACCCATTTGATGGTTATGGTAGCACAGATAATCGTTGTAATTACAAAAATGAAGTTCTCGGTTGGTCTGGGGTATCTTTCCAGGTTGTTTTTTTTCTTTTTGGTTAGCATTCTGGCAGCCGCCCTAATTTCTTACCTGGTCGCTGAATTAGGCCATGCGCTATTGTTGTTTGTGGCTGCTTCAGTAATAATTGCCATTTTGGTCAGGTTTTTTCCATTAAGAGATTTTTATACCATTTTGATTGAAAAGAAGGGTGCGGGAGGTGAGAATTGATCATATGCCAACACTATGATTGTTTATAATTATTAACTTTGCGATCAGGTGGTTTTTTTGCCTCATTACACCCAATACATACGAAACGATGAAAAACGAGAGTACCTTTTTTGATTTAGGCATTGTGGTAAAGTTCTTTATCAAGTGGTGGAAACACTTCTTTGTGATTTGTTTCGTTGCCGCAGTTGCAGGCGTTGTTTTTTCTTCGCCCACCTTCATAACCCCGATGTACCAGGCTGGCACCACAATGTTTCCTGCAACAACAAAGAGTGTGTCAAGCGCTGTTTTTCATTCCAGTTCTTTTTTGGAATTTGGAGAAATAGAGGATGCGGAGCGATTGCTTCAGATTTTGGGATCACGCGAGTTGCTCGAACAGGTTGCCACGGAATTGGACTTGGTTAAACATTACGGTTTCAAGGAGGGCAACATTGCTGATCATCATAACTTCCTTGCAAAATTTTCGGGAAACGTTTCGTCGCGCAGGACAAGGTTTGGCGCGGTTGAAGTTACCGTGCGAGATCACGATCCGGCCATGTCGGCTTTTATAGCAAATACAATTTCTAGCCGACTCGACTCATTGATTAACCAAATGCGATATGTAAGGGCCATTCAAGCTAAGGACTTGACATTGGCAAAGTTGCAAGAGGAGCGGCGCCGGATGAAGCTATTCCAAGATTCGTTGACCGTATACATGCGCGAGGGGGTTTTTGGTATTGACTACCAAGCGCAGATGCTATCCCAGCAAATGGCAATTGACCTTTCCAGAAACTATTCACCTGGAGTAAAGGCAATTGAAAATCGGTTTGCAAGTATTGGAGAGGAGGCCGCCGACCAAATTTATTACCGAACCCACGTTGAGCATATTAGCCACAATATTGCCAACCTCGAAAGAAGGCTAATTGACAAGGTTGCCGATCTCGAAACTCCCGTGCAGTATAAATTTGTGGTAGAAGAGGCGATTCCGCCAACCAGAAAGATCTATCCTGTGCGATGGATGATCGTGGCCCTTTCGGTAATTGGTGCGGGTTTATCATGTTTGGTGTTTTTGGTGGCATACGAAGTTTTGCAAGCAAAGGGAATTCTCTCCCTTGTGCGTGAGACAATCAAAAAGGAAATTGCATCGAAATAATCCGTGGCGTGAAAACCGAAGGCCAGCTAAAGCTTTTCTACTTCCTTGGTATTTCCTTTATACTAATCAATTCTGCTTTGATAATAAAGGGGCACTATTGGTTCGTGGCATTGCCATTGGCGATGGCAATGCTGGCTTTACTTTTCATTTCTGCCGAAAAGCTATTGTTGATTGTTGCCTTTTTAACTCCGTTTTCGTTTAATTTGAAGTTTGCCTCATTGGGATTTTCCGTTGGAGTCCCAAACGAACCCTTACTCCTTGCGGCCACATTGATGTTTTTCTTGCGATGTGGGTTGAAACCTGATTATGACATCAGAATATTGAAACATCCTATAACCATAGTTGTAGTCTTGCACCTTGTTTGGATGCTGATTACTTCTATTACCAGTGAAATCCCAATTGTTTCTTTCAAGTATTTCGTTTCGCATTTGTGGTTTGTTGTCCCTATGTTCTTCTTGGGAGCTTACTTTTTCAGAGATTCGCGAAGCATAAATCGATTTTTCTGGTTGTATGGAGTGCCTATGGTAATTGTTGTGGTTAGTGCCTTTGTGCAACATTCAGGTTTTGGGTTCGAGCGGAAGGCAATAGCCTCGGCCGTAACACCCTTTTTTAATGACCATACCCATTACGCCGCAACCCTTGCCCTCATAGCCCCCATTTTTATTGCCTTGACCATAACATCCGCATCTAGATTCGGTGCCGTTGCAGGATCCGTCTTGGTAGCAATTTTCCTTTTAGGTGTTTTTCTTAGCTACAGTAGGGCAGCTTGGATGAGTGTTTTTATTGGGGCAATAGCGTCCTTGGTTTTGGCCACAAAGATTAGGCCCCGATATATAGTGGCTGGATTGATTATTTTGGGTGCTGCTCTGTTCATCAATAGGGAAAAGATCTTCGTCAGGTTACAAACCCAGGTACAAGCCTCGTCTGAGAATGTTGCTGAGCATTTTGCCTCGGCAGCCAACATCAAAACCGATGCCTCAAACGTTGAAAGGATAAATAGGTGGGTTTCGGCCGTAAGGATGTTTGGTGAGCGTCCGGTTGTGGGATGGGGTCCTGGTACATATCAATTCGTGTATGCTCCCTTTCAACTTTCGGAATACTTGAACCTGGTCACGACCAACTTTGGCGATGTGGGCAACGCGCATAGCGAATACATTGGGCCCCTGAGTGAAGGTGGCTTACCTGCTATGGTTTTAATGCTTCTTTTGGTTTTCTTTGCCCTTAGAACCGGGATTAAAATGTTAAGGAAAGGGTCGACGCAGAAGGCAAGGTTAATATCATTTGGAATAACCATCGGACTTATAACTTATTTTTCGCACGGGTTTCTCAACAACTTTCTTGATACCGACAAGGTGGCAGTTTTGTTTTGGGCCATGCTGGCAATGTTGGTGGTGTTTGATACGCAGTCAAACAAGGATCAAGAGCAAAATTCCTGAAACATAAAATTAAAAATATGAACACCACAATCGAAACCCTTGTAAATCATAAAACCATTCGTAATTACAAGGATTGCCCCATTAGCGATGACAAACTCAATGCCATTCTAAACGCAGGTTTTAGGGCTTCTACAACAGGTAACATGCAAGTTTACAGCATAATAGTTACCAAAGATAAAGCCAGGAAAAAGGAACTCTGCAAGTTACATTTTGGTCAGAAAATGGTTGAACAAGCCCCAGTTTTGTTGACATTTTGTGCCGACTTCAATAGGTTCAATAAGTGGTGCATTCAGCGTAAAGCGCAGCCGGGTTACGACAATTTCTTGTCGTTTTTCACCGCTGCCATAGATGCTTTGTTGGTTGCCCAGAACGTATGCGTAGCTGCCGAGTCATTTGGGCTTGGTATATGCTACTTGGGCACCACCACATACCAAGCCGACAAACTTGTTGATTTTTTCAAATTGCCACCAGGAGTGGTTCCAATCACTACGGTTGTTGTGGGTTATCCTAACGAAAGCCCTGAACAGGCTGACAGGCTTCCGCCAAGGGGAGTTCTTCACCTCGAAGAATACCATGATTTCTCAGTAGAAGAAATTGACCAGGTATATACCGAAAAGGAATCCTTGCCCTTAACTAAAAAGCTCCTGCAGGAAAACCAAATGGAAACCCTCGCTCAAATTTTTTCCGAAAAGCGATATACCAAAAAGGACAACCTGCATTTTAGCAAGGTTTTTTTGGAAACCATTGCCAACCAGGGCTTCATGAACCACGATTAATTACCACTAATCTTCGGTACCTTTATCGCCAACGAAGTACTGTTCTTTGTGCTTGAACAACAGGTTGAAAGTGGTTAGCGAGCCGTAAATCTTGGTTAGGTATTGCTGAAGATTAACCTTTTCTTCATCTTCCAGCTTGGAATTGCTGTTGATTCGCTGCTCCATTACCCTGAGTCTATCGCGCACCAATACTATTTTGTGAAAGAATGCTTCAATTGGAATTTCCTTTCCCTTGAGACCAGTTACCCCCGGTTGAAGAATTATCGTCCCCCTTTTCCACTTGTCGCCCATCTCAATTATCTCAGGAAAATCAACGTATCGCCTTAGCACTGTCGAAAAAACCTTTTCCAAGTCTTGTATAGTTATCCCACTGGCTCCTCCGCCGCCATTTCCCTCCTCTATTTTTGAAGGTTCAACCAGTTTTAAACCCTCGAAGGTTCGGGATATTTCCTTATCTCCTTTGGTGGCAAAAAAAATCGTAGCGGTTGTTAGCCCAACATTGGTAATCACCCCCGTACCAAAAGCGGAGTGCTCCACCTTTGCCCCTATCTTGAATTGATCTTGATCCATATTATTCATTCTAGTCAAAAATAAATAAATCGCAAATTTACAACTTCTCGACAATTCAAAACAGGTGATGTGAATAATTTACCTTCTTTTCGAGCCCCTATTGCTTCTTTAATCTTTGGAGATCGGTGGCCAGGTTGGTGAAATTAATTGCCCGACCCTGTATTGGCCAAAAAAGGGAACCTCAGGGCACACCAGTTATGATCTAAAGGTAATCCAAGGTGTAATGGATTAAGTAAGGGTTTTCGGGAATCAATACGGTTAAGGTTTTTTCATTTTGTTCGTTTTTTTCTTCAATTATCCCAAATGGTTAATTATTTTTGTTGAACCTTTTTGAAAAAAACCAAAAACATCCACTTTATGGCAGATTTTTCGACCACCTATATGGGCTTGAAATTGAAAAGCCCCATAATAATCGGAAGCAGTGGCTTGACTAATAGTGTCGAGAAAATCCAAGAAATGGAACTGGCAGGTGCCGGTGCCGTGGTTCTCAAATCTTTGTTCGAAGAGCAAATAAAGCACGATATCAGGAGGGTGTATGCGCACGAGGGTATGGCAGGTGCCTACTCCGAGGCCGATGATTACATTGCCAACTACTCGCGTGAGCATAAGGTTGAGGAGTACCTTAACTTGATCAGGAACTGTAAGGAATCGACCAGTTTTCCAATCATTGCCAGTGTAAACTGCGTTAGTGCAAGTGAGTGGATTAGCTTTTCGAAGAAAATAGAGTTAGCAGGTGCAGATGCCCTCGAACTGAATGTTTTCGTGTTGCCTTCTGATGTGGCCAAGGAGGCTTCTGAATATCAGAAGCTTTATTATGAGTTGCTCGAAAAGGTTAAGAAGGAAATAAAGATACCAGTGGCTATGAAGATTTCTTCCTATTTCACCGACTTGGGCAATATGGTCAAGAAGCTGGGATGGTCGGGTGCCAATGGTGTTGTGCTGTTCAACAGGTTTTTCAGCCCCGACATTGACATTGAAAAAAAACGCATGGCTGTTGGTGGTATTTACAGCAGTCCCGACGAAATTGTAACATCGCTGCGCTGGATCGGTTTGTTGGCTGGAAACGTGCAGGTTGATTTGTGCGCCTCAACCGGGGTTCACGATGGTGCAGGAGTGGTTAAGCAAATTCTTGCTGGTGCAAAGGCTGTGCAGGTTTGCTCCGCCATTTACCAAAAGGGAATACCCCACATTAAGCTCATGAACGATGAAATAAAATCGTGGATGGAACGAAATAAGTACGAAAGGATTTCCGATTTTGCAGGTATTATGAGCAGTAAGGCTCTTGGTAGCTCAAGTAGCTTTTTCAGGGTTCAGTTTATGAAGCATTTTGCGGGGATAGAGTAATTTGTCTTGGCTTTTTTTGTTTTAACCGGGCAAATGTAACCCGGTTTTTTAGTTTAACACTCATTTGACCATTTGATAGTGGCAGGAGTTTACATTCATATTCCATTTTGCCGCAAGGCTTGTAATTATTGCAACTTTCATTTTTCAACCTCGCTGAAAAGGAAGGAAGATCTGATAGGTTGCCTTTTATTGGAATTGGAACAGAGAAAAGATTTTTTCAAAACAAATCCCAATCAGTATGAAAAATCAAAAATCGAAACCATTTATTTTGGAGGTGGCACCCCGTCGGTAATGCTAACGTCAGAATTGTTGATGCTTCTGGAAAAAATTCATGACGTTTTCGAAGTTTTGCCAAACCCAGAAATTACGATGGAGGCAAACCCCGACGATCTCAACATCAACAGGTTGAAGGAATTGAGGAAAACTTCCATAAATCGCCTTAGCCTTGGAATTCAGTCGTTTCACCAAGACGACCTCGATTATTTAAACCGAATCCATTCATCCGTCCAAGCCAAAAAGGTAGTGGATAATTGCCTCTCGGTTGGTTTTAGAAACCTTACATTGGACTTGATTTTTGGTATTCCTACCTTGACAGACAAAAAGTGGCTTGAAAACCTTGATTATGTTATTGAAAGGAAAATCCCGCACATTTCCGTTTATGGCCTAACCGTTGAACCCAAGACTCCACTCGAACTTTTTATCCGCAAGGGCAAGGTACAGCCTGTTGATGAGGAACAATATTCGAGGCAGTTTGAAATAATGGTTGACCGCTTAGAATCGGCAGGCTACGAGCATTACGAGATTTCGAACTTTGCCCTGCCAGGTATGGAATCTCAGCACAACACCTCTTATTGGACAGGCAAACCATACTTGGGATTGGGCCCCTCGGCGCATAGCTTCAAGGCCAACCAAAGGTGGTGGAATATAGCAAACACCTCAAAATACATCGAAACCATAAAAAGTGGCCATCTGGCCATCGAAACCGAGGTTTTATCATCAAGCGATTCTTACAACGAGTACATTATGACCTCTTTGCGTACCTCAAAAGGATGCAACTACCAAGAAATAATGGATCGCTGGGGAGAAAAACAAGTCCAAGACTTTATGATGAAGATGGAGGTTTTTGAAAAAAAGGGTTACATTTCATTTAATGAAGGTGGTATGACCCTAACAAAAAGGGGTAAGTTACTTGCTGACGGGATTACATCGGAGTTTTTTATTGGCTGAGTTTAAAGAGTTAAGTTCAAGAAAACATTCCGACGGACTTATCCCGGTTACGAAAAAAGACCGGCTCCTTTTCAGGAGTCGGTCTTTTATTTTTTGATTCGCTGTATTATTCGAATGAAAGGATTGATTTCTTAATAATATCCACACACTCCATAAGTTGCTCTTCGGTTATAACCAACGGAGGTGCGAATCTGATTTTGTCGCCATGGGTTGGTTTTGCCAGCAATCCGTTTTCGGCCATTTTGAGGCAAACATCCCAAGCGTCTTTGCCGTTTTTTGGACTAATCACGATTGCATTCAATAGGCCCTTACCCCTCACCAGAGTAATCATATCGGTGTCAATTGCCCGAAGTTCCTTGCGAAGTATTTCGCCAAGGTACTCTGCCCTATCGGCAAGCCTTTCTTCCTTTACCACCTCCAGGGCTGCCATTGCAACTCTTGCTGCTACCGGGTTGCCGCCAAATGTAGAGCCGTGTTGACCTGGTTTGATTACAAGCATTATATCATCATTGGCCAGAACTGCCGAAACTGGATAAATACCTCCGCTTATTGCTTTTCCAAGGATCAGAATGTCAGGTTTAACGTCCTCGTGGTCGCATGCAAGTATCCTGCCGGTACGGGCAATCCCCGTTTGCACTTCGTCGGCTATGAAGAGTACGTTGTGCTTCTTGCAAAGTTCCGATGCTTTTTTCAAGTAACCCTCTTCCGGAACATAAACACCGGCCTCACCTTGTATGGGCTCAACCAAGAATCCTGCCACGGTTGGGTCGTGAAGTGCTTTTTCCAAGGCAACTAAATTGTTGTAAGGAATCCTTACGAAACCAGGAGTGTACGGTCCGTAATCGTTGTAGGCATCGGGGTCGTTGGAAAAGGAAATGATGGTGGTTGTACGGCCGTGGAAGTTGCTGTCGCAAACAATTATCTTGGCCTCGTTTTGAGGAATTCCCTTTTTCTTGTAACCCCACTTACGGCAAAGCTTTATGGCCGTTTCTACACCCTCGGCGCCTGTGTTCATAGGCAACACCTTGTCAAACCCAAAGAATGATGTGATGTACTTTTCGTAAACTCCCAAGGCATCGTTGAAAAAAGCCCGAGAGGTGAGTGCCAATTTCTTGGACTGCTCTACTAGGGCATCTACAATTTTAGGGTGGCAGTGGCCTTGGTTTACGGCCGAGTAAGCCGATAGAAAATCGTAGTACCTTTTTCCTTCAACATCCCAAACAAATACCCCCTCACCCTTGGATAAAACAACCGGTAGTGGGTGGTAGTTGTGTGCGCCGTGCTTGTCCTCAAGTTCGATGGCTTGCTGCGAGCTAATTTTTTCGGTGATCATAAAAACTCTTGAATTTTAAATGGTTGATTAATTGAAATTTACGATTTTTGCAAGTTTGCTGCAAAATTACTAAAAGGGTTTCGATTAAGGAAGAAAAGAGCAATAATTGGTTCGAATAAATGCTAAAGTTCAAACAAAAAGCCAGGCAAATACCTGGCCTCCAGATCAATATTGGGATGACCTATTTAATGGCGTTTTTGTACCTGTTTTCCACCACCTTCCAATCAACCACGTTCCAGTAGTTGGCAAGGTACTCGAGTCGGCGGTTTTGGAATTTCAGGTAGTAGGCGTGCTCCCACACGTCGAAAACCAAAATTGGGGTTCCCCTCTGTCCAACCACATCCATGTAAGGGTTGTCCTGATTTGGGGTAGTTGTAATCTGAAGTTTTTTCTGTTGGTTTACGATAAGCCAAACCCAACCGCTTCCAAAAACAGATGCTCCTGCCTTGTTGAAATCCTCTTGGAATTTTTGAAGGGAGCCAATTTCTTTTTCGATGGCGGCGAGCAACGACGCCGGTGGCCTGCGGCTTGAATTTGGTGTGATGCTTTTCCACATAAAATGGTGGTTCCAGTATCCGCCGCCTTGGTTCCGCAAAACCTGGGGGTGCTTGCTTATCTCCCCAAACAAGTCTATAATATCAAGGTTCTCGAGTTCCGTGCCATTTATGGCTAGGTTGAAATTATCGGTGTAAGTCTTGTGGTGCTTGCCATGGTGTATTCGCATGGTAGCCTCGTCAATAAATGGCTCGAATGCACCGTAATCGTGTTCAAGCTCGGTTAGTTTGTATTTTCCTATTTCTGCCATAACTGCTTGACTTTTTTGGTTGTGTATTTTGTTATGCTGGTGCTTCTGAATCCATTTACCCTGCATTTCGATTTCACTGACAAAATTACTCTTTTTTGAAACCATTTATAAAAAAAAACGACGGCCCATTGCTGGAACCGCCGTTTCCCATCAATCATCACACCAAAAAACAAACCATTATTTTATTGCTTCCAAGTACCTTCTTTCCACCTCTGCCCAATTTACCACTTTCCAAAAGCTGCCCAAGTATTCGGGCCTTCGGTTTTGGTACTTGAGGTAGTAGGCGTGCTCCCAAACATCAACACCAAGAATTGGAACACCTTGTACGTCGGCTACATCCATAAGAGGATTGTCTTGGTTGGGAGTGCTGGTTACCTGAAGATTCTTATTGTTGTCAACAATAAGCCAGGCCCATCCGCTACCAAAGCGAGTTGTACCGGCGTTGTTGAAAAGTTCCTTGAATTTGTCGAATGATCCAAATGCTGTTTCGATGGCTTGGAGAAGCTCGCCCGATGGTGAGCCTCCTGCGTTGGGTGCCATAATTTGCCAGAATAAGGCATGATTCCAATGCCCACCCCCGTTATTCCTAACTGCCATCGGATACTTGCTCATATTGGCAAAAATATCCAGAAGATCCACACCTTCTAGTTCGGTACCGGCAACGGCGCTGTTCAAATTATTTACGTATGCCTGGTGGTGCTTACCATGGTGTATTTCCATCGTCATCTTGTCAACGTATGGCTCAAGGGCGTCGTGCGCGTAGGGCAAATCAGCCAAAACGTATTTTCCGGTCGAGTCTTTCATTATACTTTCAATTACGGGTTTATTTATTGTTATTAATTCTTTTTGGGGTTCTGATTCAATTTCAACTTTCTCCTGCTGGGTGCAACTTGACAAAATAGTTATAAGCGAAAAAGAAATTGCCAAAACTGTTTTAATCTTCTTCATCTTAATTTAATTTAGACTTCATTTAAATAACAAAATTCTTTAAGGAATGTTCGGTTATTTTAAAAAAAAATCGATAATTATTTTTGGATGGCTGGTTACCCCAACAAATCAGTTTAATGACAAATAAGGGGCTATTTTGGAGAAAATGGAGTCGCTTATCAATTTCGATTTTTTCAGGTCTTCGGCCTTTCTGAATGGCCCGTGCTGGTTTCGAAAAGCAATTATTGAACTGGCAATATTCCTATTAATGTATGGGTGTCTAACAAGGTTTTCCCAAGTTGATGTGTTTATGTTTATTTTGTTTATTAGGCCAGGATCAATTTCGAGCCAATTTATAATTTGTTCGAATCTTGCACTATCCATTCCAAATACTTCCATAAGTTGGTTTTTGTTTACGAAACCTCCCAACAGTTCTCGATATTTAATTATCCGCCTTCCAAATGTAGGGCCTATTCCACTCACTGTTACAAGGGTTGCAGAGTCGGCCGTATTTAGGTTTACAATCTGCCTTTCGATAGTATTTGAGGGTCTTGAAATTTCCGGTTTGCCGACAGCCATTCTATTTTGACCACCCAATTGAGAAGCCTTTGAGGGAAGATCTATGAAAGGCTCGAGTTGGCTGTAAACATCGTCGGTAATTGAGTAAATGCGGGCGAGGTCTTCCTTGAACCTAAAAGTTCCACCCGCTTTTTCGAAGTTGTGAATTCTATTTGCAATGTTTTGTGGTATTCCCATCCTTTGCCACTCCGATATTGGCAACCTGTTTGGGTTGAACCTGAACGGATTTAGGTTAATTGGTTGGTTGCTTGCAAACCTTTGATTTCTGTTTTGGTTTTGCCACCCACGACGGCTTTCCCTTTCGGCCTCTCGGGCAATTCTCGTTTCTTCGAGTTTGGCTTCAAATTCGGCTACTGCGGCTTCAAACTTGCTGAAATCCTGATCTTTACTCTTTATCGTCAGTCGATAAACAAATGGTGCAAGGACCGAAATTAGAATTATTCCCAGCAATACGAATATTCCCATACGTTCGCCTTTGCTGAATTGAAAATAATCTTTCCAAGCCATTGTTGAGTTGAATATTGGCAAAAATACAAAATTGGGTGTTCAATTTTATCTTTTTCCAGAGGTTCTGATAAGAATAATTTCAAAATAATGAGCGCGACATTGTGTTGAAAAGTAGCGTTTCAAAACTGCAATGTGAACAAAAGAAAACTGCAGGGAAAATAATATACTTATCTTTGTTCATGGCAATAAATTTTTTATGAAAAGGAAATTTATCATATTCTACATTTTTTCCTTAGCAAGCCTTTCAATTTTTTCCCAAGGTATGCCCTTCATTACCGTTTGGGACCTGACAATTGATTCGGGTCAGCCCGGAAGGATCCAGTTTCGGATTGAAATGTCGGGCCAGCCGGTGAATTTTGAGTGGTACCAGATTTCCAATCCCAGTGTAAGAGGCTCGGGAAGTTACCCTACCAGTGGTCCGGTTTTTGCGGATAATTTACCGTCTTCCCAGATCAGATTTTTGTTGTTTCCACAAAACCTAACCAGATTTTCATTTGCAACAGGTGCTGCAGAAAGGGCCAGGCTCGTGAGGGTAGAACAATGGGGCGATGTGCAATGGGGAACCTTGGAAGAGGCGTTTCTCGATTGTGCCAACTTGCAAGTTACCGCCACAGACACACCAAACCTTTCAGGGGCAAGAAATATGCGTCGTATGTTTGCCGGGTGCTCAAACCTTAATGGCCCGGCGAACATAAACCTGTGGAACGTTTCCCAGGTAAACAACTTTTCCGAAATGTTTTCGGGCGCAAGCAACTTCAACCAGCCCTTAGGAAGTTGGGTGGTTACAGGTGCAAATAATTTGGGAGGCATGTTTGGAAACGCGAGTGCTTTCAACCAAAACCTTGGAGGCTGGCTTTTTGGTAACGGAGCCAATTTGTCCGGCTTTTTTTCGGGTTCAGGGCTAGACTGCATAAATTACTCAGCAACTTTGATTGGCTGGGAATCAAACCCCAACGTTAATTCAAATCTTTCAATAAATTGCGATGGACTCGAATACGGTACCAATGCAATAGCGGCAAGAAACGGTTTGATAGACAGGGGATGGTCAATAAATGGAGATACGCAAGTTTCTTACGCCTGTTTCAGGACGGGTGACTTTATTACCATTTGGGATATGGCAACTCCTGGGTCGGCAGCAAGTTCAATAAACTTCAATTTGGTTTCAGTCCCAACTCAAACCGTTAATTATCGCTGGGAACTACTTGACGGGACACCGGGAGGATCGGGCACTCTCAGTACTGGAGTTGCCACAATTCCAGGCCTGCCTACTTCACATATCAGGCTTTTCTTGGAACCTAACAACTTGCTGGGGTTTTCGACCAACGGAAACCTTGATGCCCCGAGACTTGTGGATATTGAACAATGGGGATATTCGAGATGGATTAGTATGGAAAACGCTTTTTCGGGTTGCTCAAACCTTCAAGTATCTGCCTCTGACAACCCGGATCTTTCCTTGGTTACAAACGCTGCTTACATGTTTGGCGGTTGCTCTTTGCTTACCGGGCCAAGTAATATTTCTACCTGGAATGTATCTAACCTCTTGAACTCAAGAGGTATGTTTGCCTTTGCCCGAAATTTTAACCAAGATATCCGAAATTGGAACGTTTCGAATGTTACGGATATGAGTTACATGTTTAACGAGGCAGAAGCTTTTAATCAAGGAATAGGAGATTGGCAAGTTTCGTCGGTAACAAATATGCGAAACATGTTTTTCGGGGCGGATGATTTTAATGGTAATATTGGGGGTTGGAATGTTACAAATGTTGTTAACATGCAAGAAATGTTTAATGGGGCGGGTCAGTTTAATCAAGATTTGGCCGGTTGGACCGTTTCTAGGGTTACCGATATGAGAAATATGTTTGGCGGTGCAAGTAATTTTAATCAAGACATTGGATCTTGGAACCTTAATGCGAATGTTTTGATGCAAAATATGCTAGATTGGAGTGGGATTGACTGTTTCAATTACTCGCAAACACTTTATGGATGGGCGGCAAACCCCAGTCCTCCGGTTGGCAGAACCCTTGGCGCAGGTGGTCTAAGATTCAATACCTATGGCTTTAATGCCCGAAATTTATTGGGTTGGACCTTTATTGGCGACACCAGAGTTTTTGCAACCATCAATCCCGCATCAGGTTCGGGACCTTTTAGGCAAACCGTTTGCCTTGGCCAACCCATCAATGAGATACTGCTACAGTGGGGTGGTGAAGCAGTGGGATTGATGATAGTGGGAAACCTACCCTTAGGAATGGTGCAAGGGATTTCTGGCGGGAGCTTATCGATTAGCGGTACTCCGGCCAACCATGGCCTCCATACCATAAACCTAGAGACAATAGGTGGATGTGATCAGGCAAATATTTCAATAGAAATAGAGGTGCTAAATGCAAGTTCTTTAGCGGTAATCTCAAACAACCCAATTCAAAATGTTTGTGTGGGTCAGACCATTAACCCCATTGACCCAATTGTTTATTCCTTCACTGGAGCATCACACCTGATCCTTTCTCCCGGTGCTCCAAGTTGGGTTTCTATCAATGTTGACCCTTCAAACCAAACGGCCATAGTTTCGGGAACGCCACCTGGGGTGGCTGATATTTACAATTTTTCGGTTGTTACGGCAGGAGGCTGCGGGTCTCAGCAAGCAAGCATTTCCATTTCGGTAATTAATAGCCCCACATTACAGCTCGTTACACCTTCCGACGATAATCAAGTGGTTTGTGTAAATCAAAACATTCGTGACATCGCTTACCTTTTTCGAAATGCAACCTCATCTGATATCGAGGTGAACGGCCTGCCAAGTGGAGTAACCTACAGGACAGATGCTAGCACCATAACAATAAGCGGGGCACCCACACAAGTTGCCTCTTATGTTTACACTATCCAACTCAATGGTTGCCAAACAGTAAGCCAAAGCGGCACGATTACCGTGGACCGGGGCTGCGTGGTTTTGGTTCCGGAAGGCTTTTCGCCAAACAACGATGGTTTTAATGACACCTGGGTTGTCAATGCTCTAAATCTTTTTCCACACAACCACCTACGGGTTTTCAACCGCGAAGGAACCCTGGTTTACGAGGCCTCTCCGTTTTCGAACCACTGGGATGGTAGGCCAAACAGGGGAGTTACGTTGGTTGGCAGTGGCACCATTCTTCCTGCCGGGGTGTATTATTTCAAACTATCACTTGTTCCCGGAGAATCACCCATAAACGGATATGTTTTTATTTCATATTGATAATCAATATTTGGGACACTCTTTAGAAGTTTTTATCCTTTTTCCAAAAAAGATTTTTTTGTGACAAAAAATTACCTATCTTTGCAATCCCTAAAAACGAAGCGGATATTGCCGTTTCAATTAACGTTAAAGTATTATAAATAAGAAATTTACGTACAGGATAACACTTTGAAATATGAAACGGACATTTCAGCCCTCAGTAAGAAAAAGGAAAAACAAGCATGGTTTTAGGAGCCGTATGGCCACCAAAAACGGCCGCAAGGTGCTCGCTGCCCGTAGGGCAAAAGGGCGCGCAAGGCTCACCGTATCTGACGAGAAAACACACAAGTAGTTTTTTGTTATAACTGGTTTGCAAAAGATAACCCAGGTGTGGGTTAT
>CAZUWF010000003.1:0-29398 GCA_964624065.1 uncultured Bacteroidales bacterium
ACAAGATAATGTAACGAAACACATCTTAAAACCTTAGCGACCTTTGCGGTAAACTTAGCGACCTTTGCGGTAAAAAAACTTTGCGGTAAAAATAAAAAAAAAGGATAAAATCAGGCATTAATGTCCACTCGGCGAGAGCATTTCGAAAACACCCGCAAGGGTAGTGCCCTTAAAGTTAACCAGGGGATTGATAGGCCGCCTTCGATCAACGAAGGTGCTGCCAAGGTCTTTGCCTCGCGCAGCCAGGGCCGGCTGTTGGTTGACGATTACATAACCGGCATTACCCAAGGCAACATTACCGTACTAAGCAGGGCCATCACCTTGGTGGAGAGTTCGCTGGACCGCGACCGACAATTGGCACAAAAAATCATCAAGGGATGCATCCCCCACGCCGGAAACTCTTTGAGGGTGGGTGTTTCGGGCGTGCCAGGCGTAGGAAAGAGTACCTTCATTGAGGCACTTGGAGTGTCTCTGCTCCAAAGGGGCAACAAGGTGGCGGTTTTGGCAGTGGACCCATCCAGCCAAGTGTCAAAGGGAAGCATCCTGGGCGACAAAACCCGAATGGAGAGGCTATCGGCCAGCGAGGGGGCGTTCATAAGGCCATCGCCCTCGGCAGGGTCGTTGGGAGGGGTGGCACGCAAGACCCGCGAAACGATAACCTTGTGCGAGGCGGCCGGTTTTAACGTGGTGCTGGTGGAAACCGTGGGGGTGGGGCAATCAGAAACAGCGGTTCACTCGATGGTAGATTTCTTTCTGTTGCTGATGCTGGCAGGTGCCGGCGACGAACTGCAGGGTATAAAAAGGGGGATAATTGAAATGTGCGACGGGATGGTAATCAACAAGGCCGATGGCGACAACCTTGTAAAGGCAATGGCAGCCAAGGGGCAATACCAAAACGCATTGCATCTTTTTCCGGTGCAGCAGTCGGGATGGCGGCCAAAGGTTGAGCTCTGTTCGGCAATTAATGGCACGGGAATAGATACCTGCTGGAAAATGATATTAGACCACCAAGAGTTGTTGAAAGGCAAAGATTTGTTCGAACAAAAGCGCAAGCAACAACAGGTGAGCCAATTGCACGAAACCATCAATCAAGAATTGCTGCATAATTTTTACAAGAATCCCGCCGTTAAGGATTTGATGCCGATTGTTATGCGAGAACTCGAAAACAACTCCATGCAATCGTACCAGGCCGCCGAATATTTGCTCGAGAAGTATTTTGGGCAGAGGGGTAAATCGTAGGTTTGAATGGCTTTTTTAAAAAAGGAAACTATCTTGAGAATGAAACTTCCCGGCATCACCTATGCAAAAAAAGGATTTTTGGTTATTTTGGGCTTTCTTGCGGCACACGTTGCCCGGGCGCAGGCATTTGATTATCAAGACGAAAGCCCCGGCCAAGGAGGGTTGAGGCTCGATTACGGGATAACCTTTGGCGGCTACCTTGCCAACCGTGGCACCGCCAGCTACTACAACGGAAGCACCCCTTTTAACTTAATCTCGGGTCAAACAAAACTGGAGTACATTTTTACCAACATTCACTACCGTGAGACAATACGGGAGCAAGTTGGGAACTACCCCTTTAGCCTTCCTGCCAACCCGTACCCTGATAGGATGAGCTACAGGCCTTCGGTTATGATCGGACTATTTGGCACCGGTTATCTAAGCCGCTCTTTAGGCATTATTGGGGAGTTCAATTTTGCCCGGCTCAAGACACAAGACCGTTTTGTGCTGAACGTAATTCGAAACCCTATGGGGCTGCCCGATGAAAACATCCTGCTGGTGCCTATTTGGGGGGTCGAGGAGAGGTACGACATACGGCTGGGGATTCAACATACCATTCTTTCGGATGACACCCAGGTACAACCGTTTTTCGAACTAGGGGCAAATATGACCAACACTCTGGTAAAGGAAAACAGCATAAGGGTTGGATCAAGCACCTTTCCGATGCACCAACCACAATCAAGCCTTTATTTTCAGGAGCGCGATTTTGGTGTAGGCTTTGGGGCCTTCGCTGGCGTGGGTGCCAGGCTTGCAGTAAACCAGAGCTACTCTCTTTGGGTGGGCTACAGCGCCAATATGGGCAAGGTAAACCTAGGCAACAACAAACGCTTTTTATTGCAACATAGCGTGTTTGCTCGCCTCAGCCTGGCTGGTGTGTTGTAATTGAAATCTGAAAATTTGTGTGTCACCATAAGAAGAAGCCTTTGTTTTCAGTCGTCGTCCTCTTCCTTTCTCCGGTTTTCTTCCGACAGGTTGAAGTTTTTTGGAAATTTGGCAACCTTGTCGTAGTAGAAGGGTTCTATTTGCTTCATATCCTCCTCGAAATCGCCGGTTGGCATTATGGCCGGGCCGATGCCGGCAATTTTTCTTTTGTAGCAAAGGTAGCCCAAAAGTATGGGCACGTTGGCCTTGTCGGCCACGAAGTAGAATCCCTTTTTCCACCTTTTGTTGAGCTTTCGTGTGCCTTCGGGGGCAATCAAGAGTACAAACTCCTTTTTTTTGTTAAAAAGGGTGGCCACGTGCTTAATTGACTTTTGGCTGTTTCCCCTGTCGATGGGAAAAGCACCCAAGGCTTTGAGCAAATACCCCATTGGAAAGTAAAATGATTCCTTTTTAATCATGGTTTTGATCTTGATGTCCTTGCTCAAAAGTGCCAGCCTGCCGTAAATAAAGTCCCAGGCGCTGGTGTGGGGGGCTTGTATTAAAACAGCTTTTGGAGGCAAATCCTTTAAGGTTAGAGACACTTTCCAGCCAAGTATTTTCAGGATGAAGGCGGCAAGGTATTTCATTGGATGCTTTTTAGGGTTTATGGAAAAACGATGAGCAAAGTTAAAACAAAAATGTGTTGTGGGTTAGGGTGAAGATAGCCAGCTTGCGGGGTTAAGTTTGGTTAGTCCCTTCCATATTTGAAGGCCGGTGGTGGTTTTTCCGTCTTCGGTTGAAGTGCCCACGGTGCCAATTTCTTGCCTGGTGGCAATTTTGTCGCCCACATTTACCGAAACTCTGGCCAGGTTTGTGTAAACGGAAAGGTATTCGCCATGGTTTACAATAATTGCATAAAAGCCACCAACCCTAGTTCGTGCCGTTACTGTTCCATCAAAAATTGCCCGCGCCTTGGTATTTGGAGGGGTGGCAATCTCTATCCCATCGTTTTGAATTCTGATATTTCGCAAGGTGGGGTGGGGTTGGCTGCCGAAGTTTCCGGTAATCACCCCCCTTTCTACCGGCCACGGAAGTCGCCCCATGTTTTCGGCAAAGCGGTTTGACAGTAGTCTCTGGTCGGGAGTCATGGCAAGAGTTCCGGGCTCCACGGTTCGTCCCTCGTCACGAGCCCTTTGGGCCGCACGCTTGCGCTCTTCTTCAATAAGGCGGGTGATTTGCCTCTCCAGTTCCCTCCTAGCGGTTTCTTGCTGCTGCAACCTCCGGCTTAGGTTCCTCTCTTGCACGCCAAGCTGTTGCGATACCTTGTCCTTTTCCTTTTTTTCGGATTCAAGCGCAAGTTTTTCAACCTTTTGCTCTTCTTGGAGGGTCAATAGTTCGGACTTTTGTTCATTTAACAATGTAACCTGTTTCTGGACTCCAAGTCGGGTTTGCTCAATTTTTAATGCCTGTGCCTTTCTGTGCTTGGAGTACTCCCTAAGGTACTTGAGCCTTTTGAAAGCTTGGTTAAAGCTTTTTGATGCGAACAGGAAAGTTAGCCTTTGTTCTGTATTTCTTGATTTGTAGGCATACCTTACCATGTTTGCATAAGACTCAGAAAGGGTCTGGAGGTCGGTTGTAAGTTGGCCAACCAGATTGGTTTGCGAATTGATTTGGCGTGTCAGGTTCCTGAGCTTGGCCTCGTTGGTGTTGATAAGGGCTTCGCGGGCATTTATTTGCTTGTTGAGCAGGATTAGCTGCATGGTGTTGGCTTGTGCCGATCGGCGGTTTTCGTTTAGAAGCCGGGTAAGGTCTCGTATCTCTTTTTCCAGGGTCAGCTTGTTACTTTCAAGCTGGTCGCGGCTTTGGGAAGCGCCCTTCGAATGAAATAATAGAACCAAAAGTAATACACCAATTGCAGTCATAAACCCGAAAGGAATGTTTAAAACCCGTCTCTTCATATTTGGTGGTCTGTAATCAGTAATGGGTGATGAGTAGTCAGTTTTTAATTGTCAATTATCACTTGAAAATTATTCATTCTTTATCAAAACCCAAAGCCTGGCGAATCTTCGACTTCATTATTAGCTCTTCACTCAATTGCCCTATACCTAGAAGGTACCGAAAAGGTAATTTCAACCGGCAAATTCAGCATAATCCTCGAGAGTTGCAACGACACCAAAACACTGTTTGCGGGTTCGCTAAAGAGTAGCTCCATATCAACCGGGATCAATTGACCTTCAACCGAGCCGTGGGCCTTGTATATGGCCCTTACCATTCGGTTGGCCGATAAGTCCAAAAACATATTCTGAATAATTCGATGAGTGGTGGTGCTAATCCACATTTTGTTTTGGATTGGCCACTCTGTGGGGTTGGTTACCGGTGTGCGGTGGTTCAAGGCAGCAACAAACTTGTCCTTTTCTGTCGAAACCTCAGGTTTTTGGTAAGAGAAGTGGGTGAGGTCGTTGCCAATTAAAAGGGCCTGCAACATTTTGTAATCTACCCTGGCACCCAAAAGCCTATTCAAGAAATCGAACTCTCCTGAATAATAGGTTCCTTCCAGCCTGTTTAGGAACCTTAGGGAGTCGGGGGTAATTACCACCCTTGCCACTTCGCCAATAATGCTCAAGGTAGCCGAGATATATATTGCCGAATCTTTTACAATTCGGAGTGCACCGTTGAAGGTGTAATCATCGTGGGCAAAACTTGCCTGGGCCGAAATTCGCGCCGAGAATGTTTTGAAATCGGCGTGGTTTTGGTGAACTTTCTCAATCAGCTCTTCGAAGTCATAACTCTTCAAGGCTTCCGGTGTTGCGGTTTCTTTCAGGGACTTGCATCCAGGGGCAAAGCCTAAGGTCAACAAAGCCACGATGATTATCTTGTGTGCCCTACTCATCATAATAGGTTTTGTCTCTAATCTTTTTTGGCAATAAATCCGATCCGTCTCCTATGGATTCGGCTTTATTCCAATATTGTAGGGCTTTGTCTTTTTGTCCGAGCTTGTATAGCACATCGCCCATGTGTTCGTAAGCCGTGCTGCTTGGTTCGTTGGAATTGTTAATTGCTTTTTCAATCCATTCTTTGGCATTTTGGTACTCGCCAAGGTTGAAATAGATCCAACCCATCGTGTCTTCGAATGCAGCATTTCCCGGGCTAAGTGAAATTGCCTTGGTGGCCATTTTCAATGCATCTTGAAGCCGTTGGCCGCGTTGGCTCAGCATGTAGGCGTAATTGTTGAGTGCTCCGGCATTGTTTGGGTTGATGCTGAGAGCCAGATCGTAATTTCTGTCGCTTTCGCGATGGTTGCCAAGGTAGTGATTCACATCGGCAATCATAATAATGAATTCAAGCCTTAGGTCATTGTTGTCTTGAACCAATGGTAGTCCCTTTTTGAGTGCCTCGAGTGCTTTTGGATAGTTTTTTAGCATCGAATTTGCGTGGGCAAGCAACAAGAAAGGGAGTGGCTGTTCGAAAAACATCTCGGTTGCTTGGGTTGCATATTGCGCCATTGATGTAAAATTCTTGAGGCGCATCTCGGCAAAAATCAATTGTTGCCATACAACGAGGTTTGACGGATCCAACTGGGTGCTTTTCTTGTATGCATCGCGCGATTCTTGGTTTCTGTGGGCTTGGCGTAGCAGATCGCCGTAGATATTGTAGGCTTGGGCGTAAGTGGGATTTTGGTCAACGAACATTCTGGCCAAATCAATGGTTGGTTGGAGGTATTCCGGTTTTTCCTCCACCAAATAGTACAAAACGTAAAGTATCCTTTCTTTTTCGGCTGTCTCCACCGAAGGGATGTGAAAAGCTCCACCGAGAAGGCTCAGGACTTTTTCCCAATCCTCTGTTTTTTGATAGTGGTCGGCCAGCATGAATATTGCGTCGGCATTTTCGGGGTTGTTGTTGTAATATTGCTGAATGACATCCAATGCTCTTTGCTGCTGGCCGGTATCGAAGTACAGGTCGGCAAGGGTTTCGATGAAAAGGGTTTCGTCGGGAAAAATGCTAACCACCCTTTCTGCTTCGGCAATCGCCTCTCGGGTCCTGCCCAGTTTCATCAACAGCCTTAGCTTTTGCACCGTTATCATTTCGGTTGCAAACCCCTGTTTTTCAAGGCGTTCGATAATGTTTAAAGCTTCTGCCGGCCTTTCTGCAAAAATATAGGCGTTTGCCAATCTTTGCATAATGTCAGGGTTGCCGGGATTGTGGTTTAAAAGTTTTAGGAAGGCAATTATGGCCTCTTTGGGGTTTTGGGTCAAGAGGTGCAAGTCGGCCAAAAGAAGCGAGTAGTGGAAGTTTTTGGGGTCAATTTCTTGCGCCTGAATTACAAACTTGATTGCATCCAAATACTGGCCCTGCACAAGGTGCGCCTTTGCAAGTTCATAATATGCTGCATCGTTGGTTGGATCCTTTTTTGCGGCGGCAAGGTGTTCTATGACTGACTGTTGCCAGTTGCCAAGGTTGCGTTGCCTTATCCCTTCAATAAGGTGGTATGTACTTTCGAGCCGCTCCACCTCACCCACTGTAGCCACAGGGGGCTTTGAAGGCCCGGTGACCTTTTCGGGCCCGGCGCAAGAGGCAACCAACAAAAGAGCAATTAGTTGATATCGTGGTTTTATAAAATTTATTACCATACGTGCAAGTAAATCTCAGTACTGTAAACGAACCAAACACCAAATGATTGTTTTCGATTAATTATTACATCAGGCCGGTGTGACCAAACCCGCCCCCTCCTCTAATGGTTTGCGAAAGCTCGGTGGCCTCGACTACAACCGCCCTCTCGTACTTGGAAATTATCATTTGCGCAATTCTGTCTCCATTTCTTATTGTGAAGGTCTCTGACGACAAGTTTACGAGGATCACCTTTACCTCGCCCCTGTAGTCGGCATCTATGGTTCCAGGGGTGTTCAGCACCGTGATGCCGCTTTTGATTGCCAAGCCGCTCCTTGGCCTTACTTGGGCTTCGAACCCTGCTGGCAATTCGATGAAAAGACCGGTAGAAACGAGCACGCGTCCAAGGGGCTCTAATTGCAATGGCTCTTGAAGGCTGGCCCTCAAATCCATCCCGGCCGATAGTTCGGTTTCGTATGATGGAAGCGGGTTGTTTGAGGTGTTAATTATTCGTAGTTCCATTGAGTTCTTTTGGCAATTGGTGATTTGCAGAAGAATCTGAGTCCTGAATTAGGGCTTAAATGATTTAAGGATTAATGGTCAGCCATCAATTGTCATTTTACGGTTTTTCGCTCGCGTTTCCTTGTTCCTTGCTTTTGTGGAAACTAAGGTTTGATGGGGAGAATTCGGGTACAATTTCCTTTAGCTGGGTTGCAATTTGCTCGGGAGTCCCGTTTTTCATCACCACCTTGAGTTGCTCAAGATGTGAGGTCACTGCAGAATGTGAATATTCCCTTACTTTGGCCCTCAAGATTTTATGGTGAGTAGTTGGGAGTATGTTTTCCTTGTCGGCCAGCAACTCTTCGTACAGTTTTTCACCGGGTCTTAGCCCAATTTCCTTTATCATTATGTCCTTGTTCGGTACCAAGCCTGATAGCTGTATCATCCTGCGAGCCACCTCCAGAATCCTAACGGGTTTGCCCATATCAAACACGAAAATGTCTTTACCCTGACCCATGGTTCCGGCCTCAAGGATGAGGCTGCAGGCCTCGGGTATGAGCATGAAAAACCGGGTCATATCGAAGTGGGTAACGGTTACCGGCCCACCCATTTCTATTTGCTTGCGGAAAATTGGGATTACCGAGCCGTTGCTGTCGAGCACGTTGCCAAAACGAGTTGTTACAAACTTGGTTTGGCTGCCGGGAAGGCTTTGGATGAATATCTCGGCAACTCTTTTGGAAGCCCCCATGATGCTGGTAGGGTTCACGGCCTTGTCGGTTGAAACCATCACAAACTTTTCAACACCCTGGGCTTGGGCCGCCAGCGCCATTGTAATTGTGCCGAAAACATTTACCGAGACTGCCTCGTAAGGGTTTTCTTCCATTAGGGGCACGTGCTTGTACGCGGCGGCATGGTAAACCACGTTGGGCTTGTAACTTTCGAGCAACTTATAAACCCTCTCTTCATCCTTAACGCTGCCAACCAAATAATCGACCCGGTGTGCAAGTTCCTTAAGGTCGTTGTTGTGGTTTATTTCGAACTGCAAGTCGAACAGCCCCGATTCGGCTTGATCGAAAAGAAGGAGCTTCGAAGGTTGATACAACAATACTTGCCTTGCAAGTTCGGAGCCGATGCTTCCGGCCGCTCCGGTTACAAGGACTACTTTATTGCGGATTTCTTCGATCACGTGGCTATTACCCAAAACTATTGGCCTTCGGCCCATAAGTTCCTCGAGTTGCACGCGGCGAAGCTGTGAGGCACTGAGTGTTCCGTTAATCCAATTTTGAACCGGGGGAACCTTTTTTACCTCCAGTTGAAGTTCAAGGGCTTGCTCAATGAGCTTCTTTTGGCGATCTTCAGGTATTTGCTGGGCTGCAATCACCATCAGATCAATTTCTTTGGCTGCCACAAACTCTTTTGACAAAACGGTCTCGGGCAATAATATGGGAGTGCCCTCAATATACCTGCCACTTTTCGAAGCGTTGTCGTCGGCAAATGCCACTATCCTGTGGTTGGTTTTTAGGTCCTGTAGCAGGGCTTCGCGAGTTATTATTCCTGCACTGCCCGCCCCGAAAATTATCACGTTTCGCGTAACCGGATTGCCCGACTTTACAACGCTTTGAAACACCGATTTGATAGCCATTCGGGCCGCCATCAACACGAAAAATGAAATGAGTAAATGAATAAAAGGAACCGATGAGCCCCCAACGAAAGGAAGGGATAGGGAAAGGGTTCTGTTGAGCAATACTATGGAAATGACCATTACAAAAGCCCAGGCCATTGCCTTGAAAAGCCTGTATATTTCGTAAAGCCCGGTGTAACGAACAATGCCCGTGTATGACCGGAAGGCCCAGAAGTGAAGGGTGTAAACCAACGTAACGAATAGAGCCTGGCCTGATACAACATCCATTTCCATCTGAGAAAGCTCAAGATTTATCCTTACGGCGAATGCAGCAAAATAGCTGGTGAATACCACCATAACGTCGAAAGCAAAAACATAGTAGCGGGGAAGTACCTTGTTGCGGTAGCGCTGGTACAACCATCCAATAAGAATTTTTATGCCGGGCACGTTTTGCATCGAGGGCTTATTTTTTGTGCAAAGTTAGGAAAATAGACCAAATGGCAGAGAACAGGGAATCGTAAGCGGTATGAAGCAAATAGAATGCAGTGATTGAGCGATAGATAGAAACTTGTGATTAAGGTTAAATTATAATTTTTTATTGAAATGCTTTTGGCACCTACTGCTTTTACCCTAACGTCTTCTGAATGCTGCACACTGCCTGCCTAATACTAATCATAATTACCATCCCTGAGGGTAAACTTCTCGTACCACAAGTACCACATCAAGAAGATAACCAAGTAAAAAAGAGTTTTGAAAATGTAGTCGTGTAAGAAGTTGAAGTGGCTGACCTCGGGAAAAGGGAGCCTTAAAATAGCCAGACCCGAAATTCTCACAATGTTGGTTAGGTGTATTACCAAAATACCAGCGGGTATGTACCACAACTTTTTTTTCCATGGGCCTGGAAAAAAGACCATTATCACCAACCAATGCACCCACTGTTTTAGGGTTGTGCACTCGGGGGTTACTGTTACGAAAAGTTTGTCGGGCCCTACGTGAATTCTTGCTCCAACCGCCTCCACATCAAACCCTAAGGCATCTATAAACCAAACACTTTGCTTTAAAGCCAGCTGGGCAGTGCTTTCGAACAACCTATTTACCATCACCTCGAAAGGAAAGTATCCTAGCGTGTCTTTCCAGAGCAGATAAATAAAATGCACTGCAAACAGCAGGAACAGGAAGTACAATACGTGCCTGATGGGATGGAGGAAGTTCTTGATTTTGTTGAAATCCATAATGTAAGAGTGATAGACCGAAAGCAGGCGGTAGGCTATAGGCGGTACCCTGCAGGCAGAAAGCCGCAGCTGCAAAATCTGGTTATTCTGGATTGGTTTTGAAATTGACCTCTTCTGCTCTCATTGTCATGCTCCCCATCATCCTCCCTAATTCTTGATACTTTTTCATTAACTCTTTTGGTACGCCTATTTCTTAATTTAGGGGTGAATTGACGAAAATTCAAGCCAAACGGTCGTTTCAGGAGCTTATTCACCGGTATGGGTAAACTTGCTTGCAAAGTGCTTTGGATGCATTCTTTTGCTCTAAGCTTCCGCAATGTTTGCTGCCACCGAACGAGGAAACTTTCTTGTTTGATCTGTAAAGCAATATTCTTTTCTTTTGGAAAACCCTTGTGCCCGCTGTAGGTTCTTAAGGCATGTTCAAGTGCAACTTGTACCGGTTTAGATCGCCAAATCCTTTTAGCCCTGCCATTGTTTTTCTTTAATTCTATTCCTTCTCTGCAAACCGCCTACTACCTATCACCTAATCCCCCGCCCTCTACACGATTGAATTAAGGAATGCCGGAAAAAAACCAGATTGACTTTTGCCAGATGCCGCCACTAGTTGATTGTAAACGTTGGTGTTGTGTATTTTCTTGCCAATGTAAAAAGGGACCAACCCCTTTGGGGCAAACGCTTTCTTGAATGCAAAAATGCCGTCGTGGGGTTGATGGCCACCACCAATTACGAACTGTTGGTGTCGGTTTTCCTTGGCCCATTCAATGATGCGATACTTGAGCAGGTCGCTCGGTCTAAGGTGAAAGTAATCTGCCATTGTGCCGCCAAGGAAAGAGTAAATGGTGCTGCCCGAAATCAAAACCAGCTCAGAGGAAACAACCTTACCTTGATGTGTGGCATGAAAGTAGTAGTAATTTCCCGAAAGGGTTTGGTTAATTTGTTGAAAAAACTCTATGCCAAAGTAGTACCTCCTGGCCGCCTGGCGCCTGTGGAGGGTGTGGTAGTAGTTTTCCAAAAACTGGTTTAGGTGCCTGCCCGTCGGGTCAGCAACAACTTCAACGCCCGAAGTAATTGCCTTTTGTACGTTTTTGCGCACCTTTGGGTCGAAGCCAATCCAGATCTCTTCGATGTGGGGCGAAAGGTCTAAGACAATGTTGTTGTTGTGATGCTCTACAGTACCGGTGAAGTGCTTTCTTGCTTCTGATAAGAGACCAAATCGCACAAATTCCGAAACTATATTGTTTTGCTGCGCCCACCGGTCAAAGGCATCGTTAAATTTTTGATGTAGGTGCCCTGATGACACCCCTTGTTTTACCGTCGGGCCACCGTATCCGTAGGGCGTTTCTATGTGATATGCCGGTGCCATCCCTTTCGGGAAAAACGGTAAATGCGACAGGTCGTGAAGCAAAAAGTGGTAAACAATGCAGCCCTCAGGGTTATCGAACCGAAACACAGTGGCCTCAACTCCTGAGCTATTGTATAAAGCAGCGTAGTCAGGATGAGTAAAAATTTCAAAGGAGGGGTGTTTTTCCACGAGAAACCTTAGTTCTTGAGAGGTGATTATAGCCACATTGATATATTATTATCCGCAGATAATCCCGAGTTGTTGCAAAGGTGAAAACATATAATATTGTCCCGTTTTTAAAGGTTGGAAATAATCTGCTCGTTTTGTGTGTACTCCTGTGGTGCACAAATTGGATAAAAGGCCCAACTTGAAATAGGTTGCTATGAGGTAGTGAAAAACCCTGCACTACATACTCGTCTGCTAACCATTTGGTTGTTTTTATTTCCTGGATGATTTAAGCAAAGCTTACAAAACCGGCAAGGTAACCTCTTTCAGTGTGTTTCCAGTTCAGAATACATTAGGTGTTTTTAGCCTTTGGAGGGGATTCCCCTTTGGGTAAACTTGCATTGAAGGATCTCTTGATAAACTGGGTCAATTAAACCCAAATTCGAAATATAGTGTTGCAAAACAAGTCTTTGTTATTATAGATCTTTCCTTATGGAAGCAATTTCCAATAGTTTTATCGGTTTTCTTAATCGTTTTTCATCTGTGTTTGCCAGGATAAAAAAGCCTGTGTGCGATTGTGAAAAATTTTGTTGGCTTGGAAAATGGCCACCATTATTCTCACCCCAAATGCTTACCGCCTAGCGTATTCACCAAAATTTCCTCAATCCTGCTTCTCTCTTCGTGGGTTAGCGACGATCCGGAGGGGAGGCACAGGCCTTTGTCGAAGAGTTCTTCTGCCACTGTGCCGCCGTAGTATGGGCAGCCATCAAAAACTGGTTGCAGGTGCATTGGCTTCCACAGGGGGCGGGCTTCAATGTTATGCTCCTCAAGGGCGAGGCGTATGTGTTCGCGTGTTACGCCCTCGGTTTGGGTGGGGTCAACCAGAATGGTTGTGAGCCAACGATTGCTGAAATACCCCGGCGGCTCCTCCACAAAGGTGATGCCGGGAGTGGTGGCCAGTAGCCGCCAGTACCACTGGTAGTTGGCCCTGCGCTGCTCGATGCGCAGGGGTAGCGCCGTCATTTGTCCGCGCCCTATGCCTGCCAAAACATTGCTCATACGGTAGTTGTATCCCACTTCGGAATGTTGGTAATGCGGTGCATTGTCGCGCGCTTGGGTGGCAAGGAAGCGGGCCTTCTGAACAAGCTGCCCTTTGGTCGAAAGCAGTGCTCCCCCGCCACTGGTGGTTATTATCTTGTTTCCGTTGAACGATAGTATCCCAATTTCGCCAAAGGTTCCGCACTTTTGGCCGTTAATGTGCGAGCCCAGCGCTTCAGCGGCATCCTCGATAATAGGTATTTCGTAATTGTTGGCAATTTGCATAATGGCCTCCATATTGGCGGGCATCCCGTAAAGGTGAACGGGGATGATGGCTTTTGGCTTTTTGCCCTTGGCCTTTTGCTCATAGAGGGCCGACTCCAGTGCATTGGGGCACATATTCCAGGTGTGCGGTTCGGAATCGATGAACACCGGGGTAGCTCCTATGTACTTTGTGGGGTTGGCGGTGGCCGAGAAGGTAAGGCTCTGGCAAAAAACCACATCGCCGGGCTGCACACCCAAGAGTACGAGTGAAAGGTGTATGGCAGCCGTGCCCGAGGTAAGCACCGCAGCGTGGGGTGCGCCGGTGAATTGTTGCAAGTCTTGCTCGAAGCCATTAACGTTGGGGCCAAGTGGGGCAATCCAGTTGGTGTCGAAGGCCTGTTTCACGAAGTCCTGCTCGGTACCGCCCATGTGCGGCGGCGAAAGGTAAATGCGGGAGGGCATGATGGGGTGATGGGTTGTTGGTAATAAGTGATTGGTAACTGGCGATTAGTGGGAAAAGGCAGGAATTGGAAATAGAGTTTAATTGTCAATTATTCTCCATTCACTACTCCCTGTTCACTGTTTTTTCACCAAAGAGGCCAATGAAATTGCATTTATGCCATCAGGTAGGCAATGGCTCCTGCCTATGCCGGCAATTATGTTAAATGGTTTGGGAAATTTCATTATGGCAGTACCTATGTTTTTCGCAAATTCTTTATGTTTTCAGCGGCTTCGCCGATTTATTCCACGCAGAGTTTATTTCATTGGAGGCATAATGGCAATATGGTTTCTGCATAATGGTGTCGACTCCAAAACCACGCCAATCGTAATTTCGTAATATTTTTTTCATTGAAAATTTTCCAATGTCTTTACCTTCCTTCCAGGATTGCCAACCACCACGGCATAATCTTCAACGTCGCAGGTTATTACCGCGCCGGCTCCTATGGTTGCCCACTTGCCTATTTTTATGTTGGGGATTACAACCGCTCCCGAACCGATGTGGGTTCCCTCGCCCACCCAAACGCCACCCGATAGTGTTGCATTGGGCGAAATGTGCACGAAATTGCCGAGGGTGCAATCGTGGTCAATGGAGGCAGCGGTATTAACAATAACGTGATTTCCAATTTTGGTGCCGGCGTTTATTATGGCATTTCCCATAACAACGCTTCCTTTGCCTATCTGAGCCCGTTTAGAAACAGTGGCGATTGGATGTATGATTGCCTGAGCAAAGCTCGATGGATGTTTCTGGGCGAGTTTGTGCCTTACTTGGTTGTTACCTACAGAAATTATCAAGTTGCCTGTAACATTTTTGGTGCTGTCATAACTGCCAAGGACTGAATACCCTATCAGCTCTTTTATTGCGGGGTTGTCGTCGAAAAGACCCTCAACGGGTATTTCCAACAACTCTAGAATTTCGATGATCACTTTGGCGTGACCACTTGCTCCGTAAAGGTACATTTTTGGATATTTTTGTTGGAACACGGATTATTTGCTAAATGAACACCGTTGGCTACTGCTGGGGCTCTTACACGTCGCCCATTATCAATCCCAGTCACCTTACGCTAATCACCAGTTTCCCCGAAAAGGCTCTGTAAACCCACCATCGCTTGCGTTTATGCCCTCGCGCTTAAATACTTTTAATATTGTGCGGCGCAGTATTTTTACATCGAGGCAAAGGCTCACGTTTTCAACGTACCAAACGTCATATTGGAATTTTTCTTGCCAACCTATGGCATTGCGGCCGTTTACTTGAGCCCAACCGGTAATGCCGGGGCGCACTTCGTGGCGTCGGGCTTGCTCTTGGCTGTATTTAGTCAGGTACTCCACCAGTAAGGGGCGAGGACCAACAAGGCTCATATCGCCTTTTATTACGTTAATGAGCTGGGGCAGTTCGTCGAGCGATGATTTACGCACCAGCTTGCCCACCTTGGTTATGCGCCGGGAGTCGGACATCAGGTTGCCATACTCATCGCGGGCATTGGTCATGGTGCGGAATTTCACCAGCCTGAAAATCTTTCCGCCCCGCCCGGGCCTTGGCTGCACGAAAAACGGCCAGCCCCGCAGCGAAACTGCCAACAAAGCTGCCACCAACACCACCACCGGCAGCGCTACAACCAATCCAATCAGGGAAAGGGCGAGGTCAAGGGGGCGTTTGAATTGAGTTTTATACATTATATTTGGCTATGGCAATGTGAAAAATCAAAAAAATGATAATGAAATGAAAAAATATATGCAAAAGAGGAATATAATGTTAAAAAAAATTGATTTTCTATACAAAACAACTTACATTTGTAAAGAAATTGGCATAATCTTTACACAATGGGAAATCAAGAATGGAAATTGGCCGAGTTGCCATTAAATTATGATATTGAAAGCAAAAGGATTTTAAAGGCTTTACCATCTGCGCACGCTTCATTGGCAGAGTTAAAGGGCATAGCTTCAACAATACCCAATCAAACTATTTTGCTAAACACCCTTGGGCTGCAAGAAGCCAAAGATAGCTCGGCAATCGAAAACATTATTACCACCCACGATGACCTATACAAATCGGAATTAAATCTTGGCACTTTTAATTCGCTGAACACCAAGGAGGTGCAGAATTACATATCTGCGCTAAAAAAAGGGTTTGAGTTGGTAAAGAAAAATGGTTTTCTGAGTACTAGGGTAATTCTTGAAATACAAGAAGAACTTGAAAACAATAATGCAGGGTTTAGAAAATTACCAGGAACCGCCCTGAAGAACTCCATAACGGGTCAAACTGTTTATACTCCTCCTCAAGATTACGAAGAGATTACTAGGTTAATGACAAACCTCGAAAGTTTTATCAACGATGATGAGCTGAGCGATTACGACCCTCTGGTGAAAATGGCAATTATTCACTACCAATTTGAAAGCATCCATCCGTTTTATGATGGCAACGGACGCACGGGGAGAATAATTAACATCTTATACCTCATTATTCAAGAACTTCAAAATCTGCCAATATTGTATTTAAGTAACTACATTATAAAAAACAAGGCCGATTACTACAGATTGCTGAAAGAAGTAAGAGAAAAGAATAATTGGGAAGAATGGCTGCTCTTTATGATTAATGGAGTTGAAATTACTTCAAAAGAAACTATTGCGTTAATTATTCAAATTCGTGATTTAATGATGCAATTTAAGCATACCCTGAGAAACAACTACAAGTTTTACAGCCAAGACCTTTTGAACAACTTATTTAAACATCCTTACACGAAAATCGAATTCATTGTGAGGGATTTAAAGGTTTCGAGAATTACCGCGGCCAATTATCTGAATAAATTATCGGAAGATGGTTTTTTAAGAAAAGAAAAGTTGGGTACAGGAAATTATTATGTAAACCAACCACTGTTTGATAAGTTATCAAAACGATGACAAACTCACCGGCCAGAAAACCTTTCCGCCCCGCCCGGGCCTTGGCTGCACGAAAAACGGCCAGCCCCTCAGCGAAACTGCCAACAATGCTGCCACCGGCACTACCACCGGCAGCGCTACAACCAATCCAATCAGGGAAAGGGCGAGGTCGAGTGGGCGTTTGAAGTGAGTTTTATACATTTAGTTACAATAGGTTTTTATAGAAACTTACCCACTCCTTGGTAATTTGAAAACCGCTGAAGTTCTCAATTGCCCAAGCCCTGCCCTTGGTGCCCATTTTGCCTCGAAGTTCTGCCGATTTACCAAGTGTGAGCATCTTCTCAGACAAATCGTTAACTCCACCCACCGAATGCCTCAGCCCTGTCTCTTCGGGGATCATTGCATCCATTAAACCGTACGTGTCGCTGCAAATAACGGGCAAACCAAGACAAGATGCCTCCAAAACGCTGGTACCAAAGCCCTCGCGATAACTAGGGAGACAAAAAACGTCAAAACTTTGCATGGTAATTTCAGGTGTGGATGTTGGCCCGAGGTAGGTTGTATTTGACTTATTTATGTTTGGGTAGCGGTTTAGCCAGGAAATGATGTTCGCCTCGTCGGGGCCAACTATTAAAAGATGAGCACCGGGCATTATTGCCACCAAGTGGTTGAAGGCTCCAAACAGGTCGACCAGGCCTTTGTCTTTGTTTAGCCTACCCATAAAGCCAAATACCACTTTCTTGTCAAGTCCAAGTTCCTGACGAATGCTTTGCCTTACCATTGGCGAAGGACTAAAGCGCTCGTGATTAACGCCTGCTATTGAGCCATAGCCAAGTACCAGCGACTTCTTTTCGGAGACTATATTGTTTTTTACCAAAAACCCGCGCTGCGACTCGCCATCTACCAATATGTGAGTGTTTAGACTGGATATTATTTTGTCAAGGGTCATTAACAAATGCTTGAACATCCCTTTTTGGGTGTGCCAAACCTGACCTGTGAATGTGTGAATCCTGTTTGGGGTTCGAACGAGAAAAGAAGCAAATGCGCAAACAAGACCGGCTTTTGGGGTTAATGAGTGGGTTGCAAAAAAATTACCGCCTCGCAAATAGCGCATTAACTTAAACACGCTAACAATATCGCGAAATAAAGTTATGGATCGATTTATTGGAATTGACTCAACACCAGAGAGGTTAAGGTTGCCAAATGATAAAATATTATCGGCGGTAAAATTACCCACCAGGTAAACATCAAAATGCTCCGACAAAGCCTTTATATGATCTTGTAAAAACGCCCTCACTGTCATTTCGGACGAAACAACGAAACATATTTTTCTTTTCAATATTGTATGATTTAATACCACCGTAAACGATACAGGGTTTTTCTAGCCCGGCTGTTTTGTAGCAGAAAGTGTCTTTTGCAGACCTTGCTCGGTAGAAAACAACTGGTATTTGCCCTCAAAATGAGAAGAAAGGGTTTGGTCATAAGAAATGCCTCCTAAAACTTTCAATACGAGAGGATGCCACTGGAATAGATATGTAAACCGACCCAAATTTTTCGAAAACCCCAAAGAATACCTTTTGGTTTCGGCAATTATTTTCAACAATTCGGTGGTGCTGATGGGGTTTTGGTCTTGTGGGCAATAATTACCACCTTTTTTTGCTAAAATTATTAACCGCAGTAGCTCTGACAAGTTGTCAATGAATAGTAAACTTTGCTTTGAGGCCAAAAAGGCCAAAGGGAATATGGGTAAAAGGCTTGCAATACGCACAAACCCTTTAATATAATTGCCAGGGCAGTTGACGCCATAAATATTTGGCGGCCTCACGATTGCAACCGAAAAACTTTCAGAAGCTAATTCTCTAACCATGGTTTCGCCAGCCAGCTTACTTTTTCCGTAGGCACATTTCGCATTTAGAGGGGTGTGTTCAGTAACCACAAAACCATTTGGCAGCTTTTTGCCTTGACCATAAACAGCCATGGTGCTTATGAAAACAAACAGGCCAACACCCTGGCTCTTGGATAGTTGCGCAATTTTTAATGGCAAAACTGCATTAACCTCCAAGTATTCTTCGTAGGAAATTTCGTTCTTTTTCTTATGAACAATTCCTGCTACAAAGACAATGCTATGATATGGCGAAAAATCAAAACCTGTAAAACCATTAGCTTTAACATCTAGTTCGTCCACAGAAAAGGCACCGTCCTTTTCTATCCAACGTTTAAAATTTTCGCCAACATAACTACCTGCTCCTACAATTAGAATTTTTTTTTGTTGCATGCGAAAAGTTGTGATTGGATCCTTTTATTAAAACAAAAATGGCAGTCTTGCCAAAATGGTTTAACTTTTAGCCCCTTTTTTCTTCAACAATTGCTCTATGTCGTGTTTAAGTCGGGTTTGGATTTGGTTTAACTGATGGTGCCGTTTACCGCACTCCCAAGCATTACGAGCGTATTGTTGCACGATTTCCGGCTTAGTGATTATTTTTGAAAGTTGTTCGTACACAGAGGCTTCGTTGTGGGCCACCAAAGCAGCATCATTTTGAACAAGGTGGTCAATACTGGCTGCTTTAGGCCAACCAATGGCCAAAATGCATCTTGCTGAGTGAAAATAATCAACAATCTTGGTCGAAAAGGAGTGCCTAACCAAAAGTCGGCCTTGAAGGTTTGTTGGCTCTACGTGTATGAGCACATCAGCATCTGATTGTATTGAAGCCACTTGCTCGTTTGGGACCCCACCCATAAAAAAACTACAATAGCCGTCATTCAGTGCCTTTTGCATCTTGTTAGTTAAAGGAGTAGTACTATAAACAAATAGCTGGGCCTTAACACTATCAGCATTCAAGCTTTTCAAAACTTTACCCACAAGGGCAAGCATTTGCCAACGACCACTTCCAACATTTCCAGTATATACAAGCTTTAGCGGATTGTTTGGTGTGGTTTTGAAAGCTGGATTTATAAAATTTGCCCCTTTTGTTAGTATTTTGCATTCTTTCTTGAAGCATTCTTCGTAATCTTTCTTTTGGACTTGGGAAATAACATAAAGATGCTCGCTTTCATTAACTACTTTTCTTATTATTCGACGCTTGACAAAACGGTCGATCCAGTAAAGAGGCGATAAGGAAAACTGTCGAAGCGTGAAAACATCGTCAGACACGTAGCATACCATTGGAGCATTTGCTGTTTTTTTTGCATAAAGGACAATATTGTTTATATAGGTTGAATAATAAAGGGGTTGGTAAATAAGGTGGGGCTTAAAATTGCTTATAAAAGTGTAAAGCTCCTTTGACCGCCATCGGCCAAGCCCCCACACGAGATCCCTCGCCCAAAAAAAGATCTGGAGCCTGATTTTTCTGGTGTGGTCAAATAGTTTCTGCTCATTTTGGTTAAGCTCTTCGGTTTCCGAACCAAGGTTAACCTCCCTTCCGGAAGGGTGTTTCCGGTTAAGGAAATTCCTAACCAAAGATTTTTCGGTTATTTGGAAGTACTTTCCGGCTATGTTGTTTTTTGGCAAACCATACAAGCAATAAATATTGCAGAACTCAAGGTTCTCCATCCCCTCGAAAATGTTGGAGAAAGAATTTCCAAAGCTATTATCGTATGACCAAGGGGTGCTTGAGATTACTAAAATTCGTGTTTTCATGCTTTCCCTCGCGTTGGCCTCTTGTGAAATAACATTTTTAGTAGCCATAGAGTGCCATTTAAACCACACAGAAATACCATGGCCCTTATTATTTTGACTTTTCGGTTAAGCCCAAATTTCAACAAAAAGGCGTTTTCCTTTACAAAAGGCATTATTTCTGCCCTTTCTTTTCTACTAAGGTTGACCAAGTTTGCCAACAAAGTGATGTATTGGTACGCAACATATGACAGGTATGGTCCAAAGAACTTTTCGCCTCTTATGATTTCTCCAAGTTTTATGCACTTGCCAATGTTTTCTTGAAGCATAACAACGTTTGGAAACTTAACAGTTTGAGTTATGGAACCTTTTCTTTGCCTATAAGCGTAAATGCTACTTGGTAGATATAAAAACGAGCTTGAATAAATTGCAACCTTGGCCGACCATTCAATATCCTCGGAGGTAACTCCCTTTTCGAATGTTATGTTGTTATCCAGCAATAAGTCCCTTTTTACTAGTTTACTCCAGGCAGAACTTATGTAAAGATTTTCTTTGGAAAGGAAGCCGAAAGCCTCCTCTTTGCTCCTGTAATTGATGCAGGTCTTCTTGCTTATGGGGGTTGCATCCACAATTTTTCCTGTATCCTCAAATATTTTCTTGTAACCAAACACAATCACATCGGGAGCGGGTTCTGCCAAAAGCCTTGTTAGGCCTTCCAAAAAATTTGGATCGTCCCAGTAATCGTCCGAATCTAAAAACAAGATATAAGTGCCCGTTGCATTCAATAAGCCCAAGTTCCTGGCATCCGACAAACCGCCATTGGGCTTGTTGATTACCTTAACCCTCTTATCAGTGACCAGGTATTTTTCGCAAATTGCGGGGCTGCTGTCAGTTGAACCATCATTAACCATAATTACCTCAAAGTTGTCATAGCTTTGGGTTAGAACGCTATCGACGCACTGGTGAAGGTACTTTTCGGTATTGAAAACCGGTATTACAACAGAAAAAGGGGGATTGTTCATTTTAAAACCCAATAGGATGTTTAGAAAATTTCTTCCAGATAAAACGGTGTTGCCATACAAATAATTAACGAGTTTGGTTGTTTTGCGGTGCTTAAATAATGAAAACGCTTTGTCCTTGTAGCTAAAATTTATCTACACGAAATTTCATTTAAAGGTTTTCTTTAATGCCTTCCTAACTGCAAAATGCATGGCAAAAAATCGCCCGAAATCTAATTTTGATTACTTTCTAAACCGCAACAATCCAAGCATCAAGTTCTTTTCTTCCGTGTTCATTGCCGCAAACCACATTACCGCCGAATAAATTGCCACAAATGCGGCTGCAACCATGCCGAGGCCAAACCACGTGCTTACCTTAATAGAGTGAAGTAATGCATATCCTGCTATGGCTGTTGCAAACATTGGTGGTAGTATGCGCAGGTGGGTTTCTTTGAAAAACCTCATGATGTTTAGCTTCATTGTTTTGTGGTAAAAAATATTCATACCTATCACGTGGGCAAGCACCAGTGAAGCACAAACCCCTATGGCCGCACCCAAGGCGCCCAGCGACGGGGCAAGTGCAACCCCAAGGGCAAGGCTAAAAGCCCCTGCCGAGAGCATTATCAAGGCCTTAAACTTAACTCGGTTTTCGACCACAACCAGTGTGCTTCCAATGGTTTGGGTAAGTGTTACCAGGCCTGGAAGGATTAACAACAAGGCAATGCAGTACGACAATTGGAAATCGGGACCCATCCACAATTTTATGAAAGACCTGCCGAAAATAACAAGACCCACAATTAGCAGGCCGGTAACCAACAACTGCAAGCGACCAACGCGAATCATAAGGTTGGTCACCTCTTGACGATTTTCTGACACCGAAACCATGCGAGAAACCTGGGGCAAGAATAACCCGTTGAGGGCGTTGGCAAAGGTCCAGGTGTATGCTTCGAGCAACATTGCGATTGCAAATATGGCAATGGCCCGGGTTCCGGAATAAACACCCAAAATAGTGGGTACAATGTTTAGGGTTAAACGCTGGGCTATGCCAATAACAAAGATCCAGACCGAAAAACCAAGAAGCTCTTTGGCAAGCGGCTTGTTGTAAATGGCAAAGTTTATCTTGAGGTTCTCCTTGCGCCTTAGGTACGCAAACAAGAAAAGCCTTGTTGCAAGGCCGATTATGCCGTTTATCAAAACCAGCGCAAACAACCCTTGCCCTGTCAATAGTGCAGCTGCCATTAACAATATTACCAGGACCTTTTGGGCAATTTCAGAAAGCTTCAACACCACAAACCGCTCGTAGGCAATCATTGCTCCATTTACTGGTTTCAGCGGAAACGAAACCACACTGAAAAAACCTGCAATTATGTAAATTACCTCTAACTTTTCAATTTCGGACGGGGTTAGCTCCTTGAAAACATCGGCCAGGAAGAAGTAAACCACCACCAACACTACCATAATTGCGATGTCAATTAGCAGGTAAAGCCGCGTGGTAATGCCAAGCAGCGAGCCAACCTCGCCATCCTTGCCTTGAGCCCGGTATCGAGCAATGAAGCGGGCAATGGCCTCATCGAGGCCGAAGTCAATTAAAAAATAGGTAAGAAACGCGGCCACCAAGGCATATAGGCCGTAGTCAGAAATCCCAATCTTGCCCACCATCCATGGGGTGTAAACCAAACCCGCCGCCATATTGACAAATATGGCGAAATAGGATAATAGGGCGCCCGATTTTATTTGGTCTTGAATCATTTGGTGAACCGCCGCTTTAAGCCATTTTTTAGGCTTTTATAGTCTCCGAGAAGACCACGGTATATGACGGATTCCATTCTTCTGAAAAATTGGATCACTGGACGTCCAGTTCCCATTAACTTGTCATGACGCTTTGTGTGCCCCGCATTTTCTATAATGTATTTCGGATGTGTCAAAGGAAATTCGATTTCGTGCTTGTCCATAAACAAGAGCTTTCTGGTGGCTTTCGGAATTTTCTTAAGGCTGTCAACCGAGTGGGTTGTTTCTGGCCCAACTCCAATGTTCGATATCATGTTTTTTGCCGGCACTATGTTAAGGGTTGAATTTAGGTGCTGCGAAAAGGCAAAAAACAATTCGAAATTTTTAATGTTTTTATTTTTGTGTTTCAAGGCAGATTTGTACAAGGGAAGAAACATGGCTTTGCCCAATTTCTTTTTTAGCAAGTCGAGCGAATTTGCATCATCCAAAATATCATAGTTTTCGTCCCAGTTGTTAACCACCCTTGCCCATGAAGCCCAACCCCAGATGCTTCCCCTTTGCGAAAAAAAGTAGCTATTAGGCCCGCTATCTGTAATCCCCAAATTGTTCATTCCGCAAATCATATTAATCCTCTCGTCATCCTTGTACCTTTCAAGCAGTTCCTTGCAAAACTTAAAAAAGGTTAGTGACGGAACCACGTCGTCCTCCAAAACAATTCCAAATTCCTCTTTGGCAAACATCCATTTATGGGCCAAGAAGGTGGCTGGAAAACAACCATTGTTGGTTTCTTGGTAATTTTTAAAAACCTCGCACTGCCAGTCGATTTTTTCAAAAATTGCCCTGCATAGGCTTATGTTTTCTAAATCTGTTGTTTTGTTTACTCGTGGCCCGTCTTGAAATAAATACAACCGGCTTGGCCTGGCTTTCTTTATTTGGTCAAATACTTTTTTCGTAAACTTGGGCCTGTTAAAAAAGATTAGCAAAACAGGTACGTCCATTGGGTAAGATTTTTTTTCCATTCTTTTCGGGCATAAAATTTTCGAGGGTTTTCTTCGGAAAAAAATAGCGTGGATTTATTCACATTTACTTTTCAGCCCACAAGGCTAAACTTGCAGTCATTTTTTCATATTCGGCGATCAGATATCGAACACGAATTTTATTGGAAAAAGGGTAATACCTGCATCAATTTTTTTTTGGGGATAAGGGGGGTCAAATTTCCGGAAAAAACCACCAATGATTAAAATTAGTAATAGTTTTCCTATTTCGGACGAGGTTGGCACCTTTAAAACATATTCCCGGAAAAAGGAAACCATCATCAAAACTACGAGGCAATTGGCCAATAAAGGCTTATTGCAATGCCACATGGGAAACTTCCTGCACCTTCATTTCCATTCATTCAGTATCAGGCAATGTGCAGATCAGTTGCCCGACCGGATCCGAAATCTATAAGATAACAGGAAAAAACTACCGCCTGGAGATCATAAGGACCATGATCAAAAACCCCAACCTTGCCTGCCTTTCATATGGCGTGAGTCAACCCCGCCGGCAAGGTAATTAAAATGCGAAAAGGGATAATCGGTCTTTTGCCTTAATTTGGTTTAACTCTTTTATAAATCGCCCCTTCAAGCCCCTTTTTCAAGCTTGTCCAGTCACCATATATGATCCGGTAAACTAAAGATTCAACTCTTCGAAGTAACTTCGTAATTTTATTTGAACCCATTATTCTATTAGCCATAATGTTGTACTCAACATCTTCAATTACGAATTCCGGGTGCTTTATCGGAAAAGGTAATTCATATAATTTAAGCTCATACAGAGGCCTTAGCCCTCGTGGAATTTTTTTTATGTCATCAACAGAGTGAACGCTGTCTGTTGTTAGCCCAATATTGCTCATTAAGTTATATTTCGGCACAACGACTAAAGCATTATTTAAAATATCAAAAATTCCACGCTGGAGCGACCAAGATGACTGTTTAACATTGTTCTTGATTTGTTTTCTAATCTTAATTCCTTTATATAACAAATCGAGGGGAACCCTGTTTCGCAAAAACAAGTTTTTTAGAAGGCGGAGGTTGTTTGCATCATCGAAGCATTTTAGTTGAAAATCAATTTTTCCCCAAGATCTTTTCCATGTTGCCCAACCCCATATTGATCCGACGGTGGCAAACAAATAATCAGCGGGGTTCTTTTCAAAACAACCTAAATGGTTCATGCCACTTATCATACCGATCCTATCATCATTTTTAAATCTTTCAAGCAATTCGTCGCAAAATAAAAAAAAGCCTTGAGAGGGCAGGCAGTCGTCCTCTAAAATAATAAGTCTATCCGTGGTTGAAAAAGCCCACGAAATTCCTGAAAAAACCCTTTCGCCACACCCAAGGTTTTCGTCCGAGTAGTTTTTTAAAACCTTACACTCCCAGGTAATATCATTGACAATTTCTCTACATTCTTCCATTTTTTGTAAGTCATAATCCCACATCTCTTTTCGTGGTCCATCCTGTATTAAGAATAGTACTTCAGGTTTAATTACTTTTATTGTTTCGAAAACAGCCTTTAAAACATTTGGCCTATTAAAAAAAATAAGGGCTATTGGGGTTTTCATCGAGAAGTTAGGATTGTTGCTAGATTTTTTTTGAATTCTTTGTGAAGCTCGTCCAGGGCATTCATTTTTTTGTTTGGATTAATTTTTATGGCCAGTATTCCTTCGGCAATAGATTCTGGAGAGTCTTCGGCGTAATAGTTAACTAAATTTGAAATTTTGCTTTCTTTTACACACCCTACATTGCCAGACAAGACTTCAAGTCCAAGGCTTAGATATGATAGAATTTTTGACGGGAAAGAAGTTTCTTGATAATTTCCGCTCGTTTTCTGGGTGCTAAGGCCTATGTGACAGCTTTGGGCGTACACAATGTAATCCTCTCCGCTTTTTGTACCATCAAGAAATATTTTGCATTTGTTGGATTTATTTAATTCTTCTACGCGTTTACTCAGTTTGTCAAATTCACCAAAACCAACAATATGAAGAACATATATTTCGGGCAAAAAGGCCGAAGCCTCAATCGCGTTAAAAGCTCCTCCTTTGTGAGAATCAATTATCCCTGCATATAGCAAGTGGGTTTTCCCATCCTTTGGCGGGCTTGATAATTTAGGATAGTTTTTATAAACTCCGTAAATAATTAAATGTGGTTTGTTTGCGGGTTTAATCCTTTCTGCAAGAAGTTCTGTTGAAAAGAAATAAGCATCGGCGCTAGCAATTAGTTTTTCCTCAAGCACCATGAAGTATGGATGAATTAACGAAACATCAGCGTAAATCTCCTCCACTTCCAAGACAAGCTCAAACCCTTTTAACTTTTTTGCCCACCTTATGGGTAACGAAAGCCACTGGACGTGGTAAACCAAGATCTTTTCATTTTTCTTGGCGTTTTTCAAAAGCCAAAAGAAGAGCCACCCAAGGGTAAAAACAATTTTGATGTTTCGGGTAATCTTGGTCTTTGTAACAAAACTGGGACAAAGGGTTACTTTTTTGCCCTCGGCCACCGTAACGGTTTTCTGTTTTTGAAACCACCCTGAATTTGATTCTTCTGAAATCCATGAAGGTGAAACTAGGTGAACTGAAAAGCCGGCTTGATTAATTGCCTCGCAAATGTAGTCCATCTTACTTGTGGCCGCCAAGCTTGAAACCCGTTCTGGTTTCACCCCGGGCAAGTTATAGAAGCCAATGTATTTAATCTGTTTATCCACCAGATCAAATGTTAAATGGATAATGTGGCCCAAGCTCCATTTCTTGCCAGAAAAACTTGTACTCTGCTCTGGGCCCCCCTTCAATATTTACCCTTACGAAAAGAGCCAATAACAATATTATTGCCAATGCAAACACCCTTCCCTTTTCCTTTGCCATGTCAATTGTAAACGAATTGATGATTGCAGGTAGTAGCACCATTAAAAAAACAGAAAAATACTGTACAACCCTCATAGCCGATGGGTTAACCCAAGTTAGTGGTGTAAAAAAAAGTGCAAGGACAAGGGTAACAAAAAAAAATTTTGACTCGGGATATAGCCTAACGGTGTTCCTATATCTCCAAACACCAAGAAAAGCGACAAGCAAAAGCATTAGGGTAAATGTAAAGGTTCCGGCCCCTTCGAAAACACCATATTCATCGTAGCCGCTTGTTTCCTTGAAAAAATCTGCTAATGACTCCCGAAATTCAAAAAATATTGGAAACAATATTAAGATTGCCCAAAATAATAGCTTAACCCTCTTTATCTTGAACAAAAAATAAAGAGGGGCAAAAACCAAAGCGCTAGTATGTATTACCGAAGCGGCGGCCAAAATTGCCAAAAAGGATAAAAGTTTTCGGCCCTTTATTAGTTCAAAACTAAAAAGGACACCAGCGGTTGCTATGGTTTGCCTATGACCGGTTATGGAAAAGAAGCTATAGAACAAAACGGAATAAATTACGAATGCCAGCACCGCATCTGATATTTTGGTGGTATTTTTAAGCAAGAAATGCCCCATGGCAGAAAAAAACAGCAAGGCAATGAAAATCAAGAACCACTGGTAATCGCCCGATACATATTGAAAAAGTTTTTGTATTGCTGTGTAGCCTGGCTCAACCCCAATTTCAAGTTCGTAAAAAAAGTATGTTGAGTTCCAGATTTCGGCCCAGGTCATATCCTTTACAGATTCAAACATATTGTAATAGGCGTAGGTGTCATCTCCAACGGCCACGTGTCGCAAACCCGATTGAAGGATGAGAATTATTGAAACAACTATTACAAACCACAAGTTTGCAGATTTTTCGTCGGCAAATTTCTTCTTGTGGACAATGAAAATTTGCCCCAGAACGATGATTAGTAGTATTACAACAAGTCTATAAATCATTTATCTTGATGAGCTTGTAAAGCTCGACGGTCTCTTTTAGGTTAATTGTTGGGCTAAAAAGGGAATTTGCGCGAGAAATACAATTGCTTGAGTAGTGTTTTTTTTCTGTTTGCTTCACTCTATCTATTGCATCCCAAACAAGGGGCGGATCCGGCTTTTCAATCACAATGCCGCAATCCATCCCAACAACCTCCGGGCTGGCAGTGGAGTTAACCACTATTGCTGGGGTCCCGCAAGCCAATGCTTCGGCAGTGGTTTTCCCGAAGCTCTCTTCGCAAGAAAGGTTAAGGTAAACATCGGCCATAGAATAAAATTCGGCAAGTTGTCTTTTATCGTGGGTTTCGTTTATGTGTGTAATGTTTTTTGGCATTTTGGTTCCTTTTGCAAGTGACCCAACCAGGACTAACGCCATATTTTCAGGTAAATCTCTTGCAATCTCAACAAAAACCTCTAGCCCTTTGGCGCTGCTCCAGCCGCTTGCCACACCAAGCAAAACGTATTTTTGTTCGAGACCAAGTTTTGCTTTCATCTCATAGGCTTCAACAGGCCTGAAAACCTCGAGGTCTATCCAATTGTAAATACGGGTAATTACCTTGGCCGACCTGAGGATTGATTTTCGCGCTTCGTTGGTTATCCAGTCAGAAACACCAACCACCGCAAGACGAGGGATGGCGCCAAACCATATGGCCTTGTCGTTGAGCATTTGTGCTGTTTTGTCGAAAAACCACGATGGGTTGTCTTTTTTCAGTCGGGGGCACCCCCCGCACCGCTGTTGCCATTTGTTGCAGCCATCAAGTGTGTAATGGGTGCATTTGCCTGTATAAAACCAACAATCATGCAGGGTCAAAACGGTGGGTATGTCGTTTTTGGCCAAGTAACCCAAAAACATTGGAAGATTTATGTAGTTTGAATGCAGGTTGTGCAAGTGTACAACATCTGGCTTTAGGCCGTCCATGTACTTCAAAAGACTTTCAGTACCTCGTTTGGAGAAGTATGCTTGCTTGCCCCATATCCGGGATTGCAAGGCGTGTAATTTTGCCTCGAGCTTGGTGCCAACAACGTAACTTTTCGTAACTGGCAGTCCACTGCTATATGCAAGGTAGCCATCGTGTCCGCCCAGGTTTAGGTAATCGGCTATTTCGGTACAAATCCTTCCGGTGCTCCTTATGCCCGAGACCGCATTTACTTGCAGAACTTTCATTGCTTTAAAACTGTTCCGGATCTAAAATCCACCTTTTGAGATTAGAAGTCAGGGGTCAAAAATTTGTGCTCAATTATTATTGATACGCGCTGGTGATTGGCTTTTAAATCAGCAATTGCCCATCTTTTCAACCTTAGCCCTCGGTTTTTCACCGCTCGCTCTTCACTCATTACCTTACACTCACTACTCCTTACCATCCCCAAACCACCCTTTTCACGTAATCGGTGTAGCTCAAAATAATGCGCACAACTTTTTCCGAAACGTTGGGCATTGAGTAGTCGGGCACTATTTGGTAATCATTAACTCCTGGCTGATGATTAGTGGTTGGTGCTTGGGGCTTGGAGTCTCTTGGGGTTGTGTTTTGGTATTGAAGTTGAGCCAGCCCCTGTAAAATTCTCTCGGGATGGAGGCCAACCATCATCACGGCTGCTTCTTCCATTGCCTCGGGCCGCTCGTGTGCCTCGCGTATGTTGAGGGCGCGGAAGTTGAGTATCGACGATTCCTCGCTTATGGTGCCGCTATCTGATAACACGGCGTGGGCGTTTATTTGCAGGGCGTTGTAGTCGGAGAAGCCGAGGGGTTTTAGAAATTGGATTAATGGGTGAGGGGTGATCCGTAATCTGTGATCTGTGATCTGTAATCTGTGATCTGTGATCTGTGATCTGTGATCTGTGATCTGTGATCTGTGATCTGT
>CAZUWF010000003.1:29498-83164 GCA_964624065.1 uncultured Bacteroidales bacterium
ATCTGTGATCTGTGATCTGTGATCTGTGATCTGTGATCTGTGATCTGTGATCTGTAATCTGTGATCCGTGATCTGTGATCTGTGAAGGCTCATTGCCGATTTCTGATTTCTGGTTTCTAATTTCTAATTTCTGATTTTCTTCCAAGCGTTTGCGGGTGCGGGGGTGGGTGCTTACTATGATCGGATATCCAAACTTTTCAGCAATGAGGTTGAGTGAATTGATTAGTCCCTTGAAGTTGTTGTCAACTTCGATGTTTTCCTCTCTGTGTGCCGAAACCAAGAAATACTTTCCCTTTTCGAGGTTGAGCCTTTGGAGCACACCAGATGTTTGTATCTTGGGCAGGTAGTGTTGCAACACCTCGTACATAGGGCTTCCGGTTTTTATTATTCTGTCGGCCGGAAAGCCCTCCCGCAAGAGGTACTCGCGGGCAATGTCGCTATAGCAGAGGTTCACGTCGGCAATATGGTCTACAATCTTACGATTTGCTTCTTCGGGCACGCGCTGGTCGAAGCAGCGGTTGCCTGCCTCCATGTGGAAAATAGGTATGTGCTTCTTCTTGGCCGGTATGGCGCACAAGCACGAGTTGGTATCGCCAAGCACCAGAAAGGCATCGGGCTTAACCTTGTCGAGCACGGGTTCTATGTTTATCAAAATTTGCCCTATGGTGGAGGAGGCAGAATTTCCGGCCGCGTTCAAAAAATAGTCGGGCTTGCGTATTCCCATATCATCGAAAAAGATCTGGTTTAGCTCGTAGTCGTAGTTTTGGCCGGTGTGCACCAGGGTGTGGTCTATGGCCTCTGAACTATCCAGGGCAGCAATCACCCTCGAAAGGCGAATGATTTCGGGGCGGGTGCCGATGGTGGTTAGGACTTTGAGCCTGGTGATCTGTGACCTGTGATCTGTGATCTGTTTTTTTTGTTTGGGCATTTTGACCTTTTTTGAAGTTTATTTCAAGATGGATTTTTTTAGTCCAACAATCATTTTTCTAATCGTCACAATATCGTCCAATAGTAGATCAAGATTGTTTTTTTCCAAATACTTAAGGTTGTTCGATACTATTAATTGAGTCTCAACCTCAGCAATTGACCCTAGGGCAATTGAAAGGAATTGCGAAAACTCTTTAGCCGAAGCTCTTGCAGCTCCTTCTGCAATATTTGAAGGAACTGAAACTGCACATCTTCTGATTTGGTTAGTCAATCCATAAAGTTCGGACTTAGGGTATGATTCAGTAACCTTATAGATTTCTGTTACCAGTAGGATTGATTTTTTCCATACATCAAGATCGTGATGAGTTTTCATTTTTCAAACATATTTACTGATTATTTCTATTCGTGAACTGTGAACTGTGAACTGTAATCTGTGAACAGTAAACTGTGAAGACTCATTACCGATTACTGATTACCGATCACTAATCACTGGTTACTGATTACTGATTACCGATTACCGATCACCGATCACCGATTACTCAAAAAACTTTTTCATAAAACGTATCAGGATCCTCCGTGCTGTAATGCTCACTGGTCCAAAAAATGGTGCACAAATCCTCATTGCCGGTGTTGGTAATGTTGTGGGTGTACCATATTGGCATATCAACAAAGGATGGCTGGCCTCCATCGAGGTCGAAGCTTATCACCTCTTTTGTTCCAATTCGGCGCAGTTCTATTCTGGCCCGTCCTTTTATCACCACAAAGCGTTCGGCCTTGCGCGTGTGGAAGTGGTTGCCACGGGCTATGCCTGGCTTGGTGGTCGAAAAGCTTACCTGCCCTCCGCCATGTAGCCTCATGGTTTCCACGAAGATGCCCCTATCGTCGGTGTTTAACTTCAGGCGGAAGGGATAGAAGCTCTTGTGGTCGATATAACACACGAATGTATTGAATAGGTTGCGCTCGAAAGAGTCGTAAAGATTGGGTATTATCCCTTTTTCGAAGTAATTTTCTTTGAACTGTTGCAGCTTGTGGAGCAAGGCAGATACTTTTATGGATTCGGTATGTGAGATTTCGTAAAGCGCGATGGGTGATGGGCGATCTGTAACCTGCGATCCAATAATTTTATCTTTGATTATTTCAACCAACTCTCCCACAAAAATCAGTTTTAGCTCGCCATCTACATCAATGCGAGGCTGCTCGTAGTGTGTTAGCTGGTGGCAAAATGTGGCCACCACCGAGTTGTAGTGCGGATGCCCGAAGGGACCGAATACGTTGGGAATTATCAAGCCCGTTAATTTTGCACCATTGTTTATCGCCCATTCTTCAAGTATTGTCCGGCCGTCGCGTTTCGATTTTCCGTAAAGGTTTTCCTTCTCTTCTTGTGTTGACGAGGCAAACAAAATGTGCGGTTTTGAGCCCGTGGCCTCGCAAGCGGTAATTAGCTGTTTCACAAGCCTGATGTTTGTGTCGTATATCACCTGCGGGTCGCCGTGGCGGTTCATTGCGGCAAGATGCACTACGGCATCGCAGCTCTTTGCGAAGGACAGAAGTTTTTCTTCGCAAGTAAAGAAATCATCCTGAAAAGGGATGCGTTCAAAGGTGTCGGGATGAAGGCCTAAGGTGTTGTACAGGTGAGTGCCGATAAATCCGGCTTGACCGGTAATGCCTACTTTGAAGGGTAAGGCGTTATGTGTGAGGCGTGAATGGTGCTTCATAATGTTTACAACCAATCGTTTTTCAAGATGTGTTTTTTAGGTCCCAAATTTATCATTCTAATTCCTGTAGAATCACTTATCCGGTCGTTCAAATCATCAGTGTCTAATTAATCAAGGTTTTGTGCCACATTGGTTGGGTTTCAGGTGCTGGTGTTGATCCCCATGAAATTGATAGAAATTGCCCGAATTCCTTTTTCGAAGACCGGGCAGCCCCCTTGGCTAAATTTGAGGGTATTGACACGGCGCAAGGTCTAATTTGACTTGTTTGGCAGTAATTTTCGGTTTGTGGAAAAATTTGGTAACTGCACATATCTTTGTAACCAAAGAGATTGACTTTTTCCAAATGCCAAACGGTGGTGTGTTTTCATTATTTGGTGATGCGCAATGCGTGCTATGGTTCAAATTAATGCCCAATGTCTTCGCCCAAAATGTCTTTGCGAATCATCGGCAGTTGCAAAAGCAATTGCATCATATCTTCAACGTTCATACGGGTGGTATTGTGCGAGGTGTAATCGTCGGACCTGGCAACTTTTTCCTCCCCTTCAGTAAAGAACTTACCATAGTTTAGGTCGCGTGTGTCGGCGGGTATTCGGTAGTAATGCCCGTGGTCTTCGGCCTTTGCCATTTCCTCGCGGGTTACCAGTGTTTCGAAAAGCTTTTCGCCGTGCCGCGTGCCTATCACATTTATTGGGCTTGAAGCATTGTAAAGCTCCAGCAAGGCCCGTGCAAGCACCTCAACCGTTGCGGCAGGTGCCTTTTGCACGAAAATATCGCCGTTTTGGGCGTTTTCAAAGGCATATAAAACCAGGTCAACTGCCCCGTCTAAGGTCATCATAAACCGGGTCATTTTTGGGTCGGTGATGGTAATGGGCTTGCCTGACTTTATTTGCTCCACGAATAATGGTATTACAGAACCCCTCGAAGCCATAACGTTTCCGTAGCGAGTTCCGCAAAAGGTTGTGCCAGTTCCGTTTAGATTGCGACTTTTTGCCACCATAACCTTTTCGCTCAGGGCCTTGCTCATACCCATGGCGTTGATGGGGTAAACCGCCTTGTCTGTGCTCAGAACCACCACGTTTTTAACACCGTTTTGTAGGGCGCTGTCGAGCACGTTTTCACAACCTATTACGTTGGTTCGCACGGCCTCCATCGGAAAAAACTCGCATGAGGGCACTTGCTTGAGGGCCGCAGCCTGGAAAACGTAATCAACACCCCTCATTGCCGTATCAACGCAGGCCTTGTCGCGAGTATCACCCAGGTAGTATTTTATCTTATCGTTGCGAAAAATCTGGCGCATATCGTCCTGCTTCTTCTCATCGCGACTCATTATGCGTATTTCCTGCACGAAGTCAGAATCGAGAAATCGCCTGAGCACGGCGTTGCCGAAGGAACCGGTGCCTCCGGTAATTAACAAAGTTCTTTTTGTCATATTCTGTAGCTGCTGCTAGTGGTTAGTAATCATTGATTAGCCGCCTGGTACTTTCTCCTTGTGGCTTGCTGCCACCCCTGGTTATTGTGTTAGCCTGCCCCTGCCTTCATATGTGGTCAGGGCCGAAAGGACTACGCTAAATTGCTGTTCGTCAAATCATAACGCAAATGCGGAGTAAAATCCCAATATTTTTATACCCTTGGCTTCTTTCGATCTTCATTTTAGTTTATTTCGGTGCAAGGGGGAGTTGCTGGGGGACTGCCTTTTTGCGTTGAGGCCTTTGGGCTTTGCCCGCGACCAAAATAATTTGGTATGAAGGGCGCAAGCTCAATAGATGGTTGCTAATTACCACTCACTTTTCTCCAAAAACCAATCAACATCCATCAACAAACCTACTCAGGTACTCCGCATAGCTGCTCTTGCCAAGCAAATTAATGGTTTCTTGCAGTGTTTTTTTGTCGATGAACCCCATTCGGTAAGCAATTTCTTCGAGGCAGGCAATTTTGAGGCTGGTTCGTTTTTCAATCGCTTTTACAAACTCGGTGGCTTCGCTAAGGGCTTCGTGGGTACCGGTATCGAGCCAGGCGAAGCCGCGACCAAGCATTTGCATTTGCAGGCTGCCGCGTATCAGGTACTCTTGGTTCACCGAGGTAATTTCTAGCTCGCCCCTTGCTGATGGTTTCACGTTTTTGGCAATCTCAACAACACTGTTTGGGTAAAAGTATAGTCCCACCACGGCAAAGTTGCCTTTGGGGTTTTGAGGTTTTTCTTCAATGCTCAACAGCTTGCCTTGTGGGTTTACCTCTGCCACTCCGTAGCGCTGCGGGTCGTTTACGTAGTACCCAAAAATGGTTGCTCGCCCATATTCTTCCACCGCACTAACTGCCTCCATTAGGTTGTTTTGAAACCCAGCGCCGTAAAAAATGTTATCGCCTAGAACCATTGCAACGTTGCTGCGGCCTATGAATTCCTCCCCTATGATGAAGGCTTGAGCCAACCCATCGGGGCTTGGTTGCTCGGCGTAACTAAGGTCCATCCCCAGCAGCCTTCCATCGCCCAGAAGCCGTCGGAAGTTGGGCAAGTCCTGGGGGGTTGAAATTATCAAAACCTCTCTGATGCCAGCCAGCATAAGCACCGAAAGTGGGTAATAAATCATAGGTTTGTCGTAAACCGGAAGCAACTGCTTGCTCACCACCTTGGTAACGGGGTGCAGGCGCGTGCCGGCTCCTCCGGCTAGGATTATTCCTTTCATTGGATTGTTGGGTTGAGGGGTTGAAAAGGTTATGAGTTATTGTTTAAGGCTTTATTGCGGGGAGCGATTAACATACGGGAAATGGTTTCATTGCAGCCTTGTATCTGGTTCAATGATTCTTATTCAAGATAGAGTAGGTCATTCGAGATAATGCCTTGATTCAAAAGTTCCATTAAGCTGCCAAAAGATATCAAGTAAAAATTGGCTTGATCCTTTGTTGTCTTTCTTGTTGACCCTTCTGCTATGTTTGAACAAACCTAAACAATAGCGCTGCGCCATCGACTTGCCATTCCAAATTTTTAATCCGCGGAAATTTAGAGGTAACAGAATAGATAATTTTTGTCAGCTTCCTGCTTTCTTGCCAAACCTCAAGTTTTTCAAAACCAAATTGATACAACGTGAAAAAGATTAATTATTATGCAAACCTATCAACCCATAAACCCATAAACCTACCAACCTATCAACCCATAAACCCATCAACCCTCCCTGATCCACTTCCTCATTGCCTCCGGGTCTATAACAGCGGGGTTGTTGGAAAGCCTTTCGAGATTAACGTCTTGAAGAAATTCCGAAAGGTGAGGCTCATTGTTTATGCCTAGTGAGCGAAAGGTTGTGATCAAGCCTATATCTTTTCTTATTTTTTTAAATATTTCGAAGAATTGTTCCTTGGTGTCAAACGAATACAGTTTTCTTAATAATTTTTGGCGAAATGGGTCAATGCCGTCGAAGTTGTTTAATATGAAAAAAGGAAAGGACATTGAAACGGCATCGCCGTGCTGAATCCCGAATTTTGATGTAATGTGGTACGAAAATGCGTGCGGTCCAGTAGTTTTGGATATGTTTATGGCTTTTCCGGCATAAAAAGCGCCTAGCAACATTGCTCGTCGTGCCTCTGGAGTTGGATTGTTTACAGCCTTTGTCAGGTTTGGAAGGATATATTCAAGAGCTATGGTGGCATATTGCAGACTTTTTTCGGTGGCTCCCATTGCCCATACCGATTCCGTTGCCTGGCACAGGGCATCCATTCCCGTACAAGCAGTTAAGAACGGAGACATGCCATGGGTCAAAACCGGATCAACTATCACGTATTTTGCCAATGCTACTTTTACTGCCACCGAGTACTTTTTGGGTCCCTTGTAAAGAACTGCAAAATAGGTCGATTCGCTTCCCGAGCCCGCGGTGGTTGGTATTAGTACCAGCGGTGCAGCGGGGGCTGCAACCTCAATTTGATCCGGGTCACGCAATAGTTGTGATGGGTTGGCCAGAAAAATGTTTATTAGCTTGGCAAAGTCCATAACGCTGCCACCGCCAATACCAATTATTAAATCCGGAACGCCGTTGGCAAGCATTGAAACCGCCCTCGAAAGTTCTTCGTGCTTGGGGTTTGGGCTGAAGTCATTGAACGTTACAAAATCAATTTCATTGCCGCAACCATCAAAGACAACTTTGGCCGGCGATTTATGATATGATTCTTTTCCCGTAATGAGAAGAACCTTCCTGGGCTTCTCCTCTTGGAAAACTTCCTCCAAACTAGCTTTTAAACCTGTGTCAAGAAACTCTTTCAAAATTTTTTTGGTAAAATCGTGAGATAACCCTAAACTTCTTTTATCCAGCTAAATTGGATGCAAAAGAACATCTAAATAAGGCCAAACTAAACCTTAAGCCAAAAAAGCCTTATTCTTTGGGGATGATTTTTGAGTGCGCAGGGGAGTGTGGACCAACGCAAAAATCATTTCATACTGCAAGGTTTTTCATGAAATCCTGCTTGTTTTGTATGGTTGTACGGGTGGGTCTTCCGAGGTCTTTACGCGAACCCTTTTTAACCCAAATCTCGAGCATCACGGGTCCTTTTTCATTTTGGAGCCATTTAATGGCTTGCTCAAGTTCCTCGAGAGCCTTAACAGTTTTTACCTCCTTGTATCCGCAGGCCAAGGCCATTGTCGGTATGCTTATTGAAAAGCCAACTGTTGGCTGCCCGCCAACGGAGTCGTGCGAGCCGTTGTTAAACACAATGTGCTTGTAGTTTGGGGGCGCATTTAGTCCAGCAATTGCAAGCGAGCCTGCGTGCATCAGTACTGCGCCATCACCATCAAAACAATATACATCCCTATCCTTTTGTTGTAATGCCACACCCAGCGCAATCATAGAGCAATGCCCCATTGATCCTACCGTAAGGAAATCGCGGTGGTGCCCGGCTTGATCCCTTGCCCGCACCTCAAAAAGCTCTCTAGAGGTTTTGCCCGTGGTCGAAACCACTATGGCAGTTTCTGGCATTTGGCGGGCAATTTTTTCTATGACTTCCTCCTTCACCATAGAGGCTAGGGATTGGCTGTTTTCGTCGGGGAACTTGAACGTGGAAAAGGTTTCTTTCCTAACTGCCAATGCCACTGGCTTCGATTCTTTGCAGGCCTCATCCAAAAGGTTCAAAACAATTTGTTGGTAATCTTCGGTTTCGGGACCTATGGTGGCAAAGGGTATCTCCATTGCGTTGAGCATCTTTTCTTGAATTCGCCCTTGGGTTACGTGCTGGGGTTCGTCTTTAACTCCAGGTTCACCCCTATGGCCAATCACTAAAAGCATCGGGATGCCGTAAACGTGCTTGTCGGCAAGCGAGAGCAACGGGTTGGTTGCATTTCCAAGCCCGGAATTCTGCATGTAAACTACCGGTACCTGACCCGTGGCCAGATGGTATCCGGCAGCAAGTGCCACTGCGGCTCCTTCGTTGGCCGCTATAATGTGCTTGTGGGGTGGCAGGGTAGCTGTAATGCAGGCGCAAAGGTCGGCCAAGAGCGAATCCGGCACGCCGGTGAAAAAGTTTATGCCCTGATTTCGCAGGAACTGCAAGAATTGTTCGCTGTTAATCATGGTTACTTGGTTCCGGGAATTAGGTGAAGGATTTCTTTTACCGACATGAGGTGGGGCCTTGCCTCGTAAGCCCGATGATGAGTGAGGATGCTCTTGGCCGTAGCAACCATTGCCGGGTAGGCAGCCCTTAAAAGCTGGTTGGCGTATATGACCACCTTGACACCTGCTTGTGCAAGCTCTTCCTCATATATTGTGTCGTAGGTACTCGGAACCACTATCAACGGTACCTTGCGGTCAAATTTGGAGTAAATGCTGCAAAATTCCAAGATCTCTTCGGGGGTCTTTTCCTTGGAGTGAATCATAATACCATCGGCTCCGGCGGCAATGTATGCTTTGGCGCGTTCCACGGCATCATTCATTCCGGCCTTGAGTATCAGGCTTTCGATACGTGCTATTACCATAAAGTCTTTGGTGACGCGCGCAGCCCTTCCTGCCTTAATCTTGGTACAAAAATCCTCAATGCTGGCTTGGTTTTGCTCAACGTCGGTTCCAAACAGCGAGTTTTTCTTCAAACCTTCCTTGTCTTCAATTATTACCGCCGAAACACCGAGTCGCTCGAGGGTCCTTACAGTAAAAACAAAGTGCTCGATTTTGCCACCAGTGTCGCCATCAAAAATAATTGGCTTGGTGGTTACTTCAAGCAAGTCGTTAATGTTTGTAATCCTGGCAGTAAGGTCAACTGCTTCAATGTCGGGTTTCCCCTTTACGGTTGAGTCGGTGAGGCTGCTGGCCCACATTCCGTCAAATTCTTGTTTGGTGCCATTTATTTCAACGCTTATCGACTCTGCAATAAGCCCAGAAAGGCCGCTGTGGGCTTCAATTATCCTGACAATCTTTTTGGAGCTTATGAGCCTGCTTAGCCTCTTTAGCCTTATTGAAGGTGTTGTGCCAATTTCCTTGAGTGCCTCGTTGAGCATAGTTGACGATATCCCAACCGTGTATGGAATTTCCACTAATTTCCCTCCCCACTGCGCTAGGGTATCAATAACTTGCTGGCGGGTTTCCTTCTGGCGTCCCTCCCTCCAGTCATCGCCATGAACCACGAAATCTGGCTTTATTTTCAACAAGTTTGGGCGATAGTCGAGTTGGTCTTGGGGTATTAGGGCATCAACACCCTTTATGTTTTCAACTACAATCTTGCGCTGTTCGTACTCTAGGTAAGGCAGCCTTTTGTAGCTTGCAATGGCCTCGTCGGTTAATAGTCCAACCGTAACAGACCCAAGCTTGCTCGCCTCCTTGATGATGTTAAGATGCCCGGCATGAACGATGTCGGCGCTTAAACCCACATAAACTTTTTTCATGATTTTAATTTTTTTGCAAATGTATTAAGTTAATTCGATTCGTACATTTTGTAGTAGTAGTTTTTGTACTCGCCCGACGTTACTTTTTCGAGCCACTCGCTATTGGCAAGGTACCACCTTACGGTTTTTTCAATCCCCTCCTCAAATTGCAGAGAAGGCCTCCAACCTAACTCATTTTCAATTTTCGAACCATCAATCGCGTATCTTAGGTCATGCCCAAGCCTGTCTTTCACGAAAGTGATCAATTTTTCTGAAGTTCCGGGCTCGCGTCCTAGATGCTTATCAACGGCCTTTATCAATACCCTTGTCAGGTCAATGTTTTTCCACTCGTTAAATCCGCCAACGTTGTAGGTTTCTCCCTTTTTCCCATCGTGGAAAATGGCATCAATTGCTTTTGCGTGGTCTTCAACAAAAAGCCAGTCGCGAACGTTCTCGCCCTTGCCATAAATAGGCAGCGGCTTGTTGTTTTTAATGTTGTTTATGAAAAGGGGAATAAGTTTCTCCGGAAATTGGTAGGGGCCGTAGTTGTTGGAGCAGTTTGACATCACCACAGGAAGCCCGTAAGTATGAAAAAACGCCCTGACGAAATGGTCGCTTGCGGCCTTGCTGGCCGAATAGGGCGAGCGTGGGTCGTAGCTAGTGTCTTCGGTAAACAAACCTCCATCAAGATCCAGCGAGCCATAAACCTCATCGGTAGATACGTGGTGAAAGATCAGGTTGTCAGATTTCCCAATCCAACTTGCCTTTGCCGCCTGCAATAACGAAAGTGTGCCAGTTACGTTGGTGTGGCAAAAAGTAAACGGGTCATTTATTGACCTGTCAACATGGCTCTCTGCGGCCAAATGAATAACACCGCCAATGGCCTCCGCTGCAAAAACCCTCATCATCACTTCAAAATCGCAAATATCGGCCTTCACAAATTTGTAATTGGGCGCTTCGGCCACATCTTGGAGGTTTTCCAGGTTGCCGGCATAGGTTAGGTTGTCAAGGTTAACTATCTTGTAATTGGGGTATTTGTTGACGAAAAGCCGCACCACGTGCGAGCCGATGAAACCCGCCCCGCCAGTAATTAAAATGTTTCTGTCGAAGGTTTTGGACATTTTTTTTGGTGATTTGTTTCTGGTAACCTACAAGGGCTGATTGGTAATTGATGGTCTCAGATTGTTAATTGCCGCTTATCTACTTTTTGATAATCAAATGCTTACAGGTTATTTTAAGTTAGCCAAAGGCACATATCTTTAATTCGTTACTTTAAGAATCTTTTCTTTTTGGCTTTGTACCCTTTGCCCAAGCCCTTCTACATTCCTATTGGTTCCTCTCCGCCTTCCATACTCTTTCCTTTCAAACAATACCATTCAATTGCCTTTGCAATTCCCTTGCAAAAGTTGAACCTGGGGTTGTACCCAAGCAGGTTTCGGGCTTTTTCAATGCTTGCCAGCGAATGTGGTATGTCGCCTTCTCTGATTGGGCCGTGGGTAATTTCAATTTTTTCTAACTGCGGGTTGCCCTTGCTCAGTACTGCTTTAATTGTGGTTGCGAGCTCAAGTATGGTGGTTTTTTGCCCGCAGGCAACGTTGTAAACAGTATTAAGGGCTTCGGGGGTTTGAGTTTCCATTGCCAAAAGGTTCATATCAATTACGTTGTCAATGTAAGTAAAGTCGCGAGAGTGGCTTCCGTTGCCATTTACAACCGGCGACTTTTCATAAATGAAACTGGTAGCAAACTTTGGTATTACCGCTGCATAAGGACCTTTGGGGTCTTGTCTCCTACCAAAAACGTTGAAATAACGTAACCCGATGGTTTCAAGGCCGTAAATTTCTGAGAAATTGATTGCGTAAAGCTCGTTGGCCTGTTTTGAAATTGCATATGGAGAAAGGGCTTTGCCTGTTATTTCTTCAGTTTTTGGCAGTCCCGGGTGGTCACCGTATACGCTCGAGCTCGAAGCATAAACAACCCTTTTTACTCCTTCTGTCTTTGCGGCAAAAAGCATATTTACAAATCCGCCCACGTTAACGTCGTTTGTGGTTACTGGGTCGGCAATTGAACGGGGCACGCTGCCTAAGGCTGCTTGGTGAAAAACCACGTGGCAGCCTTGCACCGCTTTTTTACAGTCATCGAGGCTACGGATGTCGCCCTCAACTATCTTGAATTTTGGATCCCGAAAGGCAGTCTCAAGGTTATTGCGATGGCCCGTGGAAAAATTATCGAGACAAATCACCTCGAACCCCTTGCCCAGAAGGGTATCAACGAGATTGGAACCGATAAATCCGGCACCGCCGGTAACGAGGATTTTTGAGGGCATTTGGTTAATGAATGTTGGTGATCAGCAGGCTGTAAGCGTAGAGAGCTGGCAAAAGCTACAAACCATAAGCCAGAAGAAGTGTTTACCTTTTTTTTGAAGGTAATTGTCGGTCATTTACTCTTTGTTATATGCATCGCATTGCGACTTTACAATATCAACCGGCTGCTGCTCGCTGATTTTTCGTGCACTCGGCCTACAGTCTCGCGTCAACCAGTTCGGGGTTCAGCACCCCCTTAACATCGTAAACAACCGAGGGCTTTTTTGTTACCCCGTCAAGGTTAAGGTTTTTGAATTGGTTGTGGGCCACGGCCAGGATTACAGCATCGTATTGTTTTAGGGAGTTTATTGGCGCAATGATTTTTATTCCATACTCTTCTTCAACCTCCTTGGGGCTTGCCCACGGGTCGTGTACATCAACGTGTATTGAGAAGCTCAAAAGTTCGTGGTAAATGTCAACCACCCGGGTATTCCTGGTGTCGGGGCAATTTTCTTTAAAAGTGATTCCAAGGATGAGCACGTTGGCGTCCTTTACCTGAATGCCTTTTTTTAGCATTAGCTTCACCACCTCCCCTGCCACGTAGGCTCCCATCGAATCGTTTAGCCTTCGTCCGGCCAAGATTATTTCGGGGTGGTAGCCAACCTCTTGGGCCTTTTGGGCAAGGTAAAAAGGGTCAACCCCAATGCAGTGACCACCAACCAATCCTGGCCTGAAACCGAGGAAGTTCCACTTGGTTCCGGCAGCTTCCAGCACATCGAGAGTGTCAATTCCAAGTCGGTGAAAAATCTTGCTCAGTTCGTTTACAAAGGCAATGTTGATATCGCGCTGCGCATTTTCTATGACCTTGGCAGCTTCGGCAACCTTGATTGAAGGTGCAAGGTGGGTTCCGGCAATAATTATCTCGGCGTAAAGGCCATTAACAAACTTTGCGGCATTTGGTGTGCTTCCCGAGGTTACTTTCCTGATTGTGGTAAGGGTGTTTGCCTTGTCTCCGGGGTTTATTCGTTCGGGCGAATATCCAACAAAGAAGTCTTGGTTGAGCTTCAGCCCGGAAGCTCGCTCCAAAACAGGCACACACTCATCCTCGGTTGCTCCTGGATAAACAGTGCTCTCGTAAATTACGTAATCCCCCCTTTTCAAAGCCCTTCCCACGGTTTCAGATGCCTTTAGCAATGGCAGGAGATCGGGCCTATTGTTCTTGTCAATGGGTGATGGCACGGTTACTATGTAAATGGTCGAATCGGCAATATCTTTTTCATTGGTTGTTGCAAATAGGCTTGGGGCAGCGTATTCTTGGTGGCCTTTCAAAACAGACTTAAGGTCTTTACCCTCAACCTCAAGTGTAGTATCGAGGCCTCGATTTATTTCTGCAACTCGCTTTGGGCTAATGTCAAATCCCACTACCTGATGCTTCTTGGCAAGCTCAACTGCCAATGGAAGACCTACATAGCCCATTCCAATTATTGCAATTTTCTTCATCGTAATTGTTGTCTCGATTTTAGGATTATGTACCCGGGGCACAGCTTCGCCCTTTCAGTCACATTTGCGAGGGCAAAATACGACCTACTGCTGGATTGTTCTTAATCAACAAAGTTATCAATAATGGGACAAAGAGTGGAATTATATTTTTGCAATAAGCAGCAAAAACATTTAAGAAGATAGTCCAAGAATCAAAACAACCTCTGATGCTAAAATTTTATTGCACTTGGACTAGGCTATTTGCCTATTTGGTAGAACTTGAACCCTATCTGGGTCATTTTATTACCATCCAAAATCAACCTTCCATCAAACAAGAAGGCGGGTTTGAGCATTTCTTCGAAAATCTTTTGCCAATCATAGGTTTTGAACTCGTCCCACTCTGTCATCACCATGGTGGCGTGGGCATTTTTTGTGGCAGGGTATGGACTTTTGTGAATCACGAGGCGCTCTTTTATTTGTTTTTCGGAAAGAACATTAGCTCCCTCTTGATTAGTGTTGAGGCAAACCAAATCATCAATAATTCGATCCTGGCTAACCTTTGGGTCGTAAACATGAATTTCGGCGTTGTCGAGCACCAGGTTGTTGGCCACGTAAATTGCCGCCGATTCCCTGGAGTCGTTGGTGTCTTTCTTGAAAGCCCAGCCCAGCATTGCTATTTTCTTGCCTGATACTGTGTTGAAGAGTGTGTTTATAACATTTTGGGCAAAGCGGGTTTTCTGGTAGTCATTCATTACTATTACCTGCTCCCAGTAATTGGCCACCTCCGGTAGGTTGAAATGGCGGCAAAGATATACAAGATTGAGAATATCCTTTTGGAAGCAGCTGCCGCCGAAGCCCACAGAAGCTTTCAGAAACTTTGGCCCGATACGGGAATCCATACCTATGGCGGCGGCTACTTCTTCCACGTCGGCACCAGTACGCTCGCACAGTGCCGATATGGAGTTGATGCTCGACACCCTTTGCGCCAAAAATGCGTTGGCGGTAAGCTTGCTCAGCTCCGACGACCAAAGACGAGTTTTAATGATTCGTTCTGCCGGAATCCAATTTTCGTAAATTTGAGAAAGGGATTCTATGGCCGCAAGGCCTTCGGGGGTTTGGTCGCCCCCAATAAGAACCCTGTCCGAGAACAAAAGGTCGTTGATTGCGGTTCCCTCGGCCAAAAACTCCGGGTTCGACAATACTTGAAATTTAAACAATGAAGAAGACCCGTCAATGATTGCCTTGATGCTTGCCGCAGTCCTGACGGGCAGGGTGCTTTTTTCCACAATAATCTTGTCACTTTTCGAAACCCGGGCTATTTGCCTGGCACACAACTCAACATATTTTAGGTCGGCAGCCATACCCTTGCCCACTCCGTAGGTTTTTGTTGGGGTGTTTACCGAAATGAAAATCATCTCCGACTCTTCTATGGCTTTGTCAACATCAGTGGTGAAAAACAGGTTCTTATCCCTTGTTTGTTTCACTATTTCGAGTAGTCCGGGCTCGTAAACAGGCAGCTCGTCGGTGTTCCAAGCGGCAATCTTGTGGTGGTTGCTGTCAACAACAGTAATTTTAATATCCGGACACTTTAGGGCAAATACTGCCATGGTGGGGCCACCAACGTAGCCAGCACCTATGCAGCAAATAGTTTTTACTTTCATGTTTTGCGGGTTTTTACACCTTGAGCTGGTGGTTATGTTTTTATACTGGTAAAAATCTTTGCAAAAAAGGCTTGATGCTTTTAAGTTTTGAAGCAAGCCCAATGGCAAACCAAATGTTACACGATAGTTCATTTTTTTACATTGGTTTTCTAAAACCGCAAATTTTGAGGGCTTTTTTTCAGGTATGCTGCTTATGAATACGTCAAGATTAGCAAAAACGTACTATTCGCAATATTTTTCGCCAAGATGAACTTTGAACTTCTTTTGATGCTCGGAAGGTATACCTTCTTCATTTAATGATTATTTTGAAGTAAATAAACTGGTTCTTCCAAATTATTTCAGGGCATCTTGCCGCCTTCATACAAGCCCCAACTACAAGGATAGATTTCCTTCTCTATCAACATTTGTTTAATTTGTGTTTGACGTTTTCTTAGTCTAGCAAGAACTGCGCTATTGCCTCGGCTATTCTCTTTGCCGTTTTGCCGTCCCACAATTCTGGAGTTCTACCTGGCTTGGTTGTTCCGTTGAGGATGTCGGTGGCGGTTTTTTCAATTTTATCACGATCTGTACCAACGAAATGGTTGGTTCCCACATCGAAGGTAACCGGTCTCTCGGTGTTCCTTCTAATGGTAATGCACTGAACTCCTAAGTAAGTTGTTTCGTACTGAATACCTCCACTGTCTGTCAAAACAAGTTCTGCTTGGCGAAGCAAAGCCAAGAAGTCATAGTAGTTTGTTGGGTCTAAAAGCAAAATGTCTTGCGGAATTTTTTCTAGCAGCCCAAATTCCTTCAAATTTTCGCGGAAGTTTTCGTAAACAATCAGGACCACTTTTCGGATTTCCGACAAATTTTTCATAAGTGCTACGATTTTGCCAAGGTTGTCGGGGTCGTCAACATTGCTGCTGTGATCAAATGCCGCCAAAATGTAACTGCCACTTTCAAGGCCTATTTTTTTTGGAAAACGGTCTGTCTCAAGTTCCTCGTAGTAGTCTTCCAACACGTCGGCCCCAATATTTCCAACAAAAAAAATCTTACTCTCCTCAATTCCCTCGTCGCGAAGGTTTCGCATACCGCTATGCTCGGACACAAAAAGGAGGCTCGAAACCGTATCTGTAACTATGCGATTTATTTCTTCGGTTTGAGAATTGTCAAAACTTCTCAAACCAGCTTCAATGTGAGCTATGGGCGTTCCGAGTTTGGAAGCAACAATTGCCGCGGCCAATGAAGCATTGGCATCGCCAGGCACCACCACAAGATCGGGTTTTTCGGCAATCAGAACCTTTTCAAACTCAATCATTATTCTGGCAGTTTGCTCGGTATTGCTGCCGCCCGCCACTCCCAAAAAAAAGTGTGGACGCGGTACGTCCAATCCCTCGAAAAAGCCGCCAGGCAAATCTTCGTCAAAGGGCAAGCCAGTATGGCAAATAAGGTGTTTTATCTCCTTTCGGTATTTTTTCAAAGCCTTGCCAAGGGCCGCAATTTTCATTAAAGAAGGCCGTGGTCCGAAAACCGAGAGCACTTTTTTCATTTTTCTTGAATATTATTTGATCATCCACCTATCATTTTTTTCAGGTTGTCAATTTTCAATTCAAAGCTACTTGGTTATTATCCTGCTTAGTTCCCGGGCAAAAAGCACGTGCTTTGCCTTTAGCTTCTTGTACTCGTCAAGCAGGCTAATAATTTCATTTTCAGAATCGGAGTTTTTGAGCTTTTCCAGGGTTTTTTCCATCATCTTCTCAACTTGCCGCATCTTAAAACAATTAACCGACTCAAAAACACTATCTTTCAAAATGTCTTCCTCTTCCTTGACCGAAATCCGATGTTTGACCTCCCAATTGGGGCTGAGCGAGTAATTTGTAGTAATCAGGTTTATGGCCAGCTTGCAAATATCGGGGTCGGAGTGAGTGGTAAATTCTGATTGGTGCGGCGGGGTGTCACTTTCGCGATGGCGGGCAAAAATATCGTATATGGCCTGGCAATGAGCGTTTTCGAAAGATATGTTGTCATCTCTAAAGTCATCAACAATAAAATCCAGGACCTTTATGGGAAAAAATCCTTTCTCGCCATTGTCATCAATTCCTTCCACCTGTATCTCTTTCTCGGCAAACTGCAATAGCAATCTTATGATTTCCTTCTCTTGGTGGTGGTTGGTATAAATTGGTTGTTGTTCGATGTACGGTGCCTTCTCGGAAGTGGGATCTGGTTGTTCTACGCCGGTTTTTTTTGTTTTTAAAAGTTTAACCCTTAGAGTGTTGACCTCGTTTGAAAGCATATTTTCGTCAACCTGCAACATTTCGCTGCACCTCTTGGTGTACAGGGCCCGTGCAATGGAATCGGGCACTATGGCAATCGTGCGGGCTGTCTCCTTTATATGGCCTGCCATTTTTATAGGATCCCGGCCCGACTCTGACATCATAAGGTTGGTTTTGAATGAAATGAAGTCGGTGGTGTTTTTGTTCACGAACTCCATCACTTCATCGGGCCTGTACTTGCGAGCATAAGAATCCGGGTCCTCGCCATCGGGAAACAGTACCAATCTAACATCCAATCCCTCCTCTAGCACCAGTTCGATACCTCGGTAGGCTGCTTTTATGCCAGCCGGATCGCCGTCGAATAGAAGGGTGATGTTGTTAGAAAACCTTTTCAATAGCCTCACCTGTTCGACCGTTAGTGCCGTGCCCGAGCTTGCTACAACATTTTCAATACCTGCTTGGTGCAATGACATCACATCTGTGTATCCCTCTACCAGGTAGCAATTGTCCTGGCGCGTTATGGCGTTGCGGGCAAAGTACAGGCCGTATAGCACGCTGCCCTTGTGGTAAATGTCGCTCTCGGCAGAATTAATGTACTTGGGCTTGCTTGGGTGATTTCCAAGAATACGTGCACCAAAACCCAAAACCCGACCCGAAAGGCTGTGAATAGGAAAAATTACCCTGCCCCTGAAAGTGTCGTACAACTGCTGATCCCTTTCCTTTGAGAGGCTTGTTTTTAGCAAATATTCTTTCTTATAACCGTTTTTTTGAGCGTGTATCGAAAACGAATCCCAAGAATCGGTACTGTATCCCACCCCAAACTTTTGGATGGTTTCCATACCAAAACCCCTTTCTTTGAGGTACGAAAGCCCTATTGCGTTACCCTCGTTGGTTTTGTGAAGGGTATGCTCGAAGTACTTTTGGGCAAACGCCGAAAGGTTGTAAAGGCTCTCTCGCTCCTCTTGAGCTTTCTGTTCATCAATGGATTGAGGTCGATCTTCTATCTCTATCCCATACCTTTTTGCCAGAAGCTTCAGGGTATCGGGATAACTGTAGTGCTCGTGCTTCATCAAAAATTGGGCGGCGTTACCGGCCTCTCCACACCCGAAGCACTTGAATAAACCCTTGGCCGGCGAAACAGTGAATGATGGAGTCTTTTCGTTGTGAAATGGACACAACCCCACCATATTTACTCCTCGCTTCTTGAGATTTACAAAGTCGCCCACCACCTCTTCTATCCGTGCGGCATCAAGAATCTTGCTTATGGTTTCTGGAGATATCATGAACAACTTTATCGTCGCGAAATTAATGCTTTTTTGTAGAGAAAAATCTTTTTTTGGGTAATTGCCCAATAGGGTAGGTTCAAGTTTTGCTGTTGGTGTTCGTTAATAATTATACCAAGCCCTATTTGCCCTTAAAGAAAATTATCAGCTATTATCGGTGTCATTTATCCAAAAATCAATATTAAATTTGTTGGGTATGAAACAATTTTTTGGCCATCCAGAAAAAAATTTTTACTGAAAATGAAAAAGCAAAACGAGGAAATAAAGTCACTTTTGAAGGATCAAGCCATTGCCCACTTCGCGGCAAACGCCAACCTGCTTTTTAATTACAGGCAGCTTGCCAAGGCAATTGGGGCGGATGATGCCGAAACCAAGAAATTCATACAAGGGGTAATGAATTTACTTACCAAAGAAAAAGTTTTGGTGGAAGCATATAAGGGCAAGTTCAAATTAAGCCCCACCTTCAAGGAAAGGCAGAAAAAACAAAGTCCTTTCATTACCGGACGTGTTGATATGAAGCAAACACGAAAAGCTTACGTAATAACCGATGACCTTTTGGAAGATGTGAGGATTTCTTCCGAGCATACGGCACAAGCAATTCACGAAGACTTGGTTAAGGTGAGGTTGTTTCCAAAACGCAAGGACAGGAAAGTGGAAGGCGAAATTGTGGAAATAATTGAAAGAAAGAATAAAACCTGGGTTGGGGTGATACAAATTCAAAAAAATCATGGTTTCGTTGTGGCAGATAGCACCAACATGCCCTTTGACATTTTTGTTACTGCCGAAAACCTCAACCATGCAAAGGACGGTCAAAAAGTGATAGCAGAAATTACCGATTGGCACAAGCGTGAGAAAAATCCGCGCGGAAAGATAGTAGAAGTACTCGGAAATCCGGGTGAAAACGAGGTGGAAATGCACGCTATTCTTATTCAATACAACTTGCCATACAAGTTCGACCAAATTGTTGAAAAGGAGGCAGAAAGGATCCCAACAAACATTTTGGAGGAAGAAATAGCCCGTCGCGAAGACTTCAGGCAAACGCTAACATTTACAATTGACCCTTATGATGCAAAGGACCTCGATGATGCCATCTCTTTCAAGAAGCTAAATGAAAACCTATACGAAGTAGGGGTGCACATTGCAGATGTTACTCACTACATAAGGCCAAACTCCATTATAGAGGAAGAGGCAGTTAAAAGAGCAACCAGCATTTATCTTGTTGACAGGGTGGTTCCAATGCTTCCCGAAGTATTGTCAAACAATGTTTGCTCCCTAAACCCAAATACCGACAAGCTGTGCTATTCTGTAATTTTCAACATTACCGAAAACGGTAAAATTGTCAAGTCAAGGCTGGCAAAAACCATAATCAATTCTAATCACAGGTTTAGTTACGAGGAAGCGCAAAAAATCATTGATGAAGGCCAGGGTATTTACTCCGAAGCAATACTTACCCTTGACCAAATGGCCAAGTCAATTCGCCAAAGAAGGATGGGCAATGGTGCGATAGCTTTTGATAAGGTTGAGGTAAAATTTCACATTGACCAGAACGGAAAGCCAACCGGTGTTTACCTCAAAGAACAAAAGGAGGCTAACAACCTCATTGAAGAGTTTATGCTTTTGGCAAACAAGATGGTGGCCGAAAAAATTGGAAAAAATGCCAAGGAAAAGGTTCAAAAAACCTTTGTTTACAGGATACACGACATTCCTAATCCTGAAAAACTAAGCCAACTATCGGAATTCGTTTCAAAACTTGGCTACCGGCTCAAAACCGATTCGAGGAAGAATATTTCTAACTCGCTCAACAAACTATTGGAAGATACCAAGGGAAAAGGTGAGGAAAATATGATAGAAACCCTAACCCTTAGATCTATGGCAAAGGCAGAATACTCTACCAAAAACATTGGGCACTACGGGTTGGCCTTCGATTATTACAGCCATTTTACTTCCCCAATTCGCCGATACCCGGATATGATGGCTCACAGGCTCCTATTCGATTACAGCAACGGAAAATCTTCTGCTAACCCGCAGAAATACGAAGAACTTTGCATACACTCCTCCGATATGGAGCGTAAGGCCCAACAGGCAGAAAGAGATTCCATAAAACTCAAACAGGTAGAATTTATGGCAGACAAAATTGGTGAGGAATTTGAAGGGCTAATATCGGGAGTGAGTAAATGGGGCCTGTTTGTAGAAATTAAAGAAAATAAAATTGAAGGGCTTGTTAGGATGTCAGACCTGAACGATGATTATTACTACCTCGACGAAGAGCACTTCCAAATAATAGGCTACAACAAAAGGGTAATATTTAAGCTGGGTGACTCTATCAAAATTAAAATTAAAAGCACCGACATAATGAAGAAGCAATTGAACTTTGAATTGGCAGGTTGAAAGGATGAGGTGGTAACCCAGTTTTTTTTAACACTAATGATAATAATAATTTTTTTTTTAAAAATTAAAAATTAAAAAACAGCATCATCAGCACTGTTAATAATGTTGAAAGAAAGTTGATTAACCAAATTATGAACTATTGTTATAAACAAATTACTAACAATATTTCTATGATTAAAACATAAAAAATCAGATATTGGCATACTTATCAACAATTTTATGAAATACAATTTTGTTGATAACTAGTAACAATTTATATGGACCAAGATTTGGGTTTTTCTGTCAGCAAGTTGTTAATAATTTTGCGACAAAAAAAGTGATAAAACTTTTGTTTTTTAAAAACAATTCTTATGCAAATGGATCTTAAAAATCCACCACTTTTTTTTCACAATTTTTCAAAAAGATGTAAACAAGTTACTAACAATTTTTCATGCAAATTATACTTCTAAACAATTTTTTTGGGGGTTTGATGAAATAAAAATGGCGGGTGGTACCATGTACCATCCGCCTTCCATTGAAAATCATTTTTTACGAAAGGAAGCTCAGCAATATTCCCGCGGCAATTGCACTGCCAATTACTCCCGAAACGTTTGCCGCCATCGCGTGCATGAGTAGGTGATTCGTTCTGTCGTATTCAAGGCCAATGTGCTGCGATACTCTTGCACTATCCGGTACTGCCGAAACTCCGGCATTTCCAATCAGGGGATTAATCCTGTCTCCCTCCTTCGAAAAGATGTTCATTACCTTGGCAAAGAAAACACCAGCAAAAGTTGCAAAAATAAAGGCAAGTGCCCCAAGTCCAAAAATCATAACCGATTCCTTTGTCAAGAATACTGTTGCCTGGGTCGATGCCCCAACTGTAAGGCCGAGGAATATAGTAACTATGTCAATTAGCGAGCCACGTGCTGTTTTTGCCAATCTATCTGTTACACCGCTTTCTTTTAGGAGGTTTCCAAAGAAAAGCATCCCAAGCAATGGTAAGGCAGATGGCATCAAAAATGTTGTGAGCAACATACCTGCAATAGGAAAAATGATTTTCTCTTGCTTGGGGACAGCCCTGGGAGGCTTCATCCGTATCAATCGTTCCTTTGGGGTAGTGAGCAAACGCATGATGGGAGGCTGAATTACCGGAACCAAAGCCATGTACGAGTAAGCTGCAATTGCAATGGGCCCGATAAATTCTGGTGCCAGTTTTGATGAAAGAAAAATAGCCGTGGGGCCATCAGCACCACCGATTATTGCGATTGCCCCAGATTCTTTTGGCGAGAAACCTATTGCAAGCGAAAGCGCGTAGGCAGCAAATATCCCAAATTGTGCTGCAGCCCCCAGCAAAACCAATCGGGGTTTTGATAGCAATGACGAAAAATCTGTCATAGCCCCTATACCAAGGAATATTATGGGCGGATAAATACCCTTCAATACTCCGAAATACAAGTAGTTTAGAACACTCCCTTCTTCGTAAATTCCAACCTGCAATCCAGAATTTTCGGCAAACGGAACATTGCCCAAGATTATGCCAAACCCGATTGGGATTAACAACAATGGCTCGTAATGTTTTATAATTGCAAGGCTTATGAAAAATATGCCAACGGCAATCATTAATACGTGGCCAAAAGTTATGTTTCCAAAAGCAGTGTATTTCAGGAACTCACCTAATTGGTTTACGATAAATTCAAAAGTTGTATTATCCATGGCATTACCCAATTACAATCATAACGTCGCCCTCCATAACAGATTGACCAAGCGACACCTCTATTGAAAGAACTTTTCCCTCAAGCTCGCTATCAATGTTGTTTTCCATTTTCATTGCCTCGAGCACCATTAATTTTTGGCCCACCTTAACGTTGTCCCCTACCTTAACCAAAATTGAGAGTATGGTTCCCGGCAATGGGGATTTAATAGTTCCGCCTCCTTGCTGGGCTTTGATTTCGGATTCGGGCTGCACAATTGGCGCCGACCTTACAAGGGTCGGCGTTTTTACAGTCTGGATGGCTTTATCAACCTCTACCTTGTACAATGATCCGTTTACGTCAATGTCTATAATGTTGTCTTCAACCTTTTTTATGTTTACTTCATACACGTTTCCGTGAATTGTGAACTTGTACTTTTTCATTTATAGTTGGATTTTGCTTTTGAAATAGTGAAGATAATAACTAACGAGCCAATGGATTCCTCACGCCATATATCTTGGAGCTCCAGGGAGAATAAGTTCTGGATACCTTTTTTATGGTTAGCACGGTGTCTTCAAAATCGTGAAGTTCAGAGCGGTACAAATAAATTGCCGTAGCTATTGCAGCATTCACTTCGGCCGAAAGTTCCTCGGTTTCAGCTCCTTGTACGGGATTTTCTTTGGCATACTTTTTACCGTGCTTTAAAAGGTTTTTAACATGCTGTCTATATGAAAATGTGAATAATTTGGGTGTTTTGGAAAAAATTAAGTATAGCAACATCAAAACCAAAAACACGATGGTCATACCAATCACCGCCATTATTATTCCGTAGGGATCTTTTTGAGTGAAAAGATCGGTGGCACTTCGTGCGGCCGTGGCAACCTGGGGTGTCAAAATGTATAAGCTCATTTTCAATAGTTTTTTTAAAGCGGAAGGTTCGAGTGCTTCTTTGGAGGATTATGGTCTTTCTTTGTTGAAAGCGACTGCAATGCCTTTATTATCCTGAAACGTGTGTTCCTTGGTTCAATTACATCGTCAATGTACCCGTAACGTGCAGCAAGGTATGGATTAGCAATCTTGTCAAGGTATTCCATTTCTTCTTTTATGATGAAGTTAAGCCTTTCGTCGGGGCTTTCTATTTCCTTTATTTCCTTGCTTTTGAGCACTTCAATTGCCCCTTTGGGGCCCATCACGGCAATTTCTGCCATCGGCCAAGCATAATTTATGTCGCCCCTTAGGTGTTTCGAACTCATTACGCAATACGCACCTCCGTATGCCTTGCGAAGTATTACGGTGATTTTAGGCACGGTTGCCTCACCGTAGGCAAACAGCAACTTGGCACCGTGGGTAATAATTCCACCGTGCTCTTGTGTGGTTCCTGGCAAGAAACCTGGCACGTCAACCAATGTTACCAGCGGAATGTTAAATGCATCACAAAACCTCACAAACCTTGCTGCTTTTCGCGAGGCGTTTATATCGAGCACCCCTGCAAGGAAACTTGGTTGGTTTGCAACGATGCCCACAGAAGTTCCGTTGAACCTGGCATAACCCGTTACGATATTTGGGGCGTAATTTCGCTGCACTTCAAGGAACTCTCCATTGTCAACGATTGCCGCAATAATATCCAATACATTGTAGGGCTTGTTGGGATTTTCGGGAATAATTGAGTTTAGGGCGTCCTCAAGCCTGTCAATGGGATCATTGCAAGGCTCAAATGGTGGATCCTCGAGGTTGTTTTGGGGTATGTAGCTCAATAATTTCCTTATCAACAGTATTCCTTCCTTTTCGTCGTCCACCACAAAGTGTGTAACTCCCGATTTGGTTCCGTGGGCAATTGCACCGCCGAGATCTTGCTCGCTCACAACTTCGCCCGTAACCGTTTTAACCACCTTTGGTCCCGTAACGAACATGTAGCTGTTACCCTTGGTCATCAGCGTGAAATCGGTAAGGGCAGGCGAATAAACCGCACCCCCGGCGCATGGCCCGAAAATTCCGCTAATTTGGGGAATTACACCCGATGCCATAATGTTTCGCTGGAAAATTTCGGCATAACCTGCCAGGCTGTTTACGCCCTCTTGAATCCGGGCCCCACCACTATCGTTAAGTCCAATTACCGGGGCACCCATTTTCAAGGCTTTGTCCAAAACCTTGCAAATCTTTTCGGCGTATGCCAATGACAGCGAACCTCCGAAAACCGTGAAATCCTGTGCGTAAACGTAAACCAAGCGCCCGTCTATTGTACCATATCCAGTAACCACACCATCGGAATAAAAATGCTGTTTGTCGAGCCCAAAATCGGTGCACCGATGGGTTACGAACATATCAAATTCTTCGAAACTTCCATCGTCGAGCAGCATTTCAATGCGCTCGCGGGCCGTAAGCTTGCCCTTTTCGTGCTGCGAGGCAATACGTTTCTCGCCACCGCCCAACTTGGCTTGGTCTCTACGGTCAAGCAATTCCTTTATTTTGTTTTCGAATGACATATTTTGCTGAAAGTTTAAGGTTTAAAGGTTAGGAGTTGAGTTGCTTAAGAGTTTAGAGGGTAATTATCAATTACGAATAGATTTTGGTCGACTGTAATCCGTAGAAATCAGCATTGGTCAAAGGTAGTCCGCGAATTAACCATTTGTTTCTTCCAAGTCCAACCTCTTTAATAGCCGTGCCTTGGACGCAAGATGGTTGTAAATTGTTCAAGTAGGTTAATGCGCGGCGGATTTGTTTTCGCAAAACTCCATTAGCACCCCGTGGGTTGACTTTGGGTGCAGGAATGCAATGTCCAAACCTTCGGCTCCCTTGCGTGGCACCTTGTCAATGAGGTTGACACCTTTTTCGGCCACTTCTTCCAACGCACCTTCAATTTCTTTGGTGGCAAACGCAAGGTGATGAACTCCCTCGCCGCGCTTCTCCACGAACTTGCCTATCGGACCTTCGGGGTCGGTTGACTCCAGAAGCTCAATCTTGGTTTGCCCAACCAAGAAAAAGGCCGTTTTAACACGCTGGTCTTTAACTTCCTCCACGGCATAACATTTCAACCCTAAAACATTTTCGTAAAATGGAATTGACTCTTCAAGGCTTTTTACTGCAATACCGATGTGTTCGATGTGGCTAATTTTCATCGCGAATTACTTTTGGTTTTTTTATTGGAGCAATCAAATAAATTCGCTGCAAAGTTAGGCTTAATTACCCATAAGAAAAAATTTTTTTCTATTTTTCAAAATACTGAAAAACAGACATTTGGGTAAGATATTGTTGAACTAACTTGCAAAAAAATCCTAGAGTTGTTTATTTATTAACAACCCAGCTTATTTCTGCCTCCCAGTTTTGTCGAACTTGAATTTGTTCGGGAAACAAATAAACCGGTTCGGGTTGAATTTTTAGAAAGTAGCTGCCAGTATCCCACTTTTGGTTGCCGTTGAGGTTTTCTATTAGTCGCAGGCTGTAGGTTCCGGCAACAAGGTGCGAAAAGGTAATCGAACTCGACCTAACAGTAGTTTTTTCTGATAAAACACGATCCTTTCCATCAAGGAGTTGCAAAACGTACAAACCCTCGGCCTCGGGTACTTGGAGGTTTACGGTTAGCGAACTATAATCGCTTGGTCGAGATACCGAAAAATTGGAAACGATGGAATCATTGGTATTTCCAAAAACATCCTTAATTGCTCCCGGAAAAATATCGAGTTGATATTTTTTTCCGGCCTTCAACGGTGTTTTTAAATTAAGATGGCGAGGGTAAATCGAGTCTGTTTCAAAATTCAAATCAACCAAAAGAGAGTCTTCAACCTCCATCATTCTGCAAAGGCTCACATCAAATGATTTGATTAGGCTACCGGTTGAAATTTTCAGGTTCTGGTAGTAATGAAGGTTTCGAGACTTGTCAAGGTTTAATTCCAACTGCAATTTCGCTCCGGCAGCAGTGGCGGCCTCTCTTTTTCCCACCATCCTCGGCCTTGTTGCCACACGTATTGAGTCAAGAATAAAACCGTTATCGGCAATTTCCACGAAAATGGAATCTTCGATCGGTGGTATTAGGAAGAGGCTTAACGTGTCTTTGTTTTTTGAAGGCTCGGCGAACTTCCATTTTGCTGGTAAGCTGCCCGAAAGGTCCCTTATTGATATGTTTCGAAAGGGCTGCCTGAAAACAAAATTTACTGCTCCGTATGCAATTGGTGTTGCGTTTATCCTCTGCAGGGTGTCTGCGTGGGTAAATAATACCATATTGTATTTAGCAACAGGCTTCGCTGCCGGTTCAATGATTTCAATTAGAGGTTTAATCACTTTACCTGAGCCGTTGGATTCATGGCCTGCCTCCGGCTCCCCTCCTACCCCACCCTCCGTGGTTTCGATTGTCCTTTTGGTGATTGCCTGTACCTTGCTGCTGTCAAAACTTGGAACAACCAGCGAATCCAAAAATCCAACAGCCTCGTCGGGAAGGTCGAACCTGAAATTGCCATTTTTGTCTCGAAGGGCGAAAATTTTGAATTGCCCCTCGTGGATGTTGTTGATAGTAAAGTTGCCACTTTTGTCGGTAAGGGCAACATACGAAGGAAAATCTGTAATGGGAACCGAGTCGGCATGATTGTGGTAGAGCATTGCAAGCACCCCTTGGGAGGGTTTCAATGAAAATGCTTCGGCAACATTGCCCGAAACAGACAAAGAATCAACGTATGCCCCTGTGGCCACCACAAAAGTAAAACTTGGAATTGCATTTCCTTCGTTGAAATCAACAATGGCATCACCAAAGAAAAAACTGTAGGTGGTGTTTGTCCTGAGTTTCTCGCGCAGGGTTATTATCAGGGTCCTTCCCCTAACCCTAATATCTGGGCTTTGTTCCAATGGTGGCGAGATAAATAACTTTTGGCTCAACCCCCTAAGCTGAATGTACTCGTCGAAGAAGATTTGTATCTGGTTTCCCGAAAAATTTGCCGAGGAGTTTGGTGGCTCCGAATACACAACCCCTGGCGCGGTTGTGTCTTTCGGGCCTCCAGTGGGAGCGCCAATGTTGGCACAGGAACCTACCACCAACAAAATGAGCAGGTAAGCGAAAAGGCTAAGTCTAGGGTTATTTTCTTTTATGCGCACCATAAACAGACAATACATCAAGGTACAAAAGTAACTGTTTTGCCACCTTTGACAAACACAATTATTAGTAATTTTGAACCTTACGATTTTTTAACAACCATAAGAATTGTTAATGGCATTGATTCTGGCATCTTTTTTGTGCATTTTGTTTTCGAAAGCAAGGTAAAATTCATCAACTTTGCCAAAAACCGTTTAATTGCTACAAAGATGAAACAGTCAATGATTTGTCGCTCAATTTCTTTGCTGGTTGCATTTATGGGTTTTGGAGTCATTTCGGAAGGTGCCGGCCATTACGAACCAGTTGCAAAAATGCCCTCAGAGGCCATTAATCTTGAGTCTTCGTTGGCTTTAGCAACAGATACCCTTAAGCTTGAACCCACCAACGGCGAAGGCGAAGAATACGAAATCGTTATTCTCGATCCGGGCTTTGATTCATGGTTTTCGAAAAACAATAAAAGCCCCGGTTTTTACGAAAAGTCATATTTAGAAAGGTGGAACCAAAGATTGGTTCAGCAATGGAACATGCTAATTGGCACAAGCCTTCCAAGAGGTTGCACCCCTAGTATGTACATTGATTATCGAAAAGATGTTGATTACGGTCTGGAAGTTAATCACAAGTTGTTTTTTTACTTCTGGTACGTTCACCAGCAGTGCAACCTATTTCATTCACGGCCTGGAATGTGGTTTTAGGTTTGCGGTGGTTAGTAATTGGCTAGGGAGTTGGGTTTAATGATTTAATTGTCCATTGCCAACTCTAACCTATTGACTGTTTGCTACTAACCGTTCACTATTACTTTTCGTCTTTCTCAAAAACCTCCAACCTCGGGTACTTGAACACGTACCCCTCCCCTACTACCTTTTGTGCCGAGACCTTGTTTCCTTTGAGCAATAGCTGAGCCATTTCGCCAAAGGCCAGCCTCAAAGCAAACGATGGCACGTTTGGGAGCCAAAGTTTCTTGTCAAAATTTTTTGTCAAAATTTGGGTTGCCTCGCGGTTGGTCAGGTTTTGAGGTGCAACAGCATTGTATGCTCCCGAAAAGGCCTCGTTTTCAATTGCTGTTGCAAAAAGTGAAACAAGGTCGTGGAGGTGTATCCACGGAAAGAACTGTTTTCCGGAGCCCAGGGGAGCTCCGATGTTGTATTTGATGGGCAACACCATTTTTTCGTAAGCTGGGCTACCCTTGGAGAAAACAACCCCAATTCGAAAGAAAACCCTTCGGATTGGTATCTCCGAATACATGCAGCCTGCTTTTTCCCATTCTTGGCATACTTGGGCAAGGAAATCATCGCCCGGCAGGTCTTCTTCCTTCAATGTTTTTTTGGAGCATTCACTACCGTAATACCCAATAGCCGAAGCTTGAATGTAAGTTGTTGGCTTGTTTTTTGCTCTCGAAACCGCTCCTAAAAGCAATTTGGTGGTTTCCACCCTACTGTCGAGTATTTCTTTTTTGAAGCTTTTGGTCCAACGCCTGCCTGATATTGACTCACCTGCGAGATTCACAACAATACTTGCATTTTCAAGCGGTGCTGAGTCTATTGTTCCGGTTTTATGGTCAAGCATGTACTGCTTTACCTCGCCATTTGATTTAGGGTTTCTCGAATACCAATACACCTGATATCCTTTTTCATACAGCAACTTGGTTAGGCTTTTGCCCACTAAGCCGCTACCGCCGGCTATTATTACATTTTTGCCCATACGCCCTCCTTTTTTTAGATCCCTGGTTTTAATTGTAGCTATTTCAAAATATTATTTTCGCCAAAAACAGAGGGAACTAGCCTTGATTCTTTGTGCGAAAGTCATACCATTGGCACCTGTGTTGATCTTACCCTTGGACCAAAAGAATTTACGCCAGCTCCGAACCCTCCTAGCAAAATCCCAACCGAAGGCTCATACTGCAGCTCCATATTGGTTTTCAAAGCCAATTTCAACTCCTTCCCTTCGTTACCAACCTTCCAAAAGTTGATTATGACCAGACCGGGAGTTATTCAAAGGGCCAAAAAAACGTATTCGTTGGTTATTGGGACTTTTCTGGTGGTTTCATCGAATACGGTAACGCCAATCGGTAACTCGCCGGTTGACTTGTCCTTTACCATTTTGCCAACCCCAACGTAGGCTTAAGAAATTCCATTCAAAAATAACATAAGAGGAATATGGTAGTTAAGAATTTCAATGCAATTTAGTCAAAGTAATTCCAATTATTTGTAAAAACAAACACCTTTGGGCGGGCTTTTGTTTTGTTAAAGTGTTAAAAGCCTTAATGAGTTGATAGGTTTGTAGGTTGATGGCCTGCCTGCCAATGGCACAGGCCCCTGCATGGCGGATGGAGTTAATAGGGTGAGGGGTTGAGAAGTTTTGGGGCAAGTGGTAAAATGGTATTTCGAACTTACCGAAACGACTTAATGATTAGGGGTAATAATTTTAAAAGTACCAATAGAAATCAGGAACCCGTAAAATGCCGAAATCACAGCAAGCCTTATGCCTCCAGCGTCATCAGCGTGTCAATACTTTACCGCAACTCTCTTATTTTTTGGGGAGCCAAGGAAAGAATGAATTTGTTTTTCTAGCATACTCCTCGTATTGTGGCTTGGTTTTTTTAAGGGTTTTTTCCAGCAAACCAACACCCGATACTTTTACTAGCAAAAGGGTCATGATTACAGAACCGATTACGTTCCAATAACCACCTGCGGAAATACTAAATAAAGCAAAAGCCCACCAAACCGTTGCATCGCCAAAGTAATTGGGGTGGCGGGTGTATCGCCAGAATCCTTTGTCAAGTACCTTGCCCCTATTGTCTGGGTTTTCCTTGAATTTTAGCAATTGAAAATCGCCCCCTGCCTCGAAGCTAAAGCCGACGATCCAAACCCCAATAGCAACGTAGTCTATCCACACAAGCTCTCCCGAAGATACCGATAAACTAATCCCAATAAGTGACAACGAAACCATCATCATCAAAACGCCCTGGAGAAGAAATGTTTGGAAAAAACTAACCCACCAGTACCTTTGGGGACCAAACCTGCGCCTGAATTCTTGGTACCTGAAGTCCTCCTCCTTACCCAGGTTGCGCATAAAAATGTGTGATGAAAGTCTAATTCCCCAAATGGAAACAAGTGCCAAAACAACTACTTTTCTTGGATTTAAGTCGCCCGAAGCGAAAACGTTAAAGGTATTGACAATTACAAATCCCATACCCCAAAAAATGTCAACGATGCTGGCATTCTTTATTGCTATGCTCCACAGCCATAGCAGGGTCATTAACAACAATATTATTATGCTAGCCTGCAGGAATAATTCGCCCATCTCTTGGATTAGCTTTGAAACATCACTGAAACGGCAACCGATCCTATGCCGGCGTGAATACCTATTGCCGGACTTATATCAACAACCGACAATGGCTCTTTTCCGAAAATTTCCTTCATTTTTTGTTCGATTTCTCCCGTCATTTCGTAATTGTGAGCGTGCATTATGGTGTAATTCCAAGCGCTGTTTTCTTTGCCTAATATTTCAACGTGCTTGTAAATCTTGTTGAGGCTCGATTTTTGGCTGAAAGTCTTTTCGAACATTTGCGACTTGCCGGTTTCGTCAATTGAAATTACCGGAATAAGTCCAAGCAAGCCGGCAAGCACACCCTTGGGCTTCGAAACCCTCCCGCTTCGTATTAGGTTTTTGATGTTTCTTACTGCAACAAAAATCTTGGTTTGCTTCACTGCGCTTTCAATGGAATTGACAATGGTATCCAAGTCGTGGCCTTCCTCAATCATTTTTGCAGCTCTCATCACTAGCAAGCCCAACCCTCCCGAAATGCTTTTCGAGTCAATTACTCTAACAGGCTTGTTGAATTCCTTTTCTATGCGCTCCGCGGCCTTGACGCTGCTATTGTAAGTTCCGCTTAACTGGCTCGAAAGGTTTATCGCTATTATGGCATCATAATGCCCTGCAAGGTGCGAATAAATGTTGGTAAATGACTGGACGTTTACCTGCGAGGTTTGCGGAAAAACTTTGGTGGTTTCGAGCAATTTGTAAAACTGGTCTGGCCAGATGGTAACTTTGTCCAAAAAGTGATTTTCGCCAAAATTCAGGCTAACGGGAACCGTATGAACCTGATGGTGGTCTAAAATTTCTTGCGACAAGTCGCACGTGGAGTCTGTAACCAGGGCGATGTTCCACTTGCGTTTGGTGGCGACTTCCTGCTGTTTTACCATATCGTCAACTTTCTGGAAAGATATGGTTCCCATATCTTTCAACTGGTAAAAAAGATCGGCCGGATCATTTGTGTGAACGTGAATCCTACAGGTGCTGTCAGAGCCCGCAACTACCACGGAGTCGCCATTTTGACCCAAGACTTGTCGGAGTTCTTCCTTGCTCTTTTTGAGGTTTTTGATTATGGCTTCGGTGCAAAAACGGTGTTGGATGTGCTCGTCGGTAATTTCTTCGGTATGAACCAAGGCAATTGCTTCCTGTGATGGCGATACAAGGTTGCGGATGTTCCTTTCCTTCATAAACTCGATTACCCCATTGATGAATAATACAAAACCCTTGGCGCCAGCATCAACGAAGCCTGTTTTGTTAAGTACTTTGAGCTTTTCGGTGGTTTCGGAAAGAGACCTTTTCAATACCGACATCGACTCAAGCATAATTTTTTCAAAATCGCGAACCGACTCTTTTTTGCTGCTGATAAACTCCGACCACTCCTTGATTACGGTAATCATAGTACCCTCAACAGGGTTGGCAATGGCCTCGTAAACATAAGGAATCGTTTTTTTTACACTTTCAGCAAATTCTCCAAAGGAGATGCTTTGTTTGTTATCGGTTTCCCTGCTCAGACCATGCAAGAATTGGGCAAAAATTATCCCGGAATTACCCCGCGCTCCCATCAAGGCCGCTTCAGAAATGCTGTTCAAGGTTTCCTTGAAGGATCTGCTTGGCCTTATGTTGTCCATAATAAATCGTACCGTGGAGGCAAGATTTGTGCCGGTATCTTTATCGTTTACCGGAAAAACGTTGATCCTGTTTAATTCTGCTTGGTTTTGCAGAACCCTGTTCCCACCCGAAACAAAAGCGTAGTATAGGTACTTGCCGTTCATGAATGATGTTTCAATTTGTCTCATTATGATTTATTTTAACAAAAGTACTATGTGGTAGCCGGCAAAACCAACAATTCCGGAAAGCACCGTACCCCACAGAATATCGATGACAACTATTTTTAAGGGCCAACCCTTAAGGGTTGCAAGGTTGGTTAAATCGTAGGTGGCGTAAGTAAAGAATCCGAAAAGCGCGCCAAACAAAATGGTCCTGCCAACCGATTCTGTTGCAACAGCCGGATAAATGGCAAAAATTGAAATTCCCAGCACAAATACCAAGTAAAAGGCTGCTGCTGCTGTCCGGTTAACTTGATCTGACAAAAATCCCCCCAAATACTTTTTATACAGATTTTTGGCAAGAATTCCCAGCCATAATAGATCAAAGACCAGAAAGACAAAAAATGTCAAGGCGTATGCAAGGATAACACTCAAGGCGTTCATATTTTTATGAAATGCGCCACAAAATTAAACAATCTTTTACATAACAAGCCCTTTGAATAGATTGTTCAGCTCAATTCAACGCCCCAAAAATCAAAAGAGGCTGTTTCGTATCCTGAAGCAGCCTCTTTTTCAAAAAAAAATTATTAATCAATCTTCTCTCCGGGCTTACGCCACCTCACGTCGTAAAAACCGGGGCGTCCTTGCACGGCCCTTCGCTTAAAGTCCTCCGGATAATTGATTCCCGTTGGCCAAGGGCGCAGTACATCTTCCTTGCGTACGTACCTGTCGTTGTATTTTGTAAATACGTGAAACGCCAATTTTCGCCACCGGTCAACCCCATACTCCGCATTGTTCACGCTAAAGTCGGTAAGGTACTCCAACGCCATTTTCTTGTCAGTCTCCCATAGCGATTTGGCCGCCATATCAATGGCCTTGGTAAGCGCGTGCGAACGTGTTTCAATTTCAAGTTGCTCGGCCTTTATTTCGTTGATAACAATTTCGTAAACACCGTATGCGTAGTTGGCTAGCAAGTTGAAAACCCAAAAGGCAGAATTCCAGTCAAAATCCAAGATATTGCCAGTGGCTAGCGAAACGGGGGCCCGTTGCATTCCAACGTAAAGCGGAAAATAGACATTTGTGTAGGTGTCGTCAACGCCATACCAAAATATTCCGCCAATTGGGTCAGGGTAATCCCTTCGCGATTGAGAAATGAATGAAAAGCCAGTCTGTGGTTGCGATATCGCCCTTGGCCAAGCATATTTTTGGTTGTCTAGGTCAAAGTGAAGCGGCCTCCAATGGTAGGGGTTTTTGTAGGGTCCGGCGGCGTAACTATTGATTGTGTGGTAAGGGGTTCCGTTAAAGTGATCTCTCACGAATCCTATCATGTCTTCAACGGTAACCGGCTTGTCGGGCTTAACGAAAAGAGGGTAAGGTTCGGCTCCCTCAACACAGCGCCAATACTCCGCCGAGAAGCTCTTGGAAGGTGCGGCCCTTCGAAAAATGCTCCAAACCCTGCCCTCGCAAAGCAAGAGCGACTCGCAATCGAGCGGATTGTAAACATCAACAAAGCTAAAATCTTCCTTTTTTCCTTGGAACCAACCCATTTGGCGCGCAAAGTCAACCAAATCAGCCGACCACATCCAGTTTTTTGTGTCTTTCCAATCAATTTTCCTTATGCGGGCTTGGTTTGCGTGGGCCGCGATATATCCATCAGGAACCCTTGCCGCAACCCATACTGCTCCCTTACCATGTTCACTTTTGCCAATGAATTCCATAATCCAGGCTTCGTTCTTGTCGGAGATTGAAAACGATTCTCCAGTGCTGTAATATCCGTGCTCCTCTACAAGGCCGGTCATAACCCTTATGGCTTCCAGCGCCGTTTTTGATCTTTGTAGCGCAATGTACATCATAGCCCCATAATCAATGAATCCGTTGGCTTTTTCCAGCTCCTTGCGACCCCCAAATGTTGTTTCACCAATGGCTACTTGGTGCTCATTCATATTACCAATCACCCGGTATGTTTTCCTAGCCTGTGGAATGGTTCCAAGCTTTTTGCCCGTGTGCCAGCATATAATATCTAGGGTGGCTCCCTCTGGGTATTCGCCGCCAGGGTAAAAATAAAGTGGATCCATAAACCCACCGGCATCGGCAAGATAGCTTATCATTACACTGCCGTCGGCACTGGCTCCTCGTGACACCAATACATTGGTGCACGAATTTGCCTCGTGCGCTATGCCTGCAGCTAAGACTATGGTCAATGCGATGAATCTGAATAACATTGTTTTCATTTTGGTTTTCGTTAAAATTTTGTAAGCCCGCAAATATACGACATTTTCCAAAAAAGCAGTAATTTTACGGTATGGAGAAAAAGAAGCATAATTTTTTGAAAAAGCCCCATTTGGTTGGGGGTAAGGAGTACCTGAAAAATCACATTTTCCAAAACCTCATATATCCAACAGCCGCCATTGAAAACAACATTGAGGGCGACGTTGTTGTAAGATACAGGGTTAGCGACAACGGAGAGGTGCATGATGTTGCCGTTGAACACGGTATTGGATTTGGGTGCGACGAGGAGGCTGTTAGGCTGATTAAACTGCTTAGATTTCAAGCAGTTAAGAACAGGGGGGTGAGACTTACCTCCGGCGGCAAGACAAAAGTTCCTTTTCGACTTCCCCCAAGGCCCGGCCCCCAGGAAGTAAACGTGGTATTTACCCCCAAATCTGCTGCTCCATTGGCCAAGGCCGGTGAAAGTTCTGAAAGCGTTCCCCTGAAAACCTACTCTTATACGGTTAACTTAAGCTAAATTAATGAAAGACCAAACTGTAATCAGAATTACCAAAGAGTTTAGATTTGAGGCCGCTCACGCACTTTGGAACCACGATGGGCTTTGCAAGCACATACATGGCCACAGCTACATTTTATTTGTTACGGTTAAGGGAACCCCCCTTAACTTACCCGGTGATCCCAAGAATGGAATGGTTATGGACTTTTCTATTCTCAAGAATATTGTAAAACCCAATATTGTTGACATTTTTGACCACGCCTTGGTTGTTAATGGGAATTCGCCTCACGGTGAGCTTGCCCAAAGCAAGGGGTTTACGAGGGTCATAGGTGTTGATTACCAGCCGACTTGCGAAAATATGCTCCTCGACTTTAAGGACAGAATAGAGCCCTTCCTCCCCAAAAACGTTAAATTGCATTCGCTGAGGTTGTATGAAACAGCAACGTCATATGCCGAATGGCTCACGGAGGAAAATTTGTAAAATAATTCTCCAGAATTCCTGTTTGATTATCAATGGCTCCGAGTTTTGATATATTGCTTCAAAGGCTTGAAGTATTTATCAAGAGGTACTACCTTAACCTCCTGATAAGGGGTGCCATTTTATTCGGCTCAGGGTTTATTACTGTGTTTTTGCTTGTTTCGATACTTGAGCTTTTTGGCTATTTTGGAACCACTGTACGTCTATTGTTTTTTTATGGGTTTCTTGTCTTTAATCTTACTGTGCTGGCGGCTTACGTTGTTAGGCCATTGGCAGGTTTTCTGGCCTTGGGCAAGCGAATGAGCCATCAGCAAGCCGCCAAAATTTTGGGAAATCACTTTCGCGGAGAAATAAATGACAAGATCACGAATGCAATTGAATTGCAAGGTTTTTTGCAGAACAATCAAGAAAACCTTGACCTGATACTTGCCAGTGTTGAGCAAAAAGCCCAAAATGCCCTTGTGATTCCTTTTTCGAGTGCCATTGACCTCAAGAGCAATTTCAGGTTGATTCCCTATTTGGCGGCACCATTTCTGGTCGCCTCCATTTCTCTAATCGCCAAACCGGGGATGTTGCTCGAACCCGCCAAGAGAATAGCAAATTACAATGTTTTTTTTGAAAAACCGGCCCCATTTAACTTTTTAGTAAAGAACCATACCTTATTGGCATTTAAAAATCAAGATTTTACCCTAAACATTTCGACCCACGGGGAGGTAATACCAAATCAAGCCAATGTAAAACTTGGACGGTCATTTTTTAACATGAATTCCCACGGAAAAGGTGAATTTAGCTATTTGTTTAGGAATTTGCGGGAATCATTTTCCTTTTACGTTGAAGCAGGAGGTTTCACTTTTGGTCCGTACAGCCTCGAAGTTGTCGAAAAGCCCTCCATAAGCCATTTTTCAGTAACCGTCACCAATCCCGGTTACACCAATTTTGGCACCAATGTCTTTTACAACGTGGGGGATCTCGTGGTTGCCGAAGGTGCCGTTGTTAACTGGCAATTTCAAACCAGGGGAGGGGGCCAAGGGCAATTTGTGGTCGGAAATCAAAGAATCGAGGTGCAAGAAATTAAACCCGGACTTTTGAGAAGTGTAATTTCGGTTCGCGAGCCCTTTTCGTATTCCGTAATAATGGCTGATGAAAAGCTTTTGGTTGGAGATTCATTGACCTACTTCGTTCAGGTTAAAAAGGATGCTTGGCCCCGAATTTTTGTTGAAGAAAGCAAGGATACCCTACTTGTATCGCATATCTTTTACAAAGTGGAAATAGAGGATGATTACGGCTTTTCCAAAGTAGAGTTTCGCTACAGGGTGTTTGATAACAAAGAGAGTTCGGTAAATGGTAATGCCTCTTACAATGCTTTGGAAGTTCCTATTACCAAAGGTGCCTTGTCGCAGGTTTTCTATCATCATTTCGATTTGAGTAGGATCGGCATTAAGCCCGGACAAAGTGTTGAAACCCATTTTGTTGTATTTGACAACGACCATTTTAATGGCCCCAAAGCTTCTTCGAGTAATAAATTTTTTCATTATATGGCTACCCGCGAAGAGCTTAGTGCTTTGGTGAAGGAAAAGCGTGAATCGGTGAAAGAACAAATTTCTTCAAACATTGAAACAAACAAAACCGCTGGCCAGCAATTGGAAAAACTGAGAATTGATTTCTTACAAAATCAAAAAATTGGGTGGGAGCAGCAAAGGGCCTTTCAAGAGGTTCTTCAGAGGCAAGAAGAACTTTCCAAGAGTTTTGAAAAGATAAGGGAAATTGAAAAGCAAAACCAGAAGCTGCAAATGCAATTTCACAAGGAGAACGAGCACATTCTACGCCAAAGGAACGAACTTGAAAAGATTCTCGACGAAATTGAGAGTAACGATTTTCGTGATCTAATGGAAAAGATCCAGGAATTAATAAAAACACTAAACAAGGAAATGGTTTTTGATATCCTGGATAAAATGGAATTCCAACTCGAAAACGCCCAAAATCAAATGGATAGAGCTCTCGAGTTTTACAAGAGGCTTGAACTCGAATACCTTCTTCAAGAAAGCAAATCCATTCTTGACCACGCCGGCCAGGAACAAGGCCTGCTAATTAGAGAAAACCAAAATGCAAAGGCTCCGTTAAGTGACTTGAAAATGAAGCAGGAAAAAATCAACAAGGATTTTGATAGCGCGGCCGAGCTTCTTGACGAGTTTCGCGAGAAGAATCAAGAGCTTAGGCGACCCCTTAAAATTGATGATACCCGAGGGCTTGAAAACCAAATTGAATACGGCCTTAATCAATCGCTCAAAAGTTTACAGGGAGAGGATCGGTCGGGGGCTGTTCCTAGCCAGCGAAGCAGCCAACAAAGTATGGAACAACTGTCGCAACGACTCACTGCAATGCAACAAAGTATGTTTCAAAACCAACAATGGGAAGATGCGCGCGCTTTGAGGCAAATTCTCGAAAATCTTCTTAAAATTAGTTTTTCACAAGAAAACCTGCTTTTGCGATTAAGGGGTGTTAATTTTCAAGATCCTCGATATCTCGATATTATTCAAGGACAACGAAAGGTTCAGGAGGATATGAAGATGGTAGAGGACTCCTTGATTTCCCTCAGCAAGCGGCAACCTCAGATAGATATGGTAATAACCAAGGAATTGCAGATGATTCGATCGAATTTGGCGGGCGGAATGGCAAGTCTCTTGGATCGCCAAATGGGACTTGGTTCCGCTCGTCAGCAGTTTGTTATGACTCATATTAATAATTTGGCACTACTTCTAAACGAGGTTCTTCAGAATATTCAAATGCAAATGCAAGGTGAGGGAGAGGGTTCTGCCTCCAAGGGGGCTGGAGCTGGCCTTAAGATTCAGGATATAGGTGAAATGCAGGAGCGTTTGAACCAGATTCTTGAAAAGTTGCAGCAAGGCCACCAAGCAAACCAAGGACAAGCTGGTAAGCCAGGTTCCATTAGCGAGCAACTTGCAAGATCGGCTGCAGAGCAAGAAGCAATTCGCAATAGGATGGGAGAGTTGCTGAAGCAGCTTCAGGATGCAGGATACGATACCAAAGAGCTACAGCAAGTTATGGGCGATATGGAGCAAACCGAATCTGATATTGTTAATAGGCGCATAACAAAACAAACAATTTCACGACAGCAGCAGATTATAACGCGGCTGCTTGAACACGAAAAGGCATTGATGCACAGAGAGATGGAAGAACGAAGAGAAGGAAGCACTGTAAAAGACCTCATCATTAGTAACCCTGAATTGTATTTTGAGTATAATAAGGTAAAGAGGGACCAAAGAGATATTCTCAAGGGTATTTCTGTGAGGTTTAAGGTTTTCTATCAAGGAATTACAGAAAAGTACTTAAATAATTTGAAATAGAGAACATATGGCAAGCAATGCATACTTTAGCCCCGGTGCTCTCATGAGGGTTGATGGGTTGAATTCACTCGAAACTTGGATAGAAGTAATTTGTCATCAGAATAACATTTCTAACTCCTATTTCGGTAATATTTTGGTTGCCACCTCCGAATTATTTCATTTACTTGTGGCCCTTGACCCCGATAGCCCTCCTTCAGTATATTGCTCTAAACGAAAGGGTGCATTTGTTATCGGTTTTGAAACCTTCAATAATTTTCTTGATGTTGCCGCGCTCGTTCAAAAGGACCCTTTTACCTTTGGCCAGCAAATAAAGATGAACTATTTGGAATCCTGTATTGTTAGCATTAAAACTTGTGCCGACTGGGTGCAAATTGAAAGCCAGCGAAGGGCCATCGAATTGTTTTTTTATATTAAAAGCATCAATTCGTATCAAACCTACCTGAGGCAAAAATGTGTGGGTGATTATATTGAAGGGATTTGTGCTCCCAAAATTATTAACTAATAATGATCTCTTCCATAAAGATTTTTACCGAAGGGATTGATAAACGACGACTTAGGATTCGAAATATTTCGCGTTTGGTTCGCAGGGTTGTAGAGGCCGAAAGCGGCGTGGTTGGATTTATTAATGTTATTTTTTGTGATGATTTATATCTTCTTGACATTAACAAAGAATTTCTCAAACACAATACCCTAACCGATGTAATTACCTTTGATTATTGCGTGGATTTAGGTAATATTTCGGGCGATATTTTTATTAGCTACGATAGGGTTTATGAAAATGCCATTAAATTTAAGGTAAAAATCCATCACGAGGTTTTCAGGGTTGTCATTCACGGTGTTTTGCACCTTTTGGGATATGAGGATGGTTCTAAAGCAAAGGCAAAGGTAATGCGGCAAAAGGAAGATTACTACTTAGGTTTATTTTGCTCACATGTTGAATAAATATGATGTAATTGTCGTTGGGGGCGGACATGCAGGGTGTGAAGCGGCTGCTGCTGCCGGTAATTTAGGCAGCAAGGTATTGTTGATTACCCTTAACCTGGATACCATAGCCAAAATGTCATGCAATCCGGCTATGGGCGGTATTGCTAAAGGGCAGATTATCAGGGAAATAGATGCCCTTGGCGGTCTCTCGGGCATAGTTACCGACCATACGATGCTTCAGTTCCGAATTCTTAACAAGAGTAAGGGTCCTGCTATGTGGAGCCCCCGAGCTCAAAACGACCGGTACCTGTTTTCTTTAAAATGGAGAAATATGTTGGAAAAAATCCCCAACATATTTTTCTGGCAAGATTCAGTCATTGACCTTTTATTTGAGGATAATAAGGTGGTAGGTGTACGCACACGGTTGGGCGGCAACATTTATTCGAATACTGTAATTATTACCGGTGGGACTTTTCTAAATGGCAAGATCCATGTAGGGTCCAAGAATTTTGGTGGCGGCAGGCTAGGGGAGGAGGGTAGTAGCGGAATTAGCGAAAGTCTCAGGCGCTTCGGAATTTTTAGTTCAAGGCTCAAGACCGGTACTCCTGTGCGAGTTGACGGTAGGTCCATTAATTTTTCAAAGATGGAGGTTCAAAAAGGTGACGAAAACCCGGGTCGGTTTTCTTTCTTGCCTACGCCCCAACTTGAAAAACAACTTGATTGTTTTTTGACCTATACAAACCAAAACGTTCACGATATTTTAAGAACCGGCTTTGATGAATCCCCTATGTTTTCCGGCAGGATTCAAGGCAGCGGTCCAAGGTATTGCCCGAGTATTGAGGATAAGGTGGAGAGGTTTGGCCACAAATCGAGGCACCAATTGTTTATCGAACCCGAGGGGTGGAACAGCATCGAGTATTATGTTAATGGGTTTTCATCGAGCCTTCCCATTGAAGTTCAATACAAAGCCCTTAAAGAAATTCCTGGTTTTGAAAATGCGGTTATCCTCAAACCGGGGTACGCCATTGAATATGATTTTTTTCCGCCCACCCAACTAAGACCTAATCTTGAATCTAAAATTTTGGAGAATCTTTTTTTTGCAGGGCAAGTGAATGGTACCACCGGATACGAGGAAGCAGCAGGGCAAGGTATTATGGCTGGAATTAATGCATACTTAAAAATTCAAGGCAAGGAACCTTTTGTGCTTAAACGAACTGAATCATATATAGGTGTTCTTATTGACGATTTGGTGTACAAGGGAACCAACGAACCCTACAGGATGTTTACCAGCCGAGCCGAATTCAGGATTTTGCTCAGGCAAGATAATGCCGACCAAAGGCTTACTCCTAAGGGGTATTCGTTAGGTTTGGCCACACAGGAGAGGATGCGTCGGTTGGAAATGAAGATTGACCAGGTCGAATGCTTGGTTGAATATTTGGAGACCAACAATGTAGACCCCACCTTTGTGAACCAATACCTTAATGATTGCGGTTCTGTGACTTTGCCGTATCCTATGAGGTTAAGCAAGGTTTTATTGAGGCCCCAAGTTTCTCTACCTGGCCTATTGGAATTCGTTCCTTCACTGAAGGGTTTTGTTGGTCAAAACATTTCCAACGAACTTTTTCGAGAGGTGATAGAAGTATGTGAGGTAAAGGTCAAGTACCAGGGTTATGAAAATAAGGAGCGAGAGCTTGCCGAAAGAATTTCCCGATTGGAAAATGTAAAGTTAGATATGGACATTGATTATTTTAAACTACAAAGCCTGAGCTTGGAATCTCGCGAAAAGCTAAACGTGGCTAGGCCCAGCACCATTGGTGAAGCCAGCCGTATAAGCGGCATTTCGCCTTCAGACATATCAGTGCTATTGGTTTATGTGGGGCGGTAGGGGGTTTTTAATCCATAAATTATTCAAAATATTGTTCCACGTGAAACAATTGGAAGTTGAATACATAGAATGTTGTCCTTTATGCCGTTCGCACACATTTGAGCGAGTTATGGCAGGAACTGATTATCTGACTCTTTTGGGCGAATTTTCAATTGTTAGATGCCGGAAGTGCAACTTGCTTTTCACCAATCCTAGGCCGGCCGAAAATAGTATTGCATTGTGCTACCCTGGTTCTAGATACCAGTCGCACAAAAAGTTACCCACTTCATTTTTAGATAAAATGTATTTTTGGGTTCAAAAACTTATGCTTCAGCGAAAACGTACTTTGATTAAAAAATTGGTTAAGGTAGAATCTGCTTTGCTTGACGTGGGCTCAGGAGTTGGAGAGTTTGCAGGGTTTATGCTAGAGGAGGGATTTCGGGTTTCGGCAATTGAGCCAAGTGGATACGCTAGAGAACAAGCAAATGAAAAGGGATTATGCGTGTTTGAGGATATTGCCCAGTACACCAACTCTGGGGTAGAGCCGCCACACTTAATTTCTCTGTGGCACGTATTGGAACATATGCCAAACTATCTTGAAAATCTTTGGAGGTATTATGAAGTTCTCAGGGCAGGCGGGTACCTTGTTATAGCCGTGCCACAATTTGGCAGCCTAGATGCGCGGTTTTATAAATCCAGGTGGGCTGCCTATGATCTTCCGAGGCATCTCTTTCACTTTAGTAAGGAAACCTTGGTTGCCTCGGCTCAAAATGCAGGTTTCGCTTATTTGAAAACAAAGGGAATGCCTTTTGATTCCTTTTACATAAGCCTTCTCAGCGAGCAAAACTCAAATAATAGTCTGGCCTTTTTGCGGGCGCCCATAATAGCCTCAATATCTAACCTAATGGCCCTGTTAAAATTAACACCTTGGTCAAGCCAAATATTTGTTTTTCAAAAAAAGCCTTAGCCCCCTGTCTAGTTTTTTGTTTTTGTTCACCCTTTGGTGCGGTTTTTGCGCGGGATGCTATCTAGTTTTGTTGTAAATTAGCCAAACATTTATCTATTGTTCTAAAAATGGGTTTTCGCATGAAACGAATTCCAAAAATTGTTTTGTACGCAATTATTGCATTAGTTGCCTCAGAGGGTCTCTTGTTATTCAAAACCCGAACTATCAGTCAGGCTGAGGTTGCCAGAGAAATTCAGGCCAATTTTTCGAATCTAGATGATAGGTTGAAGGCTCATATGAAGCAATTATACGACGAAAACCCCAAAATTTGGTTAAGTGGGGCTTTTCCTCACCCCGAGCAGGCAGCGGCCTATCAGGAGATTTTTCGGCGCGAAGGGTTCGCCTTCTTTGTTTATGTAGGGGACAACCTGATTTTTTGGTCAAATAATAACGTGCCACTACCGGCAAGCATAGATAACTTGTCTGACAAAGGAGTTCTTCAGCTACAAAATGGGTGGTATTTTTATCGCCTTAAAAGACACAAAGAGCTCAAAATCATTGGGTTGTGTGGGATTCGCTCGGCCTATAAGTACCAAAATAAATTTCTGGTAAATGATTTTAACAAATTACTTGAGGGTAACGCCAAGTTGTTTTTTGTTAACGACAAAAGCGATCAAATCGGGAATAAGGTTTTGGATTCAGAAGGCGATTTTGCCTTCACCCTTGTTTCTAGGCGAGAGGGGGGGGTGAAAGAAGACCGCAACACCGTGGTCACTATTGCCATTATTCTTGCCATTTTTTCATTGGTTTTGTTCTCGACCTTTTTGCTGAGGCGCACTTTTTTGGGGTTTCGGCAAGGAAAACCAACCAAAAGGTTGCTGACATTTGTTTTTATTTTGATTGCATCTAGACTTTTTGTTTTCGTTAGTGGGCTCCCTTCGGCATTGACCACCTCCAAGTTGTTTTCTCCCGAATATTATGCAAGTTCTTGGTTACTTCCTTCGCTTGGAGACCTTTTGTTGAACGTGTTAATTTTTGGGCTTGCAGGCTTTCTGTTCTTTAAAACCGGACATTATTTAGTAATAAAAAGTAATAACAAGTTTATTAAAGTATTTGCACCATTTTTAAGCCTTGCAATTGTTTTTATTCTATGTTGGCAGGCGCTATTGATTGTTGAAGGCCTGGTGATAAATTCACGTTTGGATTTTGGGGTAGGATTTGTTTCTGAACTCAACTTGATCAATTTTTTAGGGTTTTTTATTATTGGAGCGCTTTTCTTTTCGGTATATTTCTTTAGCCAGTTTTTGGTTGGTATGGCATTTGATCTGGCAGGAAGCCGAAATGTTTTTTGGGTAACCCTGGTCCTGTTTTTTTTATTTTTTGGCGTGCTTACTGCTTCACAGGTAAAAATTGATCTCCCTGCTTTGTTTTTCTTTTTTTCCTTGATTTTGGTTTATTTCTTCCAAAGGTTAGTGGCATTTGCAACTACCAATTATGTCGGCATATTTTCAGCGTTTTTCCTTTTTAGCATTATTTCAACAATTGCCCTATTGGACTTTAACCAAAAGAAAAGTCGTTTGACGCGACAGACATTGGCGCTATCCCTGTCTTCGGACCAGGATCATTTTGCCGAATACCTTTTCCTCGACCTTGAAAAATCTCTTTTTGACGACAACCAGCTTAGGAATTTGGTAACCAGCAATCCAGCAGAGCCTGATATTGTGTACAGATATTTGCAACACCACTATTTTTACGACTATTGGGAAAAGTACGATATTCAGGTAACCATCACTCGCCCTGGCGTCCTTTGGTTTGTCCCTTCTTTAGGTTACGAGGTTGCCATTGACGAATACTTTGACGGCCTAATCCAGAAATTTGGCGTTCCTACGATCAGCGCTAACTTGCTTTTCTTAGACAACAGTTATTACCCTGGCCGAAAAAGTTATTTGTGCAAGATACCAATTGTTGTCAGGCAACTTGGTGAAAAATCTGATTTATTTCTTGTTTTTCTTGAGTTTAACACAAAATTTGGCGTGCGGGAATCGGGTTTGCCCGAGTTGTTGGTTGACGATAAGGCTGAAGTTTACAGGGGGTTTGAAGACCTGTCTTATGCAAAATACAATGACGGAAAGTTAATACATAAAATTGGAAATTTTGTTTATAGTATGGACCTGTCGGTGTATGGTCAATTTGAGGATCTTTTCACATTTTTTGATCGTGATGGTTACGAACACTTACTTTTCAGGAAAAGCAACAGGTTTAACCTTTTGGTTAGCAGCCCCAAAAAATCATTTATCGAAAATATTGCTCCGTTTTCGTATTTGTTTATAATAATGTTTTTAATCTCTATTTTTTTGAGTAGAGATAGACTAAAGGAGTGGCTTCAGTTTACATTCAAAAGAAGGGTTCAGGTTTATATGGTTGGGTTGGTTGCTTTATCGGTATTGTCCATCGGGATAGTTGCCGCCTTTTTTCTGCTAAAGATCTATGGGCAAAAGAACCTTGAGGCCATAAGTGAAAAATCCCAAAGTGTTTTATCCGAACTTGAGGCTGTATTCGGAGACTTTGGGGAGTTAAGCGAGCTTCATGAGTACCCGGTTAGGGAAGAACTCAGGAGGCTAAGCAAGGTTTTTTTCTCAGACATAAACGTTTTTAGTGTTGGAGGTCGCTTGGTTGGAACATCGCGACCCGGGGTGTTTGAGGCAGGACTAATTGGCAATATGATGAACCCCCTGGCGTTTTCGTACTTGAGAAACCTACAGAAAGGCCAGTATCTCCACAATGAGAAAATTGGCGGGCTGGAGTTTTCTTCTTCGTATCAGCCCATAAACAATCGGTATGGCGAACTTATTGGCTATCTTAATCTCCCATATTTTGCAAAGGAGAGCCAGTTTCGCAACGAAATATCCTTGTTCGTGCTCGCTTTTATCAACATCATTACCATCCTTTTAATGATTTCGCTCATAGTTGCCTTGGTTGCCTCAAGCTACGTTACCGCTCCCCTTCAGGTAATAAAGGACAACATCTCAAAATTACAGTTGGGTACTGCCAACAAGAAACTTAAGTGGAAACGCAAGGATGAAATCGGACAATTGGTTTTTGAGTACAACAGGATGATTGACGAACTCGAACGAAGCGCCGATTTGTTGGCCAGGAGCGAAAGGGAGTCTGCTTGGCGCGAAATGGCAAAACAAGTGGCCCATGAAATCAAGAACCCGCTAACACCAATGCGACTAAATGTTCAGTATTTGGAAAGGGCTTACAACGACAATGTACCCGACTGGGACCAAAGGCTTGAGAGATTTTCGAAGTCAATGATTGAACAAATTGACAACCTCTCAGTAATCGCCACCGAGTTCTCGGACTTTGCCCAAATGCCCGCTGGTATTAGGAATGAAATTGACCTTCTGACATTTATTCCAGAAATAATGGAGCTTTTTAACAATATGGACCGGGTAAACATTGATACGGACTTTTCAAAAACAAATAGGCAGTTAATTGTAGCTGCGGACAAAAACCAAATTTCACGAGTTTTTTACAATTTGGTTAATAACGCAATCCAAGCCTATCCAAAGGACGAGAAGGCATATGTAAAAATTTGGGCAGGAGAGGAGAATGGGTTCGCAAAATGCTCGGTTTCAGATTTTGCCGGTGGTATCCCTGAGGATCTAAAGGAGAGTATTTTCAACCCTTACTTCACCACCAAAACCAGCGGAATGGGACTTGGGCTATCAATCGTAAAAAGCATTGTTGAAAGCCACGGTGGAGTTGTTTCGTTTGACTCAGCCCCGGGAAAAGAAACTACCTTTTGTTTTACTTTACCACTGCATTAGGTCTATGAAAATGAGAATCACCTCATTGGTTGTTTTTTTGTTTTTTTGGAGCCCTTCAATCCGTCCTCAAAGGTTGTATTTTCCTCCAGTCGACAACCCAGTTTGGCAAACCAAAACAATTGCCGAAATGGGATGGTGCCAAGGGCCGGTCGATGAACTCCTGAATTTTTTGGAACAAAATCAAACCAAGGCGTTTATTCTTTTACACAACGGAAAAATTGTTGTAGAACATTACTTTGGCACGCACCAACAAAACACATTGTGGTATTGGGCTTCTGCAGGAAAATCGCTCGTGGCGCTTCTTACCGGAATCGCGCAAGAAAAGGGATTTTTGTGTATTTCGGATACAACTTCTAACATTATTGGCTCCGGATGGACTTCTTGCACGCCAGAGGAAGAAGAGAAAATTACTGTTTTGCATCACTTAACTATGACATCGGGGTTAGATGATGGGGTCTCAGACAATCATTGCACTGAGCCAGGTTGTCTTTTATTCAAAGCAAATTCAGGGACTCGATGGGCATACCATAATGCTCCATATACTTTACTAGAAAGTGTTTTGGCAAGTGCAACCAACCTGAACCTTAACCAGATTGTCAACAATTGGCTTAAGGTACAAACTGGAATGACCGGGATGTTTGTTAAACAAGGTTACAACAATGTGTTTTTTAGCAATGCAAGGAGTATGGCAAGGTTTGGCTTACTGGTGCTAAATAATGGAAATTGGAACGGGGCAAATGTGCTTTCTGACTCAGACTTCTTCTCACAAATGGTTAACACTTCACAAAACCTGAACAAATCCTATGGGTACCTATGGTGGCTAAATGGCAAGGAGTCGCATATGTTGCCAGGGTTACAATTTACTATAAATGGACCGCTTTTTCCCGATGCCCCCCAAGACGCCATTGTTGCTGCAGGAAAGAACGGCCAGTTCGTAAATGTGGCTCCAAGTCAAGGAATCGTGTGGATTAGAATGGGCAATTCTCCCGATAACCTCCCAGTTCCCTTTTTGCTTAACAATCAGATATGGCAAAGGGTAAACAACCTGACCTGCTCCACCGGCCAGAACCATTATCATCAAAGTACTGGCCAGACAGAGATATTTCCCATCCCCGCAGCCGATGTCATTGGGATCAAATCAACCAAATCCATAATGAGGATTCGTATTGCTAACATTAAGGGACAAACCGTAATAGAACACGTTCTTGATAGGACCTCCAGTTCAGGCATTACAGAAGTCTACGTGAAAGACCTTATGGCAGGTTCGTATTTTGCCGTCATTTATTATTATTCGGGTGAGGTTGAAGTAAAAAAATTTCTAAAGGCATTGTAGTAAGGGAGTTTTTCTTAAACATTTGGGTAATAATTACAATCAAACCCTCAAACTTTTGAAAAGAATTGCCGCAAATAAGATCAAACAGGCTCCAAACCTTTTTTTCGAAAAAAAGCACCTCCAGCAAAACCAGACAATACCCTTAATTGGTATCCCGAACTAGTGAATTGACTGTAACCAATGGTTAATTCCATTGCATTTTCCACCATTTTGCCTGCCGCACAACCTCTTCCACGCAAGCCCGAAGCCTCTGGGGCAGCAACCGCACCGCAAAAACAAACCCAATCCAGCCTTTCGAAATCTCTTTTAGGGTTTGCTCGCCAGGTAATTTTAAGGTTGGAAAAATTTGAGCGCCTTATACTAATTATTCCTAGCGGTTTTCTGGAAGAAATGCAAAATGTATTATTTGTAAATTCTTGGCTCCTCTTCTCCCTCAAAAACCCTTAGCCCGTTCATTGCCAAGGCCTTCATTTCGTCCTCACCCGGGTACACAAAAATTGGAGCAATGTGTTTTACCCGCTCCGAAATTGCATCCACCGCAGGCTTTCCATAGGCCATTCCCCCTGTGAGCAAAATGGCGTCCACTTCGCCTTTAAGGGCTGCTGACATAGCTCCAATTTCCTTGGCCACCTGATAGCACAAGGCATCTTGTATGATTGCTGAATGCGAATCGCCGTCTTTGGCTCTTGTCTCCACCACGTAGGCATCATTGGTCCCGAGATAGGCAACATACCCCCCTTTGCCGGTAATCATTTTCCTTATGTCGCTTTGAGTGTACTTGCCACTGAAGCATAAGTCAACAAGAGCGCCCACCGGCAATGTTCCGCTTCTCTCAGGCGAGAAGGGACCCTCGCCGTCAAGGGCTTGATTTACGTCGATTACCCTTCCCTTGCAGTGGGCACCAACGCTTATTCCCCCGCCAAGGTGAGCAACGATAAGATTCAATTCCTCGTAGGCCGCCGAACAAGACTTGGCGTGTTGCCTTGCAATAGCTTTTTGGTTGAGTGCATGAAAAATTGAAACCCGCTCAAACAAAGGATGCCCGGAAATTCTTGCGATGGGATCGAGTTCATCCACAACCACAGGGTCTGCAATGAATGCCCTTGCCGAAGGGAGCGATTTTGCGATATCGTGAGCGATTAACCCCCCCAGATTTGATGCGTGCTGGCCTTGAATCCCCACCTTTAGGTCGGCAATCATTGCTTCGTTTACCTCGTAAACACCCGATGGAATTGGCTTTACAAGGCCGCCGCGGCCAACAATAATTGCAATTAAACGAATATTTATTTCGGCTGCTTTTAACTCTGATAGAATAATATCTTTTCGGTATTCGTATTGATCTGTTATTTTTTCATAGCACTCAAGATCCTCTGCCGAATGCTTTATGCTTTTGAGGAAAACTTCCTTGTTTCCGCTGAACACTGCAATTTTTGTGGAAGTAGAGCCAGGATTTATGGCAAGGATTAGTTCTCTTTTCATCTTTTTCTTAGATATTTTCTGTTCGATTCAAAATAAGGTTTTAGATTTAGTTAACTGCTGCCGCCAGGGCAATGCTGTTGAGCTTTGTTTCGTCAGAGTCGGCTCGTGATGTAAGCACTATCGGGGCTGATGCTCCGAGAATAACCGCTGCACATTTTGCACCTGCAAAGTAAATGAAAGCCTTGTAAAGACCATTTGCCGCGTCAATGTCATTTGCAATCAGGAGGTCTGCGTCTCCGGCCACTTGGCTAACAATACCCTTGTAATCAGCACTCTTCTTGCTAACCGCGTTGTCAAATGCCAGAGGGCCGTCAATTATGCAGCCCTTAATTTGACCCCGGTCGGCCATCTTAGCAAGGGCAGAAGCATCAAGGGTGCTTTTCATATCGGGATTAACGGTTTCTACCGCAGCCAAAATTGCCACTTTTGGCTTTTCAACCCCAAGCTTGCGTAAACAGGCTGTGGCGCTGGTTATCAACGAGGCCTTCCCGCTTAGATCTGGTGCAATGTTCATTGCCGCGTCGCTAAGGCCAATTATTTTATGATATGTTGGTAGCTCAAACAAGGCAAGGTGCGAAATTAGTTCACCGGTTCTCAAACCATTTTCCTTGTTAAGGACAGCTTTGAGCAGGCTTGAAGTACTAAGGTTGCCTTTCATCAAAATGTCTGCCTTTTTCTCACGTATCAACTGAACGCAGATTGCCGCTGCCTTGTCAATGTTTGGTTCGTTAATGATTGTGGTGGCAGAAAGATTGTGCCCCGACTTAAGAGCTATTTCTTGAATGGCGATTTGATCTCCAACAAGAATCGCTTCGACAATTCCGGCTTTTTGGGCACTAATCACCGCATCAAGGGCATTGGAGTCGTGGGCAGCTGCGAGCGCCAGCTTTTTTTTGCTATTCGATAGCGCCATTTCGTGAAGCCGAGATAAGGATTTAAGCATATTTTCGAGATTGAGGTTCGGTGTGTTTGATCGACCCCAAAAATACACTATTTTTTACAAGTGGATCGTAAAATTTTCACAGGCTTTTCCACAATCACCCTGCCCAAAGCCCTTTTTCATTATTACATCACCTCCAGCATTGCTTTTACTATGTTTTCTGCCCCTTGGCCAATTTGGGCAATGTTGGCATCTAGCATATAGCAAGGTGTTGTGAACAGGTTGTTGACCTTATCGTGAACCACCTCGCCGTGTTGGGTTTGCACGTGCTTGGCACCCAGATTCTCAATTGCATTTGCCGTACCTGCATCCTGGCCTATGGTAAGTTCACCTCCGCCAAGGATTTTTGCTAGCAATACCGGGGCAATGCAAAGAGCCCCTATTGGCTTGCCGGCAGCCTTCATCTTGAGAATGGCTTCTTTTACCTCGGCGTTTACACTACAATTTGGCCCTTCAAAGGCGAATGCACTAAGATTTTTGGCTGCTCCGAAACCACCTGGAAACAAAATGGCATCGTGGGCATCGGGATCAAACTTGAAGAGGGGCGCTATCTTGCCACGTGCAATACGAGCCGACTCAATCAAGACATTCCTTTTTTCGTTCATTACTTGGCCGGTAATGTGGTTTATTACGTGATGCTGATCAATGTCAGGAGCAAAAATAACGTATTCGGCTCCTTGCTTTTTTATGGCGTACATACTCAGGGTGGCTTCGTGTATTTCGGTGCCATCGAAAACGCCACACCCGGATAATACTACTGCGAAACTTTTCATGGAAAAATAGGTTTATTGTGACTTTTGGATTATTTGCCTTTAAATTGGTCAGAGACAAATATAAAGAAAATTTATGTAAAACAAACAAAATCCTTTGTTAAAATGATTAAGAGAGGGGAAGGAAGGGTTGCTTTTTTAGGTTACCTACACAATCTCATTTACCGCGTAATGTATGTTCTAAGGATGGTACAAAGTATTATCCCTATGCCAATTCTTGATGTTTTTTGTAAGATTAATAGAAAATAACTTTGGTCAGTTCCTCCAAGAAAAGAATCCAAACATACCGGCTTGTTTTGCCCGGTACGCGGCTACAGAAGCATCTGCTTTGTAAGCGCGGTGGTTAACTTTGGAGTATATTCGAAAACAACCCCCGGCTGAGCTTACCGTTCCAGCATTTGAATACCCACGAGCATTAAGTTTCTTCAAATAGATAGTGGTATTACGGTGTGAAGGTTTGCTGCCAACCACTTTTGTAGTGCTCGCCCAATTTGTTTTTTAATTGGCAAGGAATTGGCGGCTTTAAAATTTTGAACGGGGTAGCTGGTAAGCTTTTCGGCAGCGGATAGGCAGGCTGGAGGTGGGCGGACCGGCCAAAAAAAAGCAAAAAAATTGTTCTTTTGTTTTGATATTAGTGTGCTTTTTTTGCGTGGGATGACAAATGCCTCCTGACTTGAAATCATCATTCAAGTTTTTAAATATTTTAAGAAATCTCGTAACTTTTATCGGTGACATCCGTATAGAAGTTTAGTAATTATCCTATTCTAGGGTAAGAAAATGGAGCAAAATACAACCAGCGCACTTGTGGTGTGCTAGTTTACAGGTTAATTGTTCGATTAGAAAAGAAGCCGAGTACAATAGAAGCTTGTTTTTTTCTCTTTAATTCGGTTAGATGAAAGGAATGTTGCTGGAGAACAAAATAATTTTTATTGAACCAGAACGATCAAGTAGTTCTGGGTTGAAATTCCTTAATTGGTTTTTTTTGTTTTTATTTTCTCCTCATTACATCGTCTCCAAAATCCAACTCCCCCCTGTCGGTATTTTTCAGCCGACAAAGAATCTAGAATCCATTGAATTGCGTTGTTGTTGCCACTCGAGCATTCAAAGTCGCCTAAACATACAACTTTTTACAAATTTAAATAAAACCGTTTCCTGTGTTTTGGCTAGTTGCCTTGCTCAGGCCTGCACCAATTTATGGCCTATGGAAAGAACATAGCACCCCTCTACATATCACCCCCTTGCGGGAAAACATCCAAAACCCCCGCGAGTCGCCTCCGAACTTGGCCAATGAAAGGAGCAGCGATCTTGTTTCTATTATTAAATTTCAAAGTAAAATACATTTGTTCTGCCCCAAAGTCACCAGACTGCTTCCCTAAAACCCCTTCAAGTGGCATTGCGCTCCTTGTTTATTTTATATTACTTGTCCTTGGCCAAAATTTAGCTGCCGAGAGCGTTTCTTTTGATGGTTCATCCCGCATAAAAAATCCATCCTCGAACAACCCTTTGCCATTTCTTCGATATTTTTCTAAGAGTTGTAACCCCAAGTTATCAGAACTCAAATCTAGCTCTAGGGCTCAAATCAAACGGCTTAAATTTCCGATATCCCGTACATTACTTATTGAAGATCTCCGTCCCTACTCAGAGTCCTGCACTTCGTGGGCAAAGAATGTAGGATTATTGAGGGCAAATAACTTTCTAGCGGTAGCATCAGCCAACGCGAAAACAAATATTTTTCTTACTGGACATCGCACGTATAATTTGGAACCCCTGGAAAAAAACCGTAACAATCCTTACATTATTTGCATCGCAGACCAAAACCCATCTTGTGAATCAGCTTCTTGCTATTATACTCATACAGGAACATTATGGGATGCTTCAGCCTCTGATGTTTCGGCGATTATTGCAGCTCAGTATACACTGTCTGGTGCAACTCAGGGAACAGGGTCAACCCTTGATGGTGTGACCTTTAATTTGGGCACCACCACGGTAACTTGGTCGGTTGAGTTTTCGGGGGAGCTTACTGACTCTTGTTCGTTCGAGGTATTAGTTTTAGACCAGGAAGATCCCAATATCAATTGCGTATCCAACCTCACCAGGAACACCGACCAGGGAGCTTGCACCTACACCGTGCTTGGAAATGAGTTAGACCCCACCAACTTTGGCGACAACTGCCCCGGTTCCACCATCGTTAACAGCTACAACAATACCTCCACTTTGGCCGGTGCCGTGTTCCCCTTGGGCACCACCACCGTAACGTGGACCGTGACCGACACTTCGAACAACACCTCCACCTGCAGCTTTCAGGTTACCGTGGAGGACAGGCAAAACCCGACTGTTTCGTGCGTATCCAACC
>CAZUWF010000003.1:83264-166987 GCA_964624065.1 uncultured Bacteroidales bacterium
TTTCAGGTTACCGTGGAGGACAGGCAAAACCCGACTGTTTCGTGCGTATCCAACCCCACCAGGAACACCGACCAGGGAGCTTGCACCTACACCGTGCTTGGAAATGAGTTAGACCCCACCAACTTTGGCGACAACTGCCCCGGTTCCACCATCGTTAACAGCTACAACAATACCTCCACTTTGGCCGGTGCCGTGTTCCCCTTGGGCACCACCACCGTAACGTGGACCGTGACCGACACTTCGAACAACACCTCCACCTGTAGTTTAGTAATTACAGTGACAGACATCGAACGCCCGACCATTGTTACCTGTCCAGCACCTATGCCAACATACCCTGCCGATCCTGGTGTCTGTTTCGCGAGGTTGAGCTTTTCGGCAACCGCAGCCGACAATTGCGCAGTTGAACACATAAGGTATTTTGTGGGCGGAAGTCAAATAACATTTCCATACAATTTTCCTGTTGGAACAACAATGGTTACGGTAATTGTCGCCGACAATAGCAGAAACACTGCTGAATGCACCTTTACGGTCATAGTTGTTGACACCCAAGTACCTGCCATAAATTGTCCAGTACCTCTTGCGCAATACACTGCAGAAAATGGTTTTTGCTTCCGAACATTAAGCTTCAATGCTACTGCCCTAGATAATTGTGGGGTGGCGTTCATTTCGTACTTCATTGGTGGAAATCCAATTTCGTTTCCCTACCGATTTCCAGTAGGAAGTTCTACTATTACAGCCATAGCCACTGATATACATAACAACCAATCCGACCCTTGTAACTTCGTAGTTACTGTAATTGATAACCAGTTGCCACAAGTAAATTGCCCATCGCCATCAACCTTCAACCGTAACACAGCTTCCAATGCTTGCACATACACAGTGGAGGGAACAGAGTTTGACTTGCTCGGATTTAGTGACAATTGCGCTGTAACGGCGGTAAGGTACCAGCTATCAGGAGCCACCACGGGTACTGGCTTTAACTCTTTAAATGGGTTTCAATTAAACGCTGGCACAACCTCAGTGCGGTGGTTTGTTATCGATGCAGCTGGCAATGCAAATCAGTCGTGTGCATTGAGTGTAGTTGTTATTGACAACGTAGCACCGATTTTCCTCAACTGCACCCCCCGTATTTTTGTCCCATGCCCCGACAACATTTTGCCCCCAAACCCGGACAATCTGAGTGTCTTTGATAATTGTGGACAAGTTACAGTTTCCCACTTTCGGGATATCTGGCATGGCGTGGGACAGGTTCCGGGTTTTTGTCCTGACAGCATTCAGCGAGTATATAGCGCGGTTGATGCAAGCAACAACGTGACATATTGTACTCAAATGATAATACCTCGTGCCCATTGCGGCTGCAGACTTTGCCAAACTAATGTGCCACACTTTTGGGTTGATTTAACCAACTCATGCAACCGTGTTTGGACAAGCCCTAATGTTGCCCGCAGGGGTCTTTGCTGTGGAACAACTTCTCCTGAAAGGTGCATTTCTTTCTCGGTTAGAATAGGTCACGGGGCTGTTGGGTTCTACGTTTTAATGAATGGTGCCGCTCCACCAGGGTGGTATTACCAGGTAAATTGTGGGCAACAGGTGCCCTTGGGTCAAACCCTTTGCGTTCCACCAGGCGAATATCATACAATAACGATTTGCAAGCCAGGCGCAAATGCCAATGTTTACACCATTCGCTCCGTTTGTGGGGTTATTTTGCCGCAAGGTATTACCACTCGTGCAGATTGCGAGGGGGTTGTTTCTGTATCGGGCGTAGCACCAAATACCATTACCTACTCAAATATTACGGGAAACTACCTCCATTACCTTTCTTCAACGTCGGGTCGGTGGACTAACCCCAATGGCCATTCAACAGTTTATTTCACACCTGATGAGTTGGCTCCTTCAATTGTACAATATCGGGTTTGCGGCTCAATACCAGGAAACCCTTGCGCCACAGGTGGTGTAGTTTGCGAAACCTTGACCTTGAACGTCCACCCCAAGATTGAAATAACATTGGAGCCTGAAGGATTAACCTTTTGCGACAACGATCCAAAACCCATTGTGGCAACAGTGACTCCAACAGGAGTTTATGAGCTGGGTTGGTACGATTCAGGAAACAATTTACTTCAAACCGGGGGCGTATTTAACCCTCCGGGTCCAGGAGCATACTACGCTGAGGCAGTTCAACAGCAGAGTACCCTTCCTTGTAGTACCCAAAGGCATAATTTCAGTGTTACTTACTCAGACTGTATTTCTTGTCCATCTGAACAGCTTCAATGTAGTCAAGATAATGTAATAGTTTACAACACCCTAGCAGAGTTTATTGCGGCAGGAGCATCTGTCAACTTCCCTTGCCAGCCGCTGGCTTCGAGCTTCCACCTCGCCGGCATTATTTCCGACAACCGACGGTGCCCTGAATTCTTGTTATACCGCTATGCTTTGCAGGATATTTGCGGGAATCGCGATACCTGTAATGTTGTGGTTCAGATAAACGACTTAATAAGGCCAAGCTTCGGTTTGCCAGGCGACACAATACAATGCGTTGCCGATATCATTAACGCAACATACAATCCCAACGGCTCTTACCCAATCGACGACATTACGTACCCCAGACCCGATTACTTCTTGTTACGAACCACTCCACCAAAGGATTTCAGGCTGGACATTGTAAACCTGTGGGATAATTGCACCCAAACTGCCGGTTTGATAATTGAATGGGAGATTGATTACGGAGACAATGGAACAATCGATCTGACCGGAACGGGGCAAATATCATCTTTTGTGCCCTTGCCCCCACATAACGGACTCTATTTTCCGGTGGGAACCAACATTGTAACATACACCGTTAGGGACACCTGTGGAAACTCCGCCACGCAATCATATACCGTGGTAGTGAGGCCTAGGCCTATAATTTATGATAATTATTAAAACGATGATTTTTCTAAATATTTAAACAAGTAAAAACAAAATCACACGCCTATGAAACATGAAATTTAGTAACCCGAAAAGGAAACCAGGCAGAAGGCGGAATGGGTTATATTCCAGCAACAAAAGCTCCATTTTCATTGCTCTGATCCACTCCAAAAGCCTACAGATCCTTTCAAAACAAATTGTTGGCAAGATGCCCACCATTTGAAGACAAGTTTTTAAACAGATTTTTTTAAGCTCTCATTTCTAACAAGTAACAATTGACAATCATTAATTAGTAGCTTTTAATTACAACAAACATTTTTTAACAATTAATTTTTTTAAAATGAAAAAGAAAATTTTATTTATGAGTGCAATGGTGCTAGCTTTAGGCCTAAACTATAGCTTTGCACAGGCTCCGTATTTGTTGCCAACACCCCTGAATTGTATTGACCTTAACAACCCCTTGCAAGTGGTTCCGGGTCATGAATACACCTACACTATTGATGTTCCCTCTCCCGATGGGGATAAGACCTACCATTGGTTTGTTACGCAGAACTACAACTTCATTGTAAACGGTGCTCTTCAAAACAGTTTTGCAGAACCTGTAAATGGCACTGGCCCCGTTTTGGCGTCGGGGTCCACTCATTACAATACAGCGACAGCTAACGCGAACTCAATTAATTTAACCTGGAAAAGTTTTACGATGGACACCAACGAATATGTTTTCGTGGTTATATACGTTCAAAACACCGCTCCGGGTAATGGTTGCATTACAGATAACCTGAAGGTGTATCGTATCAGGCCGTTGCACTCGTTCACGCTTGATATCGCAAATGTTAACCGCATTACTAATGGACTTGCCCCTGAAAACTTCGAGCAATGCGTTTCAGAAGTACACAGTGCCAGTTTCGACCCAGCTGCAAACGGTGGCAATGGTGGCGTTAGCTACGATTTCGGTCGTGATTCTCTATTCTTCGTTGTGGCTGCCGCAAACTTCACGGGTAACTACCGCTTGAGTGTAAGGTTTGATGGCGACCCCCTACAAACCGCCACTCCTTCAGGAACCTTGGGCCAAATTGCCACTCTGTACCAAGGAAACAACTGGAACGATGTAGTAACAGCCGCTTCGGGTGGAGTTGACCTTCCGAACGGTGCCACAGGAGTAAATTTTGTTGTTAACAACTCTGGCTCCGTAGGACCAGTTGGTTTGATGCACTACATAAAAGTTGTGATTCAACACAGAAGGTTTGAAGCAACGGCAGGTCCCTACAACTATACGGTTCAGATTGATGGAATATTGGTTGATGCAACTGGAACTCCACTTGGAACCCCCGAAAACTACGGCGATATGGTTGACTCTGTGGTTCCTGCAACCCCTGGCTGTACCTTTGGGTATGTAGCTTGGGCAAAAGAAGCCAACCAGGTGCTCACACGCAGGCCTACCCTCAACTCGGTTAGCCCTGCTCCTCCGGGATTCTTGCCAATTGTTGAATAATAATCTACAGGTTTAGCAACTGGCAGCTATTCTTGCCTTTTCAGGTCGAGAAGGCGGGTTTGTGCGCTAATGCTGTCAATATGTCTTTCAATTTTATTGGTTTGTAGGATATTATTAGGCATTGCTGCCAAAGGCTTAAATACCATGCAGATAGAGGGCTCACAAAAGCTCTGGCGGCCTTTGTGGCATTACGTTATAAGGCTCCGAACCCCTGCCAACGGCAGGGAGAGATAGTTTTTTGTGTCCTTGGCTGAAGGAAATTTTGTTACTCATTTGCTGTAATTAAACCTTCAGGTTATGAAACGATCTGGCTTCTTTTCTTGCATATCCATTCCTGTGAGAGATTCTTACAGGCCTGCCAAACCTTATCTGGTTGCTAACAGCAACTAGTTGGCCGGCTAGTGGTTTGCAAGCATTTTATATTGATTTAGGGACAGTTGCCCAATACAATTAATTTATACCATATATGTAACAGTATTATGTATAAAAAACCGATAGGCTTTGCAAGAAGCCGCGGCCGTCCGCCCAATGGCAACCCGAACTTGTTGGTAGGGTGCACGCCAATGACGTATGAGCATTGCATATTGCAGGTTCATCTGGCTTTGGTATCCCACGAAAAGTCGTTCGCGGTGAAATTGCGTTGGGGAGACAAGCCTCGCATACGTGATGACACGGCAGCCCTGAGGCTATTGTTGGCTCGCGTGGAGACTTATTGGCCAAAACTGCGATCAGATGAATCGCCAATTCCATTTGGCTCTTTTTGGGGTTATGATGAAGGGTGTTCCTTCAACTTTCACAGGAATTACTGCCAAAGGTGGGCCTATAGGTGCTTTCCTAGCAGGAGGGCGTCCTTTGCCTTGTATTCACCAAGGGATTGGATAGAAATTACCTGCGCCGGAGAGTTCTCGTGGAAACCGGTCAGGGATAACGACACCACTGCTTCTTTTGAGAGAAGGCTTCTACTTGCCGCCAGGTGGGGTGGGAGAGGTGCACCTGCAGGAAATGGATGGCCAAAATTATTTGCCAGTTCATACGTGCCGGGGGGATACTTCCAACCTTTCGCCGCCCGAGACTGGATAAACCTTACCTGCACCAGAGAGTCCACGTGGAAACTGGTCAGGGATAACGACACCACTGCTTCTTTTGAGAGAAGGCTTCTACCTGCCGCGAGGCGGTGCAATAGAGGTGCAACTAATCACAAGGCTTTCACCAACCTGTTGGCTAGGTCGAGTACACCCGAAGATTACTTTAAATCTTCAAAGGCCGGCCATAATTTTGGGGGAGCTCGAGCAAGGGGTCATCCTAGGAAGTTGGCCAAGGCGACCACTACAGTTTTTAATAGGGGCTATTGCTATTACTTGCTGCGAGGCAGGGTCGTGGAAAAACATCCAAATGAGAGTGGCTAAGGGAGCTTGCAAGCTCTATTGTACTCAATGACAGTTTGCTGCCCAAAGGTGGTCGAATAGTCCTAACGCAAAAAACTTGCTTGAAAAAGCGACTATTGACAAGTATGCACAGTAAAAATTACAGATTTGAAAATACTAACAGCTGTTTAAATCGACTCCTGCAAGAGAACCTCGTGGCTTCTGGCACGAAAACACCAGAATAGGGCTAAATTTTGCCCTCGGCATGAAATCTATTACCCGGCCCGAAAGGGAGGTTTTGGAGACGGTCAAGACTATTCAAACCATCAAATCATCCGAGCGATGATTAAGCCATAAAGCCAAGGGTTAAGTGGTGATTGTTTGGAAATTGGATTTGAAAATTATTTTCTCAACATAAATTGCAGGTAACCCCTGCGTGGTGCTTTAACTAAATTACTTGGAGTTGACCCGGATGTTTAAATATATTGCCCAAAAAATCCTGAAGCAGCTGACTGCCTGCGCTGCCGTAGGTTTATGGTCCTGGCCTATGCTACTTTTGCCGCCGGCATTGGCCCAGCAGGGCAATTATTCTTACGAAGGTCAAACAAGCATCTTGGCAGTTCAGCCGGAGTCAGGAGTGGCCTATGCCTGGCAACTGTATAACCAAGTTGAAGGGATTAATCTAGCGAGAGTTCCTGGCAATTGCCCAGCAAACCAGGCTTTCTTTGTAGGAGGTGTAAATGTTGGCGATGCGGTGGAAGTGAAGTGGTTGAGGGCAGGGTTTTATTATTTCAAGGTAACAGCCACGACCGAATGTACCAATAACCTTAGGTTGGGCAAAATGGAGGTCCGAGAATTTCCATCTGCGGATTTGCTCAAGCCCGATCCCGTTTGTTCGGGCGAGGTGGCAACCGTAACAATTGAACTAATAAAAGGGGCAAGGCCAATGGTTGTTACCATATCTGATGGAATCAACACATGGACTTTCGACAGCATTACAGAGACATTCCAGAGCTTCCCATTGGTTCCAACACCAACCGAGCCAGGCGATCATATGCTAATGGTTACCTCTGCCACTGATGTTTTCGGAATGACCAACGACACCATCAGGGATCCGGTTCCCCTTACGATTTTTCCCTTGCCACATTTAGAGGCAGTACCGTCGTATGGGCCGTTTTGTATCTATGACGCTCCCGTTGTATTTAAAGAAACCGACGGCGTTTTTACCTACAACGGCAATGTAATTTCAGGTTGGGATCCGAGAAATTCTGGTTCGGGTATTCATAATGTTTACTATACGGTGACAGACCCAGAAACCGGATGTAAAAACACCTGGTTGGTTGAAATAACCGTATATCCATTGCCAACATTTTCATGTCCTTCTTACGGGCCTTTATGTTTGGGAGATCCTCCGATTTCGTTCACCGAAAAAGGTATGTTTACCCATAATGGCAAGGTTATTTATGGTTGGAATCCTGACAAAGAGGGTGTTTTTGTAATTAGGCACCTTTATATCGATGATCAAACTGGTTGCGAAGGTTGGTGTGAGTTTGAGATTGAGGTTCAGAAAGCGGTACTAGCAGATGCGGGCATCGACCAATTCATTAGGTTGCAGGTGCCGCCAAACACATCTACCCCAATGTCCGTTAATATATGGCTTCAAGGAAACAACCCGCGTCCCGTTACCGGTCATTGGACGTTTGAATCGGGACCTGAAAACTCCACCGCGCCAATTTTAAACAATCCTTCAATGCACTACACACAAGCAACCTGGCCTAAACCTTCAAATGGTGTTTATGTATTCAGGTGGACCGTGAACAACATAGCCTGCCCGGTTAGCCGCGATGAAACAACCGTTGAGCTTATTCTTCAACCACTCGTTCCTGACGGATTTACACCTGATGGTGATGGAGTGGGCGATGTGTGGACACTTTCTGGTCTAGAACACTACCCCGACCACGTGGTAAGAGTTTACAATCACTGGGGCACGCTTGTTTACGAAGCTGCACCGTATGACAAACCATGGGACGGTGTGGCAAATTCAGGACACGTGATTAGCGGAAAAGGTCAAAAGCTACCAGCTGGAGTTTATTTCTTTGTATTAACACTTGAACAAGGCTTGCCACCTTTGACGGGCGCCGTGCATTTGTTCTATTAAAAAACTTTTTAAAGTCCACAAGCCATGAAAAAGAGCACAGTTTTTTTAGCAGCCGTTGCAACAGCACTTCTTACCATAAATGTTGGTGCACAGCAAATGCCAATGTACGGGCAGTACCTTTTTAACAGTACAATAATTAATCCGGCACAAGCTGGATCAAGCAACTGTAGCGCCGTTGGTGTGGTAGGTCGCCAGCAGTGGGTAGGGTTGAAAGGAGCGCCCCGAACTTTTGCAGTGTACGGTAACTTTAGGTTGCCAGCAAATCTTGGTTTGGCTGGCGGTATTTACCAGGATAATATTGGAAAGATAAAAGAACTCAACCTGCAGGTGGATGTTGCTTACCATTTAAGGCTGACGCGCACAATGGCCCTCGGAGTTGGGATTAGGGCGCAAACTAATGGAACTAGCATTGATTTGACCGACTTTCAGTTTGCTGAAACATCAGATCCATGGTACGGCAAAATTACCGAAAACAAGCGGTTTTTCAACACCGGAATAGGTTTACTGTTATATAGCCCATCGTTTTATATTGGATTTTCGGTTCCAAAGATATTGCGAAACGTATTTGCCGAAGACGCTACCCTTGGAAGGCTTGCCTCGGAATTACACATTTTTTCCTACGGAGGGGCCAATCTTTCGTTTAACCAGGCTCTGGTTTTTAAGCCAAGTTTTTTGCTAAAGTATGCACACAAATCTCCCCTGCAGACCGATTTAAACATGGTTTTTGGATTCAACGAAAGGTTGGATTTTGGAGCAATGGCCCGTACTGATTTTTATAGAGGACTAGATGCTGTTGGATTGCTATTTGGAATTACAATTGGGGAATCAATACATTTCGGATACAAATACGAGTATCCAATGAACCACCTTAACCTGGTATCAAGGCAAACCCACGAAGTTTCGCTGCGATACAAATGGTGTGCCGGAAGGAAGCACAAAATTGCCTCTCCCCGATATTTTCTTTGACCCTTTTAATTTTAAAGTGCGAATTTGAGGGAAATTAATTGACCTGATTTGACTATGAATACTTTTGAAATGACAACTAGAGAAAAAAATATTTAAAGAGATGGGTTTAGAGCCCTGCAGATTGTTAAGTTTTGTTTGTTATCCCTTCACAAATTATTGCCCTCCAAACCGAAAAGAAGCAACGGGCGAGTTACCGTATAAAGGCAAAAATGATTAATCAGTGAACGCCTCGGGGCAAAAATTACTTTACTCAAATCGACATAGAACTGCGTTTCAAGAAACCCGAACGCTTTTCAGCCTTTTCTAGGTCGATAAAAATGACACACTTTTAAGATTATACTGAGATTTTGTTCGAATCGCGGAACCGAATCCCTTCAGCATCGATCCGTAATTTTGCAATTTCTCCGCACTAGAGACCTTATTGTAGATATGAAGTGGCTTCGAACTTCAGGTTGGGCCACATAAACTTTCGCTTGAGTCTCTTCTGAGTTAAGAAGTATTGCTATTGTGGACAGCAGGGGGATTAACCCTATGGTTAACGCGAGACGGTTGCTCAAATCAATCACCTACAACCCGCTGCTAACAGCAACGTACCTCCAAGGCGCTTCCAATTTGCAAGAGGAAGCCAAGAATGGGCTGGAAGGCGGGCTTTTGAAAGTGACCAAGTTGGCATTATCGTTACAATTGGTTACTCCAAAAAGGTAATTATGGGAAGCTGCTAAGACCATCGCCCACAATATGGCTGGCAATGCAAATATCTACGCACCTTATGGAACAATAAAGGTTCGCATTAATTTGTGAGAAACAGAAATGGGCAGCATTTTTAAGCCTATAATTGGGGACCAAGGAATTGGAATTCAAGTAAAACCTCCCGCCAAATTGTTGGATTCGTACAGCCAAGATGAACGAAAGGGGCAGTACAATCATTTCGGTGTTGGGCTTGGCTTTTTACCTCTAAAAAGAAATTGCAAAACTCCCCAAACGAAAAATAAACCTTAAGAGCAAGATTGGCGCAGGCAATAGTGTTTTCTTTGAACGATAACTTGAACGTATTTTGAAACAATAGGAGCAAAAACACCCAAAATCATCCAAAAATGAAAGCGCAGTCAAAAATCTTTTAATTTCTGCCTGCCATCCAATTGTTTGAAGGGGCAATAAAGTATGTTCTCCGAAAGGATAGACCAGGGAAATTTCTGTCACGCCAGACCACTTGCCGAAACCTTTGAATTCCTGAAAAGGGAGAGCATTGGCTTGCTCTTTTGAGATATGTACTTCCTCTACGGGAACAATATTGAGTTAACCGACCAATTTTCACCCAGATATCCCGAACTTAATGTTGTTGTTTTTTCGGGAATGGATGCAATTATTAATGCACCACCGGTTTTGAGACCGGGTGCAGATTGCTGAATTAACAAGTTATGCTGTCCAGGTGCATTGAAAAGCACAATAGATCAAATTCTTTAATGTGAGCATTTATCTCTGAGGAACCGCTGCCACAATTGAAGTATAACAAAAGAATAAAACCCCAAGATTCGCCGTCTGACAATGAACAGGAGGTTTTAAGGTTGCCCAAGTACGGTGGCGGAATCCTCGAAAAGAAAAACACACTTTCTTTGCAAAGGCTACAAATTGCCCAATTTATTGAGGATTAAAGAAAAACCATATGTTGAGGACACGTTCCAAACGATGAAATTTTTCGAAAATAGTTTATAATGAAATAGCCTCAAAAACAATAAAGGGGCTGCATTTTTGAATATGTGTTCGATTTCGGCACACTTTTTGCTCTGATTACATAGCAAATATTTTCTATCATAGTTTTTTCTTGTTGTTTGGTTTGACCAGGGTTTGTAAACACAAACCCTGGTTTTTGTTTGGTCCGAAAAAGGTTTGAGAAGCAACCCCAAAACTCTTACCTTTGCCTGGGCCTTCATTGGCTGTTTCGACACTTGGTTCCACTTTGCTTCGATGCTTTATAATTTTTGTCTTTAAAACCCTACATGAACAAAAAGCTCTTTTTACTGGATGCAATGGCGTTGATTTATAGAGCCTACTACGCCTTTAACAAGAACCCGAGGATAAACTCCAAGGGTATGAACACATCAGCCGTATTCGGCTTTGCCTCGACTCTCCTCGAATTGCTAAAAAGTGAAAAACCCACGCACATTGCTGTTGCCTTCGACTCGAAAGGGCCGACCATTAGACACGACCAGTATGCAGATTACAAGGCCAATAGGCAAGAAGCCCCCGAAGACATCATATTGTCAATTCCATACATCAAGAAACTTATTGAGGGCTTCAACATTCCGGTAGTTTCCCTTGACGGCTACGAAGCAGATGATATTATCGGCACCTTGGCCAAAAAGGCCGAAGCCCAAGGTTTTGAGGTATATATGTTAACGCCCGACAAAGATTTCGGACAATTGGTTTCAGAAAAAATTTTCATGTACAAACCTTCCAAGTTTGGAGGTGGTTACGAAAAATGGGGACCTGCCGAGGTTTGCGAAAAATTTGGAATAGACCACCCCGAGCAGGTTAAAGATATTCTTGGCCTCTGGGGTGATGCTTCCGACAATATTCCGGGTGTACCTGGAATTGGAGAGAAAAAGGCCAAGTTACTTGTAAAAGAATTTGGTTCAATAGAAAACCTGCTAAACAACCTTGAAAAGGTCAGGGAAAAAAGGAGCGCCGAATTGATTAGGAACAATCACGAAATGGCCACACACTCCAAAATGCTCGCGACAATTATTCTTGACGTGCCAGTGGAACTCGACCTTGATTCAAAAAAAGTATCCGAACCAAATTTTGGGCTACTGAAGCCATTATTCGAAGAGCTGGAGTTTAAAACATTTGCGCGGAGGTTTTTTGCAGAGCACAGCTTGGAGTCAAATAATACCGCCAAAATGGGTGTGACAGAAATCAAGCAGATGGATTTATTTGGCCAGGTGGGTTTGTTTGAAGAGGTTTCGCTGGAAGATAAAATTGAAAACCTCAAAAAAAACAACAACTACAAAACAATTACTTCTAAGGATGAAATAGAAGACCTTTTCTCTCAATTGGTCAAGGCACGAAACTTCTGCTTCGACACCGAGACAGATAGCCTGGAGCATATTGACGCCAACTTGGTCGGTATTGCTTTTTGCCTCCAACCAGGAACGGCTTTCTACTTGCCCCTGCCTGACAATAAAAATGAAGCCACCAAAACACTCAAGCTGCTGCAACCCGTTTTTGAAGATTCCGAGATTGAAAAAACCGGCCAAAACCTGAAGTACGACATAGGTGTGTTGGCAAATTATGGAATTTCTGTCAACGGCCGGCTTTTCGATACCATGCTGGCTCACTATCTCCTTCAACCCGACATGCGACACAATATGGATGTGCTGGCACGCTCCTATCTCGGCTACACCCCAGTTGGGATCGAAGAGATCATTGGAAAAAAGGGGGCGTTGCAAAAAAGTATGAGATCCATTCCGGTTGACGTGGTTTCGGCCTATGCCTGTGAAGATGCCGACGTAACCATGAAGCTTCGAAAAGTGTTCGAGCCAATGCTTAAGGAACAAGACTTGCTCGAGCTTTTCTTTTCGTTAGAGACTCCTCTTGTGCCAGTGCTTACACTTATGGAGCGAAACGGGGTTTGCATCAACGAAAATGCCCTTGAGGAATACTCAAAGGTGCTTGAAGGAGAGATTTCAAGGATTGAGGCAGAAATATACACTATGGCCGGCACGAGTTTCAACGTTTCCTCGCCAAGGCAACTTGGCGAAATTTTATTCGAAAGGCTGAAGATTTCCGACAACGCAAAAAGGACCAAAACCAAGCAATACAGCACCAATGAAGAGATTTTGGTCAATTTGAGCCACAAGCATCCAATTGTTGGCAAGGTGCTTGATTATCGCTCCCTTTCCAAACTTAAGTCAACTTACGTTGATTCGCTTCCAAAGCTGGTAAATCCATCCACAGGTAGAATTCACACGTCTTACAACCAGGCGGTGGCTGCCACAGGAAGGCTTTCGTCAAACAATCCCAACCTACAAAACATACCCATCAGAACCGACCAGGGTAGGTTAGTTAGGAAGGCATTCGTAACCTCTGGCCCTTCTTACAAGTTGCTCGCTGCCGACTACAGTCAAATAGAACTTAGGATAATTGCCTCCCTGAGTGGCGACAGAGGTATGATAGAAGCCTTTGAAAAAAATCATGACATTCACACTGCAACAGCATCAAAGGTTTACGGCGTGGCCATGGACGACGTGACGAAGGATATGCGCAGAAATGCAAAAACGGTGAATTTTGGAATTGTTTACGGAATTTCGGCCTTTGGGCTTTCGCAGAGGATAAACATTCCAAAGGCCGAGGCAGCAAGGATAATCAACCAGTATTTCGAAAAGTACCCGGGAATAAAGAACTATATGGACCAAACCATTGCTTTTGCCAAAGAGCATCAATACGTTAAAACCATTTTGGGCCGCCGTAGGTATATAAGCGACATTAACAGCGCCAATGCCATGCTAAGGGGCTACGCTGAGCGCAACGCAATCAACGCACCGGTTCAGGGCACTGCCGCAGATATGATCAAACTGGCAATGATATCGATTTATGACGAAATGAAAAAACTAAATCTTCGCTCCAAAATGCTAATGCAAGTGCATGACGAACTTGTTTTCGAGGCACACGTTGACGAAATTGAAGTTTTGAAAAACATCGTTGAAGAAAAAATGAAAAATGCCGTAAAATTGAAGGTGCCAGTAGTGGTGGAGGTAAATGTTGGCGAAAACTGGCTGGATGCTCATTAGAGCGGAGAAAGGTTACAAGCTAAGAGGCAAGGGCTAAGGGTGAGGAAACGGAAATTTCGAATTGCAAGGTGAGAATTAAAGGTTGTTTTACCAATCAACAATAAATGAGTGTTTACTATTAAGGACTGTTATGTTTTTACCAAATCCTTGCTGTCGCTATAACTCCTTGTTGGGTTCGCTATTTTTGCTTCGCATCTACCCCAAAACCCGCTAACCCTCACAACGCCTAAAGCCTTAAACCCATAAACCTGCAAACCTATCCACATCTCAACTTCCCAACCTATGTTTATTCCTTAACTATATTCCTATAGTGCACGTATCGTCTCCATACTTCCATAACGTGGTTGTAAGTTTCCCAGCCCCTAAGATATCCGTGCCGCACCACATCATCTCGATAATACTTTGATTTATTTCTAATGTAGTAATCAACGCTTCCGATCCACTTTGCAGGATCTTTGCCATACTTTTCTGCAAGCTTTATTGCGTCAATTATATGCCCAGGGCCCGAATTGTACGCACCCAACACGAAACTTATCCGTTCGAGGGAGTCATCAACAAACTTTTGAAGGGTTTTATCAAGGCTTTTCAAGTACCTAATTCCTGCCTTAATGTTGTCTTCGATGGTCGAAAGCGAATCTAACCCTAAACCCTCGGCCGTTGAAGGCATTATTTGCATTATGCCCCTTGCTCCAGCCCAAGATGCCGTGTCGTGTACAAACCTTGACTCTTGGTAAACCAAGGATGCAATCAATCTCCAATCCCAACCGATTATTCCAGCGTGCTTCTTTAGGTAATCATCATACGGTGAAATTTTGCTCCCGAAAAGAGAGTGAAATTTGCCGCCAGCCCTAAAAACACGGGGAGGCGACTCAAAATACCTACTGAAAATGGATCTGTATTCTTTCGTTTTGGTAAATTCATCAAGCCATTGATTAATTGCTTTCAATAGTTTTGGAGTTTTTTTTCTAACAGCCCAAGTCAAGCCCAATTGACCAGTTAGGGCATTCTCAAGGTCAAGAAATGGGAAAAATGCCCTGTTGGGCCGAGCAATAATTTCGTCGCAAACGGTGTAATCAATTTCGCCATCAGCCACCATTCTTATCAGCTCTTCCTCGTTTAGGTCTAATTCTACAGCCCTTATGGTAATTCCAAGCGCCCTGCTCAAGCTGTCAATGGTTTCCTTGTAAGATGCCCCTGCTTGAACAAAAATTGTGTGACCATCAAGGAATGAAAAGTCAGGCCCTTTCTCATTTTCGGTAATCCTTGCGGCCGGGTTGGTTTTTTCCTGATTCATACGCTGCACCAAAATATGCCTCGAAAAGGCATAGGGCCTTGTAAAGTCAACTTTCTCGTTTCGCTCGTGGGTTCGATTGAACCTCAAGGCAAGAATGTCGCAATCCCCCTGATTAACCAAACAGTCAAGTTTACTGTCAATACTGTTTTCAGGCTTGATTTCCAAGAGTATTCTCAGGTGTTTGCAAAATGCCGCAAGCATTTCGAGTTGAAACCCCCTTGGCTCCGCCCGATAAACAAAATAGCTTGATGGGCTGTGGTTTGTGGTTGCATAAAGTACCCCCCTTTCAATTATTTCGGGCAGGTCAACAATATCTTTTCGTGCTTGGTGTCGAGAATCCAAAATCACAAATAAAAAGGCAACCGCCGAGGCCACAAAAAAGCCCCCGTTCACGCTAAAATTCGTTAATTTTGTCCCCATATTATCAAAAAATTAATTTTCACGAAGTTAGGAAAAATTTTCGCAAGGAAGTACCCTTAGGTTTTTTCTCGAAACCTATTCGGAAATATTTTCCTAACCTCCGCATTATGCAAGGAAAAAGGATATTACAATTCTAAATTAACAATGGGTTACAATGTACTTTAAGGATGTAGTAGGGCACAAGGGCCTAAAAGCCAAATTAATTGCCAGTGTACTGAACAAGCGCATTAGCCACGCACAGTTATTCCTAGGCCCTGAGGGTACTGGAAGTTTGGCATTGGTAGTGGCCTATTCGCGTTTTATTCTTTGCAAGAACCCTGGTGAAAATGAGGCTTGTGGTACGTGCAGCTCCTGTAAGAAGATGGACGGCCTTGCACACCCTGACCTTCATTTTTTCTTCCCAACCTACAAAACCAAAACTGAAGGGGAAGCCAAGAATGAGCAGCCCACAAAGGTATTTCACAAATTATGGCGCGAAATGCTTTTGGAAACAGCATATCCAACTTTTGGCCTGTGGCTTGAAAAAATTGGAGTGCAAAACCAGCAGGCAACTTTTTATGCATCAGATTGCAACGAAATTATTAGAAGCACCTCGTTGAAGCCCTTCGAAAGCTCCCACAATGTTGTTGTTGTGTGGTTGGTCGAAAAATTAAAAGCAAGCGATGCTTCAAGGTTGCTCAAAACCCTTGAAGAACCTCCAGGACAAACGGTTTTTCTGCTTCTGTCAGAAAACAAGGATGATATTGTAAAAACTGTCTTGTCGAGAACACAAATTTCATCAGTTCCTTTTCTCCAAGACCATGAAATTGCCGGTTTTTTGGTTAATAATTATGGAATTGTGCCTGAGAATGCAAGAAGGCTTGCCTTTCTTTCGGGTGGAAAATTTTCAGAAACCCTGCTTATGATGCAGGGCGAGTATGACCCAATGGCGGAGTTTGTGGACTTCAGAAACTGGATGAGGCTTTGTTTTGACAAAAATAAATCAATGATTGACTTGCTTAAATGGGTAGATAATTTTGCCAAAGAAGGAAGGGAGAGGCAAAAGTCCATGCTTCAAAAGGGGCTGGCAATAGTAAGGAGGTGTGTTCTGTACAACTATCATGCCGAAAGAGCAATTCGGGTTGATAATGAAATCATAGATTTCATTATCAAGTTTTCGCCATTTGTAAATCACAACAACACTCTCGAAATTGTTGAAAAACTCAACAATGCGGTTTTCCATATTGAGAGAAACGCCAACCCCAAAATACTTTTTGCGGAATTGTCTTTTACGCTTGCCGGCTTGCTGAAAAAAAGACCGATAGCCTAACTTGATCTACCCTCAACAATCCGCAACAAGGTAATTGCAATAAGATTTTTGTTAACTTTGTATGAGGTTTTCCCAAAAAAACCTTGACGGGGTATCTTTGAAACCGTTCGATTTGGGAATTATTCTCAGGGTATTTTGTCACAATATTAACCATACTGGCATTGAAAGATAAAACCAACTCCAATATTTTCTCTACAAGAGGGTGCCGCGCGAGTTCGGGAGACAACCCCCGCGACATACCCTCTTGCAGCCATTCCTGCTGCAAGCTTGGATCGCACAATTGGCTCAATAAGCTACCACAATCAACTGATGGTCGAAATTTAGAGTTTGTAGAGGTTCGGTTCAAAAATGGCCGCAAAGACATCATGAAATTGCCCGAGGGGCTAACCCTCGACGAGGGTGACGTAGTTGCAGTGGAGGGCTCACCGGGTCACGACCTAGGTATTGTGTCAATGTCGGGGCCCCTGGTATTGATTCAAATGAAGGCCAAAAAAGTAAATCCAAAATCAAACGATATTCGCAAGGTGTACCGTAAGGCGAAAATTGCCGACATTGACAGGTGGGCCTCGGCTATTAGACAGGAAGAGCACACCATGCTTCGCTCCCGCGAACTGGCGGCCAATCTTAACCTTGATATGAAGATTAGCGATGTGGAGATCCAGGGCGATAAAACCAAGGCAACCTTCTATTACACCGCCGACGAAAGGGTTGACTTCAGGGAGCTTATTCGCATTCTGGCCGAAACGTTTTCAGTAAGAGTAGAAATGCGACAGGTTGGTATGAGGCAGGAGGCGAGCAGGGTTGGAGGAATCGGCACTTGTGGACGGGAGCTGTGTTGTTCAACCTGGCTCACCAACTTTAGATCCGTATCCACGAGTGCTGCGAGAAATCAGCAGCTCTCACTCAATCCATCAAAACTCTCGGGTCAGTGCAACAAGTTGAAATGTTGCATCAATTTTGAAAGCGAGAGCTACGCCGAGCAAATAAAATCGATTCCTGACGACATCCAAGAACTTTTTACCAAAAAGGGATCGGCATTTCTTCAAAAAACCGATGTTTTGAGGGGTTTGTTGGGCTATGCCTACAAGGACAATCCAGGCAAAATTTTTATGATTTCTGTTGAAAGGGCAAAGGAAATCCGTGACGCCAACATACGCAGGATTCGGCCCGAAGATTTTTTGGACCAGGAGCAACCGGCCGCGCCAAGAAGCGAACATCAGGGCTCTCAAGCAGAAATCAAGAATGACCTGGAGGGCAACCTAAATCGCTTTGACAACCATAACAATAAGGGTTTGCAAAAAAACCGACGCAAAAAGAACAAGTTTAGAAACAATTCGGGCAATTAATAAATCTGCCTATGCCGACCAAAACCCCAAATCTCCTATTTACGGTGATTACCCTAGCTGCCGCAATGGTGGCATGCTCCGGCAATATGGTTTTTGACAGCAACCAATCTTTGCCTGCCGAGGGTTGGACACAAGACCATAGGGTGGTTTTTGGTATTGAAATAGCCGATACGCTTGTCCTTCACGATATGTACGTGAATGTAAGGAACACTACCTCATATCCCTATAGCAATTTGTTTTTGTTCCTCGATATTACTTTTCCTGACGGAAAGGCGGTTCGCGACACATTGGAGTGCATTATTGCCGATGCCTCGGGGCAATGGACAGGCAAAGGGGGAGGCAGGATTAAGAGCAATCGGTTCCTTTTTCGAACCAATGTTTGGTTTCCCCGAATTGGAACCTATAATTTTTCGTTCCAACAGGCAATGCGAACATCCAATCTAGAAGGCATTTCTGACATTGGCATTGCCATTGAGAGAAAATAAGTTTTTTTATACAACGTTACCCAATTATGTTTTTCGGATTTGTAAAAAATACCTTTTATAGGCAATCGAAGCTGATCAGACGGTTTTGGATCGGGTTTTTTGGCTTTGTAATTTTCGTGTTTTTATTTTTCTCTAGTATGTCATTGGGTCTTTTGGGTTTTATGCCTTCGTTCGAAGAACTTGAAAACCCTAGGAGCAATCTGGCAAGTGAAGTATATTCGTCCGACGGGGTTCTGCTTGGCACGTTTTTCATTGACAACCGGTCGCCGGTCAAGTATGCTGAGATCTCGAAAAATATGGTGAATGCCTTGTTGGCAACAGAAGACGTAAGGTTTTACCACCATGCAGGCATTGACACCCGAAGCATTATGAGGGTTGTTCTAAGAAACATAGTGGGAGGGAAGCGAAGTGCTGGAGGCGGAAGCACAATCACCCAGCAGCTTGCCAAGAATCTTTTTCCTCGAAAGGAAAATGCTTCCATTTTTTACACGGTGTTCGTGAAGCTTAAGGAATGGGTTACGGCGGTAAAGCTCGAGCGAAACTACACCAAGGAGGAAATCATTGCAATGTACCTTAATACTGTTGATTTTGGAAGCCAATCCTTCGGTATTAAAATGGCCGCCAAGACTTACTTTGATAAAACTCCTGCGGACCTAACCATTGAGGAATCCGCGATGTTGGTGGGTATGCTTCAAGCCCCGTCTTGGTTTCACCCGGTGCGCAACCCTGAAAGAGCCGTGAAAAGAAGAAACGTTGTTTTGGGACAAATGTTCCGATACGGGCGCCTTCATCCACTTGAATTTGACTCGATAAGGAGGCTGCCGTTGGATGTCAGCAAGTTTAGGGTGCAGGACCACACCTCCGGATTAGCAACATATTTCAGGGAGTTCATTAGACTGGAACTAAACGAATGGAGCAAGGAGCACAAAAAACCTGACGGCACCCATTACAACATATACAAGGATGGTTTGAAAATATTTACCACCATTGATTCTCGAATGCAACGCTATGCCGAAGAGGCTGTTAGAGAGCATATTGGCGGATATCTCCAGGGTGAATTTTTCAAGCACTGGAAAGGTTTTCAAAACGCTCCATTCGGGCGCGACTTGAGCAAGCAGCAAATTCAGACCAGCATTGAATCCTCAATAAGGAGGAGTGACAGGTACAGAGAAATGCTAAAGGGCGGTGCTCGGGAGGAGGCCATATTCGAGGCCTTCAATGAGCCAGTTCGAATGAAGGTTTTTTCTTGGAAGGGAGAAATTGACACGATTATGTCGCCGATGGATTCGATATGGTATTACAAGCACTTTCTCAACACCGGACTTATTTCAATCGAACCGCAAACCGGACACGTGAAGGCCTACGTAGGCGGAATTGACTACAAGCATTTTAAATACGACCACGGAGCGGTTGCACGCAGGCAGGTGGGCTCTACCTTCAAGCCATTTGTTTATACCGTGGCAATGCGCGATGGCGAGTACGGACCACAATCTATGGCACCCAACGTACCCATTACCATCGAAAACACGGGAAGTCCGCCCTGGACACCAAAGAACAGCTCGGACTACAAAGAGGGGGAATTGGTTGCACTTAACGATGCCCTAGCCAATTCAATAAACAGGGTTACGGCTTACTTAATTAATAAGTTTCCTCCCCAAACAGTAATTAATCTTGTTAGGCGCTTGGGCATCACCTCGCCAATTGACCCGGTTCCTTCCATTGCACTTGGTTCGGCCGACATTTCGGTTAAGGAAATGACAGCGGCATTTGCGGCATATGCCAACAAAGGTGTTTACATTGAACCCGTTTTCATCACGAGAATTGAGGACAGAAATGGGTTGCTAATTCAAACTTACGCTACAAAACAGGAAGAAGCAATGAGCGAATCAAATGCTTTTGTAATGTTGGAGTGTATGAAGGCTGTGGTTGAAATGGGCACAGGTGGCAGAATACGTGGAAGGTACGGCCTGACCAATCCGATTGCTGGCAAAACCGGCACCACTCAAAACAACTCCGATGGCTGGTTCATGGGCATTACTCCTAACCTGGCCACAGGCGTTTGGGTGGGCGGCGAAGACAGGGGCATTAGGTTTAGGTCAACAGCCTTGGGTCAGGGTGCAAATATGGCCTTGCCGGTTTGGGCATTGTATATGAAACGAGTTTACAATGACGAAACAATTGGTCTTTTTAAGGGAGATTTCGAAAGACCCTCAAAATTCGAGTTTAAGCAAAATAGTTTTGAAGATGTTGGTTCCCAAAAAGAAATTACCAACGATTTTCGCGAAAACATCTTTTAGAAAAATACCCCAAATGAGTAATCAAAGCAAGGAGTCAGTTTTTATATTAGGCTTGCTTGTCCTTGCCAACATATTTTCCCTTCCAAATCAAGTGTTTTCTCAGGGTCTTGCGGTGGGGCAATGGAGGCATCATTTACCCTCAAGCCAAGTTGTTGCCGTAACCGAAACCCCAGCCAAAATCATAGGTGCAACACCATACGGATTGGTAGTATTCAACAAGGAAGACAAAAGCCTTGAAAAGATCGACAAGGTTAAGGGGCTATCAGGTTTTGGCATTACGAGCATCGCCTACTCCCAGCAGCTTGACGCTGTTGTTTTGGGGTATTCCGATGGTGCCATTGACGTTGTGAAGGACGGTCAAGTTTCCAACATTGTGGACATTTCAATGTCGTCAATAATTGGAAGCAAGAAAATTAATAAGATTACGATTCAGGGAACCAGGGCTTTTCTGGCCTGCGACTTTGGGATTGTAAACCTTGATTTGGAAAATAACCTAATTCGCGATTCGTACTTCATCGGGCCTTTCGGGAGTTTTGTTGAGGTTCGGGAAGTCGCCTTTTCCGCCACACATATCTTTGCTGCCACCAACGCCGGTATGATGTACGCACCAGTTCAGGATGTTAATCTGGCCGACTTCCAGGTTTGGCAAAAGGTGGTAGTTTCGGGAAACACGTCCGAAAAAGTGATGGCAGTTTCTCAATACGGCAATAATGTTTTGGCAGTTGTTAGGGTTGCCAACACTGACAGGTTGTTCTTCAGGCAAGCAGGGGGTTGGCAACCAGTGACCCTTGGGGCAAACCCGTACAACTATCCAGAGATTTACAGGATTAGGGAAAGCAAGGGCAAGCTATTGGTTTCGACTGCTTGGTTGCTCGATGTCTTGAATTTTGACGGTGCAACCCACCAATTCGTTAGGGAGGAGTACGTTCAGGTTTACCCAGGAGGAGAGGAGGTTCGTGCCTTGGATATGCTAATTGACAATAGCCAGCAACTGTGGATTGCCGACAACAACGTTGGATTGGTTCGACGTGTCTCCTTGTCTTCTTACGAACGGATATTGTTGAATGGCCCAAGAACCAACAGGGCCTTTGGCTTGGCGTCAGGTGGCGGCAACCTTTGGGTTGCCCCCGGAGCTATTCTTTCTGACGGCAATAACACTTGGAATAGCGATGGGGTTTTCGTTTTTGGAAACGAATCGTGGAAAAATTTTCACCGCTCTGCATTTCCTTTGATGCAACCCTTGCTCGATATTATCAGAATCGCGGTTGACCCCACAAACCCCGAAAAGGTGTATGCCGCGGCGACTTCAGAAGGATTGCTTGAATTCAAAAACCAGCAGCCTCACACCGTTTGGGGTGAATCGAACAGCCCGCTTCAAAGGATTAATGGAATACCGGGTAAACCGCCCATCAGGTTGGGAGGATTGGCAGTGGACAATAGTGGAAACCTTTGGGTTACAAACTCCCACTCAACCAACCCTGTAGTTGTAAAGAAACCCAACGATCATTGGCTCGGTTTTGTGAGCAACGGGCTTGTAGTGCTCAACCAGATGGGTAAAATTGCCATTGACCGTAACGGGCAAAAGTGGGTTCTAATGCCCCGAAACGGCCTTTACGTAATGAAGGAAAACAATCTCAACAATGCCTCGGGATTTGCCGAGAGGAGGCTTAATACGGCACCGGGAAACGGTGGATTACCATCCAATAACGTGTTTTCGATTGCAGTTGACCACGATGGTTACGTTTGGGTGGGCACCGATCAAGGGGTTGTGGTATTCTATTCTGCCGGGCGGGTTCTTTCTACTCAACCTGTTGATGCCACCCGTTTGATTGTTCAAGAGGGGAACTTTGCCGGGTATCTCCTGGAAAATGAAACGGTGAACACTATTGCCGTTGACGGATCGAACAAAAAGTGGTTTGGAACCACCAGGTCGGGCGCATTCCTGCAAACTTCGGATGGAAGGCGCAACATACTGCATTTTACAAAGGAAAACAGCCCTTTGCCATCAAACAACGTTCTTGATATTGCAATTAATGGAGAAACGGGCGAGGTGTTTTTTGCCACCGACCAAGGGTTGGTGTCCTTTAGGGGGTTTGCCACCGAGGCTCCTCAGGTCCATACCGATGTGTACGCCTTCCCCAATCCCGTAAGACCAGGATATACCGGTTACATTTCGGTAAAAGGACTTGTAAGGAATTCTAGAATTAAAATTACCGACATTGCCGGAAATCTGGTTTACGAAACAATAGCCGAGGGTGGGCAGGCAATTTGGGACGGCAAGGATCTTTTCGGAAGAAGACCGGCCACAGGGGTTTATCTTGTGTTTTCTTCAAATACCGACGGCAGTCAAACCGAGGTAACAAAGATATTTTTTGTAAACTAGGGTCCGAATTGCAAATTTCCAATTTTTCACAAATAAACTCAGATACGCCATAATTTGAAAGGTATTCACCAATCTTCCAAATTGCGATTCACTTATTACAACTTTCAATCCGAAATAATGCTAAGTAAATCAGAAGGTTTGGTGCTGCGCTACCTAAACTATTCCGAAACTTCGATCATTGCCATTGTACTCACTCGCGAGTCAGGTTTGCTGTCGTTTTATGTTAAGGGTGCCAAGAAATCGCGTGCCAAATTTCGTCTCGCCATATTCGAACCTCTAACCATAGTAGAATTGGTTTACTACAAAAAGGAATCCACTAATTTGCATTTTATCAAAGAATTGACCTGCAAGGAACCTTACAAGGGCATCCCTTCAAATTTAGCCAAAACCGCAGTTTCCCTATTCTTGGCCGAAATACTTCTTGCCGCCTTAAAACAATCGGAGTCAACACCAATAATGTACGACTACATAAGGAACGCCCTATGTTTCCTTGACAAAACCGAGGAAGGGGTGGCAAACTTTCATCTGGTGTTTTTAATGCAACTTACAAGGCACCTTGGTTTTTTCCCGCACAACAACTTTGACGCGAAAAACTGCTACTTTTCTATCAAAGAGGGTTGTTACATTCCATGTAAGCAAGACAGTCAGCCGTGTCTTGACAAGGAGAGTAGCGAAGTCTTCTGGAAGGTTTGTATGGCCGGACTTGAAGATGCGAATCATCTTGAAATTGACCCTGCCACCAGAAAACTATTCGTTGAAAAAATTGTAGAATTCTACGGCTTCCACCTTCAAGGAATGAAAGAGATAAAATCCCACAAAGTTTTGGAGGAAGTTTTGAGATGATTGTTAGGCTGCAGCTTCCAGCCCTTGACTATATTGCCGCCGAAGTTTTACCGAAGACTCCAGAAAAAACCACATCAGAAAGGGCCTTGCGGCTTCTATCGCCTTTTTCGAGGTCGTAAAGGGGTTTCGGGAGTTTATCGGCAACGTCTTGGTATCCCAGTGCAGAAACGCTCAACGGGTAGTAATTTTCTGGCAAGCTGAACACCTCAATGATTTTGCCCGGATCGAACCCACCCATTTGATGCATTACCAACCCATCGGTGTAGGCCTGAATTGTAAGGTATGCAACCGCCTGGCCCACGTCGTATTGCCACGAGAGGTTCGCATCCCCGCTCGCCTCACGCGCGGTGGCTCCAACTGCAACAACCAGAACAGGGGCGTTAACTGCCCACATTTGGTTGAATTCAACCAGTGAATCATAAATCTTTTGCCAAGTTTCATCGCCTTTTAATCCAACGATGAACCTCCATGGTTGTTCGTTGTACGCACTTGGTGACCAACGGGCCGCCTCAAAAAAATGTTGGATCTTTTCTTTTTCAACTGACTTGTCCAAAAAAGACCTTGGGCTCCACCTGTTTTTAATTATTGTGTTTATTTTCAAGTTAGTTATTGCTTTCTTTTCCATTTTGAAATCAAAATTAGTTTATCCCTTAAACAAGGATTGCGTTGCAATGTTCAGCCTTTAATTTGTTTCGTTACACAAAATATCTCTTTCAATTGTATTCAAATTACCTAGGCGATCAGGTATTCCTACCAAAAAAAAGAAACCTGCTTGTTGGCAGGTTTCTGGCTGTATAACATATTAGCCACCTATGTTGTAGTTTTCAATTTTTCGAAATACATTGCAAAGGACCTATACAAGAAGTGCGTCCATTTGCCGAAAGGGACTATAATTAGAGCCCACTGAACAAGTACCGTCAAATGAAAAAGGTATAGCCAAATATTGGTTTCAATAAGGTTTAAATCAATCATGGTTCTGACCAAGAAAGCCGAGAAAGCCATCATAAGCAACCAAATAACGAAAAACCAATCTGATGGCTGCGAGAACTTGCTCTGCTCCTTGTTTTTCTTTATGCGGTCTTTGACAAAAACGGCGGTGAGGCCGAAAAGAGTAATGCTCATAACGTACCCCAAAAGAACAACAAAGGTATTTGTAGTTCTGAACCAATCTAGTGCTACCGTAGTAAGCAGTAGTCCAAGATAACCCAGCACTATAATCAAGTGCATGAGCCACCGCGAATAGCTATCGTTGCACTTTAGGGTTCTTTTTTGGGTAAACATATGCTCGATCAAGTCTTTGAAACCCAGAATATAGTTCGACAACTTGATTTTTATGCCAGGTTTAAGTATGATAAAGTACCACATACGAGCTAGGTTGGGGATGAATATTAGAGTAAAAACACCAATTATCGCCCACATTTCAAATTTATGTCCTGCGCCTATAATTGCATCAGGGTCAAAGTTTTTTGACGAAGCAAAGAAAACAACCCCAATTGCAACCAGCAAGAAAGCCACGATTGTAAGGGGAAGTGATTTGTATAGGAGGCCAGAAAGCCCGGTCCAGTCGTATTTTGCAGTTAGCCAGCGGCGTATTGCCATCATCAATTCTCCCGGATTGGCCTCCCTGGGGCAATTGGATGCGCAATCGCCGCAGTAATAGCAGAGCCAGGGATCAAGCGATGATTTTAACTGATTTTCCAGACCCAAAACAGAGTATCTGACAAGAGAGCGAGGGTATGCGTGGTTTTTATCTGTAAGAGAACAAATGGCAGTGCAGTTACCGCAATTATAACAAGCATTGAAATCATTGGCGCCAAACTTTCTTAATTCTTCGCCAAAATATGGGTTAACTATTGACATGGCTCTATTTTTTCATTTTGTAGGTGTAGTACTCTTCGTCTTCGTCCATTCCATCGGGCACAACAAGGCTGTACTTGTTCATCGTCATTAGGTGGTACATAACCGTTTGCTTGTCTATGCCAGTATTTTCTGCAATCTCTGATACCGTTTTGCTCGAACCATTGATTGCTCCTGAAATGGCTTTCCAAACCTGCGGGTATTCCTTCATGCTCAAGGCCTCTTCTATCAATCCATCTTCTGCAGATTTCTGGGTTTCTGATAATTCAACCATACCTGCAAAGCCGTCAATCATTCCTTCTATTTCCTTGTTGGTGTATTGAATGATTTCTATTGCATCTTCGGGGCAGACGGGGGCACAAATGCCGCACCCAGAACAGGTTGCCTTGTTTACCGTTGCAATTTCCTTGTCGTTTACAAGGGTTCTCTTCAACGAGTCGTAGTCGCACACCTCGGCACACTTGCCGCACCAGGCACATTTGTCTGAATTAATTCTTGCTATAACCGGAGGGATTGAAATGGTTCCGGTTTTAATCAAGGAACTTATCTTGGAAGCCGCCGCCAATGAAGATTGGACCGATTCGGTAATGTTGCGGGGCCCTTGGCACGAACCGCCAATAAACACACCTTTTATTACCGTTTCCACCGGTTTTAGTTTCGGGTGTATTTCGTTGAAGAACTTGTCGTTGCCAATTGGAATCTTGAAAATTTCCGATATTTCTTGGCTGTCTTGCCGTGCAACCATCCCTGTTACCAAAACTACCAAGTCGGCTTCAAGCTCAATCTCCATTTTTGAGGTAAGGTAATCCTTTACTTTTATTGAAATGGAATTGCCTTTTGATACGAGTTTCGGAGGTTCTTTTTCTTCGAATTTTATGAAAATATCGCCTTGCGAAGAGGCCTTTTGGTATAGAAGTTCTTGTTTTCCGTAAGTTCTTACATCCCTGAAAAGGTGGAAGGATTTCAATCCCGGAAATTTTTCGATCGAAATTAAGGACGAATGGATTGCAGCCGAGCAGCAATAACGCGAACAATGCTTGTTTTCGCCATTGGTTTGCCTGTTGCCAACACAATATATGTAAGCCACCCTTTTTATTTCCCTGTTTTTATATTTTAGCGAAACCTCGCTAACTTCGAGCAACCGCCGGTAGTGGGGAAGTGTGATCACATTGTCTAGTTCCTCATACCCGAATTCGCCTTTGGCAGGAAGGTAGCTGTCAAAACCGGTAGTTACCAAAACTGTACCTGCAATCAGGCTGAGATGTTCTACCCTTTGGTGAATGTTAATGCAATTGGAATACTTGTCGAGGTATTCTTTTTCGTCCTTCAAAGCCTCGGCGTCAACCACGGGAATATCGGGCAGGGCCTCCGAATAGTTCTTGTAAATTGCCTTGCGGGTAGTTAATCCGAAATTGAAAGGGTCGGGTAGGTTTACCGGACAATCCTCAATGGCTTGGTTTATGTCGCAGCCATCCTTGTGCCAGGTAACGTACCTTGGCCTAATACTAATGTTGACGTTGAAAGAACCAAGGCTTCCGGTAACCTTTTCGATTTTTGCACCGGTAAAAAGGCTAATGTTCTTCTCGGCCTTCATTTCGTCGTAAAGGCGTTTTATTACTTCCTTCCCTTGTTGGTCACCCATAAAAAGCTTTCCAACCTGTGCAACCGGACCCCCAACAAAGTGGTCTTGCTCTATTACGTAAACCTCGTTGCCAAGGCGAGCCAGCGATACGGCAGCACGCATTCCGGCAACACCAGCGCCTACTACAAGTACGGATTTCTTGGCAGGAACCTCAATGTTTTCTAACGATTCCGAATGAGACACCCTGTTTATTCCGGCCCGGATGAGCCCCACTGCCTTTGTGCTGGCATCCATTGGCCTGTCGGAATGGGGCCACGAACATTGCTCCCTAATATTTACCTGAACGTAGTTGGAGGGATTCAGACCCGCCCTTTCGGCCACGTTTCTAAATGTATGGAGGTGCAGCTTGGGAGAGCAAGAGGCCACCACTATTCCATCAAGTTTTTTTTCCTTAATGTCGTTTATCATTATGTTTTGGCTTGAATCGGCGCAAGCAAACATAATATCTGTTGATACTTCAACTCCTTGATGATCTTTCAACAACCTTCCAATTTCCTCCACCCTAACGTAGTCGGATATGTTTCCCCCGCAATGGCAAATGTAAACTCCAATTTTTTCTTTCATGATAATTCTTATGTTCGTTGGATTATACGGGTATTTCTCTTTCTACCAGCTTCATGTAGCTCGCTGCTTCGGTGGCGGCGCATCCTGCCGAGAGGATCGAATCGGGAATGTCTCGTGGACCGGCAACCGTTCCAGCCATGAAAACACCTTCAATGGAAGTGCGGGAAGGGCTGACAAGTTCATCAACCTGTTTCACGTAATTTAGTTCGTCCAGCTCAAGGGTTTGCTTTTTGAAACTGCTTGCAATCTCATTGTTTGGTAATGCACCAATTGACAAAACTACAAGGTCATGTTTTGCTTCCTTTAGCTTGCCAGTAGTTACATCTTCGTACCTCAAAACAAGGTCGCCACTACCGTCTTCCTTTTCATTGATTTGTGCAATCTTACCCTTGATCATATTAACTCCCATCCGTTTTGATTGCTGCATGAATTCTTCGTAACCCTTGCCGAATGCGCGAAGGTCTATGTAGTAAATGGTAATGTCGGCAAGGGGTAGGGCACCCATCAAAAGCTGCGCCTGCTTTATGGAATACATGCAGCAAACCTGTGAGCAAATTGGATTATTGGTGCATTCGCTGCTACAAGGTCTGCTGTTTTCGATTGACACATCGCGCGAGCCGGTGCAAAGCACGTAGGCTACGTTGCTTGGAACCTTTCCATCGCCAGGTCTCAAAACGTTGTTGAATGGTCTTGTTGGGGCAATTAGCCTTTCCATTTGAAGGGCGTCAATCACGTTGGGATAAGTGCCAAATCCATACTCTTTTTTTCCCGACGGTGGAAATAACCTAAAGCCTGAGGCCAAGATTACCGACCTGACGTCAACGTCGTGGATTTCGGTTTTTTGGGAGAAGTCAATGGCTTCGGCCGGGCAAGCGGCGATGCATTGGTGACATTCGCGACAGTTGCTGCAATCGAGGCACCTGCTTGTGCTATCGAGAACCTCGACCTCGGTAAAGGTGCTTTCAACTTCATCAAAATCTTTTATGCGCACGGCAGGGTCGCGGTGCGCCTGTTTTGTTTGTGGCTTGAATTGAATGTTGGGACGGCTCAAAACCTTTGCGGTATCAACCGCAGGCAGCTTGTCCCCAGCTTCGTAATCTTCGATGTTTAGGCCTGCCAGGAACTTATCGATGTAAAATGCCGCCTTCTTTCCCAGTCCGGCTGCTTCGATGATTGTTGAGGCTCCAGTAACAGAGTCGCCGCCTGCAAAAACATAGGCGAGTGATGTTTGAAGGGTTTTTTCGTTTACTACAATGGTGCCGTTTTTGTTGAGGTTTAGCTCGCTTTCGAAAACATCGGTTGAGGGGTTAAGTCCCACCGCCTCGATAACCCAATCTACTTTCTCTGTGTATTCGGAACCTTTAACTTGAACCGGTCTCCTCCTACCACTTTCATCGGGTTGGCCAAGTTCCATCTTAGCCAGGGTTACCCCTTCAAGTTGCCCGTTTTTGCCCAAGAATCTTATTGGATTTCGCAGGAGCAATAGCTTTACACCCTCTTCTTCCGCCTCTTTTATTTCGGGGGCAAAGCAAGGCATTTCTTCACGGCTACGGCGGTAAACCACCGTAACTTCGGCCGCACCGAGACGCACCGAGGTCCTGGCGGCATCAATTGCTGTGTTTCCACCACCGATAACCATAACTCGCTTGCCCTTTAGCGCGTTGGTTTTCTCTTGTATGGAGTCACGCAAAAAGTCGAGGCACGAGACCACCCCGTTCAATTCCTGCCCTTCTATGTTTAGCTTTGTGGTTTTGTGGGTTCCCACAGCAACGAATACCGCATCGAACCCATCTTTTTTCAACTTTTCTATACTTTCTACCTTGTGGTTTACCACAGTTTGGACTCCAAGGGATGTTACGTTTTTTACATCCCTTTCAACAATGTTTTTCGGAAGCCTGAACTCGGGCAGGCTCAAACTCAACATTCCTCCCAGAATGGGAGCCGCCTCAAAAATTTTAACCTGATGACCTTTTAAGGCCAAGTGGTAGGAGGCTGTCAATCCTGATGGCCCTGAGCCGATTACTGCAATTTTCTTACCTGTTGGTTCTTTCTTTTTAACTGCTGGTGGTTCGGGATACTTTTGGTAAAAATGGTCTGCGAAGAAACGTTTGGTTTTGCGTATGTCAACCGTGCCCTCGAGCAGGCTACGGGTGCATGACGACTGGCAAGGCGCGTAGCAAGCCCTCCCGAGGCTGCCCGGAATAGGAATGTCTTCCATGTGCAGCTTCATGGCCTCATCGTACTGGCCGTTTCGAACCAACGAAACATAACCGTAAGCCTTTGTACCCCCGGGGCATCCGCCAATGCAAGGTGCGGAGGTGTCTTGCCTGTCTATGTTGGCAATTCGCGGGTTTGCAAGGTTGAATGGTATGTAAGCCACCTTGCGAGCCGAAAGGTTCAGGTTGTAATCATCGGGTCTTACCTCTGGGCATACTATTTCGCAACTTTCGCACCCCGTGCAATTTTCGGCAATCACGTACCTTGGCTTCTTAATTGCTCTTACCTTGAAGCCCGATTCGGTTTTTTCCACCTCTTCAACAGTGCTGTTAAGCATTGTGGTAATATTTGGATGCCTGGCTGTTTCCGACATTTTCGGGGTGGTAATGCAGGCTCCGCAGTCGAGGGTTGGAAAAACCTTGCTCAATTGAATCATTTTTCCACCAATCGACAACTGCTTTTCTACCAGAAGCACTTTGTAATCCATTTGGGCAAGGTTGAGAGCCGCCTCTTGTCCGGCCACACCGCCGCCAATCACCAGGGCGTCAAATTTTGTCTTTTTTGTCAGCATTCTGTGTTCCTGTTAGATTAGTTATCAATTGCCTTAATCCCGCCTGCCATTTCTGTTTCAATATCGCCCAGCTCGAGCAATATTTCGCTGAAGGCCTCCATATGTCCGGCAAACGGAACCGCGCAAACAGAGCAAATGGCTGCCATTCTGATCCGCTTCGGACTAATGTTGTTCTGTTTCATTATAGCCTGAGATCGGGTAATGATATCGTTTGTGAAATCAGGACATTTATGGCTGTATGAGCATTCATGACCATCGGCGGCAATGAAAACACCATCGAATTTTTGCTTGAAAGCGTGCATGATCCACCTTGTTTTTATACCTGAGGAGCAGGGCAGGTTGATCACGTAAACTGACGGTGAATAGTGTACCTTGCGCAAACCTGCCAGGTCTATTCCGGGATCAGAAATCTTATCGGTCGAAAAAACCAATATTCTGGGTTTATAACTTTTGTCGGCCATAATGCTTGTTTATGAAATGAACTATTGTCGATAATCAGAATGGAAGCCAGAAACTGCTTGCAATTAAGCTTTTCTAAGGTACAGCCGCGAAAAACTGTCCTCGTCAACAAAGCCAAGAAACTCGTGATCCATCTTTTGGCACCATTTGGGTATGTCTCTTTTTGTCCCGGCATCGGCCGAGAGTACCTCCATCACCTCGCCCGATTCAATGTCGCCAATTCCTTGTTTTGCTGCCAGTAGTGGTCCTGGGCAGGCTGTTCCTCTTGCGTCGATTTGTTTTGCTACTGTTAGTGCTTTTAATTCTTGGGATGTCATTTTTTGTTTTTTTAGTTTGAAAACTTGTTTTTTTAGACCAAAAAGTGGACGTCGGCTTCTTTTACCGCATCAATATATTCGCCAATTCCGATGATATCGTCAACCATATCAATGAAATCTTCGATCTTTGAGCCTCCCCAAATTCGGCCGGCAAGGCTGCAAACGTAAATTTTTACGTTTGTCATCTCCCTGGCCATTTCGAAGTACTCCTTCCAGGTAGGGCTGTTTAGTTCCTTGAGCTTGTCAATGCAGGCTTGAAGGTTTTCGTTGTCTTCGCTAAGGTACTCCCTGCCGTTTTCGTTACCTTTTACAAACCATTGAGCCGCTTTTAGGTGAACGTAAACTTCCACATCCATATCTTCGGCTGCGGCCCCGCTTAGCAAAACACCAGCGAAGGTTAGCTTGTCAAGCCCACCCGAAAACAATCCTATACACATTTTTGCCATTTTACTGAAATTTAATTGTTGTCATTTAATCTCCACATCCACCTGATGCCTTTTGTGTGGGTGCGCTAGCTTGTTGAGAACCTGACCCTACTTCAACCTTTTCGGGAAAAGAAAGCTGCCAGTTTTCAAATCCTCCTTCAAGCACCCTTACATCGCCATATTTCATTAGCCTTAGGTTTTTTGCCGAAAGGGCCGATCGTTGATGGGTGTTGCTGTATAGCACCACGGTTTGTCTCCTGTTCGAAAGAAGTTTCGAGAACTCCAGGGTTCCCCTTGGAATGTTTATTGCTCCAGGAATATGCCCTGCTTCAAACTCCTCGGGTTCTCGCACATCTATTACTGATAATGGTGCCGTGCCCAATTCCATCAATTGGTTCACCTCTTCGGCCACAACAAAATCAACGTCTTTCAATGCGGCTTCGAGCATAGTATTTGTGTTGCTGTAAACGGTTTTGTCTGGATTGAAGCATCCGGACAACACAAATGTCAAGATAACCGCCGACAGGATTAAATTTAGATTTTTCATCTTGTCAAGATTTTGAAGACCTATTTTGTTTTATACTCGTTCCAGCCCCCGTCGTATATCTTAATGTTACGATAGCCAAGACCCTTCAAAGCAAGGTAAACAGTGCCCGTTCGCGCACTAGAAGTACAATAAAGAATTATCTCCTTATCTTTGACGATCTTGCTGTCTGCCAAAACTTTTTCGATTTCAGCTTTGGTTTTCAGCTGAGATTTTGCTTCGTTAATGAAGCTTTTGTTTTCCACATTAATTGAACCAGGGATGTTGCCAGCCTTGTGTTCGTTAGGTGCCGAAACATCGATAATTATGGTGCCGGGATTATTTAGCTTCCCATTTACATAAGCGTATTCGACAAATATTGACGGCTTCAACTTTGGAGTTAAGGTTATGGGCGTGGGGGTTACGGGGTTCCGCCCTACCGCCCCACGGGCTTCCCTCCAAGCCGTCATATGACCATCAAGAATCTTGACCTTATTGTACCCGAGATAGTCGAGCACCCAATACAGGTAGGTTGAGTAAACATACCTTCCATTGTCGTAGATAATTATGGTTTTTGCAGGATCCACTCCCTTCGTGCCAAGGACTTTTGCAAGCTCGGCAGGGCTATTGAGCAAACCTTCAATTGTTCCGGGCTTGCATAGGGCTTTGTATTCGATGTTAACCGCATTTTGAATGTGCACTTTTGCAAAGTCTTGCGCGCTTACGGTGGCAACAAAAACAGTGTTGGCATCGCCAACCAGCTTAACTGCATCACGGGCAGAAATTATGTCAAACTGAGCATTTGCCGAGGCAAGGGCCAACACCAAGATTATTGTGTTTCCAAATTTTCTTAAATTGTCCATTTCAAAAATCGATTAAAATTTTGCTTGCAATTGAACCACAAAACGGTCATTATTTATCTCAGTGGGTTTTTCTGCCTTGTACAGGTAGTTGACTTGCAATCTCGTCCAATCGTTGAAGAAGTAGTTTAGGCCGAAAGTCATAGTGCTTTCCTTGTAGTTTTGGTCGTTACCCGAGTCGAAGAAATCAAATTTAAAAACCGGTTCAACGTTCCATTTTGTTTTGTATGAAACTGCCGCCCATCCACCATTTCTTTCTTCTCCAAGTACAATGAGCTCGCCCCCGCATCCACCGCCTAGGTCCCTGTTGTAGTCGCCCTTGTCGTAAATGTACTCGCCCATCAACGAAAACCCTTGGTATTGAGCCTTAAGTTCGGCACCAATTGTTGTGCGGGTGTCGGTATTGTTGTTGTACGAAGGGTACGAGCCGCGAAAGCTACCTCCAACTTGGACAAAGTCAAGTGGCCTGAACAACACTCTTGCCACCAAATCCTTTTTTTGGTTGTTGTCAAAGCGCTTCAAGCCACTTCCGTTCATTATGCCCAATTGATACTGCAGTTTAGTGGAGTTGTCACCCCCCATAAAAACCAAACCGAAATCGCGAAACGGCGCCACGGTTTGCAACACTGCGGTAGAGCGGAAAATTGTTGGCATATCGTTACAGGCAAGGTTGGTCTCAAATCCGAAAGGAGTTTTGAAGGTACCCACCGAAACCCTGGCCCATTTAAACCTGTTGTAAGAAATGAAGGCATCCAGCAGGTAGGGGTTGTTGTTAGCGTCCAAGAATGGGCTTAGCTCAACAACGGCATAAAAGGAAAAGTCGTAGGGGATTGCTCCCTGAACGCCAAGCCTAACCCTTTCGAAAGAAAAGGAAGTTGTAGTTTTCGGGTCTTTTACCACCGCATCAAATTGAGATTGTATGAACCCAAACACCGTAACGCCTTCTTCCGAGGGTGCGTCTCCGCACCCTTGTGCCGAAATTCTCGGTACTGCAAAGGCCGAAAGCAAGAGTATAACCAGCAGTGTTTTTTTCATTTTTCGAAGGGAATTTAAAATGTTATGCTGCAAATTTATTGGTTAAAAAAGGGGGGGGCGTTAATATGGCCCATTGATTTAATTGGTTACGAAGGGTAGGTTTCTTGGCACTTCTGTACCGTGACCCCAACGATTTTCGGTCCAAGTTGAACTGGAGTGGTTAAGCTTGTTCATGCCAAACACCATACTGTGGGCATTGTATCCAATTACCCTCAAAAAGGCAGAAACCGCTCCTGATGTTTGACCTGTATAGCAGTAAGTTACAACTGATTTTGCTGGGTTATTAAACTTAACCGTGTTATCGCCAACAAGCATTGGGCGTATTCTGAAAGATCCGGCAATGTGTCCGAAACCCAAAAAATGATTTTCGGGGAAGTAGTTGTTAATAAAGTAGTTTGAAGGGTTGGCAAGCACCGCTTCTGGAGTTACGCTTTTGAATCCTTCGGCCAATACTGCTGCAACTCTGTTATTTAGAATTGTGGCCGGATCAGTGGAGTTGGAGGTAAATGTTGGGCTTGGATAGGTTAAATTTGTTGGTGCGGCGGCGGTAGACCAGTTGGCATGACCAGCTGAAATATTGCCAGTTAGGCTGTTCCATCCTCTGGGGTGGTTTGCAAATGTTGTATGCCAGGAGCTCATTCCCCACTTTAACGCTTGGGCTGTTAAATATCCTCTAAGTCTTAGTAGGCCTACCAAATAAGTTGCCTGGTTGCCAGAATAACAAACGACCAAAATTGGTTTGTCAGCAATGGCTGCCTCTGCCAGAACGTTGTTCCAGGCCACGTTTTTGGCGCCCTGAATTCTTCCTTGTGCAAAATCGGCGGGATCCCGAACGTCAATAATGTACCTTCCACTTAAATTGCCATCAGCGGGAGGCATTATTACAAAGCCGCTAATAATTGTGTTGATGTCGAGGTTTTGAGCAACCAAATAGTCTGTTAATGCTTTTTGCGCATCAAATGTAGGGCCCTCGTCTTTACATCCGGTGAAAACAAAAGTTGCCACCAGGATGATTGTTAAAAAACTTGCTTTTAATTTTTTCATTTTAGTAGGTTTTAGGTTGGGTTCGTAAATTTTTTTGTGTTGGCTTGGAAATTCGCAGAACCCTTTAATCAAATCTCCTCGCTGTTTTTTTAGTCTCCGCAGCCTCCGCTTGTTTTGGCGGCAGGTTCATTTTTTTCTATCTCGGGATCCCAACTAATTATTCCACCTTCAAGGTTTTTGACGTTGGTGTAGCCTAGTTGTTTGAGGGTTAGGGCTGCAAGAATTCCCCTAAAGCCCTTTTGGCAATAAATGATTATTTCGTTACCTCTTTCGGGTTCGTAGAAAAATTCACCCTCCCAGTAGATGCTGTCGTTTATTTTGAATTCTAGCAACCCCCTTGGGATGTTAAACGCTCCGGGGATGGACACTTGCTCGAATTCCTTTACTTGCCTCACATCTATAAGGTAAAAGTCTTCTCCAGTGTCAATCTTTTCCCGCAGGTCAACAACGGTAATTTGCTCCACGAGCGATTTGTGTGCGTTAGCAATTTCTTCACCGTTTTCGAAAATGGCCGTGCAGGAGCCTGCAATTAGCGCCACCAAGGCAAGGCCGATTAGTATTTTTGTGGTATTCTTCATCTGGAGTCTTGTTTTAGTAAGCAGTGAACCTTCCGGTTTTCTCGTTCCACTTTACAAACCAGTACCATATCAACAAAATGCAAACAACCACCCCAAAAGCACCGGAGTAGCCTATGTAATCTGGCAAGAACATTTTGAAGCCAGCCTGATGGGGGATTATTTTATTGACTAGCGGCACTATTGCCTTGTTTGATAAAGGCATTATTAGAATAAATGCCAATGCCGAGAACCAAAGCTTAACCTGACCCTCGCCAACGCGCCAAAGGGTTCCAGCAGCGCAACCCCCTGCTACGGTCATTCCTAGCCCGAATATGAAACCTCCTATCAAGGCCTTCGCCCAGAAATGGGAGAAAACCCAAGTCATTTCCTGAGTTCTAATTCCGGCATCTCCAATGCCAATTCCGAAGTACTTGATGGCAGTGAAGCCAAAAAGGGTAACCACCATACCGGCAATTATCCCTGTAGCTCCCGATGCCTCGCCGGTCATGAACGGATCGCGGAAGGCTTTGACGATACAAAAGCGTGATCTCTGGCTAATCAATCCCATTAACAGCCCGATAATTATGTACCAAGACATAATTGGATTATTGGGAGCGTATGTGTAAGATAAAATTAAAATAAGTGCAAACACTACCCATCCTATATAAACCTGAGTTTTGCCCTTGGCGGGTTTTGCAGCGAGCCACGTGTAGCTTTTGCCCGAACTAAGCATCGGGAAGCGCTCCATTTCCCACATAAGGTACTTTAGAGCAACTATAACTCCAACAAAAAGTCCAACGGTAAAAATTATAGCCCCTCCCGAAAGTGCAGGAACTCCGCTAAAAAACGATGCTACGGTGCAACCCAAACCTACGGTTGCACCGATGGCCATCAACCCACCGCCGATAAAACCCTTTGCCATTTCACCCTTTGGAGGCACCCTCAGGGCAAATTCTTTTGAGAAAAGTGCTCCGATAAATGAGCCTACGATAAGCATTAAGGCTAGCATGGCAAAGATGCTGGAGCCCATTGGTGTGGTGCCTTCAAAGGCCGAAAAGCCAAGAAGCCCGTAAAGGTTCTCACCCCAGTTGTTTATCCCTCCACTGGCACCCCAGGGGCTGTTAATGGCAAAAAGCACAATATTAAGCGCCCCAAGAATTACGGCTCCAACCCAAACAGGCCAGTGTTTTGCAAAGAAAGTGGCCCAAAGGTGACCGAAAATCCCCGTTTCCTTAGGTTTTTCTGACATAGTTGCCTCCTAGTTCTTTTTTATAAGGTACCTGAACACTCCGCCTTCCAATGTTTCTCTCAACAAAAGGTCGTTTCCGTATTTTTCGCACCATTTGGGCAGGTCAGAATTGGTGCCGGGGTCGGTTCCAAGCATCTCAAGCACCTCGCCCGAAGACAAACCCTTCATGGTTTTTGCTAGCTTTAGCATTGGCATGGGGCAGCTTAGACCTTTACAGTCAAGCGTTTGGTTGATTTGAATTTCCATCTTTTGGGTATTTTGTGTTGTTAAAAAATTCACAACATGAAATTCCTGCAACTTTTTTAATTGGGCAATTTTTTTTCATTGTTTTGCAACCATATGGCAGGCTGATTTGTTATAACAAAAAAATTGACGACGGTCAATTAAAAACTTGATTCAGCAACGTTTTTTCATCAAAAGATCGCTCAATTGAATATTTTTTGTAACTTAGCAAACATAATGCACTTAAAGCAGGTGTGTTTTTTAAATATGCCCAACCAACCTTGACCATAAATGGAGTATTCGATTTTTGCCAATAGTTGCAAGAATGTTGTTCCCAGCTGCAGGTGTTTTGATAAACTCACGCCTCCGGAAATGGACCTGATTCTTGCCAATCAAGTGGAATTGTCTTTTAAAAAGGGCGAAATTATTTGCAAGCAGGGTTCTTTAGCCCCGCATATAATTCTTCTAACCAAAGGCTTGGTTAAGGCCTATATCGAAGGGGGTAATTCCAATTTGGTGCTTAAAATCATTTCGGGCGGGAAATTCATTGCCCTCTCTTCTGCCATGGAGGGGAATAGCGTTTTTAATTATACCGCCCAGGCCTATGTTGATAGCACAGTAATGTTTATAGACATAAATGTTTTTAGGGGAGTTTTAAAGTCAAACCCCCTTTTTGCTACCGAAATATTCAATGTTCAAAGTGGAAATGCTAGGCAAATCTATGGTCGGTTTTTTTGCCTGACCAAAAAGCAAAGTTATGGCCGCCTCGCCGACTTGCTGCTTTGTCTGGCCGACAGTGTCTATTACAAAACCGTTTTTGAACTGGAGCTAACCAGAAAAGAGCTTGCCGAGCTATCAGGATTGTCGCAGGAGAGTGTGGTTAGAATACTCAAAAACTTTAAGGACGATAGGCTAATCGGAACCAGCGGAAAGCAAATAGAAATTATTGAGTACGAGAAATTGCAGCGAATTAGCCAAAAGGGCTAACACGTAAAGCTTTTGCAATTTTCTAAGGCTTATTCCCAATATCACATTCCAAGTAATCAGCAGGGAATTTCTTTAGCCGCTTCTTAACTGCTTGGTAAATTTTTCTTATTTTTGAATTCAAATTTCAAAACTTCAAGAAAATGAACCATTACAAACCTACCGCGGAAGAAAGGATTTTGGCTGCTGCCAAAAGCAACTTTATTATGAAAGGCTACACGGGTGCCCGCATGCAAGAAATTGCAAACTCCGCAGGTGTAAACAAGGCATTACTGCATTATTATTTTGAAAACAAGGAATTACTTTTTTGTCATGTGATGGAAAACATTCTCGAAAGCATTTCAGGGCTATGTATGGTACTTGCCAACAAGGAGGCCGGGACTCTCCATCAAAGGTTTAGGCTAGTGGTTCAAAAATTCTTGCAACTTATGCTTCGAGAGCCTTTCTTGCCCGGCTTCGTTTTGCACGAGGCTCAGAAGAATCCAGAAATAATGTACCCGCTTTTGCAAAAATACCAAGCACGATTTGGTGATGTGCAAACTGAAATTGACGCTGAATCTAATGCAGGACGAATGCAATGGGTGGATGCAAGGCACTTGGTTGTAAATGTATTCTCTGTAGCTCTGTTCCCTTTTTTGTCAATGCAGGTGGCAGGGTCAGTTGTTTTTCACAACAATCAAGAAGAACTTGGCAATATGCTTGACCAACGACAGGCAGCCGTTGAAGAGTTGGTTTTCAGCAAGGTTTTCTTTTCCTAAATATTTTTCAAAAAGTAAAAATAGATTATGACGCTTTCCATTGAAACCCCTGCTTTGTTGTTTTCTGCAACGTCGCTTATCTTGTTGGCCTACACAAATAGGTTCTTGACAATAGCCCAGATAATTAGAGGCTTGAAAACCAGCTACGAGCAGCAAAAAACCACAAGCATTTTGTTGCAAATCGAAAACTTGCGTAAAAGGGTGAAACTAATCAAGGATATGCAATTAGTCGGGGTGGCGAGCTTGTTTTTTTCGGTGCTTGCCATGCTTTTAATATTTATGGAGCAAAACACTGCAGGGATTGTGTTTTTCGGGTTAAGCCTTGCCACCTTATTGTTTTCTCTTGGCCTTTCAATGTACGAAATAAGCATTTCGGTGGTTGCCCTTCAGCACCACCTGGACGATTTGAGCGAGAATTAGTCAAATAAACCGTGTCTGGAAGCGTAGGTTTTAAGATCCCCAAATACTCTTCCATTGACTTTGGCTTATTGACTTTACTACGGGTGACTGCTGAGGTTCTGCCCCCTTAAAGGGCAGGGAGGTTTTTGTGGCTATAAAATTTGCATCCGTTCAAAACTATTATACAAATAAACTCATAAACAAATTTTATTATGAAGAATATAAGCTTATTTCTTTTTGCTGTTTGGCTTTTTCCGGTTGGATTAAACCGCCTCATTGCATCCGAAAAGGTTGCCATTACCCCCGAGATGCTTTGGGAAATGAAGCGTGTTGGAAACCCCGAGGTTTCGCCCGACGGACAGTGGTCGGCAATAGTGGTTACGGAGTTTGACGTAAAGGCCAACACCTCGTCGTCCAATATTTTTGTAGTTAACAATAGCGATGGAAGTGTACGGCAGCTCACCCACAGCGGCAAGGATGGTTCGCCTGCATGGAGTCCTGATGGCAAGGAGCTTGCCTTCGTGTCCAGGCGTCATAACGGGCCTGGCCAACTTTACATTTTGCCCATTGATGGCGGCGAAGCCCAAAAGGTAACCGATCTGCCGGTGGGGATTTTTGCACCCAAGTGGTTTCCCGACGGCAAGCGAATTGCATTTGGAGCAAACATCTTTCCTGAATATGGCGGCGATTGGAAGAGGCTGGAGCAAATTCAAAAGGAAAGAAAGGATTCTAAAGTTACGGCAAAGGTAACCGAGAACACGACCTTCAGGTTTTGGGACCGGTGGCTTACCGATGGCGACTACCCAAGGCTTTTCAGCATTGACCTTCCCTCGAAAATAGTAACTGACCTCATGCCAAACACCAATAACTATTTTGAAATGATGGGTGGCGTGGGCTACGACATTTCGCCCGATGGTAAAACCATTGCGGTGAGCATGAATGTTACCGAACCTCCATACGACTACATAAACAATGACGTTTTCTTGCTCCAAACCGATGGTAGCGGTAAAATGATCAACCTCACGCCCTACAACAAGGCGGGCGATTCAAACCCGGTTTTCAGTCCCGATGGTCAGCTCCTGCTTTACGGCAGACAAAACATTTACCACTTTTATGCCGACAACGTGGAAATGGTGGTTTTTGATTTGGGTTCGGGTACACATAGGGAGTTAACTGCCGGTATTGACTTGTCGTGCCAGGGTTGGTTTTGGAGCACCGATGGTCAAAATGTTTTTTTTCTTGCAGAGGATAATGCAATGCAGTCTATTTTCAGTATACCCTCAGGCGGAGGTCATCATGAAAGGTTGTTTCACAAAGGTACTAACAGTGGGGCAGCAATGACGGGTTCTAATAGAATTGTGTTCAGCCACGACAATCTGAATAGCCCCGCGGAGCTTTACACGCTTACCTTGGGCGTTGGTGGCGGAGCGAGAAAGCTTACTGGTTTTAACGATACAACCTTGGCAAAAATTAATTTCGGGCGCATCGAAAATGTCACCTACAAGGGTGCAAACGATGCCGATGTTCAGATGTTTATAAACTACCCACCCGATTACGACCCATTACAAAAGTATCCCTTGGTGGTTATGATTCACGGTGGCCCGCACGGTACCTTTGGCGACAACTGGCACTACCGTTGGAACAGCCAGCTTTTCTCGGCTCCTGGATACATATCGATATTGCCTAACTTCCACGGCTCTACAAGCTTCGGGAAAGATTTTGCCATCAGCATACACGGCGAACACGCAAACAAACCGTACATTGACATTATGAATTCGGTTGATTACATGATTGACCGTGGACTGGTTGACCCGGGTCGTATGGTCGCAGCCGGTGGCAGTTATGGCGGATTTATGGTTAGCTGGATTGCCGGGCACACCGACAGGTTTGCCGCCCTTGTAAACCACGCAGGGGTTTATGATCTGCACCTGCAGTTTGCATCAGATTACGGTGCAAACAGGGGCTACCAATACGGGGGTACGCCATGGAAAAACTTAGATGTGCTCAACAGCCAAAATCCGGCACAATTTTCCGCAAACTTCAAGTCGCCGATGCTGGTAATTCACGGTGAGCTCGATTACAGGGTGCCCGTTGCCCATGCGTTCTTGGTGTATAGTATTTACAAGAGTATGGGGCTAGAGTCAAGACTGGTATATTACCCCAACGAAAATCACTGGATATTAACCCCACAAAACTCCATTTTTTGGTACAAAGAGTTACACGGTTGGTTAGAGAGGTGGATGAAAAAGTAGGGGGTTTGGTTTGCTTGCAAATTCTTTGAAAAAAGCCCGATGCAGTTGTAGCGCCGGGCACTTGAGTCTTTTACAAACCTTTAATCAACAACCGGGAGGCTCAAACCCTCCTTGCTTACAAGGTCTGTGTTTCTTTGAACAATTTGGTTAAATGGTTTGAAGCCATTAACCATTTTGCCCTGTCTTTTACTTTGTGGCAACCAAAAAAATCCTTTTTCTTTTATCAACAATTTGTCTTGAATCTCACTTTGAATTTCCGGTTCAAATCTCATAATTCAGTTCATTGCTTCTTCAATTATTCCAACTTTCCTTTCAAATCCTCGCCCCAGCACCTTGTTAGTCTGGCAATGGTAAAAACTCCGGTTATGTCCAAGAAACTCGAAAATCCACACTAATGAGGTTTTGTTTCCAATAAATAGTTCTTTGCTTCAAACCCATAAACCGAATGGTTGAATTTGCCTGTGCTTTCAATGAAACAAGGGTTTGAGAGGGTTCAATGGGAAGCTAACCTACATTTATATTTAATAACTCCCGCGGGTTGCAATAAGGTTGAAAATAATTTTTGGCTCATTCTGCAACAGTCAGGGTTAATTAAATTGAAATCAGGAAATCAATAATACAGTCATACCCGAAACCTTCAGAAACAACCGAGCCTATGGCATAAAGCCTTTAAATGTAAAGGTCTTGGCATTGTGCCGTCTAGTCAGCTTTGCTGCTAAATAATAATTGCCCCTTAATGGTTTTTTAAAACGGAAATAATTATTCAAACAAACCCAGCTAATTATGTAACACCGAAAGGATTCATTGCCTGGGCGAACCCCATTTTGCTTGACTTGAAGAGACGGCTCCCATTACAGTTTTGACAATTCGCTTTTTGGAATTCTTAAATAATAGTTTTTGGCATTTGGATATGAAGTGTTATCTCCGCAAAGCAGCAAAATATCAATGAATTCCGACGAAATGCTTGTGCCGCCTCGTGGTGCTGCCAAATAAGGGTAGATTCCTTTCATTTTTGGAATATCTATTCTTTTGAACGCCCCTTCCATACCCTTCTTTAGGTATAGCTTGTCCCAAGCTGCGCAGAAGTAATACATTTGACCTCCTACCTCTATCATTCGCATCCAGTTGGTTTTGTCATCGGTTGTGGGTACAGGCCTTTGATTCCAGGCAGAGCCTGCACGGGTGACCTGCACGAACGAATTTTGCCATTCATTTTCGGGCGTCAACCTTGTTGCATACAAAAGATGGATGGTTCCTGACGAATCTTGGTAAATGTCAACATTCTCCAAAAGTTGGGGCCGGGTTGGGGCCAAGGGGTGCGATTGAAGGTCAACAATGTTTTCGTGGCTCCAAATGCCATTTCTTTTTTCAAAGTAATGCGATTTTTGATAAGTGCTGGGAACATTGGGCCCCACCCATTTGTTTTGAACTGCCAAAATGCTAATACCCGAATTTGTACCCTGAACGTAGGGATAATAATAGTCGCTACCCAGGTTCGAACCAGCAATTTCGTGCTGCCACTTGATTCCGTTTCTTTCAAAATAACAAACCCTATGGGTTTGGTTCAAACCAAATGATACCACGAGTAGATCATTAGGACCAACCGATGCTCCAAGCCTAATATTCACTGTTTCGCCCTGCGACACCCCATCGTTATCGATTATTACAGTCTGATTATAGGTTGTAATATCACCCCCATTGCTATTGGGAAACCAGTAATGTTTAAGCCTGCCGAAAGAACCATTTTCAGAAGGTTGGGTGTAAGTGGGTTCGAAAACAAAAATGTGGACAACACCTTGAGAAGTAACAAGAATATTGCCAGGTCTTGATGTGTTGAACTGGGCTCCCTTTTGCCATTGACCATCGCCCTCCTTTCGATAAACAGTCATTTTTGAAGGGTTGGAAGCATTAGGGTGTGAATTGATGTCAATGTTTTCGTTTTCAACCACATACATATAAACCGCATTTCCAAAGCGAACGATCTTGCTTTGGTTGTAACCCCACCAGGTACCGTTGGGCCCGTGATTCTTGCTCCCGGGTATTTGTTCGAAAAAAATACTTATTGGTGCAATTTCAATTTTGTTGCACCCTGCAAAAGCAAATATTCCGAAAAATACACTTACTAACCACCAAGCCCGATAAGATTTAAATCTATGCAGGGCATAATTTTTGTGCCAAGCAGAAATTGGAGGTTTCATAAAAAAACTTTTATGGTTGTCGGATAGGCCTAAATCAAAACTATGGGTGCAAATTACTATTGGAGGCAACCAAGCACAGGTTAGAATCAACAAAAATGAAAAAGAAAAAACCGGTTTCAAAATAAGCAAAAAATATTTTGCCGTGCAATCAGGCTTTTTAAACTACGTGCAAGTTGTGTCAGGACAATAAATTTGGATCAATTGATCATCGAAACATTGTGTGACAATGTAGAAAACCTCGGGGGTGTGCAGCAAAGTTAGAAATATTAATCCAAAAACTCACTAACAGCATAAATAAATCCAGATGGGTTGTCGGAGTGCACCAAGTGCCCGGCGTTGGAAACGGTTTTTATCAATGCCGTGGAAAAATGCTTTTTTACGAGTGTCTCGTCGTGTGGCATAATGTAGTTTGAGTTTTCGCCCTTGACGAAAAGGGTGGGCTTTTCGAATTTGCCCGGAGGAAGCATTTCGACCATAATCTCCGAAATATTTTCCTTAATTGCGGGTAGGTTGCACCTCCAGGCCAAAGTTTTGTGATGGGTAAGCACAATGTTTTTCAAAACCAAGTGCTCGATGAAATTGCCGCCGAAAATTTTCCTAACAGCTTGTTCCAGCTCACTTCGGGTTGTGAAATGTGGCAAGTCAATGGCCAACATCCGGTCAATAATGTTTTGGTGTTGGGTGGTGTTGGTGTAGGCCGCGGGGCTAATGTCCACCACAATAAGCTTCTCCACCAAACCGGGATTGTCGTACGCGAACTTCATTGCCACCTTGCCCCCCATGGAGTGGCCAATGATTGAAACCTTGTAAAGGTTTAGCTCCTCAACCAATTCAAGCAGGTCATCAGCCATTGCATCGTAGCAAAAAATCGGATTGTGACCGGAGCGCCCATGGTTACGTTGGTCCACCAATACAACCCTTTGCTTTATGCCTAGCACGCGCGCCACCGACATCAGGTTGTCCGACATTCCAAGCAACCCGTGGAGCATTATTAACGCTGGCCCATGGCCTATTTCGCGATGGAATAATTTCAATTGGCATTAATCTTGGTTGCAAATCTAAATTTTTTTATCCGAATTGGGCCACAGTGATTTAATTGTATTTAACTCGAATCAGGTCCATCAAACAAATTTCATCGGTTTTAGTTTATTCGTTAATTTCACGCCTCAAATCGGGTTTTATGAAAAAAATTTTTTCCCTTTTGCTGTTGTCTTTTTTAAGTTTAACCGTTGTCAGGAGCCAAACTCCACTTACTTTGGCCAAAGATTTTAAAGTTGTTGACGTACGCGGTGTGGTTCATTCATTGTACAATTATCTCGAAAACGGCAAACTTGCTCTAATAATGTTTACTTCGGTTGGCTGTGGAAGTTGTGCTTCAACTTACCCTATTGTGCAGAGCAACTTGGAGCTATTTGGTTGCAATTTTGGGAACGTGGTTTTTTTCAAGGTAAGCCGCACGCACTCCCATAGCGACTTTTCGGCTGCTCCTTTCACAACTTTTGGGAGTTACATGATCGCCAAAAACCACGGAACATCAATATTTGAAAGCTATCAGGTTTTTGCCAGCCCAACCCTTGTTATCATCAAACCAGATCGGTCAATTGCCGAACAGGATATTTGGCCAGTAAGCCACGAAATATTGCAAGAAAAGATTTTGGAGCATGGAGGCACCCTCATGCAATGCCCGGAGGTTCAAACCTTCGAGGTTTCGGTTGAGGTTATACCCCCTGGTGCCGCCATAATTAGGGGAACTGGCAATCACGTGCCAGGCAATCAAGTGGAGCTCGAAGCCCTGCCCAACCAAGGCTGGGTTATTGACAATTGGAGGGATCATTCCGGACTGGTTGTTTCCAACACACTTTATCATAACTTTGTGGTTGGAGCCGAAAATTTTTCATTCAAGGCCAATTTCAAATCATCTTTATCTGCAAGTAATATTCATGTTGCTAACGGTAGTCTTTCAGTTTTCCCGAACCCCACGAGAAACTCAATATCAATTTTTACAAAAGGTGATGCTCGAATTGATCAAAGAGCAGAGTTTCAAATAATTGATGCTAGTGGAAGGGTGGTGCTAATGGATTTTTTGGACAGAACGCAAACCCAAATTGATGTTTCAGGGCTTGAAAGGGGCGTTTATTTTGTGAGGGTTGAAAACATACCCCAAGTGGTCAAGTTGGTGAAGGAATAATTTGAAAAAACCGGTGCAACCCCCAAATATTCTAACTTTGCCGTCACAAACCATTATTTTATCACCCAAAAATCCTTGCCCGATGAAAAAAACAATCCTTAAGGTGCTTGCCCTAGCCCTGATCTTGTGGGGATGTGGTACCAGAAACCAAAAACAAATCCAAGACAACATGCTTTATTTATCCAAAGAAAAACTCGATTCAATTGTTGACCAGCTTACCGTAAAACACGGCAAGGATATACAAGATTTGGCTCGTAGGGGGGTAATGCAAATTGCCGCCCTGTGGAAAGAATCGGACGGAACCTTCGAAGAGTTCGAAAAATTCAGCATCGAAAACTTTATAGGTGACGCCGCCGAGCGCCACAAATTGTTTGAAAAGCTTTCAATAAACTACGAAACAATTTGGGGGCACCTGCACCAGATAAATGTTGACTTCAGCAAGGGAGTACACCTGGATAGAGAGCCCATGACCCCGGTTGACCTGATGTTTGCAAGCTACTCGCCTTACGCCCACCTGGCCGAGGATTTTTTCAGAACCAAGATTGCCTTTGTTACAGTGTTAAATTTCCCCTTTTTTACTTTGGACGAAAAAAACCAATTGGGCCAAAGTTGGAGCCGAAAGGAATGGGCCTATGCACGTATGGGCGATATCTTTACCTCAAGGGTGCCCTCGGAGATTAACCAGGAGAATGCCAGCATTTCTACCAAATCAGAAAGTTACATTTCGGAATACAACATTATAATGGACAACTTGCTCGACGACGAGGGAAATCAAATTTTTACCGGTGGCAGGAAACTCATTTCCCACTGGGGGCTTCGCGATGAGCTAAAGAGTCATTACGGAAATGCCGAAGGTCTTGCAAATCAAAGGATGATTTACCAGGTAATGAAGCGCATAATTGCCCAGGACATACCCGTTCAGGTAATAAACAACGATGGATATAAATGGAATCCATACACCAACGAGGTTTTTGATTTGACCGGCAGTAGAGCACAGGCTACTCCTGAGCCAGACACCAGGTACCAACACCTTTTGAACAGTTTCTTGGTGGGCAAAAAAGCCGATAATTACTCTCCCAACTATCCCACGGCAATCGAAAGGGCCTTTAATCAAGGCTTGGAGATGACCCTTGAAGAGGTGGAGGCCATTTTCATTGAGTTGGTTTCTTCGCCGGTAGTTGCCGAGGTGGGCAAGCTTGTTAGCAGTCGCCTGGGGCGGCCATTAGAACCATTTGACATTTGGTACGACGGTTTCAAGCCAAGGAGCCTCATTTCTGATGAATTGCTTTCCAAGGCCGCTAACAAGAGGTATCCTTCGGCCCTAGCCCTTGAAAATGATTTAGCAACCATTCTGAAAAAATTTGGCTGGACTGGTGAGAGGGCTCAATCTATTGCATCCAAAATCATTGTTGAAGGTTCGAGGGGTCCGGGACATGCCTGGGGGGCTCGTATGAGGACCAACCAACCCTCGTACCTAAGAACCCGCATTGGTGCCAATGGTATGGACTACAAGGGCTACAACATAGCAATGCACGAATTGGGGCACAACGTGGAGCAAACCATAACCCTGCACGATGTTGACTATTACATGATGAACGGGGTGCCTAATACAGCCTTCACCGAAGCCCTTGCTTTTATTTTTCAAGTGCGCGACCTTGCCTACCTTGGTTTCACAAACACCGACCCGAACCAAAAACACCTTGCGGCCCTTGACGTTTTCTGGGGGACATACGAAATCATGGGGGTTTCGCTTGTGGATATGGCCGTGTGGAAATGGATGTACCAAAATCCAAACGCAACAGCCGCCCACCTAAAAGAAAACGTCATAAGAATTGCCACCGAAATCTGGAACAAGTACTTTTATCCGGCCTTTGGAGTCAAGGACTCGCCAATACTTGCTATCTACTCACACATGATTAACTACCCCTTGTACTTAAGTGCCTATCCACTTGGCCACTTGATAGAGTTTCAGCTCGAGGCAAAGATAACCGGGCTTAATATCGGTGCCGAAATGGACCGGGTGTTTGGTGTTGGAAAGTTGACGCCCAATGCCTGGATGCAGAATGCAGTTGGAGGTCAAGTTTCGGCAAGACCTATGATACAGGCAATCGAAAAAGCGTTGGTGGCGAAGTTTGACTAGAGGATGAAAGGGGACGGGTGGATTTACGAGGTGCGATTGAATTTTAATGCGAATTTATCCGAGATCCACCAGTGTTGGAGAAGGGGGGGGCTAGGGTTTTGACCGAAAGAACTGCTGGCAGCTTCCGGCTAAATCAATCCTAAACAACCTCCCTTAAAACCAGCTCCTCCACAATCCTTGGATAATGTTCGTATTCTAGCTTTTTGATCTTGAGGGCCAGAGTTTCGGGTGTTTCCCCATCCGAAATCTTGGTTTTGGCCTGAAAGATAATCTTCCCCTTGTCGTACTCCCGGCTTACTTCGTGAATGGTAATCCCGCTCTTGCTCCCTCCTGCTTCGATAACCTTTTGGTGCACTATGTCACCGTACATGCCTTTTCCGCCAAACTTGGGCAACAAGGCAGGATGAATGTTAACTATTCGGTTGGGATATTCTTCAATTAGGTATTCTGGGATCAGCAGCAGGAAGCCCGCCAGCACTATAAAATCTATCTCGCTTAGCCTGAATAAACCCAAAACGTGATTTTTGTCTTTCCATTCATCATTGCGTATCACCAGATGCGGGATTTTAGAGTTCGAAGCTCTTTTTAGCACCGCCGCATCGGGATTGTTTGAAATCACCAGCGCAACCTCAATTGTTTTATGTAGCCTGAAGTACTCTATAAAGTTGGCCACGTTGGTTCCTTGCCCTGAGGCAAGCATTGCGATTTTTATCCTTGGGGACGACTGCATTGGGTCAAAAGATTTTTTGTTTTGCAAAGTTTAGCTTTTTTTCAATTCGCAATTGGCTTTCTCGCAAAAAAGAAATTTATCAAAATATCAAACCCAATTTTTAGGGGCTGCGCAAAGCCCTATAAAACAACTCTTTGTGTAATATTTTTTGAAATTCTGCTTAAAAAAGTTGTTTTGGTATTTAATTGTACTTTATCTTTGCAGTCCGTTTTAAATCAAAAAAATAGAAACTATGTCAGACATTACAGCAAGAGTAAAAGCTATTATCGTTGATAAGCTTGGAGTTGACGAGAAGGAAGTGACCCTTGAAGCAAGTTTTACTAATGACCTTGGGGCCGACTCACTTGACACCGTTGAACTAATCATGGAATTCGAGAAAGAATTCAACATGGCTATTCCTGACGACCAGGCTGAGAAAATCAGCACAGTGGGTGATGCTATCAATTACATCCATGAAAATCAGAAGTAAAACCTAAAACGCTTGATAATGCAACTCAAGAGAGTAGTAGTTACAGGGTTAGGCGCACTTACACCAATTGGCAATACTGTTCCAGAGTTCTGGAACAGTTTGCTTAATGGTGTCAGCGGTGCTGCGCCAATTACAAGGTTTGACTCGGAAAAACACAAGACCAAATTTGCCTGCGAAGTCAAAAATTTGGACAAGACCCAATTCTTTGACAGAAAAGAGATAAAGAAGTACGACCCCTATTGCCAATATGCCCTCATTGCCGCCAAAGAAGCAATTGCGGATGCACAAATTGATCCGGAAAAGCTTGATGTTGACCGAATTGGAGTTGTTTGGGGATCGGGGATTGGCGGTATAGAAACATTTCAAGAAAATATTTTGGATTTTGGCAGGGGAGACGGAACCCCCCGTTTCAGTCCGTTTTTCATTCCCAAAATGATTGCCGACATTGCTGCAGGCCATATTTCTATGAATTATGGTTTCAGGGGTCCCAACTTTACCACTACCTCGGCTTGCGCCTCGGCTGCCAATGCCATAATTGACGGCTTCAACATTATTAGGCTGGGAAAGGCAAACATTATTGTGACCGGCGGTTCCGAGGCTGCAATTATTGAAGGCGGCATTGGCGGGTTCAATGCCATGCACGCCCTTTCGGTAAGGAACGACGATCCTGCAACAGCCTCACGCCCTTTCGACAAAGACCGCGATGGGTTTGTTATGGCCGAGGGTGCAGGATGCCTCATCCTCGAAGAGCTCGAGCACGCGCTAGCCCGCGGTGCAAAAATCTACGCCGAAGTTGTTGGCGGCGGAATGTCGGCCGATGCATACCACATTACAAGTCCACATCCCGATGGGCTTGGTGCCAAAAACGTTATGAAGTATGCCGTGGAGGATGCCGGAATGAAACTAGAGGATGTTGATCACATCAACACTCATGGCACTTCAACCCCAGTGGGCGACATTGCCGAACCAAAGGCAATAGTTTCGCTTTTTGGAGAGCACGCTTACAAAATTAGCATAAATGCAACGAAATCAATGACCGGTCACTTGTTGGGTGCGGCTGGGGCGGTTGAAGCAATTGCAACAATCCTTTCAGTGGTAAACGATATTGTTCCACCTACCATAAACCATCAAACTTTCGACCCCGAAATCGACAATAACCTCGATTTCACCTTTCACAAGGCCAAAAAACGTACTGTTAACTTTGCCTTGAGCAACACGTTTGGTTTTGGAGGCCACAATGCTTGCGTTGCAATAAAGAAATTTGCAAAGTAATAACAGAAGGTTTTGCGATTCTTTTCCAGTTACTTTAGACGGAGGGCCTCCGAAAAAAAAACCAAGGAGACCATTAGGAATCTATTTGGATATGTTCCCGGAAACGTGTCGTTATATCGACTTGCCCTGCGGCACCGTTCTCTTTCGGGGCAGGACCCAAACTGTATTGTTGACAGCAACGAAAGGCTCGAATATTTGGGCGATGCCGTCCTTGGTGCCATTGTGGCCGACTTCCTTTACCGAAAGTTTCCGTACAAGGGCGAGGGGTTCTTGACAGAGGTTCGTTCGAAGATTGTTTGCAGGTCTTATCTAAACAACCTTGCCCGAAAAATGGGACTGGACAAGCTGATACAGACCAACAATGACCAAAAACTTTCTACATCCTCTATCCTGGGAGATGCATTTGAAGCTCTAGTTGGTGCAATGTTTTTCGATAAGGGATACGCTTTTACATACGAAGTGGTGGTAAAAAGAATAATACCCTGCCATATTGATATTGAGGAGATAATAGTCAGTGAAAGCAATTTCAAGAGTCGACTTTTAGAGTGGGTTCAGAAAGAAAAGCTTTCTCACGATTTCGTTCTGGTCAACGAAGAGGAAAACGGAAAAACCAATCGATTGTTTTCGGTTGACTTGGTAATTGATGGAGCGGTTTTGGGCAAGGGTCGGGATTATTCGATAAAAAAAGCAGAACAAAAAGCAGCCCAACAGGCCTTGGAGAAAATTGTTGAAAAGCAAGGGTGATTGTTTATTTGTGTTCCGCACGGCCTGGACAGCCATTTTGCTTAGCCCGCATTTGTATTTATCCTTCTTAGATTTTTCATTCAACATTTGGCCTTGTTTATCATTTGACACCTTGATCAGCACTTTTGCAATAAAAGCGCACCGGCAAATTACCAAATTCTCAAACAATGGCAGCAAAGCTCTCCCTGAAACTCGAATACCATTCGCCATTTGTAAGCATTGCCTTGCACAGTAGCCTTAAGGGGTACTCCATGGCATGGACCATAAATAAGCAGTTTGGTTTGGACCTGGAACGAACCAAGGATTTTCGGTTCTTAATAAACCAAAATGAGGTTGGTTTTGCAATTTACGGATATTATTGCCACAGGTTTAGGATGAACTTTTTCTTGGTTGAGAATAAAAATCCTGAAGGGATTGTAATCAATAGGCACCCAGTACCAGATTTTCTGTTGTTGATCTGGAAAAAAAGCGAGTTTTTCGATGTTGGGATGTTTCAAAAGGAGTTGAAAAAGTGCCCAGGGTTGCAAGCCACATACATCATGGACGAGAAGTTGGAGCAGAAAAACCAAGCGTTTTTCCACGATCTGGAACTCTTTTTGGAAGGAACCCCCCAAGAGGTCTTTACTTTAAAATAACCCGAAGTACCACAATCCTTCCACAGTTTTTGACTCGCCATTTTCTGCTAACACTAAATTCAACCCAATTTGAAGAAGTGCGGTGCATAGTCAACCGAAAATCGGTGTTGCCCATCTTCGAGGTCACCCGTTAAAATGTACCGCCCCACCCACTCCCTTGAATTGGCCAAAGCAAATTTGGGGTTGGAATTAGCTTGATCCTGACCGAAACCCAAGTTGAATTTTGAATTCGAGGGATTTAGAAACCACTAAATGCCCATTTGTGGAAAATGATTAGGTGTTTCCGATGGCTGAAAAGCGGGGATCAAATGCCTCGCTGACAATCTACTCGGATGTGCATTGGGATTTCCGGCAAGGCCTGCTTCCTCAATACCCAGAAAAGGTTGTTTGGATTGACTGAATTAAGCCGCAGGATTTGGAACACCACAAATAAAGGGGGATTCATACCTGAACAAAAAGTGGGTTTCATCCAAGTTGTTCAAAACACAAGGCGTTCCGCCCCTTGAATAGATACAAACCACCCATTAATAGAAGCCTGGGCAAAACAACGGCGAAGGGGCTTCGAATGCAAATCAAAGGTTGCCAAAAACGGTTTGGATTTGCCGGAAAATGTTATTAGTGGAATCCATTTTGCCCTGCATTGTGAGTAAAGGTGGCACCCCTCGCGCATAGCGCCCAAGGTTTCCGGCAGGGGTGTTGTTTGCTTCGGTGGCAGTAGCTGCAATGGTAGGAATGGCTTGCCCAAAATACAACGATTGCTTGCTCGCAAAAAGGTTGGAAGAAATGGGGCAATCCGATTTTGACCTTAGAGCTCCAAACCTTTTGTTAATAAAGGCGTGATTGTGATTGAAAGGCATTTTTCTGGCAACCGGATTCCTAATGCAAGGCCCTGCACCGCCTCAAAACTCCAAGGCCCGGGGTTGTTCTGACTTACCTGTTTTCTGGCAACCTGGTTGTCCTGGCACCGCATATTGTCTCACCCTAAGTGTAAGGTTCATAGTTTTGCGAAGGGGAACGGTCGTGTTTTCAACGAGGTTACTCCTGGTTATTTGCGGCGAAGTTTCAGGAAATCCAACCGCCGCGGTGCTTTGGAGGGATGGGTTCGAGAGAAATTGCCATTTTCAACGACCGCAACATTATCAGGCTTACAAATACTTCTTCGCCACACCCAAGCTCAACGACACAAATATTTTACCTCAGCACGTGTGTCTCCTTGCCGAACCATTTCACGCAGAAAATTACCGAAACCAAAGCGTATGTAATCATTGAAAAGATTGTAAGCAGCATTAAAGGCAGTTGGGCCGTTCCTGCAATAATTTCTTTTGAGGCCAACGAGATGTTTACTATTGGAATAAGAGCTGTGGCGGTAGTGAGTTCGATTCCTGGCATCAAACCGATGATTGCCGGGATTATTACCACAAAATTGAGCGGTGTAATTATGCTTTGCGCCTCCTTGAAAGACTTTGCGTAAATTGCTATTGGAATCAACAAACCTGCAAAAAAAATGGTAAGTGGGAGCAACATACTAACCATTAGTGCCACGAAGGTCATTGATAGCATTGCAGAAATGATGCTCGAGAAAATGTCTGGGATACCATAAAGGGTTTGGGTGGCCAGAAAAAGGCCAAAAATAGCAAGCAGCGCTGACGCCAAACCCGTTATTACCACAACCACCATCTTGCCCAGTAAGATTTCTAGCCTCGAAACAGGTGCTGTCAGTAGCGTTTCGAGGGTTTTTCGTTCCTTTTCGCCTGTAAATAGGTCAATTGCAGGATACATTGCCCCCAAGAAGCAGAACAGTATGAAAATGTAAGGCAAGAAGCCTCCCGCAAGCTTGCCGACAATTTCTTGCTGGGTAGCCACGTTTACGTATGAAGGTTCAACCGGTATGCTAAACTGCTGGTCGAACCCGTGGTCTGCAAGCCTCTGCATCAGAGCCTTGTTTGCAAACCCGCTCATAATATGCTCAAACCTTTCCTTCACGGTAAGTTTCGTTGCACTATAAATAATCTTAACTTTCCCGCTCTGCAGGTCGGCAATGGACTGGGCAAAGCCCTCGGGCACCACAACCCCCACCTGAAGGCTATCGCTCCTAACAAACGATTCAAGATTGGCTTCGTCGGAAATCTTAACGAGCTTCACTCCGGGGTGTTCAAAAAGATGTTCGGCAAGCAGGTTGCTGTTATCTTTATTCACCAAACCAACCACCAAAGGTTTTTCTTGCTCCTTTTTCATGGCTGAATTTTGGAGATTGCTCACGATGGTAAGTATCAACGGAAACACCAGGAGGGGTATCACCACCATCATAATTAGTGTACGCTTGTCGCGAAGCGTGTCGATCATTTCCTTTGCCGCAACGGTAATTATGTTTTTCATCTTTCTTGATAGTTTTTTTGAAATAGTGCTTTTCCCAAAATCGAGAAAATTGCTTTTGTGAAACCAAAAGATCTAACCTTCACTTTCGGTTACAAGCCTTATGAATTCCTTGGTTAGGTTGTCGGCCTTCATCGTTAGCCTGAAATTTTGCATGGTATCCTGATAAATTATCCTTCCTTTGTGTATTATGGCCAGGTCATCGCAAAGCAAGTCAACCTCGCTCATGATGTGCGACGAGAATATAACAGTTTTCCCTTGTTCCTTGCAGTCGAGGATGAGTTTTATTATGTTCTCGGCGGTGATTACGTCTAGGCCGGAGGTAGGTTCGTCAAATACGATTACCTCTGGGTCGTGTATAATGGTTCGTGCAATGCTTACCTTTTGCTTCATTCCCGTTGACAGTTTGCCAATGCGCTTATTTGCAAACTCGCTGATTCCCAGGAGGTCGAAAAGGTATCTTTTTCGCTCAAAGAGCGCTTTTTTTTCCACACCATTAAGTTGACCGAAGTAAGTAACCACTTCATCGGGAGTGAGCCTCTCGTAAAGACCCGTTGAGCCAGTCAAGAAGCCTATTCGCCTTCTTGCCTCCATACTGTTGGTAACCACATCGTATCCACAAATACTGGCACTGCCACCGGTTGGAGCAAGAATGGTTGATATAATCCTGAGCGCGGTAGTCTTTCCGGCCCCGTTGGGTCCCAACAGGCTGAAAATTCTGCCCGATTGGCAAGAAAAGGTTACGCTGTCGAGAACCTTTACGGTACTCGATACAACCCCCATTTCGGATTGCTGTTTCCGCGAAAGCGCGAAGACTTTATCGAGATTTCTTACTTCTATCATTGGTTAGAGGTTTTTGAACGGCAAAATTATTGAATTTGACTATCAAAGCGACAACATTTTTTGTAATTTTGTGCCTCTGGAAAGATTTCATAATTTTGAAAGAAAATTACCGTTAGTTTGTTTTGTACCTTACATTAACCCACTTAAATTATCCAAACATGAAAAAAGCCATTATTGCTTCCTTGTTGGCCGTGTTCTTGTTTTCGTGCAACACCAAGCTAAAAGAGGAAAAGGAGCAGCTTGAAAAGGCAAATATCGAGCTCAAGGATCAGCTTAGCACTCAAGAGAACACATTGAATGATTTTTTGGGATCCCTGAACGAGATAGAGACAAACCTCGGCACCATAAAGGAAAGGGAAAAAATGATTACGCGCTCCCAGCTTGAAGGTCGTCCTAACCGAATGGATTTGATAAAAGAGGACATCAAGGCCATTGACGAGTTGCTTGAAAAAAACCGAAAGTTAATAGCGCGCCTCAATCGCGACCTTCGTAACTCGAACTTAAAGATCACGGAGTTTGATGAAATGGTTAAGAGGCTAAACCTTCAGGTGGAAGAAAAGGAGCAGCAGATAGTAATTCTTAGGGCCCAGCTCGATAATATGACTACCCAGGTAAGATCTCTTACCGCCAAGGTTGAAGATTTGGAGGATTTCAAGGGGTTTCTAGAGGAAGAAACCCGCCAACGCGATTTGATCATAGAGCAAAAAACCTCTGAACTCAACACCGTTTTCTACACGACGGGAACTCTTAAAGATTTGCGGGACAGGGGTGTGGTTAGCAGGTCGGGAGGTTTTTTGGGAATTGGTAGGTCCACAAATCTCGAAGCCAATTTTGATGATTCGAGTTTTACCCGAATTGACAAAACTACAACCCAGTCGATTCCACTTCTAGGCAAAAAGTTTGAATTGGTTACCAAACACCCTTCGGGCACTTCGCAGTTTGTGGAGGAAGATGGTGCCTGGTACTTGGTCATTAACGATCGAGCAAGGTTTTGGAGCACCTCCAAATACCTTGTTGTCCTTATAAAGTAAATGCAGGGTTTTTGGGGTAAATATTTGAAGCCGTTTTGAGGGTTGATTTAGAAGTATTTGGTCGGTAGTCGCATTTAGCCCATCCTAAAGGTCCTCCGCCCCACGCTCCCTACATTTCGTCACTCCAGAACACTACTCCTAATCTAGCCAGGCTCATTTCATATTAACGGGCCTGGCTTTTTCGTTGTCGTTGAAAATGGAAACTACCTGCATTTTGACGTGTCGGCAGCTGGCGTATTCAATACTTATCTTGGTTGTTTGGCGCGAATGTCTAAAAGAATCCGGTTGCCATGTCGAAAATCGCCCAAAAGGCACCAGTCCTGGAGCCATGACCTATTTTGGTGGCCCTGCAACAGAGGCAAAGACCGGCGTTTGGGTGCCAACAGCGGAGACAACCCCTCTAGATGATTTATTCGTAACCCAATCAAAACTTACCTTACCAAGGTCGTTTTGTGGTTGGCCAGCGCCCTCGCCGTGGCTTGGGTGTTGCTGTGAACCTTCTTGCCAGGCCTACAAGCCCTTCAAGAACATAACAGCTGCAATGACCGTAAGCCGCTCCGTAATGCTATAATTGCAGGTATGGAAATGTTCGAAAAAACCCGGCAAGAGACCATTGGTATAAACAATTTGAATCTTTGTGTGCTGGTGGGCGAGGCGAATAGGATGGATTCAGCGCCGAAAATTATGGGCTGCCTTCTATTGTTGCCGGAAGATTACGTTTGGCTGCCATAACTATGGTTTAAAAACCATCAGTATGTTTATCTTGAAACAGTCTGTTTCTTACTAAGAATTCCCATAGTCCAACACGGCGAGGCCCTTTACAGTTTCTTGGCGAAATATGCCACCAGGGACTTTTTGTACTAAAAAAGTCAGGTATCAAAAGTAAACTGCAAAAAGATGCAAGTAGAAAGTGGTTTTTGGCAATTAACGAAAGGTGGATGATGGGTAATATACGTTTCCCCGCCCATAAATTAATTTCTATTTTTAATCAATCCATTCTCGACGAGCAACCTCGCTATTTGCACGGCATTGGTGGCGGCTCCCTTGCGAAGATTGTCGGAAACAATCCAAAGGTCGAGTCCGTTTTCCACAGAAGTATCGCGTCTTATGCGGCCAACGAAAACATCGTTTTTGCCCATTGCGGTAAGGGGCATTGGATATAAGTTTTCCTTGGGGCTGTCTTGAATTACAACTCCCGGCATAGCTTCAAGTAATTTTATAACTTTTTCAAGCTCAAATTGGTTTTCGAACTCAATGTTAACTGACTCGGAGTGTCCTCCCATAACTGGAATGCGAACAACTGTTGCTGTAATTTTCATTGATGGAGCACCAAAAATCTTCCGTGTTTCGTTCACGAGCTTCATCTCTTCTGTTGTGTAACCGTTTTCGCAGAAATCGCCGCCGTGTGGGAAGCAGTTCAGGTCAATTTGATGGGCATAGGCTCTTTCCCCGTCAACACCCATCCTTTCGTTTTCAAGTTGATTAACAGCCTTAACACCCGTGCCGGTTACTGATTGATATGTTGAAATTACAAGTCTTTTAATTCCGTAAGCCCTATGCAGGGGAGCAATAGCCAGAACCATTTGTATGGTGCTGCAATTGGGGTTGGCAATTATCTTGGTTTTTTCGGTGATTGTGTGCGGGTTTACCTCAGGCACTACAAGCGGAACGTTTTCATACATTCGCCAGGCACTCGAATTGTCAATAACGAATGAACCCTTTGCGGCAAATTTTTCGGCCCAAGTCAACGAAACAGATCCGCCCGCCGAAAATATGGCAATATCGGGTGAGGCATTTACCGCATCGTCAAGGCCAACAACCTTGTAAGACCTTCCTTTAAAATGCACCTCTTTGCCAACTGACCTCGCTGAGGCCGCCGGAATGAACTCAGAACACGGAAAATCAAACTCCTCCAGCACCTTTGCCATAATGCCGCCAACGAGTCCCGTGGCTCCTACAACTGCAATTTTCATATTTATTTTCGTTAAATCGTGCAAAATTACTACATTTATGGTTTGAAATTTTATATCAATGAAAGCACTTAGATTATTATTAATGGTGTTGGCACCAATTTTAGCACAGGGACAATTCTCGGATGATTTTAGCGATGGAAATTTTACTCAAAACCCTATGTGGGTGGGCGAAACCGATAAGTTTATGGTCGAAAACCAAATTTTAAGACTTAACGACAACGTAGCCGGCCAATCTTACCTGGCCACCCAAAGCAGTGTTTCGCTCAACACCCAATGGGATTTTTGGGTTCGTATAGCTTTTACTCCTTCAAATAGCAACCATCCTCGTATTTATTTGGTCAGCAATCAACAAAACCTCAAGGGCAGCCTAAACGGCTATTACCTGCAAATTGGCAGGGACGGAACCGACAACAAACGAATATACCTGGTTAGACAGGATGGAACCAACCATATTGAATTATTGAGGGGTGCACAAAATCTTGCTTCGGCCTCCAATAACTTGATTAGGATTAGAGTAACCCGAACCCAAGAAGGCAGATGGGATGTGCTGGCCGATGGAACAGGCGGAGTATTTTTTTCGTCGCAAGGAACGGTAACGGACTTGACCCACACAACCACCTCTTGGTTTGGTGCGGTTTGCACATATACGGTTTCCAATGCCAACAGGTTTTACTTCGACGATTTGGTTGTTGGGCCAATTATTGTTGACACAACTCCACCAAAGGTCCAGGCAGTGGAATTGGTTAACCCAACGACCCTCAACATTGTTTTTGACGAGCCTGTCAGCACTCAGTTGGCGCAAAATCCTGCCAATTACACCGTAAACAAGAGTGTGGGACACCCCGTTTCGGCCACTCAACTGCCCATCACGCCCCATATTGTTACCTTGGTTTTCGGGCAGAATTTTGCCGAAAACGTGATTTACGAAATAGATGTAAAAAACATCCAAGACCTTGCTGGAAACCCCATGCACAATTACAAGGGTACCTTTGTAAATTATGTTGTTCAAATGCATAGCGTGGTTTTCAATGAGTTAATGGTGAGGCCTTCGCCGGTGGTAGGCCTTCCTGCAAATGAATTCATTGAGCTTTTCAATACCTCCGAATTCCCCATAAATCTTACTGGCTGGATTTTTCAGCACGGAAGCACACGTCGCACCATTCCTGGAGGCATTATCGAGCCCTTTGGCTACGTGCTGCTTTCTACTGTGGGTGCTGCCCCTTCGTTGCTACAGTACGGTAACGTAATCGGTGTGCCAGGCCTCTCGGCTACGGCCCTTACCGACGGCGGGACCAGCCTTTTGCTTTTAAGCCAAACCGAGAAGTTGATTTCTTTCGCAAACTACACCGACCAATGGTACAGAAACCCAGCAAAGGGCAATGGTGGATGGTCGCTCGAAAAAATTGATCCATTCAACTTTTGCGGAGCTTCTGAAAACTGGAACGCGAGCATAGACCCAAGAGGTGGAACTCCCGGTCAGCAAAATTCCGTGAAGGCTAACAATCTCGACCAGACCCCGCCGGAGCTTGCAAGAATTGGTTTTGAAAATACCATTACCATTACCCTTCATTTTTCAGAATCGATGAACCCTGACAGGCTACTGTCTTTGGCGGGTCAAAATTTAGGTGCGGGAGCAGTTACCGCAGTGGTTCCGATGCTGCCTGATTTTAGAAGGGCACTCCTCACCTTGGCAACACCCCTTGTTGCAAATCAAACTTTCGAAATTACCCTTCCTCCAACCCTGACTGACTGCGCCGGAAACGCCATTTCGCGACGTACCGGAAAAGTGGCAATTCCCCAACCCGCAGGGGCTTTTGATGTGGTAATCAACGAGGTGCTTTTCAACCCGCCAAGTGGAGGCAGCAGGTACGTTGAAATCTACAATCGCTCAAACAAAGTAATTGAGCTAAAGGACCACACGATTAGTTCCAAAGACACAATAACCGGTTTTTTGACCAGCATTAGGGAAATAACCGCCGCAAGCTTTTTGTTTTTCCCGGGCGATTACGTTGTGCTTACCGAAAGTCCAAGTGCCGTGCAAAAGACCTACCTGACCAGCAATTCAAATGGGTTCATTCAACTGGCCACAGCACCTTCAATGACCAACACCAGCGGAATACTTGTTTTAGCAAACAAAAGCTTGGTAGAGATTGATCTGTTCGCGTATCACGAAAGTATGCAATTTGCACTTCTTGCTTCAACAAAAGGAGTTGCACTCGAAAGGATCAACTACCACCGTCCAACCCAAGACCGATCTAACTGGCACTCTGCTGCCCAAGGGTCTGGCTTTGGAACACCCGGATTCAAAAACTCGCAATACAGTAACCTTACCATTCCCGTGGTAGGCGAGATCGAAGTTTACCCCGAAGTTTTCTCGCCCGATGGCGATGGGGTGGACGATTTCCTAACCATTTCATACAAACTTGAGAACTCTGGTTACGTAGCAACGGTGAGAGTATTTGATAGCCGCGGCCGACTTATCAAAAACTTGGTTAAGGCCGAGCTTCTGGGTATGGAAGGTGGATTTACATGGGATGGCACAACCGACAATAATCTTAAAGCTACTATTGGAATATACATGATGTTGGTTGAAATAACTGGCATTGATGGCTCGGTAGTCCGTCACAGGAAAACCGCGGTGCTTGGAGGAAGGTTTTGATCGAATTGGGTATTTGAGGTATTTGGGATTGAACATATCAAGTGCCGGGCTTCTGATTCTTTTGCAAGTCAACAATATTCAAAAGCTTAAAAAATGAAAACAATTTTGACAACCTTGATTGTTATTGCACCCCTCGTGCAATTTGCCCAAAAACTTCCTCCGGAAATGTACTATTCTGCCGATGGAAAGATTATCCATACTGGAGGGATTGTGCAAACCGAAGGCTTTTATAACAAAAATGAAATAAAAACAGTACATTTAGCATTCAGCCAACCCAATTTTTGGACCCTCCTCACAAACAACTACGCCTCGGAGACCTTGCTGGAAGCAACACTGGTTTATGACGGGATAACCTATCCGGGTGTTGGAGTGAGGTTTAGGGGAAACACGTCATACACACAAATTGGGAGCTCGCAAAAAAAGTCGTTTGCCATAGAAACCGATCTTGTTTCTCCCGACCAAAAAATACTGGGTTATAATGATTTAAAATTTAACAATGCCCATTTAGATGCCACATTTATGCGTGAGGTTTTATATGCAAGGATGGCGTCTAAATATATGCCAATTGCAAAAGGAAACTACATCCGATTATTCATTAACAACGAAGACTGGGGAATTTATCCAAACATTCAGGCAATTGACAAGTCGTTTCTTAGGGAATGGTTTTTGAGCAATGATGGTGCTAGATTTCGAGCAACCGTTGATGGTACTTCCGGACCTACCCAGTGGGGCGACGGTACTGCGGCCATGAATTACCTTGGCCCCAACATTGCAACCTATCAACTGTATTATTCGCTTAAATCCAACGATATAGTCATAGACCCTTGGCAAATGTTAATAAACGCCTGCTACGCCCTATCGGTTGCCAACGCCAATGAACTAACCGCATTGAAAGAAAAAATCGATGTGGATAAGGCGCTATGGTTTCTGGCCTGCGAAAATATTTTTACCGATGAGGACGGGTACGTAATGAAGGGAAAAATGGACTATATGATTTACTACGAACCCGAGACAGGCAGAACAACGCCTTTGGAGTACGATGGTAATTCAACCTTTGTTGTAAACCTAGCCACTAGTCCAACCTGGGGGCCTTTTAAAAATGTTTCGAACGTAAATTACCCTCTTTTAAATAAGTTGATCAACATTCCCGAACTAAGGCAACGTTATTTGGCGCATTATAGAACTATTCTAAATGAAACCTTTACGACGGCCAACGCCAATTCGTTGATAGATGAGCTAAACTCACAAATATCTTCTTTGGTGGCCTCGGATCCCAAAAAACTTTATTCCACAACAGCCTACATTCAAGGAATACCTACACTAAAAAATTTTGTAACCAATAGAAGAAACTACTTGATGGCAAATTCAGAAGTTGCTCAAGTTGGGCCGACCATTTCATCTGCAAAGTTTTACAATGCCGCAAATCAAGAGAATGAGGCGCCGCTGGCCAACCAAATATGTCACATCAAAACCGCCGTAGCATCATCCTCAGGAATTTACAAGGTCTATTTGTATTTCGGAAAAGGTTTGGTTGGCAATTTTACAAGGGTGGAAATGTTTGATAACGGAAACCACAACGATGGTATTTCGGGAGACGGTGTTTTTGGGGCTTCGATCCCCGGTTTCCCTGCGGGCACTCTGGTTCGTTTTTACGTAGAGGCAATCTCAAACAACACTGCCAAGTCCGCATCATACCTGCCTCAAGGGGCCGAACATGACATTTTTGTATATCGAGTAGCCACTGTAAACTCTTCATTAGGAGTTGTGATAAACGAACTTGTTGCACAAAACACAAATGGTACAAAAGACGAAGCCGGTGATTTCGAGGACTGGATTGAGCTATACAATTTGAATGAATATCCTGTTAATCTAGGGGGGTTTTACCTTAGTGACAACATGAATAACCTTACAAAGTGGCAGTTTCCGCCCGGGTCGGTAATACCGGCAAAGGGATTTATGATCATTTGGGCTGATGAGGAACCCAACGAAGGGCCTTTACACGCCTCCTTCAAACTTGCAGTTGGTGGAGAGTCAGTAACGTTATCCGGTCCTGACCAAGGTCTTGTTGACCAAGTAATCTTTGGGCAGCAACAAACCAATATGGGTTACGCAAGAGTACCCAATGGTACCGGAAATTTTGTAATCCAACCCCCAACTTTTAACGCCAACAATTCCCCAACAACAACAGTAAAGCCTTTGCCGGTTAGAGATTTTATCATTTTTCCTAACCCCGCCAAACAAGAGGTCAGGTTTTCTTTCCCGCAAGATTTACAAAACGAAGAAATGCTCATATTCAATCCTTTAGGGCAATTGGTTTATAGCAATATTTCCAAAGAAGGAATGACAATAAACGTGGGCAACCTTGCACCTGGTATTCATGTAGTTCGAGTGAAAAACATAATGAAAAAATTGGTGGTGCCAAGGTAACGTAATAAACGAAGTTACCTATAAGTTCGCTTTGTTTTTGTGGTTTGCCCTGCGCTATGGTAATGCCGGACCTTTAGTCTCGACCCGAAGAAAAATTTTAGCTCAGGTTTATGGTTTTAGCTTAATCCTTACCACAATTGAGGGAATGACCGTTTCTACTAATTCGGGGTGCAAGCAAAGCGACTCATCGGATTTGGCCAAAGTCATTGTACCAATTTGGGTTAGGAGTTTAACAAGGATCGCCGCACAAGAGGTTGTATTCTTGTGTTTTCAAAGCCAAACATTGTCAGATGTTTCGCTGACAGCTTGCGAGCAAGCAAATTTCGAGCGATACCGACCAACTAAACTTAAGCTCGCCATGTATGGCTCACAAGGGACCATTAAGCTTGCAGGTCCATAGGAACCTTGGTGAAAAGAAGCAAAGATCCTTAAGGATTTATTCGGTAAGCCCAAAATGGGAAGTAGTTTTAATGCAAATGGTTTCGTTTGGTATTTCACCATTTTCGACACCTATAATGTCGAGAGAAGTTTTTCAGCACCTGTAAATGTGGAGGGAAATGGCACTGGTCAGTAAAAAAAATTAGAAGCAATTGATTCTGTTTGGGCATTAGGGCGGCTACACCTCCTTGCAACCTGCCTTTAACCACAAACCCATAAAATCGACCAAATCTTTCCTGGATGCCGATTTGCCGTGGCGTACGTAGTAGCCCGAAGAACAAACACCAACAGCCAGGCATTGTGCAGGAGACAACCCCCCAATCCAAGCATTACAAAAACCAGCGTTGAAGTTATCGCCGGCTCCGGTGGTCAGTTTTGGCTTGGCAGCGAAAGGTCCGTCGATCCACTCCGACTCGTTGGCGTGAGAAACGGCCGCACCTTTAACAGGATGAATAACCACGGCCTCAATTTTCATTTCCTGCCTAATTAGGTCGGCACGCTTAACTACATCGTCTTCATTAATGCCAAGGGCAAGGCTTATTAGTGCTGACTCGCTCAGGTTCATACTAAGAACCGATTTGCAAGGCAGGCCTGAAATAAGCCTCAACACCTCTATAACGTCCTCGGTTGTTCTTTTCTTGGGGTCGGCAAGGTCAATGAAAACACGAGGCTTGATTTTGAGCCCCTTCATTATTTTGCCAAATTCAATCAAAATAGAATTAAGATTCGAAAGCATTGTCCAATTGGTAAATGCAACCAAACTCACCTCCCCCAAAAGAATCTCAAGCTCTTTCAAAGAAATCTTTTCAAGCAATTTTTGGAAGCTTACCTCGGCAAGATCAATCTTGCCAAGCATAATTTTGCCATCCAAAAACTCTAGAGCATCGGTGTGCCCGGGATTGGCAACGCTGATTACATTTTTGCATTTTTCAACAAACTCGTTAAAGACAGGATGAATTGTTTTCTTTCCAAGGGCACCCATGTAGGTTACCTCGAAACCTTGCGCTATTAGGGCATTTGCCATAATGGGTCCGTTTCCGCCAAGCTTTACCTGAGTGGGGACAAGCTCAATGTTGGCACTTAACCCAGCTGCCGAGGCAATGCGCTCGCTAAACCCTTTAATAGTTTCGATTCTTTGGTATTCATCAGGGCCATTACGAGTAGCAACAACGTGAATAATCTCGTCAACGAACCCATCGAATCCAACCAGCAAGTGGCGGCTCTCATTCCATTTTTCCATTTCGGCCATTGCCGATTTTACTATTGCAAGTTGTTTCATAACCTAATCAATTTTTTTCGAACCTACTTTTGGGGCCCAAATCAGATAAAAACAAATAAATATTGAGAGTATTGAAAACCATCAGAATGTTTCTGGACGTGTTCGTTAGGCGCCCCAGTTAAAGAACTGCAGCTCAAAGTTTTCAAAAGGTAAACAATAACCCTCAAAAGGCAACCAATTGCCACTAGGGCCCCATCATCAGTACAAGGCCATTTCTTTCAAATCGAAAATAGCAAAAAGGTAATTCCAAAGCCATAATCCCCTTGGCTTTTACCTTCCATATAGTTTTGTTAGTTTTAACAACTTCTTGACATGTCGGCTTTTTAGGTCATCTTTTTTGAACCGCCACATCCAGTTCCCGGCGGCCTTGCCAGGGAAATTCATCCTTGCCTCACTCCCAAGTCTCAACAAATCTTGAAGCGGGGCAATGGCCACATTCGCCACTGAGCTCCAGGCAAGCTTAACAAACGACCAGGCAGGGTCTTTGGTGTCAAGGTCGAAGTACTCTTTCATAAGCTTTCGGTCTGATGGTCGTACCGACCCATATTGGCCAAGGGTGGTGTCATTGTCGTGGGTGCCAGTGTAAACCACACAGTTTTTTACGAAATTGTGGGGCATAAAGTCGTTTTCCTCGCCCGAATCGAAGGCAAACTGAAGAATTTTCATACCGGGTAGGTTGAAGCCATCTCGAAGTTCTTCAACGTCGGGTGTAATAACCCCCAAGTCCTCGGCTATTATGGGTACATCTCCTAGTCCGCTGATAATTGCTTGCATTAGCTCCCTGCCTGGAGCGGCAATCCACCGGCCGTTTATTGCGGTTTCTTCGCCAAAAGGCACGGCCCAAAATGCCGCCAGTCCCCTAAAGTGATCAATTCTGATAATGTCGTAAAGAATCAGGTTGGCCTTTACCCTTTCGACCCACCAGGCAAATCCATCTTGCTTGTGAACGTCCCATTTGTAAATGGGGTTGCCCCAAAGTTGACCCGTAACGCTGAAGTAATCAGGTGGAACGCCGGCAACCGTTATGGGGTTTAGGTCCTGGTTGTAGTCAAACAGTTGCGTGTTGGCCCAAGCATCGGAGCTGTCGGCGGCAACGTAAAGGGGAATGTCGCCTATTATGCTTATTCCCTTGTCATTGGCGTACTTTTTTAGTGCCTGCCATTGGGCAAAGAAAGCGTACTGAACGAAATAATAGAACATAATTTGGTCGTGGAGTTGTTGCCTGTAATTTAGCATTGCATCCATTTTACGGGTCTTTATATCATAGCTCCACTGCGCCCAGGATTTGCCTCCAAAATGATCTTTCAAGGCCATAAAAAAGGCGTAATCATCAAGCCAGAACTTGCTTTCCCAAACAAACCTGTTGTATTCCTCCTTGATTTTTTGATCATGGTTCTGTGTAAATAGCCTGAAGGCTTCACGGAGTATTGGGTACTTGCATGTAAACATCCTGCCAAAGTCAACTTTATCGTGGTCAAAGTGTTTTTTTTTTTTTGCAGGAAAGTGCGATTTATTGAGGAGCCCGTTCTTGGCCAAAAGGTCAAGATCAATTAAAAGAGGGTTTCCGGCGAAAGCCGAAAAGCACTGGTAGGGCGAATCGCCGTAACCGGTGTGCCCAAGTGGAAGTATTTGCCAAATTTTTTGTCCTGCCTTTTCAAGAAAATCGACAAAAGCGTAGGCCTCCTTGCCCATAGTACCAATCCCGTATTTCCCCGGCAGGGATGTAATGTGCAGCAACAAGCCGCTCGAACGTTTATTTTTCATATTTTATAATTCTAATCAGAGTGCTTTTGAGATTATTTAGGACAATGCCTTTTTGATAATTTCCTCGTCCTTATCGTCAACAAATAACACGGTTATTGCCGAAACGAACATTGAAAAACCACCGAGTACCAGGGCGTAAATTGGCTTTCCGCCAGCAATTGTAGTAACAAAAAGCCCAAGAATGCTGGCTGCGAGTATTTGTGGAATAACTATGAAGAAATTGAAGATTCCCATGTAGGTGCCCATTTTGTGTGCCGGCAAGGAGCTTGTTAGCATGGCGTATGGCATAGAAAGGATGCTTGCCCAGGCAACCCCCACGCCAAACATTGATATAATCAATAGGTGGGGATTCTTGAAAAAGTAAATGGAAATCAGCCCCAGTCCGCCCAAAAACAAAGCTCCCATATGCGTTATTCGCCTGTTGGTAAGTTTTGCAAAAACAGGTAGAAGGAATGCAACCAATGCCGCGAAGCCATTATAAGACGCAAACATAACCCCGACCCAGTCGGCTCCTTGGTTGTACAATTCGGATGTAGTGTCGTTGGTACCGTAGACGTGAGATGTTATGGAAGAGGTTGTGTAAATCCACATTGAGAAAAGGGCGAACCAAGAAAAAAACTGAACCACCGCAAGTTGGGCCATGGTTTTGGGCATTTTGAAAAGGTCATTGACCACAATAACGAATCCATTTTCCGTCTTGTTTGACCTAACAAAATGGCCAACAAAATACTGGATTAATCCAAAAACGAGAAACCCACCAGACAAAATGTATAACTCCCCTTTCAATTTTAAATAATATATGGCAAGAGAGCCCAATAGGCCTAAGAGGGTCCAAATGGGTGCAAATTTTAAAAAACGACCTGAGGGAAGGATCTTGTCACTCCTTCTTGAGTCTTCGGCCTTTTGGTTCGATTCAAGTTTTTCGAACTCGGCAAGTTGTTCTGGTGTGTATTCTTTGGTTCGAAAAACGGTCCAAGCCACAGAGCAGAAAAAGACCACAGCACCAATGTAGAACGAGAACCGGACCGAAGGTGGTATGCTCTGGCCAACCTCAACGTTAGCAACGTTAGAAATTCCCAACCAATTTGACATTATGTAAGGCAAGGCACTGGCAACCACCGCACCAACACCTATAAAGAAGCTTTGCATCGCAAAACCCGAGGTTCTCTGCTCAGGGGGCAGCATGTCCCCAACAAAAGCCCGAAAAGGCTCCATCGAAATGTTGATGCTTGCATCCAGAATCCAAAGCATCCCCACGGCAACCCATAACATGGGGCTGTTGGGCATTATCAAAAGGCATATTGATGCTAATATTGCCCCAACCAAAAAGTATGGCCGGCGGCGCCCAAACCTAGTCCATGTATTATCGCTTAGGTACCCTATAATGGGTTGAACGATGAGCCCTGTAAGTGGTGCAGCAAGCCAATAAAATGCCAGGTTGCCAACATCAGCACCCAAGCTTTCAAAAATCCGGCTAACATTTGCATTTTGCAGAGCAAAGCCAAACTGAATTCCCAAAAATCCGAAACTCATATTCCAGATTTGCCAAAAGCTTAACCGCGGTCTTTGTTTCATAAAAATTGGTCTTTAATGAATATGTCAAGAATGATTTCTGAAGGTTGCGTTTTCAAACATTCAGGTACTTCATGAGCGCCTCGTACCGGTTATTCAACAGCTCGTCGAGCTTGCTTTCTTCCGAGTAACTTGCCAAAACTAAATAATTGTACCGGTTAAAAGTTTGAATTATTGCAGATGTGTCAATTTTGTTTACCTTTATTGTAACCTCAATGCGAGTGCTATCGGAAAAGGAATTAATGTACGAACTCAGAACCTTTGCATCGTTGCTTTCTACAATCCTTGAAATTTCGCTAAGGGCATAATTATGCTGACTTACTTCCACAACAATTATGCTGCCAGGTTGCTGAAATGAGGTTGATTTGGCAAATTCAAAAACAAGAGTCTTAAGTGTAATGCAGCCAAGAAAGGATTCGTTTTGATCAACCACGGGAAGAAGGGTGAGCTTATTGTCGGCCATTAGGCGCACCACGTCAAACATATGCTGCGACTCCAAAGCCCGACAGCCCGCAACAAGTAAGGTGTGGTGGCTGATAGGCTCTTCTAGGGCATTTTTCCCAATCAGTTCCTCTTCCGAAACAAGACCCAATAACTTACCATCAACAACTACGGGAGCATGTTCCACGTGCATTTCGTCCAACCAGGCCAAAGCGTTTACGGCCTCCTCGGTTGGAGCCAGTGGAGGTATGGTAAGACTAATAAGATCTCTGGCAAGCATAGAATTAACTTTTGAAGGTCAAATTTAGAATATTTTTTTTGTTCGATCAATTTTGTTGGTAAAAGCAGTAAAGATTTTTGCCCGTCAACACCTCATCATTTTTACCCAAAGAATCTTCATTTGCCAATATTTTGTATTTTTGACGGTAGTTTAAAACCAAAATCAATACTTATGAAAATCTTTACCTGCCTTTCTAGATTCCTGATTTATGTGCTTTTGACAACCACCCTTTTGCAACCAAAGGCATTTGGATGGTCGGAGCATCCTCTTATGGTTTATCCCGTGTTGAAAAACATTCCTAGGGTGGCCAACGCCCAACCAGTGGAGGTGAAAACCCTAATGCAGTTTTTGATGGAAGAGGAAAAGGGGATTGCGGCACTTTTGGCAAATCAAGAGGAGTGGTCCAGAACCAATCTCAAATCATACGCGCCGCGTCCCGAAGGGCTTGCATTTATCGCCACCGGAAACCCAGGCGATATTGTTTTGCGTTTTCTTTCCGCAATTAGGGTTAATCCCAATATAAAACTAGCCCTGTATTACCACTTACCACCTGGGGTTGATAATCCTGGTCGGGATACTCTAAGCTTCAGGCTTCTAACCACACTCGACAGCTCCAGCGAAATGGAGGCTGCCACGTACTTAGGGTTAAACGCGGGGGATCTCATAGAGCCCCTCTTCGTGCTAACCTCCGCCAACAACGAGCCCGATTACGGGTTAGACCTTGGCCTGTTCGTAGACAACAACACCACTTGGGGTAGAAAGTACGGCTTTGGCGAGCAAACCTTTGGCAATCCAAACCTGGCATACAGCTCTCAGGCACCCTTTCATATGGGGTTTTACCACGAGTCGTGGATTGTTTTTGCAGCCGCCTCTTTCCTTAAGCGCACTTTTGTAGAATATAGAATCAATCTTTACCAAACATTGGCGCAATATGCTTTTAGCGCTGGCCAAGACTACTGGGGCTATCGCTTTATGGGGTGGGCAATGCATTACATTGGCGATTTGAGCATGCCATATCACTCATCGGTTTTGCCAGGGGTCAGCACCCTTAAAATGTTGTGGATAAACCTTAAAGCCATGCTTGGTTGGCCAAAGAGCCGAGACAATGCGGTGCAGCTTGTTTCTAACCAACACACCGTATTAGAGCAATTTCAGTGGATGGTTTTAAAAAATGCTTACCTTGAAGGAAATTCAAATCATCCGTTTTTCAAAGCGCTGGCAACCCCAACCAAGCACATCGATTTCTCGCATGAATTTCCCCGAAAGGTTGTTGCCCGAGAAGCTTACCGTAAGGGCAGGGCTACCGCAAGGGCACTAAGAAGGAACCTTCCCAAAAAATTGGTGAGCGATCCATCATTCGAGGTTGGCGGAAGTGCCGAGCTAGACAATTTGATCAATGTAATGTTGGCCCATAAAGGTCAAGAAAGCATTGACAAGATGACCGAGGTGGTAACTGAAAGGTTTTCGGCATACAGTATGCATATGAGGAGTTTTGTTTATTACATGCTAAAATAAGGTATGGGATGAAATAGGTTGGAAGTTTAAAAGTATGGCTCAAGGTTGATTTTGGCTTGGGTTCCTTCTTCCTGCCTAAATAATCTAATTTTGCTTCGCATTCAATAAAAGCACTCCAACCAGCCTATTATGATTTGTTTCAAATTTCAAATTTTCCCCGACAAACTCCTCCAGTAAAATTTACTTACATCAGCAGCTATGGTCAAAATTCAGATCAAAACAGTGTCCGCATTGCTTTTCTTGCTTTTTTTGGGTCCATCCTTTGGTGTTTCCCAGGAGTACTTCACCCCAAAACAGCTTGTTGGTGAATTTGAAGCCCTTTCTAAGGTAAACCCATCCAAGACAAGGATTCATCGCATAACCACCTCTCCCGGAGGCAACCAAGTTATCGTGCTTGAAATTGGCACCGAAGTTATGCACGCAGAAAGGAAGAAGCCTGCCATTTTTGTAGCAGCCAACCCTGAGGGTACCAACCCATTGTCCAGCTATGCAGTGGTTTCCCTTGCAAGGCAACTCGTGAAAAACGACGGCCATTCAAAAAACACATGGTACATATTGCCAGTGCTAAACCCCGATGCTCTCGCCCGCTTTTTTCATTCAACTATGTGGGAAAACTCAGGCAATAATCTAAGCGTAAACGAGGACATGGATGACGCTGTTGATGAGGATGGACCAAACGATTTGAACAAGGATGGCTTCATTACCGATATGCGCGTCAAGGATCCTCAGGGAATTTGGATGGTTGACCCGGCCGAGCCCCGGCTGCTCCGTCGGGCTGACAGAACAAAAGGCGAAAAGGGTATTTTTACCCTGTACCTTGAGGGAACCGATGATGATGGTGACGGTCTCTACAACGAGGATCCTCCCGGTGGGGTTAACACCGGCATAAACTTCCCGCACCTTTTCAGGGCTTTCACCCCAACTTCCGGACAATGGCCAGGAAGCACACCCGAGGTTTACGGCTTGATGAAGTTCATTTTTGACAGACCCGAGATAGCCGCTACCTTCACTTTTGGAGCTACCAACTTTGCACTGGTGCCACCCGAAGGAGGAAGAAGAGGGTCGGCCGATTTCGACAACATTACCTTGCCCGACAATGTGGCAGAAATGTTTGGTGTGGACAAAAGCAAGAAATACACCATGGACGAAATAATTGAGTTGGCACAGCCAATGGTTCCGCCAGGGGTTGAGCTAACACCAGCAACGGTGGCGAGTTTTCTTGGACTAGGTGCCATTGTAAACCCGCTTCCAGAGGATTTAGCCTGGTACAAAGAACTATCGGAGCAATACCTTGGGTTCTTGAAAAGCCGCAACTTCAACATCGAACGGCTTGAGCCCGAAAAGGCAAAGGATGGGTCGTTCGAACTTTGGTCTTATTACCACCTTGGTGTTCCTACCTTCAGCTTCAACTTCTTTTCCATTCCAAAAGTCAAGGAAGAAAGGGCTGAATCCTCGGGAATAACAATGGAGCAATTGGAAAAAATGAGTTCCGATGAGTTTATTTCCCTTGGTGTGGATAAAATAAATTCCTTTTTAAAGGAAAACAATGCACCCGAGCAATTCAGTGCTCAGCAAGTGATTGGATTGGTAAGGGCAGGGCAAACCAACCCCCGGCAGATGGCCGGAATGATGAAAACTATGCCCAGGCCAACTAAACCTGGCGAGGCTGACCCCAAAATGAAGGCACTTTTGGCTTATAACGACAATGTACTTGGTGGTAAAGGATACATAAGCTGGCAACCCATTAATCACCCCACCCTTGGCCAGGTCGAGATAGGTGGTTCGGTGCCTTACCTCTTTAATACCCCTCCCGCATCAGCCGCCGATTCGTTGATCAATGTACAGCTTCCGTGGATATTTTCCATTGTTGAAAAACTACCAAAACTGGTCATAGGTGGCCATAAGACCAAGAGCCTGGGCTCAAATGTTTACAGTTTGGATGTATGGATCGAGAATTCCACCTTTCTTCCATTCCCAACAGCCATGGGAAAGAGGAACAACCAGCCTGCCCCTGCAGTTCTTATAATCGAGTCTGATGGGGTTGAAATGGTGCAAGGGCTTAAGCGGACACCAATACGTGCTGTTGACGGACTGTCTTCGGTTAAGGTATCCTATGTACTAAGGATGACCAAGGGCAAAACTATCCAGGTCCGTCTAGAGTCCAAATCGGCCGGGCACGATTCTAGGCAGGTTAGTCTTTAAACCACCCCAAATCTTAAACTTAGGAAAGATGAAAAAGAATATCATTGCAGTATTCAGTATTTTGGTAGGTTTAGCGACTTTTGGACAGATAAGCCTTCCGCTACGATTTGACAAGTACCATACGTATGCCGAGGTAAACGAGGCCATAAAAACTCTTAATAGGGCGTACCCCGATTTAACCAATACAATTTTAGTCGGCAAAACCGAAGAGAACCGAGAAATATGGGCTCTGGAAATAAACAATCGCAAAACCGGTAATCATCAGGACAAACCAGGGGTTTACGTTGATGGCAACATTCACGGCAACGAGATACAATCTTCGGAGGTGGTGCTTTACCTTGCCGAATATTTGCTCAAGAGCTATGGTAAAATTCCTGACATTACCAAAACCCTTGACAGGAACGCCTTCTATCTCATTCCGATGGTAAATCCCGATGGTCGCTATCATTTTATGGAGGGAGGCAGCAGTATGAACAATAACAGGAGCATTCGCATTCCGCGGGATGACGACAAGGATGGTCTTTTTGATGAGGATGGCCCCGACGACTTAAATGGTGATGGTAACATCAGTCAAATGCGCATTCGCGACCCCCACGGAATGTACCGCACCGACCCCACCGATCCGAGGCTCATGCTCAGGGTGAAGGAAGGCGAGCGAGGGGAATGGACCCTGCTTGGCACCGAGGGTATTGATGCCGATGGCGATGATCAGCTAAACGAGGATGGTGAAGGTTTCGTGGATCCCAACCGTAACTGGGGAGCCCACTGGCAACCCAACTACGTTCAGAGGGGCTCGGGCAATTTCCCCTTCGAGGGAGCTGGACTCAGGTCAATTGCCGAATATATTTGGGCAAGACCAAACATCGTAGTGGTATATGCTTTTCATAATTTTGGCGGGATGTTTTTGAGAGGACCTGGAAGCAAAACACAACCTCCATACAATCCGCAGGACATTGCGGTTTACGACATACTTGGCCAACACGCCGAAAAAATGGTTCCGGGTTACAGGTACCTCATTTCTTGGGAAGACCTTTACACCACATTTGGCGATTTTACCGATTTTACCCACAATTTTATTGGAGCCTACAGCTTTGTGGGCGAACTTTATATGACCTCGCAGGAAACATATTCAAAGGGCATCAAGCCAATTGATTACGAAGCTTGGTCGTGGAGTAGCCCAAGCAATAACGCGCGCGAAAAGGAGAGGCTTGATTTCAACGATAAGCTGGCGCATGGAACACTGTTCAGGGATTGGACGCCGTTTAATCATCCTTATTATGGCAAAATTGAGATTGGAGGTTGGATAAAATATAGCACTCGTATGCCGCCACCTTTCATGATTCATGAAATGGTTCATCGAAACGCTGCAGCGGTTATCTACGCAGCAAGGCAAACCCCAAGCGTAGAGTTGGAGCTGGTAAAAGTGAAAAAACTAGAGGGTGGGCTTTTTGAGGTTGATGTTAGGTTGGTGAATAATAATGCTATTCCTACAATGAGTTACCACGCTGTGCAACGCAACCTTTTTCCCAAGGATATGCTCAAAGTTAGTGGTGCAATGGTTGTTGCAGGTGGAGAAATTACCGATAGGCATAACAACAAAGTGAGTTACAAACAGCATAAACCCGGGATTCAGTTCACCCAGGTTCCAGGGTATGGAGTAAGGGAGTTTCGTTTTCTGGTTGAAGGTTCAGGGTCAATTGATTTTTCTTACGAATCGGTCAAAGCTGGCAAAAGGAACATTAAGGTAGGTCTAAATTAGAACTATTTAGCCCAAAATGGTTTTAGATTCAATTTTTCACAAGCAAAACCAAATATTTTATGAAAACTTCCAAGAAAATTCTGATAGGCTTGGGCATCTTTACCTTGGGTGCCTTAATCGTTGCATTTTTTTTTGCAAGGCACATTTCACGCAAGGCATTGCCCGATTACAACAAGTCGATGGTGCTATCAGGGCTAATTGACAAGGTTGAAGTTTATCGAGACAACCTGGCGGTTCCATACATAATTGCACAAAACGAACACGACCTTTATTTGGTCACCGGCTACGTGATGGCCCAGGACCGGCTTTGGCAGATGGACTTTTTGAGGCGTGTTACACAGGGTCGTTTGGCCGAAATATTTGGAGAGGAGATGGTAGAGAGCGACATTTTCTTGCGGGCCTTGCGTATGCCCGAAAAGGCAAGGTGGGTTATTGATAATTCAGACCCCGAAATTACCTCAGCCCTTCATGCCTTTGCCGCCGGGGTAAATCTTTTCATAACCCAAAATCAAAAAAAGCTACCATTGGAGTTTACTGTTTTGGGCTACACTCCCGAACCTTGGGAACCAATACATTCGGCCAGTTTGGTTGGCTACATGGCCTGGGACCTGTCGGGCTCATGGAGTGTCGAAAGCACGATACACAAACTAAGGCAGGTGCTTGACGAAGAAAAGTTCTTGCAGCTAGCTCCCAATTTTGCTTTTCACCCAACGCCAGTACACGCACCCTCAAGCCTTGCCCAAACGAATGCCTTGTTATCGTTGCTTCAAGGGGCCAAGAACCTTGGCGATATGGGTATAGAGATTTTCAGCGCGAGTAACAATTGGGCGGTTACGGGCGAGAAAAGTACGACAGGCCATGCCATATTGGCCAACGATATGCACCTTGGTTTTGGTTCACCCGGAATCTGGTACCAAATACATCAAGAGGTTAAGGGAGGGGTCAAGGTGGCTGGAGTTTCCCTTCCGGGGCAGCCGCTAGTGGTTGCCGGCCACAACCGTAGCATAGCCTGGGGCTTAACAAACGTAGCCGTTGACGATGCCGACCTGTTTTACGAAACTATTTCTGCCGAAGACCCAACAAAATACCTGTACAACGGTGAATGGCTCAATATGGATATCAGAAAAGAAAAAATTGCCGTTAAAGGCGGCAAGGTTGTGGATAGGGAGTTGAGGTTTACCCACCGGGGACCGATACTCTCTGACCTACGCGAGGTTGGCCAACAGGCAATATCAATGCTTTGGTCAGGAAACCAACCTAGCAATGAGATTAGGTCAATTTTTTTGCTGAACAGGGCCAAAAACTGGAACGATTTTCGTGATGCCCTTTCTACAATGACCTCGGTGAGCCAAAACGTGATTTATGCGGATGTTGAAGGAAACATTGGCTTGCAGACCTCAGCAGGTATACCAATACGCGAACAAGGGGGTGGTTTTTTCATCATGCCTGGCGACACTGACAAGTACGATTGGAAGGGCTTCGTGCCTTTCGAGGATCTTCCATTCTCTTACAACCCGCCCGAAGGGCATCTTTCTTCGGCCAACAACAAAACCGTTGGCCCCGAATTTCCCTACAATATTGGATACCAGTTTGCAACACCACATCGGATTGATCGCATTAGAGAATTGCTAAACAGCAAGCCCCAAATAGGGGTGGACGACTTCAAGGGAATGCTGGCCGATTTCAAATCCAAAAAGGTTGACCAGTACCTTCCCGTAATAATTGAAATTCTTGACGCACAGCAAGGTTTTTCAGCCAACGAGGCCAAGGCTCTTGACATGCTCAAAACCTGGGACGGAGTGCTTGAGGCCAATAGCGGGGCAGCGGCAGTTTTCGAAAAATTTTTCGTAAAATTTTACAGAAACCTCCTTCATGACGAGCTGGGAGAGGACCTCTTCAATGATTTGCTGGGGAATAGATCAACGGTTTTGAATATTTTGCAGCACGTTTGGTCTGACCGTCGATCGAGCTGGATAGATGACGTGAACTCCGCCGAAAGGGAAACTTTTGACTACCTGGTGGCAAATAGCTTCAGGCAAACCGTTGAATGGCTCGAGCAAAATATGAATAAAAATGCAGGAAAGTGGCGGTGGGGCAAAATTCACAAAATTGCTATAAATCATCCAATGGGCAAGGTAAAAATCCTTGACAGGGTATTCAACCTTAACCGAGGGCCTTTTGAGGTTGGCGGAAGCTGGCACACAGTGTCGCCTCTGGCTTACAGTTATCGCAAACCCTTTGAGGTTGTTCACGGAGCATCCCAACGGCATATTTTCCAGCCCGGCAATTGGGTCGAAAACTATGTTGTCGTTCCAACGGGGGTATCAGGAATACCTGCCAGCAAGTATTACCTTGATCAAACCCAAAAGTTTCTAAACAACCAGTACCACACCTTGCAATGGGTTAGCGACGACATTAAAGCAAACGCAAGGTACAAGGCGGTGTTTGGCCCGGGAGAATAATCCCAAAGCCAAAGAATAAGGCGGGCAAGGAGTTGTGGACGACCAATTCTAATCTTGCTTCCTGCTTTACGTTCTCTTTATTCCTCGTTTAAAATAAATTCTTCAGAGACAACCAAACTCTTGCAGTATTGCCACTTTTTCACCTTCAAGGTCGTTGTCTGAACAATAAACCATCAAGGCACTATATTTCAATACAGACCTCATTTTTCCATTGTAAAATATTGTGGTTAAAAATGAGGATCCTACATTAATAAGACTTATTTCGAAAATTCCCCGGCCTATCCCACCAATTTTCATAAACCCTTGGCGCAGGTGCCTTCAAACATTTGTTCTGCTTGGCAGGCATTAATGTTTTTAACAACCGGAGGGGGGTTGTTGAAAATCAAAATATAAGGAAAGCGAGAAAAATTATTCCAAACCTCAAATTAGAGGTTTTTTATATGAAAATTTCCTTAGAGAACTGTTTTTTTGTGCATCAACTGATTTTTTTTGTTTGGTTTCGAAGAATTTAAAAATCAATTAAACTTACAAAATGCTGATATTATGACAAATGCATCGTTTTAATACTATGTTATGAAAAATAATTTAAAAAAATCACTACTTTGTATTACATAGTAATAAAATATTGTTTTACCTTTGCCCCGTCAAACTAAAACTTGTCAAACATGAACCTTGAAAACGCGAAAGCACAAATGCGAAAGGGTGTTTTGGAATTTTGCATCCTATCGCTCTTGTCAAACCAAGAAGCCTATGCCTCGGAGATAATCCAATCTATGAAGGACTCGAAGCTCTTGGTTGTTGAAGGAACCATTTATCCTCTTCTCACCCGCCTGAAAAACGATGGGTTGCTCAACTACCGTTGGGAGGAATCGACGGGGGGCCCCCCTCGAAAATATTACAAAACTACAGAGCTCGGCGACAGGTTCTTGCATGAACTCAAACAAACCTGGGATGAACTCGTGGAAACGGTTAACAATACCACCTCATTAAATTAATTTTTCAACCCTATAAACAACAAAAAAATGAAAAAGACTGTAACAGCAAACATCGGTGGCTTTGTTTTTCAAATAGATGAAGATGCCTTTGAAATGCAAAGCCGGTACCTTGAGAGGGTTCGTCGCAAATTTTCTTCGGAGCCTGGTTGCGATGAGATAATGGCTGACATAGAAAACCGCATAGCGGAGACACTGCAAAAGAAAGTTCTTGCAGGCCAAAATGTTATAGTGCTAAACGACGTAAAGGAGCTTATCAAGCAACTTGGCGAACCCGAACAAATTGTTGGTGAGGAAGAAGAACCCGAAACTTCACCTGGTGGCTCCTACGGTGGTGGCCGACCATACAAAAGGCTTTACCGCGACCCCGACGATGCCATAATTGGTGGTGTTTGCAGCGGATTGGCCGCTTACTTCGGGCTTGACCCAACCTGGGTGAGGGTTGTCTTTGCCCTATCATTACTTGCCGGATTTGGATTTATGCTTTACATTATCCTATGGATTGTTGTCCCTAAGGCAAAAACCACCTCCGAAAGGCTTGAAATGCGTGGCGAAAGGGTGAACCTTTCGAACATTAAAAGGTCTGTTGAAGAAGAGCTTAAAGATGCTGGCAGCAACCTGCAAGAGTTCGCCTCCAAGGCCGAAGACTCCTTGAAAAGAACCGAGGCCCGCTACAAAAAAAAAAGAACCCGGGTAAGTAGCGATGTTTATTCTTCTGAAAGCAGCGCAGATAGGTTCTTTAGGGTCTTTGCAAGGGTGATGGCCATAGTTGTTGGTGTTTCCTTGATTTTTTTCGGCACCATCCTTTTGGGCTCGTTTTTGGCTGTTATGGTAGGAGTTCCTGTAAATTTTGGATCAGGAACCGGACTCACCAGTGTTTCTTTTTATTGGTTGTTAGAACTGGTTATGGCCAGTAAGACAATGGTGATTATTTCAGTTATTGGGCTCTTTTTGCTGGTTGGCATTCCGCTGCTGGCTATGATTTACGCAGGGGTTAAGCTCCTGTTTGGATTCGAACACAAACAAAGATTCCTGGGTGTGGCAACAACTTCACTTTGGATTGTTGGATTGGTAATTTGCCTTGTTATGTTGGTAGTAACAGGACAGAGCTTTGCCAGCCAAAGGGAGCTTTCGGCCGAAACCTTGATCGAACATCAGTCGTCTCGAAAACTGGTAATAGATGTAAACGATAGCAGCTTTAAGTCCTGGAGAAACGATCCGACGGTGGATGTTATATTTGACAATGGCTTGGTGCTCCTTCAAAAAGGGCAGCAGATGCTGGTTGGAAAGCCGAGGTTATACCTGCGTGATACGTCGGAAGACCAAATAATGGTCATTGTTAACAAAAGTGCAAGGGGGCGGAACTCCCGCAAGGCATCAAACCTTGCCTCGGAAATAGAATACACTTTTGAGAAGACAGATAGCGTACTTTCGCTCAATCCTTTCTATAGCTTCGATCGTTCAGCAGGTTGGCGGGTGCAAGAAGTTACCGTTGAGGTTTTTGTGCCCAAAGGCACAAATGTGGAAACAACCCAAGCTCTGCGTCGATCTATGAGGGTGCGTGATAGGTTGGGAAAGTAATTGAAGAATAATACCTGGAGGTGCGGAAACGTGAAGATTAGACTAAAAAACGATGTGATGAATTGATTTGCGGCGCCCAAAACTTTCGAGCCCGGTTTCAAATCATCACATCAATTAATCTTCCATTCGGTTAATTAGCCAATTTGCTAATCCCTTAGTAATTCTCAACCCAAAGCTCGAAGTATGCTTGTGAGTGATGGCATGTGGGGCAATTTTTGGGAGCCTTGTCGCCCTCGTGAATGTAACCACACTTACGGCAATACCAATGGGCTTTCTCCTCTCTTTCGAACACGTTCTCTTTAATAACCCTTTCACGGAGCTTCAAGTACCTTTCTTCGTGATTTTTCTCGGCAGCGGCAACCATTTTAAATGTTGATGCAACCTTTTTAAAGCCTTCTTCGGAGGCAATTCTTGAAAACTCTGGATAAAGCAATGTCCACTCCTCGTTTTCGCCTTGGGCTGCGTGCAAGAGGTTTTGGGCGGTGGTTTCAGCTGTTCCGGCGGGGTAAGTGGCGGTTATCTCTACCATTCCGCCTTCAAGGAAACTGTAAAATAATTTTGCGTGTTGTTTTTCTTGGTCGGCAGTTTCGCGGAAGTAGGCAGCAATTTGCTCGTAACCCTCTTCCCTGGCAACTTTGGCATACATCTCGTAACGACGGGCAGCTTGCGACTCGCCGGCAAATGATTTCAGAAGGTTTTTTTCGGTTTGGGTTCCTTTAATGCTTTTTGTTTCCATAAAAATGTTTTTGAGTTGTGGTACTTGTTTAAAGCTTTGACAAAAATACACCAAAGAACCCATAAGACCATAAATTCAAATCAAAAACTCACTCAAAATCATCTATTTATATTCAGATTAAATAAAACTCTTGGGTTGATTGGAGGATTTAATAATGTAGTGATGAGGGTGTTTAAGGATGGAGCGAAGAACAGATTCAGCCAAGGAGCGTTTAATTTTTAAACTTCGATTCTGGTTTTGAAACACTGTGGTTTGCAATTTTTGAATTGTTAGGTGCAATACCCCGATCTCGGCTTTGGCTGCCACACCGCGCCAAGTATCCGCCGGTTGGCAAAACGCTGATTTTTGCAGGATAGTTTTTCAAAACTCTCAACTCAGGATGACGCCTACAGGCCATTATATACTTTTGGTAATAATTAATTTCTTTTTGTAAAAGAATTCTACTTCTTATCCTTTAATTTCTAAACCTCTACCCCTCTTTAAATCAATTCTGTTTGGCTGTTTTAACATTTTTTGTATTGCGAGCCTCGGACCCAAAAAACATTAATCTGGTTTATTTGAGTAAATTTGCATCAAATTTTTTTAATTTAATACTATGAACATAATAATGATTGTTGCAATTATTGCCGTACTGGCACTGATTGTTATTGGTATTTACAACCGCCTCGTTAGGTTGCGGATGGCCCGTGAAAATGCTTTCGCCGACATAGACGTGCAATTGAAGCAACGCCACGACCTTATTCCGCAGTTGGTTAGCGCCGTTAAGGGTTACATGAACCACGAAGAAAAAGTGCTTACCCGCATTACCGAAGCCCGCAACCAGGCTATGGGCGCGCGTACCATTGATGACAAGATTGCAGCCGAGCAACATCTTTCGAGCGCGCTGGGTGGATTGAAGTTTCAGGTGGAAGCATACCCAGACTTGAAGGCAAGCCAAAATTTCATTCAGTTGCAAAACGAAATGTCTGATATCGAGAACAAATTGGCCGCCGCTAGACGTTTCTTCAATTCTGCCACCAAGGAAATCAATACTGCCGTACAAACCTTTCCTGCAAACATCTTTGCAGGCATGTTTGGTTTCAAGGTTGAGCCTTTCTTTGACCTTGGAAGCGAGAGGGAAATCCTGCAAAAAGCACCTGAGGTTAGTTTTTAAACCATGGCAGCGAAGTACGTTGGTATTAACACGCAGATTGCAAGGAACAACCTAAACAGCCTGATTTTCCTGGTTGGTTTTCCGGCAATCATCCTAGGGGCCGTGTATGCATTTTTGTTTTTCATAACCCCCAACGACTATATTGGCGGCAAGATTCAAGCCGTTAACCAGCAGTTCGTTTCGGTTGTGCCGTATGTCATTGTTGGGGTAGCCATCTGGTTTTTGATATCTCTCTTCTTTCACAATGCAATGATTAACGCCGCCAGTGGCGCAAGGTCTCTTTCGCGAAAGGAGAATATGCGAGTTTACAATCTGGTGGAGAACCTAACCATATCGCAGGGTATGAAAATGCCCAAGATTAACGTTATTGAAGATCCGGCGCTCAATGCCTTCGCCAGCGGCCTCAATGACAATACTTACACGGTTACCCTTACCCGGGGCATAATTAACAGCCTGAACGATGAAGAGCTCGAAGGGGTAATAGCCCACGAACTAATGCACATACGCAACAGGGATGTGAGGTTGCTGGTTGTGTCTGTAATTTTTGTAGGGATTTTCTCTTTTCTGGTGCAGGTTCTTTTCCGCAATCTTTTGTGGGGTGGCATGGGTAGGAGCAACAGAAGGAGCGATGGGCGGACTATTTTGGTTGCAATGGTAATTGCAGCTTTTGCGTACTTGCTTACAATGCTCCTAAGGTTTGGCCTATCGCGAAAGCGCGAGTACCTTGCCGATGCCGGGGCGGCCAACATGACTAGAAAACCCTGGGCCCTTGCCTCGGCCTTGCGAAAGATTTCTGGAAACCACAACGTGGCGAGCCTGCAGAGCGAAGATATGAAAGAAATGTGCATTTACTACAAACCCGATGAGTCGATGGGGTTTGCATCGTCGTTGGCCGGATTGTTTGCCACACACCCTCCCATAAAAAAACGCATTGAAATTCTGGAAGGATTTTAACAGAATAAATTAACTTCAAGAAAGCCCCGAATCGAACTAAGTCGTCCTCGGGGCTTTGGCACAACATTTTTTTCGGTTTACTTAACCGAAAGCTGAATGGCGCCACTCTTGTCTCCCTTTGGGCAAAGCCTCACAGCGTCGAAAGAGTACTTTGACTTGCCCTTTTTTTCCACCTCCAAGGTGAATCTACGTTCAAATACTCCGTTGGTAAGCTCCCGCCAAGGTGTTGCATTTAAGTTTTTCAAACCACTAAACTCAAAAATGGTGCTGTTTATGTTGGTTGAGCAACCTCGACATGTGTTACGTATCATAATGGAAACTACAAGGTTGTCGCCGCTTGAATATTGCTCTTTCTTGTTTTCAACAACATCGAAGGTAAAACCGCAAGCGGAAAGGTTGGTGCTTGCAAAAAGCATTAGGCCGATAACCAAGGCCGATGCTACTAAGAACTTTTTCTGCATAAATTGAATTTATTTGGTTTAACAATTTTGCCAATCATCAAATCCGATGCCGTTTTCGTTATCAAGTCTAACGGATTTTTGAATCAAGGGTGCAAATTTAGGATTTTTCCGTTTTGCCCCAAAATTTCGGCGTGCAAAAAAAACGGACATAGGATTAATGAAAATGCCTTCGTCTGTAAGGTTTTGCAAAAATGACCAAAGGCCAAGCCTAGGTAATGAAAAAAGCTTAGGTTGGAAATTAGAAATATTGGTTAGAGGGTTCTATGATTAAAACAATGGCTAATGGCGAAAAACGTAAAGGGGCTTGACTTAGTTTGGGAGCTTAAAGGTTCAGTGGCTCAGTCTCATCTGGTGTTCCCAGCTCACAATTGGCCAGGACGCTGCGCGCGGCGTCCCCACATTTTTTGACTTTTATTACCTGTTGTGCATTTAGCACAAATTTATTTTTATTTTGTTTAAACTTTGT